>JANXTZ010000076.1 GCA_025352125.1 Deinococcales bacterium | reverse complement strand
CCAAACTTGTTTGAAGAGGCAAGCCTTGCCGAACGCAACGCGCTTTCCGATGCCAGGGTCTCGAGTGTTTACGCACGGCGCACGCTCGAGGGGATGGTCAAATGGTTGTACGCGAACGATCCTGCGTTCAGTAAACCGTATGACACGACGTTAAACGGTTTGATGGGGTCGGCGGCGTTTGAAAAAAACCTGCCGTATGGGGTCATATTGTTGGCGCAAACGGTTCGCAAAAAGGGCAATGCGGCGGCGCATGACACCAAAAATATTGCGGTTTCCGAGGCGGTGGCACTGCTTCGGGATTTGTTTTTGGTGCTGCATTGGTTTGCGGGTGTTTACCGATCCAATGCCGCGCAAGTTCTGCCGGCAAGCTTCGATGAAACGCTTGTGCCGCCCGCGTTTGAAGCTGTGCAACAAAAAACCTTGAGCGAAATACTCACGCTCGAGAAGGCTTTAAAAGAAAAGATTGATGCGCTCGAGATTGAGCGTGCGGCATCGGCAAGTGCTAAAGCAGAATTGGTAGCGTTGCGGGCACAAATGGCGGATCGTAAAACCACCAACTTCCAAACTGGTATTTCAACACCGTCCAGCATCTCCACACCGTTCTCCGAGGCGCAAACCCGTGAACGTCTGATTGACCTGATGCTCCAAGAGGCGGGTTGGGATTTGAGCGCCTCCAACATCCGCGAGGTCAGCACCAGCGCGGGCAGGGCAGATTACGTGCTTTGGGGACAAGACGGTTTGCCGCTGGCGGTCATCGAGGCGAAAAAAACCTCGCGTGATCCTCGGGTTGGACAACAACAGGCGCTCGATTATGCGTTGGCGCTCGAGAAACAATACGGGCGTTTGCCAGTTATTTTTTACAGCAACGGCGTTAAAACACTTCTTTGGGACAAAGCGCGTGGCTACCCGCCGCGAACCGTGCAAGGTTTTTACAGCCGAGACGACCTAGAGTTGATGGTTCAACGCCGCAAAACGGCGACGAAGCTCGAGGATGTGGCAATCAACCAAAGCATTGCCGACCGGTACTATCAACAGACCGCGATTCGTAAATTCTCAGATCGGCTGGAATCTTTTCACCGCAAGGGGTTGCTGGTCATGGCGACGGGTACGGGCAAAACCAGGGTCACGATTGCTCTCATTGAACTGTTGATGCGTGCCAACTGGGTCAAACGCGTGCTTTTCCTGGCAGACCGTAACGCCCTGGTGCGGCAAGCCAAAAAAGCGTTTGTACGGCATTATCCCGCCGCGAACGCCATGAATCTGGTCGAAGAAAAAGATGCGACTGGCGCTCGAGTTGTTTTAAGCACCTATCACACCATGATGCGGCAACTCGAGGCTGGGGCGTTCACGGTTGGACATTTTGATTTGATCGTGGTGGACGAGGCGCACCGCAGTATTTACAGCACTTTTGGCAGTATTTTTGATTATTTTGACGCGATGCTGCTGGGTTTGACCGCCACACCACGCGACCAGGTGGATCGTAACACGTATGGTTTGTTCGACATGCACGACAACCTGCCAGTCTTCGAGTACGGTTTAGAACAGGCGGTGCGGGACGGTTTTCTGGTTCCGCCAGCGTCGTTTCGGGTGCAAGCCAAATTCTTGCGCGAAGGCATCAGTTACGACGACCTTTCAGATGATGAAAAACAAGAATACGACGAGATTGACTGGGAAGAACACGGTGGACGACGCGAACAAATTTTAAACACCGAACTCTACAAATGGTTGTTCAATAAAGACACCGTAGATCAAGTGCTCGAGACTCTCATGACGCATGGTTTAAAAGTCTCGGGTCAGGACGTGCTTGGCAAAACCATCATTTTTGCCCAGAGCATCGCCCATGCGCAGTTTATTCAAGAACGGTTTGACCTCAATTACCCGCACCTGGCAGGCGTGTACGCCCAGGTGATCGCCAACAACATTGAACGCGCCGACCAGTTAATTGACCAATTCAGCGAAACGCCAATGCCACGCATTGCCATCAGTGTGGACATGCTCGACACTGGCATTGACGTACCAGAAATTCTTAACCTGGTGTTTTTTAAACGCGTGCAGAGCAAAACCAAATTCTGGCAAATGCTCGGACGTGGCACGCGTTTGAGCGAAAACATTTTTGGCACGGGACAACACAAAACCCAATTTGCGTTGTTCGATTTTTGTGGCAACCTCGAGTTTTTCAACGCCCACCCAAAAGGCATTGAAGCCAGATTGGGCGAATCGCTCGAGCAACGTTTGTTCAAGCTGCGGGTGGATGTGCTGCAAGTCCTCCAGCCTTTGACCGACGACCAAGACGCGCAAGATTTGCATGGTTACCATGCCAGTGTTTTGTTTGACCGAATTTGTGCCATGCCGCAAAACAATTTCTTGGTGCGCCCTCACCTCGAACTGATCGAACGCTTCTCGAGCCGTGACGCTTGGAATACACTTTCACGCCTAGATGCCAGGGACATCAAAACGCAACTCTCGAGCTTGCCAACCGCGATTGTTGACAACGACGAGAACGCCAAACGCTTTGACTCACTTGTTTTTCAAGCAACCCTGGGCATTCTCGAGGCTACACCTCGAAGCGGGGTGCAGAACCGAATTCAGGCGCTTTGTGCTGGACTCGAGCGCAAACGCAACGTGCCGCAAATCAAACAAAATCTAACCCTGATTCAAGACGTTCAAACTCCAGTATTCTGGGCGAACGCCAGCGCTTCAACCCTCGAGGATGTGCGTTTGCGCCTGCGCGGGTTGATGACCTTAATTGATACCCAAGAACGTGCCGCCAGACTCGAGACAGACTTTGAAGATCAATTCGCAAGCCCTGAAGCTTTGGCGTTGAACGCGCTCGACATCAACATTGACCGCGAGGCGTACCACAAAAAAGTTGAGGCTTTCATCCACGCGCATTTAAAACACCCACTGATTCAAAAATTACGACTCGCGCAACCACTGACCCAAGCCGATTTGCGTAGCCTCGAAGAATTTTTGTTCAGCGCCCGAGAACTCGAATCTCGAGCCACCTTTGAATGGGCTTACGGCACCCAGAACAACCTGGGGCGGTTTATTCGCAGTCTGGTTGGTTTGGATCGAGCGGCAGCCAAAACCGCTTTTGGCACGTATTTGGACGGCAAAACCTTCTCGAGCGACCAGA
Organism: Deinococcales bacterium; assembly: GCA_025352125.1. Lineage (GTDB taxonomy): Bacteria > Deinococcota > Deinococci > Deinococcales > JAAFIG01 > JANXTZ01. Next base: position 10,561 of record JANXTZ010000076.1, on the reverse strand, counting down.
TTTTGTTTGTCAATTTCATCATTGATGCCTTAACCCACAACGGCACAATGACTCAGCAAGCCTTGTTTGAAGCGCCGTTTACCGACATTCATACCCAGGGCATCAATGGTTTATTTAATCCAGACCAAGTGCAGGCATTGCTGGCAACGTTGAATCAATTGAACACGATTGAAACCAAACCGATGCACGGATGAAAATCATTTAATATCAAGGCATGAACATCTTGATCACGGGCGCATCTCGAGGTCTGGGCGATGCCTTCGCACGAGAGCTAGGAAAGCCCAACGACACCCTCTGGTTGGTCTCGAGGAATTCACCCCCAAGTTTGTCACTCGAGGATGGTGTAAAGCGTCACTGGATCAAAGCCGACCTCTCGAGCGCTGGGATTCATGCCAAGATTGCTGAGGGCGTTTCAGATTTGGACGTGCTGATTCACAATGCCGGCATCTGGGAGGGCGGGGCATTCTCGAGTGGTTATCACTTCGAGAAGGTTACTGAAGCCGAAACCCGCGCCGTGCTCGAGCTGAACCTGATTGCGCCGATTTTACTGACCCAAGCCTTACTGCCAAAACTGAAAACCTCGAGCAACCCGAAAATTATTTTGATTGGCAGCATCAACGGTGTGGAAAATGCCGCCATGCCCGAGGTGGCGTATTCTGCCAGTAAATTTGGTTTGCGCGGTGTTGCCCATGCCTTGCGCGAGCATTTGAGAGATCAAAAGATTGGCGTGACCATCATCAATCCTGGCAGCATCGCCTGGTCTGGGAATCTCGAGCGTGAAGATTTGATTCCACCAAATGATATCGTGCGCCTAACTCGATCTGTAATCGAGACTTCAAGGCGCACGGTCATCAAAGAAATTGACTTGCCAGCCATGTTTGACTCGCAAGTTTAAATCAATTCAGAAATTCGCTGGAAGTCCAGTATTCGTTTGGCTTGCTCGAGTATTTGATTTTCACCAGATCATCGACAAAACTTGTTCCCGTTTGCGTGACGGCATCGCCTTTTTTAAGATTCACGCAATTGCCACTTTTAATGTTCGGTGCCAATTTTTTGTCTCGAGCCTTGCTGTCTTTGAGGGCATACATCGCTTTAAAAATGCTTTTGGTTTGGCAAGCGTAACCAGACGCAATCACTTTCTTCTGGGTTTGAGCCAGTGCCACACATGACAACAATACAAGAACCGCGATTCCAATTTTTTTCATGTTTTCACCTCGAGCCTCAATCTTAACCGAACTTTGCGGTCAAAAACACAACTTCGGGTGTTGTGTACCTGTTCTTGAGTGACTGGCAGGCGTAACATTCTCTCATGGATTCGCTTGATAAAGCCCTTTCAGGTTCGAGGCTTAACCTCGAAGAAATCGTCGCGTTGTACCACCTGCCACTGCCCGATCTGGCAAGTGCCGCGCATCAAATGCGCCTCGCCAAAACGCGCCCCGATGTTGTCACGTATTTGATTGACCGCAACATCAATTACACCAACATTTGCAACGTCGGCTGCAACTTCTGCGCCTTTTACCGCACCCCACGCCAGGGCGACGCCTACACCCTGTCTTTCGAGCAAATCTCGCAAAAAGTCAGCGAACTCGAGGAAATCGGTGGCACTCGAATCTTGCTTCAGGGCGGCGTGAATCCAGCCCTGCCGTTTTCCTGGTATCTCGAGATGCTGCAATTCCTGAAAAAACACCACCCGACCATCAAAATTGATGCCTTCAGTCCAGAGGAAATCCTTGGACTCGAGAAAATCACGGGGCTTGATGCGCTCGAGATCATCACCCGCATGAAAGAATCTGGTTTGGATGGTCTGCCTGGCGCTGGCGGCGAGATTCTCGAGGACGCCGTGCGGCTCGAGGCTGCGCCCGCCCGCATTCCCAGCGCCGATTGGTTCAGAATTCTCGATGTTGCGCAAGGTCTAGGCTTGTACACCATTTCCACAATGGTCATCGGGTTTGGCGAAACTTTGAGCCAACGCGCCCGTCACATGATCAAAATCCGCGACCAACAAGACCGCGCCCTCGAGTTTCATGGCGGCAACGGTTTTTCTGGTTTTGCCATGTGGACGCTTCAAACCGAGCACACCCGCCTTCACGGCAAAGCCCCAGGCGCAAGTGCCCACGAATACCTGCGCAATCTCGCCGTCTCGAGGCTGGCGCTCGACAACATTTCCAACATTCAAGTGTCGTGGCCAACTCTTGGGTTTAAAGTCGGACAGGTTGGCTTGTTTTACGGTGCGAACGATTTTGGCAGCACCATGATGGAAGAAAATGTGGTCAGTCAAGCCGGCGGTCACGACCGCGTGCGCGTGACCGAACGTGAGATCATCCGCCACATCAACGACGCTGGATTTACTCCAGCCCAGCGCAACTCGAGGTTCAACATCATCAAATACCCAGACGTACAAGCCAAACTCGGGCAACCCGAACCAGTGTTGAGGGCAAAACTCGAAACGGCACTGAATGTTTGAAATGTCACCCGCACGACTCGCACTCGAGATTCAATCGCTTAGAATAACGTATTCATGAACCTCGAGCCGTCCACGTCCCTAATTCCCAATGCCCTGATTGACCGTTTTGGGCGCATCATTCGTGACCTGAGGATTTCGGTCACACCGCGTTGCAATTACCACTGCACCTACTGCGACCCGCTCGGTCACACGCACCCAGAACCCGCTGGCGTGCTCAGTGTGCGCGATGTGGACCATTTTGTTCGCGCCTCTGCACTGCTCGGCTTGGACGCCGCACGGTTCACGGGCGGCGAACCATTGCTGCGCAAAGAACTGCCCGAAATGATGGCGAACGCCGCCGCCACCCCAGGCATCAAAGACATTGCCATCACCACCAACGGCACACTGTTTCGTCGCCGACACAAAGAACTGCTCGAGGCAGGCTTAAACCGCGTCAACATCTCCCTGGACGCCATCGACCAAACCGTGTTCGCCAAAGCCACCGGTGGAGGAGACGTGAAAGTGGTGCTCGACGCGATAGACCTCGCGCTCGAATTAAACCTGCACCCCGTCAAAATCAACGCCGTCAGCATTCGCGGCATCAACGACAATGAAATTATTAATATGGCAAGACTTTCACTCGAGAAACCCTTGCACGTGCGGTTTATCGAATACATGCACCTGAACAACTCACAACTCGAGGTGTACAAAAACGCGTTCCTGCCAGGGTCGGAAGCCAAAGCCATGATCGAACAAGAATTTGGCACGCTCGAGGTAGTCCCCACCGACCCCAGCAGTCCCGCTCGAGTCTTCAAAATTGCGGGGTCGCAAGGCAGCATCGGTTTTATCAACCCAATCTCAGAACCATTCTGCGGCGCTTGCTCGAGAATGCGCTTGACCGCAGACCGCAAAGTACGGGCTTGTTTGTTAACCGACCGCGAACTGGACGCTGGCGCGGCGTTCGATTCGCAAAACCCGATAGAGGGCATCATTGACGTGCTGCTCGAGGCGGCGCACCGAAAAGAACGCATGGGGGATATTTTGCCCAAGATTCGGGAACGCACGATGGTGGCAATTGGTGGATAATTTTTTTTGTGCTAATTTAAGCCCATGACGATTGCACTCTCCAAACAACTCGAGATGCTGATCGAAGAAAAAATTGCTTCAGGACGGTATCAATCGGCTTCGGAAGTCATGAGTGAGGCGTTGCGGTTGCTCGAGGAAACTGAACGCTTTGAAGCCATCAAATTAAGTGCTTTGCGCCGAGATGTGCAAGCGGGTTTGGACAGTGATGAACCTGTACCATTTGATAAAGAAACTATTCGTAATCTTGCTCAGAATCGTTAACATAAATGGCTTTCTTTGTACTGCGCCCTTTGGCTCAAGAAGACCTTGCACAAACGTATTCGTACATTTTACAAACCAGTTTAGAACAAGCTGAATTGTGGCTCGAGCGTGTAGAAAGTCAGTGCCAAATTTTGGCGGACATGCCAGCATTGGGACGTGTTCGCCCCGAGCTTCCTGGTCATGTTCGCAGTTTTGTGTTTGCACGATACGTGATTTTTTACCGACCCAATGCAGATGGCGTAGAAATTGTTCGGGTTTTGCATGGCTCGAGGGATTTGGGGCAGATTGATTTTTGAAATGTGTGGTAAACCTAACGAAAACCAACTCAATTCAAAGCATTATTGATGTGCTGCTCGAGGCGGCGCATCGAAAAGAACGCATGGGGGATATTTTGCCCAAGATTCGGGAACGGACGATGGTTGCAATTGGTGGGTAAGGCTTGAGTTTTGTTTTAAAACACTGGATCAAAATTTGGTGTGCCGTACATCTGAATGCTACCGTTGCCGTGATGAAACAAAAAGCGATTATCCGCAGAAAAACGCAATAATGTTGGAGGTGTTGGAAATTGAGTGTCAAATAAGTCTAATGGAAGTAGGCTAATAAATGTTATTTTTAAACTATTCTTTTTTACGCGAACGAGAACACGATCAAACACCTGAGTTCGTCCTGAACTTGACTCTTCCCAAATATTTTCAGGCGAAAAAATCCATTTATCAGTAGCAATCTTAAATTCAAAATACTGGTTAGGATTGTGGGTACAAGTTAAACGACGGTATAAATTATTCTGACTGGTGATTTGGCAGAATGTTTTTACGTCAAACTTTTGTTCAATTTCCTTGGTTCTCAAGTTATACAAATAAGAATAATCACCGATTTTGCTGTTCAGTGTATCTGTAATAATTACTTTTGGAACATTTTTTTCATAGTGCAAAAACTTAAACTCTGGGGTTTTTAATTTTACATTTTTTATACTTTGCATGTCGATCATACGTAAAAATAATTCTCTTCCTGTCTGAGTGTTAAAATTAGTAATTTTAATATCATTATCTAGTATTTTTCCTGAGGTTGTAAAATTTTTGCCTGATGTTTGAAAAATGATCTCACCACTTGGCACATTCATTTTTTTCCATAGAAGTTGACCTGTATTTGTATTCCAAACCCGTAATCTGGTTGAGGAAACCCACCTGTCATTAATTCCGTGGTTATATGTGATTTCACCATAAGCTAGATATTGACCATCGGGGCTAAGAACTAGCTTTTTTTCACCATATTCAGAACCAATTGAAATCTTAGAAAGCAATTTACCTGAGAAGGTTTCTGAAAATTGCATTATGCCGTCACCTCGAGCAACGCCAATTACATTGCCCATGTCACTTACCACTGAATACTTGTACAAACCAAAAGTTTGAACTGGTAAATTTTTTGTTAAATCCCAAATTTTGAGCGTACCATCAAGTGACATGCTTGCCAAACGTTTTCCATCTTCTGAAATGGCTTTAGGGTAAACGCGACGTAAATGTGATTTTAAACGTTTAATCTCTTGAAAATCATTTAAACGAAGAAAAACAATATTTTCTGCTTCTGCATGGATCATGACTTTGCCATCACTTGAAAATATTGGCAGTGAACCAAATTTCATGGTTTTTAACAAAATATTGTTTTGCCAATCCCAAACTCGAGTTTCAGATTTACTGGTAGTGAATAAATACTTACCGTCTGGTGAAAAAGAAAGTGATTCTGCGATGTAGTGCGCTCGTTTTTTGTCTGTTTTTGGGTCTTGCAGCTCTACAAATTTTTTTTGCATATTAATATCCCAAATTTTAACACTTCCGTAAGTATCTAAGCTGGCAATTTTAGATTTGTTTGGGAAAATAGAAAGTGCAATAATTTTCTTTGCAAACCCGTCAAACACCTCGAAATCACCGTTTGAGTCTGTATAATTGTGTATATTGAAAGACTTTTCATCTAAACCGATTCCTAAAATAAATTTATTTCCAGCCATGTATGATTGCTGCTCGTATAATACTCCGAAATTAATTCCATTTTCCCATTCTTCTTCTTTGCCATCATGGCTAATCAGATAAATATGACATCCTATGTGGTCATTGTTGGCACAACGTTGTGCGACGATAAATTCCTCGAGAAATACTAGACCGCCTAAATAAGGATATTTTCTATTTGCGATGGATTCAAATATAAGACTTTTTGTTTCCCAATCCCAAGCTCGTAAGCGTGAATAACTTTGGACGACAAACCATTCATGTTCTGTTGCCTTTTTAGGAGAAAAACCGAACCATTGAATAGTATCGCTAAGTTGTGAATTAACCTCTTGTGTCATTTCACCAACTCGAAACACTTTTTTACGTTTTTCTAAATCAATCACGATAACAGTGCCATGATCCAGACCAGCCGCAAATCGTGCATCTGCGCTGAATTTCGTGGTTTCAGAATTGACCCACTCTTCTCCCTGCCATTTTTTGAGTGGTACGACATCTTGCAAATTTGCAGCTTGAGCAAATGTGAAAAACCATAGACAAAGTATCCAGAAAAAGCGCATGGAATAAGTCTATAAGAATCAAAATGAGAGAGATTTCATAAAAAACCAGGTTTTCGTTGATAGAAAATAAAAACGTTGGGAACAGTGTAAAACCATCCCCAACGAAATTCTGAAACTCGAGATTTAGAGCGCGGTGATGTTTAACTTTAAAGGAATTGGCACTTCAGGATGTGGTTTGTACACCACTTCGTACTCGCCCAAATCCTTGATGGCTTTGCCCATGTCAATCTTACGACGGTCAATGGCAAGACCTGTTTGTTGTTCCACAGCGTCAGCCACCATTTGATTGGTGATCGCGCCGTAAATTTTACCCTCACCGGCTTTGGCTTTGAGTTCCACAACCAACTCGGCAAATTGACCGGCAAGCTTTTCGGCTTCGGTCTTTTGGCTTTCGAGCTTTTTGACTTTGCTGCGAATTTGAGCCTCGAGGTTTTTGAGGTTCGCGGCGGTTGCCGTGGCTGCCATGCCGCGCGGCATGAGATAGTTGCGGGCGTAACCGGCTTTGACCTCGACGATGTTACCCGTCGTGCCAAGCTTGGCGACTGGCTCGAGCAGAATGATTTTCATCGGCGCACCAACTTCTCCATGAACGGCAGCAGACCAATCTGGCGTGCGCGTTTGATGGTCAGAGCCAGACGGCGTTGATTCTTGGCGTTGACACCCGTGCGGCGGCGCGGCAGAATCTTACCGGTATCAGAAATAAAGCGGCGCAACATTTTCGCGTCGTGGTAGTCCGTGACCTCGAGTTCGCCCGTCTTGAACGGGTCTACTTTTGGCTTGCGTGGACGTTTTGGACCTTTGCCGTTGCCGCGTGGTTTTTTGTCATCGCGGTCACGGCTGTTGCCCGTGGTTTTGCGTTCTTCTCGTGCCATAAGTTGTGTCTCCAATAAAAAAGGGGGTGAAGTTTTTTAGACTGTTCTAAAGGTTTAACGCCTTAAAACGGTAAATCTTCTTCTGGCGGGAAATCTTGTAAGCCTGCGTCAATGTCCAATCCCGCACGGGACCCTGCGCTCGAGTTGCGTGGTGCTGCGACGCTCGAGCGCCCTGGAACGTCACCGAAGGCTTGACGGTTCGATCCAGAGGTGATCCCAGCGCTGCCAGTGCTGCCGGGACCGCGAGAAAGGGCTTCGACTCTACGTCCTTCAACCCTTGTCGAGTTGCGTTTATTGCCCTCTTTGTCCGTCCAGGACTCGTTGACGAGCCTGCCCATGACCATGATTGGATCGCCTTTTTTCAGCACGCCTGCGGTTTCCGCAAGTTCGCGCCATAAGTTCACCTCAATGAAATGGGTTTTTTCTTGCCAGTTTCCGGTCTTGTCTTTCCAAGATTCGTTCACGGCAACCGAGGCGGTGGTGACGGCATCACCGGCTGGTGTGTAACGTAGTTCTGCGTCACGGGTGAGGTTGCCAATCAAAACCACTTCGTTCAACGCATTCGTCAGTCTGAATCCACCTTGCGAATCTCGAGTTGTAACCTCCATGCGATTGCCGGGAAGTGCCGCCTCGACGCGCAGTGCTTTCACGCTGACTTGCGAACGTTTTGCCCCTTCGGGGGTTTCCCAGGTGCGAAACTCGAGCGCCCCTTCAACCATCACAGGATCGCCTGCTTTCAGTTGATCGGCAACGCCCTCGGCTTGCTTCCCCAGCAAACTCGTGCGGTGATACCACGGCAAGACTCGAGGTTTCCCGTCATTCCCAACAATGTTGTCATCGCCAGCCACGACCAGATCGAGTACCGCCATCCCGCTTGGGGTGTAACGAAGTTCTGGGTCACGCGCGAGCGCCCCCAGCAAGTAAACATGATTTAAGCCTCTCGCCATAACTCACTCCTTGCGCTCGAGAGCGCCATTGAAAACCTAGTCACTGCCAAAACCGACAATTCTTGATGCCCTGCGGATACTCTCTCGAGAATCAAAAAAGGTTTACTTCTCCTTCTTTGTTTTCCACTCGGGGCGTTGACGCACCACCAACAAACGCCTAACGTGATCGCGCAAGCGCAAGCTCGTTTGAATCGCGTTGGTTTGATCGGCTGCCATCTCGAGTTTGTAAATCAAGTAGTACCCTTCACGGTCCTTCTTGATGTGGTACGCCATGCGACGGTTGCCCCACTCGTCGAGTGTGACGATAGTACCACCAGCGTTCTTGATTGCGTTCTCGATGTATTCCTTTTCGACTGCCAGTTGTGCAGCGTCCAGGCTTGGGTTGAGAATAACGTTCAAATCGTAATTCACCATAATTCACCTCCTTAAAGTCCAGCAAAAATCCGCCACGGAAAGTGGCGCGAATGAAGACTATATCAGGATGCTGGGGGTTGAGCAAGGGAAAGAGAACCTCGAGAGACATTTTAGATTTGGCAACGTTTAAATTTCAGTGATCCAAGGATTCAATGTTGTTACAGAAAGCATTGCCACGTCTTGGGTGTTTCGCGTCACCAAAATCAAACCGTGATGTGTTGCCGTTGCCGCCAACAAAGAATCCATCAAAGGCGGTGTGAACCCAGTTGCCACGGCTCGAGCGTATTGTTCGCCCCAAACCCGAGAAACCGCTTCGATGATTGGCAAGATTCGACCTTCAAAATTGGGGATTAAATCTTGCTCGAGCCAGTTTTCCAGTTGCTTGCCGCGTTTGCTGCCGTTTTGTTTGGTGATGCCGCGCACGATTTCGCCAGTGGTGATGACCGATAGGTACAGGCTGCTGGTTGGTGTAGTTTGCATCCAAGCCAGCACTTGCGGGTCAGGTTCGGGTTTCATGCCCTCAGAGATAACGTTGGTATCCAGCAAATACCCCAAGACTTCGGGCGTTTGATTGTTCACAAGTCAATCTCTCGAGCGGGGCTGGAATCGCGCTCGAACAGGTCTTCGCTGCTGCGTGGCGCGGTTTTTAAGACATCCCAAAGACTTTTTGCGCCCGCAATTTTGGCATGTTTTAATTGATGCGCCGCGATGATGTACACCGCAGGTTGACCGTGTTTTGTGACCAGTTGCGTCTCGCCATTTTGGGCGCGTTCGACCAGTTCGCTAAAGTGCGCTCGGGCTTGCTCGAGGTTCCAGGTGGTGGGCATGATGACCTCTTTTTCTGTACAGAATTTTAGCATAAATTGCAAGTATCTGTACGGTTTTTGAGGAAAACTCGAGTTTGGGGTTTGGCTGTCTCGAGGCTGACAAAGTGGGTTTAGTCGGTTATGTTATTTTCCTTTTCTCTATTAGTGATGGTCGCTATTTTACTTTTAAACGCAAAAGGAAAATATTGCCCAAAATAGACACTTGACATACCTATACCTCTAGGTTAACAATATGTCTAGGATAACTATGACTTGGGTGTACAACCAAATCAAGAATCCCCCTCCAGCGATCTAGACGCTCGAGGCATATAAAAGGAACAACATGGACGCGAACCTACTCAAAGGCAACCTCGACTTAATCTTATTGACCATCATCGAACACGGTGAAATGTACGGACTCGAGATTATCGAAGAAGCCAATGCACGAACGAACGGCTACTTTGAATTTAAAGAAGGTAGCGTCTACCCCGCACTGCACCGCCTGACCGTTCAAGGACTGGTCACTGCCGCCTTCAAACCCAGTCCACGCGGGGGAATGCCCAGTCGGTACTACACGATTACCGAACAGGGACAGAAAACCCTAACGCAAAAGCAACAAGAATTTGACAAATTCAGCCACGCCGTCCAAGGCTTACGCACGCAATCATGACCGACCTCGAGCGATTCTTAAGGCTTGCCACATGGAGTTTATGGGGCGCACAAAAACGCACCGTGCGCATGGAACTCGAGTCACACATTGCCCACAAAACCTGGAAGTACCAAACACAGGGTTTTTCACAAACCGAAGCCCTGCAAAAAGCACTGGTCGATCTGGGTCAACCCCACGTGATTAGTGCAGGAATGACAGGAGTGTACACCATGCCAACATTATTCAGAAATACTGTTCTGGTCGGTTTATTGTTAAGTTTGGGGATTACAACTTTTCAATCGAGCGCTCAAGTTGAAGGGACAAGTCGAACACCAATTAAACCATGCCTAGAATCAACAAGTGCAACTGTTAAATTTGAGAAATACGGGTAGTGGTTTGATATAGAATGATTTCATGCCCATTACAGTTACCCTAACCTGCCCATTCTGCCAAAGCGATGCCCTCGTCAAATTCGGTTTCGCTTCTTGCTCATAATCAAGCACCTGACGGGCATTCGCGCCCCAGA
>JANXTZ010000024.1 GCA_025352125.1 Deinococcales bacterium | reverse complement strand
TTGAGATGGCGAGATACCGATCGTTGGTCGAGATCTAAGGTAAAGCTAGCGGTTTGATAACTGTTGCCTTGGCCGCCTTGTCTCAGCGATCGTCTTAATAATGCGCGGGCACGGGCGACGAGTTCCTTGGGGCTGAAGGGTTTCACCATATAATCATCGGCCCCAGTCGATAGACCAATGATCCGATCGAGTTCTTCGCCTTTTGCGGTCAGCATTAGAATGTAGGGATCCTTAAGACCGGGCTTTTGACGAATGCGGGCACAGACTTCCAGACCATCTAGTCCCGGAAGCATCAGGTCCAAAATCACCAAGTCCGGCTGCATTTCCTGAAAAACGACCAGCGCATTGATTCCGTCCCGGCAGACCCGGCAGGTAAAGCCTTCTTTTTCTAAATAGAGCTGAAGCAGGTCCGCAATTTCAACTTCGTCTTCAATAATCAATATCTGCATGGTGTCTGTAGCCCAGTAGCTGTGTGAGAAGCTGGCGATCGGCGAAAGCTTGTACCTAATATACAACCAGTTATCAACCCTGTTTTCCGCACTAATTGCCTATCCCAGAGACACGCCTAAATTTGGGGGTTGTACTCTTTGGATGACTCTGCTATATTAAATAAGTTGAAAGCGGCAAGCAGCCTAACTTGACAAGCGTCGCGGGATAGAGCAGTCTGGTAGCTCGTCGGGCTCATAACCCGAAGGTCGCAAGTTCAAATCTTGTCCCTGCAACCAGAAGAAAAACCCCGAAGCAATTCGGGGTTTTTGCATTTTATTTTTACAAGCTCGAGCCGTAAAACCCGAGAAGCTGCTGTATCACTTGATTTTGGTGCTCGAGATCATCAAACGTGTGATTTCCGCCAGCAATTTCGAGCAACCTGGTTTTGAGGGCATGGGCGTACTCTTGTCCAATCGCCACGGGTACAGTCAGGTCGTCCGAACCGTGAATCACGACACTCGCGCCTTGATGCGTCGCGGCACTTTTGACCGAATCCAACCCGAGCAAGCCCTTAAAAAATCCGCTCGAGACTGGATTGCCGCCAAAATCGAGCACTTTGCGCCTCGAGTTGAAACGAATCACGGGCGGAAATTGAGTTCCAGCAAATTCGGAGTCGAACAAGGCATCAATTTCGGACTCGGATTTGGCTTGACGGACAACCCCGAGCATGTGCTGCGGCTTGGTTGGCGCGAGCAAACTCAAGGCTTTGAACGGTTCCAATCCAGCCGTGAGCGCCGCCACCATGCCGCCCATTGAAAGCCCCAGCAAACCAAACCTGGCACGGTCTAAATCTGCACGAGTCTCGAGTAAACGCAACGCCGCTCGAGCGTCCTGAACTTCGCGCTGCGCGGTCATCTCAGAAAAATCACCCTCAGAGTTGCCACTGCCGCGATAATCGAAGCGAAATGCGGCGATGCCGTTTGCGGCGAAAGCCCTGGCGATGTGGGCAAAAAAGCGGTGTGGCTCGAGGGCTTGACCCGTGAAACCATGCAGCATCAAGACGCACGGAACAGGTTTTTCGAGAGGCTCGAGCGGCAGATGCAACATGCCGTGACAGCGTTGGTTGTCCACGTCAAACGATAGCCATTGTTCATTGAGGGGCATGAAATCACTCTAACCCGCTTCGCTGCCGAGGGTGACAGGACGGTCTGCGTTTGAAACCCAGTCTGACCAACTTCCCGCATAAAGTTTTGTATTTTTCACACCAGCCAGCTCGAGCGCCAGCATGTTCGCGCCTGCGCTGACCCCACTTCCGCAGTAGACCAAAACCTCTTCTGAATCCTCGAGTTTGAAAAATCGTTCTTGTTGCTCGAGTGGAGTTTTGAACTTGCCTGTTGAATCTAAACCATCCGCCCAGTCCATGTTGATCGCGCCAGGAATATGCCCTGCCTTCCAATCGAGCGGCTCAATATCGCCTCGGTAGCGCGGTGCGGCTCGAGAATCCAGCAATGTGGTGCTCGAGTTTCTGGATGCCACCTGATCGGCATCAACCACCATTTCAGGTCGAACTCGAGCCGTAAACGCCTCACTCGAAGTTGGGGTTGTGACAGTCTCGAGTTTCCCGCCAGCCGCCAGCCAAGCTGGAAGTCCGCCATCCAGCACCGCCACCTTGTCATGTCCAAGCCAACGCAGCAACCACCAGCCGTGCGCCGCGTAAAAACCTTGCCCAGAACTCGGGTCATCGTAAAACACCACAAAACCCGGGTCACCAATGCCAAGGCTCGAGAGTTTTTGCGCCAGTTTTTCGGGATTCGGCAGGGGGTGACGACCACCGACCCGATCATCTCGAACTGGACTGGACAGATCGAGTTCGAGATCGAGAAACACCGCACCAGGAAGATGCCCAGCCTGATACGCCTCAAGTCCAAAATCGGGTTTTCCGAGCGCAAACCGCACATCGACCAATTTGACCCAATCAAGATGTTCGAGCAACCACGCCGCAAAAACAAGTGGAGAATTGTTTTCCATGCCAAACATCATAAGATGGTCTCAAACCAAAGGAGCAATCATGAGTTACCTGGTAGACCGCATGGCAAAAGATTCGTGGAGAATGTTCAGGATCATGGGCGAATTCGCGTCGGGATTTGAAATGATGAACGAACTCGAGAAACCTGCCGTGACCGTGTTTGGCTCGGCGCGGACCAAACCGACGCAAGCAGAATACTTGCAGGGCGAAACCGTCGGCAAAGCCCTGGCACAAGCAGGATTTGCCGTGGTGACGGGCGGTGGTCCTGGCATCATGGAAGCCGCCAACAAGGGCGCGTTTGAGGCTGGCGGTGAGAGTATCGGCTTGAATGTCGAACTGCCTTTCGAGCAAAAAATCAATCCTTACCTGACCAAATCAATGACCTTCGAGCATTTTTTTGCCCGCAAGGTCATGTTGGTCAAATACTCGAGCGGCTTTGTCTGTATGCCAGGCGGCTTTGGCACGCTCGACGAACTTGCCGAATGCCTCACGCTGATTCAAACCAAAAAAGTCAAACCATTCCCGATTATCTTGTTTGGCTCGAGTTACTGGGCTGGCTTGTTGGATTGGATGAAGACGCAGATGGTCACGGGTGGTTTTATCCACGCCGACGACATTCACCTGATGCAAATCATCGACAATCCTCTCGAGATTCCTGCGATCATCAAGACCTACCACGACCAAACTAAACCCGATCAATTCAAACACCCATGAACAACCGCGAATACCTCGAGAAACGAAACACACTCTGGCAAAAATTGCGCGAACTCGAGCCTGACGATGAACGGGTTGAAGCGTTGATGCTCGAGTTGACGAACCATGCCCACATTTCCAGGGAAAAGGTACTCGAGGGTCTGGGTTGGTTTGAAAAACTCGAGGGTTAAAATTTACAGATGTTGATGAAGTCCGCCAGCATGTCGTAAGCCGTTTCTTTTGCGCCGGCGTTGTGGGTTGTGATGGTCAACCCTGGCAGCACATCCAACTCGAAGTGTGAAATATTGGTTGTGCCAGTGGCGCGTAACGGGTCATTGAACCCAATTTTTTCATGCCTGACTCCAGCCCGCAGTCCAGTCTCGAGCACATCAATAAACGCTACCTGTCGAATGGGTGTTCCCGCTCGAGCCGCCTCCTGAATTTCGGTCACTTCAAGGTCACGAATGCTGACACGCTCGAGTTTGGTCACATCAAGTTGCGTCCCCAGCAGCACGTTTGCCAAGCCGCAGACCTTGACGGCGCTGTCCCAACCGTCCACGTCAAAACTCGGGTCGGTTTCGGCAATGCCAACCTCCTGGGCGCGTTTGATGCCCTCCTCAAAGCTCGAGCCTGCCTCGATGGTTTGCAAGACCGTGCTGGTGGTGCTGTTCAGTAAGCCCCGAAAGCGTCTGATGCTCGCGGCTGGAAGCGTTTCGCGGAACAAACTGTAAATCGGGCTGCCACCCATAAAACTCGCCTCATGCCGAAATTTTAGACCTCGAGCTTGTGCCAAATTGTGAAGCTCTTTTGCCGCGTGAACCACAGGTCCTTTGTTGGCACTGACCACATGACACCCAGACTCGAGCGCCGTTCTTATGTAATCAATTGCGGGTTGTCCCGTGAACGGCTCGAGACTCGAGGCTTCAAACAACACGTTCGCTTCAGACGCCTCGAGCCAGGATTGAAGATCACCTGAAATACTGCTGGATATTGGTTTCCCCTCGAGAAGCGCGTTTGTGTCCAAACCGTTTGCGTCCGCCAGCCAGCCCAAACGCCGCGTCATCACGCCAGTCACGCGGTACTCGAGGTTGTACTTTTGTTCGAGTTCGGTTTTTTTGGACTCGAGGAAGCCAACCAGAGCGCGGTTGACGTTGCCAAAGCCGATCAGTGCTAGGTTGAAAAACATGCTGAAGCCTAACACTCCAACCGACCCCAAATTTCGAGAACTGATGTACAGTATTAACATGAACATACGCTTGTTGATGATGACCGCTATCGCGTTCTGTGCGGTGATCGGATTTTCTCGAGCGGCATGTGGCGATATTCCGATCAAAAATCGGCGCTACAATTTCGTGCAATTTGTTCCCACACAGGGGATGCTTGATGTCCCGCTCGAATCAAAGTTCCAGGTTTTACATGTCAGAACCGCCTATGGCGTCGGTTACTCGATTGACGTGGGGCAATATGCCATCGTTGGCGTTCGAGAAACCACAACCCAAAACCTTGCAGCGCTTCAAAAAGTGACCGATTTGCACTTGCACTTGATGTCCAAAACGGTTCATCGGATCGTATACAATCGCAGTAAACTGGGTTCTCGGTTGGCGTTGCGTGTGTCTTTTCAACTGACCAAGCGCTGGAAAAAGACCAATGTTCAGATGGATTACGTTTGCATTTTGACAGTCCATCGCGGGATTCAGTACACGTTCACCATTCGATCTCCAAGCTTTTTGAGGTTTAATGGTTCCTCAAATGAACCCAGTGACCAGTTTGAATCAATGCTCATGCTGCTCAATTTCTTCTCTTTCACCCGTTAAATTCAGATTTAAAGCGGGTTTCATATTCGTGGACGCGCTTTTTGCTCGTAAAAAAGCACCCCGCAGGCGGGATCGCTTCGAACATTGTGTAAAGTGCTGTATTGCACAAAAAAACCTCGAGATTTAAAAATCTCGAGGTTCGTGCTTGATTGGGTTTACGCGCCTGGTAATTTATGGTCTTTAAACTGATCTCGAAGCGCTCGTTTTAGGAATTTTCCAGTGGTGGTGAGCGGAATTTTGTCGGTGAACACGTAATCGTCGGGCAGCATCCACTTGGCAAATTTCTTCGCCAAATGCAAGTTCAACTCTTCATGATTTGCGCTCGAGCCTTCACGCAGCACGATCACACCAAGCGGGCGCTCGTCCCATTTTGGGTGCGGCAGTCCGATCACGGCTGCCTCTTTGACGGCTGGGTGTCCCATCAGTTCATTCTCGAGGTCCACGCTGCTGATCCACTCGCCGCCCGATTTGATCAGGTCTTTGGCGCGGTCTTGAATCATCATGAAGCCTTCCGCGTTCATGGTGGCAATGTCGCCCGTGTCAAACCAGCCGTTGTACTGCGTGGACGCCGTGGCTTCGGGATTGTCGTAATAACTTTTGGTCACCCACGGACCCTTCACCAGCAATCTCCCTCGAGCCTCGCCGTCGTGCGGTAGGGTCTGTCCGTCGCCGTCCACAATCTCGAGTTCAACCAGTGGCGCTTGACGCCCGGAAAGGGTCATCTGATCCCAACGCGCCTCGTCGTCCAGTGCCATGTGATGTGGCAGCAAGACGTTTGCCGTGCCGAGTGGCGTGGTTTCGGTCATGCCCCAGGCGGGAATGATTTTGAGGTTGTGGCGCACCTCAAAATCCACCAGCATTTTGCGCGGTGTGCTGCTGCCGCCGACAATCATGGCTTTGAGTTTCTCGAGTTTGTACGGTGTGCCTGCCGCTTTTGCCTTGTCGAGTTCGTCCAGCAATCCAATCCAGATCGTGGGCACGCCAGCCGTCATGGTCACGCTTTCTTTCTCCAAGGTGCGGGCAATGATTTTCGGGTCGGTGAACATGCCCGTATAGACTTGTTTCGCGCCAACCCAGGAGCAGGTGTACGGATAACCCCAGGCGTTGACGTGAAACATCGGGACGACGGGCAGCACCGTATCGCTGCTCGAGACGCCCAGCAAATCTGCTCCCAGGCTGGCGAGGCTGTGAAGCACAATGCCTCGGTGCGAATAAAGCACGCCTTTGGGGTTGCCCGTCGTGCCAGAGGTGTAGCACATGCCCGAGGCTTGACGCTCGTTGATCTCAGGGTAGCGAAACGTCACGGGTTGATCGCGGATGAAGTCTTCGTAATCGTGCACGCCAACGGGCACACCGCCAGGAACTTGACCCATCACGATCACTTTTTGAATGCTCGGGCAGTGCTGCAAAATCATTGGCAATTGCGCGGCAAAAACGTTGTCAATAAACAAAACTTTGTCCTGCGCATGGTTGATGATGTACCCAATTTGCTCGGGTGGCAGCCGAATGTTGATCATGTGGCAGACCGCTCCGACACTCGGCACGGCAAAATAAAGCTCGAGATGCCTGAAACTGTTCAGCGCCATGGTGGCGACCCGATCACCAGATTGCACTCCAGCGTCAACCAGCGCGTTACAAAGCTTCATGACCCTGGCATGAATTTCAAAGTAATTCGTGCGGTGCTCGTGGGGCGTTGGCAGCTTGGTTTCTGGGTTTGGAGCGCCTGGCAGCAGTGACACCACCTCGACGTGGGGAAACAATTGTTTTGCTCGCTCGAGCATGAGTGGAATGGTGAGCGGGTAATCCATCATTGTGGATTCAAGCATGAACGCCTCCTTGTTTTGATGGCGGTATCATACCTGTTTTTGTGATTCTCGAGTACGATTCAAGAACCAGGTTTGGAGGTCAGTAAGACTTGTGCCCCTCGAACCAGAAGGACTGCCAACATCAACAAAAAACCGTTCAATGCCGTTGTGCCCTCGAGTCTTGAAATCAGCACAGCCACAATGCCAAGGGTCAAGACGGCGCTGAATGGTACGCCGCCAAGCCTGACCAGTCTTTTGAGTTTGAACACTCGGTGCAGCGCCACGAAAAACGCTCCAAGAGCCATCGTGGTCAATCCTATCAAGCTCGAGCAGACCGTCAGCGCACCACAGGCTGGAGCGATGCCCTGCCCGCCTTTAAAGCCGTGCCAGACTGGATAGCAATGCCCCAAAGTGGCAGCCGAAGGCGCAAACCAAAGCATCTCGCTCGAGATTTGACCCGCCACGAATGTCGCCAGCGCCCCCTTTGCAATGTCAAGAAGCATGATTACCACCCCCACCGTCACACCAAATTGGCGCATCATGCCGCTCGTGCCAGCAAAATCGTTGTCGCGCACATCTTGACTCCGCGACCTCGAGTAAATCACGCTGGGGGAGACCGCGCCAATCAAGTACGCCAGCAGTAAAGCCAAAATGCTCGAGAACATGAACCCAGTGTACTATTTGGCTCATGAATTCTCGAGATTTTCGACTGGCTTACATTGAAACGGTCTACAACACAGCCGCGTATCGTTTTACGCTTTCAAGCACGGATCAAGGGGTGGAATTGTATGGTGGTCGGCAATACTGTGTTATTACCGCCGCCAACCCTTTCAGTCAAACATTTTCTGAAGCTCAGAATGCCGTTCGCAACCAACATTTGAAACTCGAGATTGAACGACTGGGTTTCGAGTTTGATTGGAGTTATGGCGAACAAGCCGATCAAACCTGGCGCGAGGATGGTGTTGTGATTTTTGACGTGCCGCTTGAAGCTGCGCTCGAGTTGGCTCGTAAATTCGAACAGAACGCCATTTTGTATGGAAAGGAGTCTAAGGTGGCTCTGGCATGGTGTGACAATGAAGAACTTGAATGGTTTTTTGCGCTTCTCGAGTTAAACTGAAGTCTCGGAGGTCATCAATGGTGAAGTTATTGTTGGGCACAGTGGCGCTGGTTGGAGTCCTTGGTTTTGTGGCGTGCAATGGTGGCGGGATTCAACCTCCTGCTGGCGGTCTAGCGGATTGTCCTCCAAAGATCACGGTTGTCTCTGGCGTCGCGGGATTTGCGTATTCAGTTCCAGCTTGTCAACTCAAAGTTGGCTCGAGCGTGACCATCGAGGCTTCGAGCTTGCATCCTGTTATCGGCAATGGCTCACAACCTTTGGTCACTCCGGGTTCTGCTCAAGTTGCAACAGACTTTCCTTTCCTTGCTTCAACGCAGGACGTTGGTAAAACATTTGGATTTAAATGCAATGTTCACGGTTTTACTGGCTCGATCAAGGTCGTTGCACAGTGAGTCTCTCGGGTAGAATCGGGCTATGCACGCCAAAATAATTCTCTCAAACATCATCACACTTCATCCCTCGCACCCTCGAGCCTCGGGGGTGCTTGTGCTTGAAAATCGGGTTCAGGCATTGGGGTCACTCGAGGAATTGCGCGAACTCGCGCCCAAAGCCGAGGTTTTGGACCATCGAGATTTTTTCTTGACCCCAGGTTTGACCGACGCGCACATTCATTTGGTGGGTTACGGTTTCAGCTTGCAGAATGTCAAACTCGAGGCTACATGTTCGGTTTTGGAGGCGGTTTCTTGGGTTTCTGAACGTGTGGCTCGAGTTGCTGGGGGTGACTGGATTTTCGGCAATGGTTTTGATCGAAGTTTGTGGGGTCAAACCGATTACCCAACGGCGGCAGACCTCGATGAAATTTCGCCGAACAATCCCGTGGCGTTGTGGTCGCGCGACGGGCATGGTTTGTGGTGCAATTCGCTGGCACTCAAAATTGCGGGCATCACCTCGAGCACCCCAAACCCTCATGGTGGCGTGATCGTGCAAAACATTCATGCTAAACCGACGGGGATGCTGCTCGAGAACGCGATGGAACTGGTCAAACGCGTGTTTCCGACTCAAAAGCTCAAAGATGTGGTCGCGGCGGCAAAACTTGGTGCTTCTGACATGGCACATCGGGGGTTTACCTGTGTACACACGATGGCGCTCGAGCCAATCGATTACCTGCACGCCATGTGGGAACTCGAGGCTCGGGGTGAAATGCCACTCCGAATCTGGGCGAGCATTTCCCATTCGCAACTCGAGCATTTGCAGCACACGGGTTTGCGCGGTGGTGTTGGGAACAGGATCAAGCTTTGCGGCGTCAAGTTTTTTGCCGATGGTGCGCTCGGTTCGCGCACCGCCCTGATGCTCGAGCCGTATCTTGGTTTTGAAGATTCTGGGGTGCAAGTTGACGGCAAAGAAACCTTTTTGGAGCGCGGACGTTTGGCACTCGAGCTTGGATTTTCACCGGTGGTTCATGCGATAGGGGACAGGGCAAACCGAGAAATGCTCGATGTGCTCGAGGAACTCACGCCGCTCGCACTAGCCCAAAACGTGCGCCTGAGACTCGAGCACGCCCAGCACTTGCATCCCGATGACATTGCCAGGTTTGGAGCCTTGGGCGTTGCGGTCAGCGTCCAACCAATTCATGCGCCAGGTGATGTTCAAAACATTCAGCGCCTCCTCGGTGAAACCCGAGGCAAAACCACCTTTGCGTTTCGCAGTTTGCTCAAAACTGGTGCGGTGCTGGCACTGGGTTCGGACGCGCCCGTCGCCACGCCAGACCCAATCCTGGGCTTTCAGGCGGCAGTCAAGCGGCTGGACCTGAGCGGGCAACCCTGGAATGTTGATCAAGCCCTCACCAGACTCGAGACGCTGCAAGGTTACACGACTGGAGCGGCGTTCGCGGCGGGCTGGGAGGGTTGGTACGGACAGGTCGCGCCAGGATTTGCCGCCGATTTTACATTGTGGGACAAAGACCCGACTCTGGAAGATGCGACACCAGTACGGGCTTTGATTGCTTAAATCTTCTCAGCCCAAGTCCTGAAATTTTTGAGCATCTTCAAACCCGTCTTCTGACTCTTTTCGGGATGAAACTGCGTGGCTTGCACATTTTCGTGCGACACCACGCTCAAAAACCCGAGTCCGTAATCGGTTTTGGCGCCGTTCGATCCAAGCTCGAGTGGGGCGTAATAGCTGTGAACGAAATAGGCAAACGGTTTTGAGCCGAGGTTTTGCATCAATGGACTCTCCCCAACAGCTTCGAGGGTGTTCCACTGCATTTGCGGCACTGACAGTTCGGTTTTTGGGAATTTTTTGATGTCGCCTTTTAAAATTCCCAACCCTGGAACCTCGGACTCCTCACTCGAGTCAAACAAAATTTGCATTCCGACGCAAATCCCCAAGAACGGTTTGCCCGCCTGAATGTGCGCTCGAACGGCGTGCTCAAAGCCGCTGTCCAAAAAACTTTCCATGACTTGCCTGAAATGCCCCTGCCCTGGCAGCACCAGGGCGTCGGCGTGTATTGCGTCGTTCGGTTCGCTCGAGACTTGTAAATCAAAACCCGTTACCTCGAGCGATTTGGCGCAAGATCGCAGGTTGCCGGAGCCGTAATCAATCAGCAGGGTCTTCATTGCTCTTATCATGACCCGAGGTTGACCGAGTTTCAAGCGCCAATTTTGCGGCATGTTCACGGGACTTCCATTGTGCACGTGTTAAGGTGGTTGAAAGAACAATGAAAATGCTTCAGGCTTTCACTTGAATTTCATTGTTTTTCAGGGAACCCCGTCCGTTCCGACCACGTAAAGTGAATGTATTTGCAGCTTTGCAAAAGGGTTGGCGCGTCACAGAAAAGGACTCGGGATGAAAGATCAATTTTTAAGATTTGCAGCCTTGGTGCTGATGGGTGTTGGCTCGGTGTCGGCTCAAAAAATCTCGGCGCAACCCTTTCCGCCGCTTTTGGACGGCAAAGTGACCATCCAAGCCGAAGGTTTTGCGCCAAATTCGACGGTCAATCTTGCGTTCAACTCGCCCAAACCCACCAAATTGGACGGCTCGAGTTTAGCCAGTACCGTGAAAGCCGACGGAAACGGGAAATTTGTCTTGATCGTCAAAGCCTCGAGTCGTCTGGGCATGTCGGCAGTCGCAGGTACATTGAGGGCGCAGTTAAAACTCGAGCCACCTGCGCCAGTCGCCGTGCCAGTGCTGACCGTCAAGGGTGACACTTTGGAAGCCAGTTTGAATGGCGCTCCGGCTTGGACAGCCAGGCTGCATCCCAAGACTGGGGTCAAACTCCAGCCTGTTGTGATTGGACGAGACATTTTTGTGCCTGACGGCGCAAGTGTCATGCAGCTCGAGCCGAGCAGGGGCACGGTCATTCAACGGTTTGTGGTGTCTGGTTTGGTTTCGAGCCTCGAGGTTCAGGGTACCGACGTTCGGGTCAATGTCAGCATTCCCAATGGGACTTTGACACCGATTTCAACCCTGATGGAGTCATTCACAATGCGTCGCCTGTCTGGTCAACCCAATTTTTCGCTTCTCGAGCGCCCAGTCTATCAACCCAACGGCATTTTGCTCGAAACCTTTGAAGGCTTCGCGTCCAAGGCTTCTCAGGGCGATCAACTCAAACCCAGTTTTCCCGAAGTTTCGCAAACCTTCAATGCAAAATTTGCAGCGCAGGACCCGACCAATCCGTTTTACAAAATATATCAGGGCGCCGCGCTCAAGGCGTTAAACAAATTTCCGGAGGCGCAGGCAGCATTTTCGTTGGCATCCAACATCGCCGTGCCATTTTTTGTTTACATTCGAGAGGCAGCCGTGTTTGTGCGGTTAAAAGAGTGGGACTTTGCCGAGCAAGCCTTGCGTTTTGCGCGGGCGGCTTACAGCAATGCCGGTTATGACCCTGCCGTTTCCGTCTCGAGCCAGGCTATGGAAGCCTACGGAAATCCTTTGGGCGTCGCTCGGGCATTGTTTCAAGACCAGAACATTCAACGTGCCACGGTCTGGATGGCTTTTTTGCATGACACCATGCCAAGGTTTTACCAGTCCGAAACCGTGTTTCTCGAATTGGCAAATTTTTTGGATACGCAATCGGCTGGCTCGGGCGATCCTTGGCGTGCCCTGCAAAAAGAAATTGCTCAGGGGACGCCTTACACTTTTGGCGTCTCGAAAATTGTGATTTTTTCGCTTGGTACTTTGCTGGCACTCATTGCGGCGTTCGTGGCGCTCTGGTTGGTTTTGGCAGCCAAATACGCGCCGCAACAATCCAGGGACCTCAAAACAGTGGGCGGCGCGATGGGCGCTTGGGGAAAATCACCACTTCTGCGACTTCGCCACAGCCTCAGTGCTTACCTGACCTTAACCGAAAAAATTGTGTTGGTGACTTTGCTGGCTTTAATGGTCGGTGTGCTTGGCACTTGGACTTGGAGCACCCGAGCGCTCGAGACGCTGCGTCATCCTGCGTTCAATTTGGGGACTTTGGGCGGTATCACATTTTGGAATTCGTTTGCCACCAAACCCACCGGCTCTGGTTTTGATGCCATTCGCGGCTTGGCATCGCTTCTTGACGGCGACAAACCCCGCGCCACCCAAAACCTCGAAAAAGCAGGTAACAATCCGATGGCGCTCAATAACCTTGGGGTTCTGGCGCTTGATCGCGGCGACAACGCCCAAGCCGCTCAAAAATTTCAAGCCGCATTGCAACTGCAACCGTCATTGCTCGAGGCTGGATTTAATTCTCGTGCCAATACCGTCAGCTCAAATCGTTTGGATTTTCACAAAGCCGTCTTTGGTGACAGCCCAATGTTGGCATTTCCAGAACCCAAAGACATCGTTGATGCCTCTCAGGGCAAGCTCGAGCTAGAGTTTGTGCGCATGGTTTCAGACCCTTGGGGTTATTTGATTAACTTGCCATTTGGCTTGCCCACCTGGGCAATGATGGCGGTTGCGGTTTTGATCTTGGGAATCTTGGTGTTGAATCTGTTGTCATTGCTGATTCCAAGAATGCGCAGCGCCAAAGTGGCGTCGCGCAGCGTTGTCTATCATTTTCTGGCGTTACTCGTGCCAGGTTCGGGTTTGGCGGATGAGGTCTGGGGCATTATTTTACTGGTTCCTTGGGCACTGGCGAGCAGTTTGTTGATTATTTATTTTAACCGACCCGACCTTGTCCCAAGCATTCTGGCAGATCAAAAGATTCTGGGACTCTCAAGTGTTCCCGCCATGCTCGATCTTAAAACCTATTCAATCTGGGTGATTGCAGGCATTGGGGGCTTGTATCTGATTAATTTTGTTGGTTGGTTGCTCGAGACTTTGGCTTGGAACAAAAAAATGAAACGACTCGCCCAAATGGTGGCAACACAAACTTTGGCTGGAACGATACAAACGCCTTAATGGTGCGTTGAAAACGAAATCAGAAACCTCGAGCCTTTTTGCGCTCTAGGTTTCTGTAAGTGCTGACAGTCTGTGGTGTAATTGGCGCTATGGTTGTTTAAGGCTGTCTGCGGTCGATTAGCGCTGTGCTGTGCCACCAAAAAGTGCGCTGACCGGAAATGCGAAGCTTTGAATTCCTGGGACTTCCAGGGTTGGAGCGCCGCTGATCTGAAAATCAAACTTGCCACCGACCAAAATTCTGGCGGCTGCCAGTGGATCAATCGCAAACCGCGTCGAGATCACACCCGTTTCTCTGGCACGGACCGTGCCGCCCGCCTCGGCTTTGGCAACCGTCTGCCCTCCGACGACCAAACCGAGCGGTGCAACCAGCCTAAAACCGACCGGTGTTGGGTTCTTGACCTCAAACCCCAGATCGAGCGCCGCTCCGCCCAAGCCAACCGTCAAACGCGTCAGGTCGGGACGAAAAGCAAAACTCGGTGGTGTGCTTGCCAAGCTTAGCGATTTAAAAGTGCCCTGCGCCAAGGTGTACGGTCCAAAATTTGGCTTGCCAAGCACCCCAGCATCGACCCTGAAGCCGCCCAGCATCTGATACGAGGTCGGTTGCCCAGTCACGATTCTGCTCAAGGTTTTTAAAGTGTTTAAATCCAGCGGCACCTCGACATCGACAGGAAATCTGGTGGGAACACCAGACGCCTTCAGTTCAAAACCTGGCGCAACCCCAGCCGCGATTTTTGCTCCCTCGAGCAGCAAATCAAACCGAATTTCCTCGAGCCTTAAACCAAACGGGTTTGGGTTGCGTCCCTGCATCTGAATCCGAATGACTGCCTCGGCTGCGCCCCCGTTCAAGCCTGGTGGGTTCAGTTTTAAGAGTCCAGCCTCGAGCATTTCAAATTGCGGGGTTTGAACGACCTGCGACGGGGCGCAAGCTGCCAGGCTGAGCAGGCTTAGGGCGGTAATCAAGATTTTTTTCATGGGTTTAGTCTAATGTTTACGCAAAGTTGAAACGTGAAGGTCAAAGAAGTTCTTAAGTCAGTGTCTGGGTAATCTTGCCACTTTAAGAATGAAACAATGATCTTTGAATCTCGGGATGGGTCATTTGTGTTGAGCCTCACATGGTGTCTGAGACGTGGTTTTGGCTTGCTGTGAAATTGCACCCGAATCATACTTGGTTTTTGCCTTGACCAACACCGCAAATGCTGATATATTTCTCGAGCTGTCCACGCCGGGATGGCGGAATGGTAGACGCACCCGACTCAAAATCGGACGGGAAACCGTGGGGGTTCGAGTCCCCCTCCCGGCACCAAGGTTTTTCTCGAGCATCACAGATTCTTGTGTGAAGGAGCACCACCCATGATTGCATTGCCAGCCTTTTTGTTTTTTCCATTGTTGATTGTTTTTTTCATCTCTGCTGCCGCACTGGTGTATTTGGTGCTTTTGCAAGAACCAAAGCAGGGCGGACTTTCAACCTCTTTGGGTGGTGGCGGTGGCTCGGAAATGCTCAATGCCAGAGGGCAAACTGGGGGCTTGGTGCGTTTAACGCTTTACACCGGCGCTACGTTTTTGTTTGTGGCGTTTTTGCTCAGTACAGTCAAACTTTAGATTAAACCCAAAATGAATTTCCAACCTCGAGCCTGACTCGAGGTTTTTTGTGGACATGTTGTCAGGTTGCGTTTTGCATGGGTTTATTTCTGGCTCGTGTCATCGATTTTGGCACCTGTGTCAGTAGTGTGACACCAAATGCGTAAAAACAGCGTCAGGATCGTTAAAATGGCTTAAGCCAAATGGCTTGACTTGGTTCAACTTTCGCTGTTAGTCTAAACCTTGATAGCAAAACTCTTTGGGGTTCAATCCCAGTCGGCTCGAGACACGGGTCGCAAGGGCGGCGCATATCGGAGGAGGTTTAGGATGAAGAAAGCCATACTGGCAACCGCAGCCTTGATGCTGGCGGGTTCGGCATTTGGGCAGACATTCGTTTACCCTGATGCTTGGTCGTCAAGCAAACCATCTGAAGTCAAAGAGGGTGGTGTGTACCGCACCTCAACCATTTCGGATTACAAGACGCTTAATCCATTTACAGCAGCAGAATCGGGCAATATTCCACAAGTGATCACTGATGCAGGTGGCATGTTTGCCTATGATCCTTCAACGGGTGAATACATTCCTTACATGGCTTCAAGCTATACTGTTTCAAAAGATAAACTTGTTTGGACCATGAATCTTCGTAAAGGCATGAAATGGTCAGATGGTAAGCCAATCATCGCAGATGATTTCATCACTGCTTTTAAAATTAATACTGATGAAGATGTTGGTGCAAACGCCTATGATGGTTTTTTTATCAATGACAAGCCAATTAAAATTAAAAAAATCGACGCTGATACGATTCAAGCCATTTTACCGTCAGTCGTAGCCGATGCGATTGAGGTTTTAGCATATTCACCTGCCCCAACCCATGTTTTTGGGCCTGTTTATGCTGCGAAAGGTGCTGCTGGAATTAAAGCAATGTGGACTTTAAATACACCAGCCGAGCAAATCGTTTCTGATGGCGCATTTAAATTCAAAAGCTACAAACCAGGGGAACGTGCCGAATTTGTTGCCAATCAATACTTTGGTGAATGGAACAAGAATTCTGCGGGGAAAAGCTTGCCATACCTTGATGGTCGTACTATTGCCATCGTTAAAGATGTCACTGCCTCTTTGGCTTCCTATCTTAACGGTGATACTGACGCATTTTCACCAGCCAATGCCGATCAATTGCGTCAAGTGAAAGGTGCAATCGATGGCGGCAAATTGAAAGCCGTTTTGCGTGCCAATGTTGGACCAGCAGCCTCGAGCCAATGGATTGTCTTTAACTGGAACCAAAAGAGCAACCCAAGCAAACAAGCCATGTTCCGCGACGACAACTTCCGTCGTGCCATGAGCCATCTGACCAATCGTGCGGCTATGGTTGATCTTGTTTATGGTGGCTTGGCACAACCCGCCTACTCGAGCGTTTATGCTGCATTCACCCAATGGGTTTCACCTGACCTTAAAAAGTTCGATTACAACGTTGAAGCTGCAACTGCACTTCTTGCCAAAGCTGGTTTTACTAAGAAGAACAGTGATGGTTATTTGGTTAACAAAGCAGGTAAAGTTGCCGAATTTGACTTGACCACCAACAGTGGAAATAACCAACGCGAGCAATTGGCAAAAATCTTCGCTGACGAAGCAAAAAAAGCTGGTGTGAAAGTCAACTTTAAGCCTGTTGATTTCAATACACTTGTTACCTTGCTTCTGTCAGATGGTGATGATCGTAAGTTTGACGCTATTTTGCTTGGACTTTCGGGTGGTGGACGTATTTACCCCTTGGGCGATAACGTAGAACCTTGCGGCACAAACTTGCACTCATTCAATAAGTCTGGTAAATGCTTGGCAGCTTGGGAAACTCAAGTTACTGCCTTATTCGCCCGTGGTAAGCAGGAACTTGACTTTAAAAAGCGCGTCGCGATTGCACAACAAATTCAAAATGTGCAATCGAACTATCAAGCCTGGGATTACCTGGTTTCACCAAATGTCCACTTTTCATGGACTTCGAACATCAAGGGTGAATATCCAACAGCATTGCAGACATCGATTAACGGTCCAAGAAATCTGGAAACCACCTGGTTGCAATAGTAAGTTTTAAGAAATTTCTTGAATAAACCACAATAAAAAAGTGCGAAACTCGAGCCAATCGCTCGAGTTTCGCCAAGATTAGATTGAGGAGGATGTTGTGCTTCCCTACATTTTAAGACGTTTTGTCAATTTGATCCCCGTCTTTATAGGGGCAACATTACTTACGTTTTTGATCATTCAAGCCGCACCAGGTGATTTTTTGGACGCAAAACGTCTCGATCCACGGACGACACCTGCAACCATTGCACGGATCGAACGCCAATTTGGTTTGGATAAACCCGTTTTTGTGCAATATGGTTTGTGGCTCAAAAATTTTGTCACCGGAAATTTAGGAATTTCTTTTGAAAGTAATGTTCCCGTTTGGGATTTAATTGGACCCAAAGTTTTTAACTCCATGATTTTGGTTTTTGGTTCAACGTTTTTGCTGTACTTCATTGCCATTCCAATCGGTATTTATGGCGCTGTAAGGCAATACAGTTTGGGAGACAAGACAATAAGCTTGGTATCGTATTTTTTCTTGGGTTTTCCATCGTTTTTCTTTGCGTTAATCTTGATTTTTGGAATCATCCAATTAAACTGGGCGTTAAATACCAAAGTGTTTCCAGTTGGTGGCATGACCAGTGAATATTACGACACGCTTTCACCAATTGGCAAAGTGCTCAATGTTTTATGGCATACGCTTGCACCAATGATTGCACTGTTGCTTCGCAGCATCGCCTCCGAGTCTCGAGGTTTCAGGGCACAAATGCTCGAGTTTTTAAATCAAGATTTTGTTCGCACCGCCAGGGCGAAAGGACTTTCAGAACGTGTGGTGATTTACAAGCACGCGTTGCGAAATGCCATCACGCCTTTTGTGGCGAACATTGGGGGTTTGTTGCCCGCCATTTTCAGCGGTGCGGGGTTTGTCGAGGTGGTTTTTAACTGGCCCGGTTTGACCCCAGTGTTTCTCGAGGCGTTGTTCTCGCAAGATATTTACGTCAATGTCAGCATTGGCGCGATTACTTTGGTTTTGCTGGTGATTGGAAACTTAATGGCAGACTTCTTGCTCGGTGCAGTCGATCCACGGATTAGGTATTACTGATATGGCACTCGCATCGGGTATTTCCAGAAATTTTGATACTGCCAAATCCAAATCCCAATTGCAGGTTGTTTGGGAGCAGTTTCGCAAGCATCAATTGGCTGTTTTTGGTGGTTTGGTTTTGGCATTGTTGTACGTTGGCGCGATTTTTGCGCCGTTCATATCGCCGTACAGCCTTTCCGAGTACAGCACCACGGACATCACCAAATTTCAGCAACCAACTCGAGTGTATGTGATTGATCCAGAGACTGGGCAATTTAATTTGCCGTTTGTTTACAAATCCACGCGTTTTACCAACCCCGATACCTTTGAAGAGGGTTATAAAGAGGACCGCAGTACAAAATATCCTGTTAAATTGTTTCACAACCGTCCAGAATCACCGTTTCAATTGTTTGGTTTTATTCCCATGACGGTGCATTTGTTTGGTGTTGACGCGCCAGGAAATATTTTTATTTTGGGGACGGACGGTTTTGGTCGTGATACTTTTACCCGTATTTGGTACGGTGCTCAGATTTCACTGACGATAGGTATTTTTTCGGTGGCACTTTCGACTATTCTCGGCTTGTTTTTGGGTGGTCTGGCGGGGTTTTTTGGCGGATGGATTGACAATATCATCATGCGCTTTGTTGAAATTCTTTCGGCAATTCCAGATTTGTTTTTGTTGCTGTCGCTCTCCGCGCTGATTCCGCGAAATATTGATCCTGTCGTCAGTTTTTACGGCATTATTTTTGTGCTCGGTATCATTGGTTGGGGCGGACTTGCTCGAGTGATACGCTCTCAAATTTCGGCGCTTCGTGAAGTCGATTTTGTTCAGGCAGCAACGGCACTTGGCGCTTCTGAAATGCGAATCATTGGCAAGCACATGCTGCCAGTCACATTTTCACTGCTTATTGTCAATTTATCTCTGTCGATTCCAGGCGCAATTTTGACCGAATCAGGACTCAGTTTTCTCGGGTACGGGATTCGTGAACCCTACTCGAGTTGGGGTTTGATGATCAGCGTTGCCCAAGAGGGCGGCTTTGCCAGCATTCAGTACCGTCCTTGGGTCCTCATTCCTGGATTCTTTATCGTCTTGGCGGTATTATGCTGGAACTTCCTGGGCGATGGTTTGCGCGATGCGGTTGATCCTCGCAAACGCCAGTAATTGAAGCTCGAGAAACCAAAACGAATTTTTTATGGGGGCAGAAAATGGCAAATGCGGAAACCTTGGTTGATGTTAAAAACCTAAAAACTTATTTTTACACCGACGAGGGCGTGGTCAAAAGCGTTGACGGCGTGACCTTTCACATCAACAAAGGCGAGACGCTGGCGGTGGTCGGTGAGTCCGGTTCGGGCAAAAGCGTGACCAGTTTAT
The DNA here is from genome assembly GCA_025352125.1 of Deinococcales bacterium. Taxonomy (GTDB): domain Bacteria; phylum Deinococcota; class Deinococci; order Deinococcales; family JAAFIG01; genus JANXTZ01. Next base: position 88,395 of record JANXTZ010000024.1, on the reverse strand, counting down.
CCATGATGCGTCTGATTGCCTCGCCTCCAGGTAAAATTGTTGAGGGCGAGATCATGTTTCGCGGCAAGGATGGACAGCAACGCGACATCACCAAGCTTTCAGAATCCGACATGCGAAAAATTCGTGGCAATGACATGTCAATGATTTTTCAAGAACCGATGACCTCCTTAAATCCGGTTTTTACGGTGGGCGATCAGATTGCTGAAGCGGTGGTGTTGCACCAGGGCAAGACCAAAAAAGAGGCGATGGAGGTTGCCAGCAACATGCTCGATTTGGTGGGTATCCCCGAACCGCGTCGCCGCGTGACCAACTTCCCGCACCAGATGTCGGGCGGTATGCGCCAACGTGTCATGATTGCGATGGCGCTCTCTTGCAACCCCGCGCTGCTGATCGCCGACGAGCCGACCACGGCGCTCGATGTCACGATTCAAGCCCAGATTTTGGATTTGATGCGCAAGCTGCAAAAAGAAATTGGCATGAGCATTTTGTTCATCACCCACAACCTCGGCGTGGTGGCAGAAATGGCAGACCGCGTGGTGGTGATGTACGGTGGGCGGGTGGTTGAAGAGGGTGACGTGGTTGAAATCTTCAAAAACCCCAAGCATCCTTACACGATGGGTTTATTGCACAGCATTCCGCGTGTGGACCATGCCGTGACCGAACAAAAGCGGCTCGAGGCAATTCCTGGCAACGTGCCAAATCCGTTGTACCTGCCGAGCGGCTGCGCCTTTCATCCGCGTTGCAAGTACGCGATTGATGCCTGCAAGGAAGCCGTGCCTGCGCTTGAAGACACTGGAGCGGGTCACATGAGCCGTTGTATTCGTTGGAAGGAGCTTTAAGCGTGACCGCACCCAGCCCACAAAAAACCGAGCATCAAGTCAAGCAAGAGGTGCTGCTCGAGGTCAACAATCTGGTGAAGTTCTTCCCAATTCGTGGCGGTTTGCTGTCTCGGGTGGTGGCGAACGTCAAGGCAGTCAATGATATTTCGTTCAAGATTCATCGCGGGGAGGTTTTGGGTCTGGTCGGTGAGTCAGGCTCGGGCAAGACCACGGCTGGACGCGCCATCTTGCGATTGATCGAACCAACTTCTGGCGAGGTGAAGTTTGCAGGTCAGGATGTGGTCAAACTTTCCAAGAACGACATGCGCGAGTACCGCAAGAAAATGCAAATCATTTTCCAAGACCCTTTTGCCTCACTCAATCCGCGCATGACCGTGGGTGACATCATCGGCGAGGCACTCCAAATTCACAACCTCGCCAAGGGGCAGGCTCGAGTGGACCGCGTTGCCGAGTTGTTGCGTCAGGTCGGTTTGTCACCGGATCACATGCGCCGTTACCCGCACGAATTTTCTGGCGGTCAACGGCAACGGATTGGGATCGCCAGGGCATTGGCAGTCAAACCAGAATTCATTGTGGCGGACGAACCGGTGTCGGCGCTTGATGTTTCGATTCAGGCGCAGGTTGTTAACTTGCTCGAGGATTTGCAACGCGATCTCGGTTTGACGCTGCTTTTCATTGCCCACGATTTGGCGGTGGTCGAGTACATTTGTGACCGTGTCGTGGTGATGTACTTGGGCAAGATCATGGAGGTTGCGCCAGCCAAAGAGCTGTACCTGAACCCCAAGCACCCGTACACCGAGGCACTTTTATCGGCAGCGCCGATTCCAGACCCGACGATCAAACGCGAACGAATTTTGCTCGAGGGTGACATTCCAAGCCCGATCAACCCGCCGAGTGGTTGTGTCTTCCGCACCCGTTGCCGTTACAAGATCACCGAATGCGAACACACCGTCCCAGAGTTGGTCGAAGTTGCGCCAGGGCATTTCAAAGCCTGTATCCGTGATGATGTGCTCTAAAATTTAAACTCGAGTCTCAGCCGTGGTTTTCAGCCACGGCTTTTTGATGCCCAAGTTTCGCCTCGAGTGCCGCACCAAATGCGGTGGCGAAACCTCGAGATTCTGGAATGATCGCTGGCAGTTCAACACCGTAAAATCCCCATACACGGTTGATCGCGGCACGAATTGGCTCGAGGTCAACCAAATGTCCGACGATCACGATTCGCTCGAGGTTCTGGGCTTTTGCGGCATTCAACGCAATCACGGCAATGACTTGCGAAATCAGCGTCACCAGACCTGCCGCCAGGTCCTCGCGGGTTGGAGGTTGCTCGAGCGACACCAGACGCCCCAAATTTACGGCGGTGGCATCGCTGGGCAAGTGACCAATTCCGCCGCCGAGAACGTCAGATAGAGTGCTGTCAACGCCAGCAGCGTTGCCTCTGGCAGCCAATGCCGCGATCTCGAGTGGGTTAGATGTTCCAAGCAATAATTTTGCCAAACCCAGCAGCGTGCCGCCACCGACGGCGCTACCAGTCACATGGCTAAAACCCGAGCCTCGAGCCGCGATCATGCCCGTGCCAGTTCCGGCGCTGACCACCAGCGCCTCCTCGAGTTGAGCCATTTGCAATCCACCATGCCCCACTGATTGGGCTTCAGCGATTTTGAAAATTGGGACACCCATAAAATCCGAGGGCAGGTCTTTGTGCCTGCCGCCCGTTGTGCCAATACAAGTTAAATCCTCGAGTTTGATTTGATGCTCGTCAACAATTTGTTCAATCATTTTTAAACTTGCAAATCCACGGGTGTCTTGCCGCCAGCCTTGCCGTATTTGCCCACTTTCAACCAGCACGGCATCAAGGTTGGTCAGACCAAAATCCAAGCCCAAGATCATGATAGTGCCTTGAAATTCGACAAGAACGACCCAAGCACTTTCAGGAAGGCTTCGGGTTTTTCCTGGTGCGGCAGATGCCCAGCGCCTTCGATCAACGCAAGTTTGGCTTGAGGATAGGTTTTTTGCATGTTTAGAGCGGCTTGTATCGGAACAATGTTGTCGTGCTCACCCCAAATCAATTGCAAGGGCAGATGTTCGAGTCTACTGTCAGTTAATGGTTGACGGCTAAACAGACTTCTCAAAGCGGCTAGAAACGCATCTCGTTGCGTGTCAGACCACACTCTAGCCCACACCCGTTGGCGTAGAAACTCGAGGTCACTTGCTGGCATGGTTTGAAGATTGGCATAGTACGGCTTGAGGGTGGCAAAAGCCGCATCCTGTCCCAATGCTCGCAAACCATTGTAGTAAACCTCTCCAATTTCAGGCTTGAGCAAACTTGCAATGCCAGGGTTGGCTTCAACATCATTTGAATCCATATCTGCGCCGCCCACCAGCGTCAAACTCGAGACACGATTCGGATTTTGACTCGCGTACATTGTGCAGATGACCGCACCCATGCTTGAGCCGCCAAGGTGTACTTTAGAGCATTGCAAAGATTCAATCAGCCTCGAGAGTGCGTCAATAAGGCTGTCCAGATCACCGTTTTGGGGGGTTCGAGAACGCCCAAAACCAGGCAGATCGAGCGCCACAACCCGAAATGATTTTGTAAGTGACTTAAAAACATGACGCCATGTATCGGCTTCGTCGCCGTTGCCGTGGACCAGCACCACCGTTTGGTAATCTGGATTTAAACCTGAATCGAAGAAGAATATTCCATCTGGATTTCTCGAATACGGCTCGAGCATCGGGAATGCTTTAAAACCATCACCGTGGATTTCAGGAACAAAAGAATTCACGGGTGTATTTTACGCTTCAAACTTCACAATTCCCCGACGTATTTGGGGACACCATCGATCAAAACGGTGAACTTTGCCGTACCGCGTACCTCTCGAGGCAGGTCAATTGCTGTGCCCCCAGGCACACTGAGCGGACCGTAAATGGTTTTTTCACCGTCATCATCCACCATGCGCACCTCCAAAGTGACGGTACCCAAATCTGCTGGAACAAGATATGAAAATGTGACGGAACGTGGCTGAGTGGCGGTAGGGATTGGTGTATTTGGTTGGCTTGCTGTTGTCACCACGGGATCGGGAGTCGTTGGCGTTTCGACTGGCGGTTTTTGACCCTCAGGTAACACTGGATTGGTATTCGTTGGGATTGGAGTTGGTGTCGGGGTAGGTGTCGGCGTTGGGATTGGTGTCGGCACTGGCGTTGGCGTTGGCGTTCGTGTCGGCGTCTCAGGTTGGGTCGGAACGTTCGGACTCTCGACCACAGGGCGAGGTCGAATTGGTTCTGGCACAATTGGTTTTGGCGCATTTGAGGTGGTTGCAATCGTTAGGGTCGCCTCACCCTCGAGCGCCACACTTTTGTTGGGCGCTGGGGTTTGAGCCAAGACCGTATTTTTAGCCACCGTCGAATTGCGGGTGTTGATTTCAACCAAGGTCAAACCCGACATTTTGATGATGGCTCGAGCGTCTTCGAAGGTGAGTCCAGTCAAATCGGGTATGAAGGTTTTGCCCTTTTCGGGACGTGCGCCGCTAACGAGAATGGTCACGCCACTGCCCTTGATCATTTGAGTGCCCGGAATTGGATTTTGTGCCAACACCACACCTCGAGGCTCACCCTCATTGGCTGGAACAATGGCAACATTGGCAGTGACCAAGCCCAATTCTTTGAGGGTAATTTTGGCTTCGCTGCCAAGCTTGCCCACCAAATCTGGGGCGATCAGTGGTCTTGGGTAATTGACAACAATGCTGACCACCCTGGTTTCGGTCAGTGACGTTCCCTTGGACGGATTTTGCGAAAGCACGATGCCCTGAGGTTGCGTGTTGTCGTTGCCTTTCTCAAGGTTGGTGTTCAAACGGGTTTCAGACAGGATTTTGGCTGCCTCGCGGACGGGTTTGCCGACCACATTCGGCACCACCACCATGCTGGGTTGTAAAAAGGCTTGCACCACTTGCTGACCAAAAAACCCCGTGCCAATCAGCAGTGCAATGCCTGGAACAATGCCCCAAATGGTCAAACGGCGCTGGTTTAATTTTGGCATGACAGCCTTGGCTGTAGACTCGAGGTTTGGGTCAAGTATAAAACTTGGTTTGACAATGGTTTTTTTATTGTTTTTAACAGCAAAAATGGTTTTTGGTGATGCTTTTTTCGGCTCGAGCACGGCGATGTTCAACAATTTGATTTCTTCAGGACTTCGTTCCACCAGGCGAAGATTGGAAATCGCTGGGCGTACCTCGGCTTTGCCGCTCTCACGGTGTTCAACCGCAATCACATCGGTATCAGCCAGTGAAAAACCAAAAGACTCGAGCGAATCGGCAATGGTTTGTAAATGTCCACGGAATCCGTCGTCTTTGGGATGCGCTTCTACCCAAGACAATGCACTTGCCCCGCCCTCGAGTTGCCAGACCGTGTAATACGCGCCTGGTCGGGCTACGGCATCGAGCATTAACGGGGAATTGGCGGTTTTTAATGCGGTACGGTAGCGGTGAAAGTTAGAACGGCTTTTGGGATCGGTGACAAAAAACCAATCCACACGGACGGCGCGACCGTCGAGCGTGGCAGTCTCGACGCTGCGAACTGTGGGGTCACGCGAAATTTCGCGTTTGACCTCGTATTTTCCATCAAGCTTTTCGAGCGTCATCGGCGCACAGTGTACCTCAAATTCATGAAAAAAACCTTTTAAAGCGAGGTTCGAAAGGTTTTATCTTCGACATCATCAATCAGGTTGGTCATCACAATATGAATCATGACCTCTCTGCAACTCCTGGAAACACATCCAAGACTTTTTGAATCGCTACGGGATACATTCCCCCAGGCGTGCCTCGATTGCCCGACATGGAGTTTAGCATGACGTGTGAGTCAAAGCCAGTTCTTGCACAAAAGCCATATCGTCAGCGTACTGTTATACCACTTCGTTTGCCCTGCAAAATATCGAAGGGGAGTGTTCAGACCCGACGTTGAGCATGAATTAAAAGAGGTTTGCGCTTTGATTGAACAGACGTATGAGATTGTGTTTCTCGAGATTGGGGCGGATACGGATCACGTGCATTTTCTAATTCAGGGTGTTCCAACGTATGGCTTTACAGAAATCATCACGAGGATTAAAATTATTACAGCGCGGTGAATTTTGGAACAAGTGAAGGGTTTGAGGAAGGAATTGCGCGGAGGGAAGCTGTGGTCTAGCGGGTATTTTGTGGCGAGCGTTGGGAAGCATGGAATTGAGAGGACGATTGCGAATTAGGTTCGGAATTAAGGTGGAGGAGGGTACCGTCAGTTTGTTGTGCAGGCGAGTTTGTTTGGGGATGAATGTCAGTAATGAAGTTGAATACCTCGAGGCTTGCCCCGAATGATTTGTTATTCTCTAGAAACTGTACTGAACGCCAACCCGTACCGCCCAACTCGAGAAGGGCGCAAAAGTCAAATTGAGTTCGGCATAACTGTTTAGACCTGGGGCTATCGGGAAATTAAAACCGGCGGCTGCGCCAAACCCCAAACCTCCTGGGATAAAGAATTTAAGGCTTGGACCCGCATAGAGCCTGAACTGTGCGACTTGAAAGGTTGCCAGGGGCGAAACACCAATTTCGATGCTGGTGCCGCTCGAGAACGTGGCATCGGCATTGACTCGCAAATCGACACCAACTGGTCCGATTTTTAACAGATCTCCAACGGTCACCTGAACGCTCGCGCCGATCTGGGTGCTCTGACCCGACCCCGCCGAACCCGTGATGCCACCGCCTATCGAGAATTTTTGTGCACCCGCCAAGGATGAAAAGCCGAGAAACACCAGCAAAACAATCACAATACGTTTCATAAAACCTCCTCAAATTTGCTCTGGGTTCAGTTTAAGTCATCGAATCAATTTCGATCAAAGTTTCAACATTTGATTTGTTCTGCACAGTTTAAACTTGACTTTGAAACCTTTCGTACTGTTCAAGTCCAGGTTTGCAAAACGCCTCGAGCAACTCGAGCCACAGGGCATTCATTTGCAGAGGCACCCGAGACAGGCTGAGGTAAGTCGGGGCTTTCATTTCAAAAAAAGCGGCGCGGCGCTCCGTCTTCAAACTGATTGAACCGTGCAGGTTGTCGATCAGATCACAGACCTTGACCGCCCAGGCGTCGCTGTCGTTGGCTTGCTCGAGCCTTAAAACCATCTGCGCCCAGCGTGCGTCTTTTTCAACTATCGCATCGTCGTGACTGGCTAAATCCACCAGTTGTACCGTTCGGCGGGGGAATCCAAAGTCCAGGAGTTCTTTCAAGCTGGTATTTCCATCCTCAACAATGTCATGCAAGACGCCAGCCAAGACCACCTCGAGCTTGTAACCATGCCTGAGCAACCGTTCAGAAACGCGCCTCGAATGAACCCAAGCCACCTCGAGCGAACCCTTGCGGGTGCCGGGAATGCGTTCAGAAATTAAATTTAGCGCCAGTGCCTGAAGGTCCATACGTCCATTCTACGGCTCGAGCAAGTTAAAAGGCGCACCCCAAAGGATACGCCCGCGAATTGAACAGGTTTGTTGGATTATCGGACGGGCCAGACAGGATTATCGACCAATGCCACTGGATCAATCTTGTCCATGCCGTACTTGGCTTCGTGCCCCTGAATCTTGGCGTAAATCCGTTTAACATCACGAAGCATGATTTCGGGGTCAAAGGTTTCCCATATGGCGGTCTGCATCATCTGCCCCTGTTCGTCTGGCACAAGTCGGGTGCGTTTGATGCCTTCCTCGAGTTGCTTTTTGCCCTGCACGCCGAACTGCGAGAATACCAGCGCCACAACGTCCCGTGCATATTCACGCGGTCCGTAGACGGCGCACTTGTACGCCGCCTCGAAGAACTCGTCCCAATTTGGAATGATCTCCCCCGCCGGCATGGCGAAGTGATTGACTACGTCGCGCATGGCTTCGAGCGTCTCGAGCGGGTAATAGTACATGAACAACCTGGCGCACTCGAGGAAGAAATTGTAATGTGCCGCCTCGTCGGTGGCAATGGTCACGGCAACCTTGGTCAACACTGGGTCGATCTGGTCGTTTAATTCGGGCTTGCTCGAGATGCCCTGGGTGATCTTTGCCAGATTAAGGTAGTTTAATTGTGTGGCGCGTTCCTGAAAAACCGTGTACAGCAAAACGTGCAGCGCGTCGTCCCAGGGCAGTTTCCATTCGTTGGTGCGCAATGAAATCTTGTAATCCTCGAGATAGGCTGGTGTGCGGCTGCGGCTGAACAACACGGCGTTTTCCCAACTGTCGGCGTGTTTTTCTTCCTCGGAACCCCAACGCATCTGAAAGTGGCTGCGCCCGTGCGAGCGGCGCACCATGTGCAAGAACTTGCTGACGTAATCTGGCGCATACTGTTCGACGGCAAAGAATCCCTCGAGCACCATCTGCACCTGAGGGTTGAAATCGGTGCGAATATTTTGCCAGTCAAAACCCAAATCTGGATTCCAGTTGCGGGTTTCCTGCGAACGGGCGGTGTACCAACGGTACAAGCCCAGCAGACCGCGTTCGATCAAGCGGTCGCGGTATGAGCGCGATAACAAACTGGCGGGGCTTAAAGGACGATCCTGATCAATAATTTCTCTTGGGGGCATGATAGAAGCCATGACATCTCCTGACGAATCTTGCGAGGGTGAAACAACTGGATGAAGACATTCTAACCGTCTTCAACTCAGAAATCTTGCCCAAACCACGCACGAGCGCAGACGAATCAAGGCTGGATTCAAGCCTGTGAACCAATCAAAATCAAAGGCTCGAGGAACCAACAAGACATTATCGCTGTTGCTCGACTCACGCACCGAAAATGGACGCGCCTCCCAATCGGCTCTGGGTTCGGGTTCAGATTCGCTGTGCAAAGCCAGCAGCATTGCCAGAACCAGTTTGGTGACCCAGGCTCGGGTGGCTTCAAAGCGTTCCAAGCCATCACGAAGTCGCGGGTACGCCGTGACAAAAGAATCCAGAAAGCCTTCAAGTTGAGCGCTGACCTCGAGTTTGGCGAGTTGAGCACCAACCTCAAACTTTTCCCAGGTCATGCCACGGCTCGAAAGCGCACGTCGAAGCGCTCTTTGCAGCGCTCCAAACTCGAGACTTGGGATGGGTAAAGTGTTGGTCATTGGAAAATGGTTTGAAAGCCAAACTTCAAACCCCCTCACACTAGCAGGCTTGCGCAGGGAAAAACAGGAAAATGCACACTGTTTAGATCAAATCAAGATTACTGCGGTATCGTTTGGCATGGATGGCACCGACATAACTCAACTTTTGAAACGCTTTGGTCACTCGGGTTTTCGCGCTGGACAACTCGAAGTGCTGATGAGCCTGGAGCGTGACGCTCGCGCCTTGGCGGTCTTCCCGACGGGCAGTGGCAAAAGCTTGACCTATCAAATTCCTGCGCTCATGCTCAAAGGACTCACCTTGGTGGTTTCGCCGTTGATTGCCCTGATGCGCGATCAGGTCGAGGAACTGCTGGCAAAGGGCATTCCCGCCGCCAGACTCGACTCGAGCATGGCACGCGATCAGAACCTGCAAATCTGGAATGAGATCAAAAATGGCAAGCTGAAAATTTTGTACGTTTCACCGGAACGGTTTAACAACGAACGATTCCGAGATTTGATGCGTCGCACGCACATCGCATTGTTCGCCATCGACGAGGCGCACTGCATTTCGGAATGGGGACACAGTTTCAGACCCGATTACCTGAAGCTTGCGGCGTTTGCCAAAGAAATAAGCGCCGAGCGAATCCTGGCACTGACCGCCACCGCCACGCCCAAAGTCGTGCAGGACATCTGTAAAGCCTTTGAGATTCCAGCCAATGCCGCGATCATCACAGGCTCGAGACGTGAAAACCTGAGTTTGATCGCCAAACCAACCAAACTGGACGCTCGAGCGATCATTTTGGCAACTGAGATCAAAGCCAATCCTGGCACGAGTATCGTGTATGTCAGCTTGCAACGCGATGCCGAAAGCGTCGCCGATTCACTCGAAAGGGCTGGGATTGAAGCACGAGCCTATCACGCGGGCATGGAAGATGAGGCGAGAACAATTGTCCAAAACTGGTGGATGACTGCCCCCAATGCCGTTGTGGTCGCCACCATCGCTTTTGGCATGGGCATCGACAAACGCAATGTCCGAGCGGTGTACCACTATCATCTGCCCAAAAGTCTCGAGGGTTACAGCCAGGAGATCGGACGCGCCGGACGGGACGGGTTGCCCAGCAGCGCCGTCATGCTCGGCAGTTTAGAGGATTTGGCTGCGCTCGAGCAATTCGCTTACGGTGACACGCCCAGCCTGAGCGCGGTGCGTTCATTGATTCAATTTTTGAGCGATGGTGAAGTCTCAAAGTTACTGAATCTTTACGAACTTGGAACGCAAACCAACATTCGCGGCACAATCCTCAAAACCCTTTTGACCTACCTCGAGCTTCTGGGGTTTTTATCGCAAGGCACGTCACAATACGCCACGTACCAACTGAAATTCTCGGGCAACATCGACAAAATTCTAGAGCGCTTCGATGCCGAACGTCAAAAGTTTTTGCGAGAAGTTTTTAAAGCTGGAAAAATGGGACGCGATTGGTTGACGCTTGAACCAGACTCGATTGCCGCCAAAATTGGTCAGGACCGCGAACGAATCCTCAAGGCGCTCAATTACCTGGACGAACAGAACTTGGCTGAGGTTCGGGTCAGTGACTCGAGAAGCCAGTACACGCGTTTGAAGGCTATTTCTGATGTCGATGTGCTCGCCTCAAAGTTGTATTCTCGACTCGAGCAACGCGAAAGCCAAGACTTGGGTAGGTTGCACAGCGTGGTTTCGCTGTTCGAGAATGCAGAATGCTATGCCAAACAACTCGCACGGTACTTTGGTGACTCGAGCGACCATGACTGCGGTCAATGCAGCGTTTGTTTGAAAATAAAAATCACACTTCCAGCCGCCGTCACACCGTCAAAACCAGAAAGTCTTGTGACTCGAGCCGAAATTCTGGAAGTCACAACAGCGCACCCAGAAATTTTCACCGAAGTTCGAGAAACCACGAAATTCTTGTGTGGCTTGACCAGCCCGAAATTTACAAAATCCAAACTTTCAAAACACGCCCTTTTTGGGAAGCTCGAGAAAATTCCATTCATGACGGTATTGAATTGGTGCAAATCCAACCTCGAGTAAAATCATCCGAGCAGTTCATCCATTGTCGTCACCCGCAACCCTGCAAAACCCACAAAATCCTTGATGTTCAACGTGACCAGCGTTCTTTTCAGTTTGAAAGCGGTGGCAGCAATCGCCAAGTCGTTCATGTCGGTACGATTCAGTTTTAAGGATTTTTGTCCAGCATACAAACCCATTTCGGAAGTTAAAGGCTAGATCATGAAGTTGCCCACAGTATCCGCCATTGTTTTTGTATCTTTAACTCGTCCTGCGCTGACCTCACCGCGCACAAACTCGAGGTAAGAGACGACGCTCAAGGTGACTTGGAATGAAGAAAGTTCATCAAAAAGACGCACTACTTTTGGTGTGCGCCTGAACCGTTCGATAAACAAATTGGTGTCAAAAAGGTATTTCTGATGACTCACTTGCGACCCATTGCCTCAACAACGAGTTCAATATATTCAAGGCTGAGTGTTGCATCAGCAACGGCAAACGCAGCATTTGCAGATTCCTTAAGCGGTTTTTTTACCGCTTTTTTGACCGCAAATTTAGAAGCTTTTTGGGCTGCTTGTTTGTGTGGTTTTTTGGTTGATGTTTTGGTTGGACTGGTCATAAGTCAAGTCTAGAAGATTTATAAGATCATTTCAAGCCAAAATGCTCTGCCTCACTTGGAACTTTCCTCCTTGCCTGAAGTTGCCCCAGCATGTAACCTAATAACTCGAGTTCGCAGATTGAAGACTTCCTGCTCGAGCTTTGATTTTGGGAGTTGATTGATATTAAATTTCACATGTTAACTTTCGGTTGCCAAATGAACGAGTACGACTCGCACATGGTCGAGTCTCAACTTGTGGCATTGGGTGCAGAACTGGTTTCAAACGTCGATCACGCCGATTTTGTGTTGGTCAATACCTGCGCGGTGCGCGGCAAACCAGTCGATAAAGTCAAGGCGGTCCTGGGTGATTTACGCAAACTCAAACACAGTCGCGGCTTGATGCTCGGCATGATGGGCTGTCTGGCGCAACTTGAGGAGGGACAAGAGATTGCCAAGAAGTACGAGGTGGACGTGCTTCTCGGTCCTGGGGCGCTTACAGATATTGGTGCGGCGCTCGAGGGCAACAAGAAATTTTGGAGTCTGGCGTTTAAAGACGACATTCACGAATTCATTCCGCCGCCACCAAAAGGCAAACTCAGCGTCATGCTAACCATTCAACGCGGTTGCGATCACCACTGCACCTACTGCATCGTGCCGACCACGCGTGGACCTCAAGTCTCGAGAACCCCTCAAAACATTATGACGGAACTGGGGGCGATGGTTGAGGCGGGTGTGCTCGAGGTGACGTTGCTCGGGCAGAACGTGAATTCTTATGGCTTGGATCAACCTGGAATGCCAGGATTTGGCGAGTTGCTGCGCATGGTCGGGAAAAGCGGCATTCCGAGGGTAAAATTTACCACCTCGCACCCGATGGATTTTAGTGATGACATTATTCAGGCGATAGCGGAAACCGAGAACGTCTGCAAGTACATTCACCTTCCCGTGCAATCTGGCAGCAATGCAGTGCTCAAACGCATGGGACGTGAATACACCCGAGAATTCTACCTCGAGCGAATCGCCAAAATTCGCTCGCTCATGCCTGATATCTTCCTGACCACCGACCTGATTGTGGGCTTTCCGTCTGAAACTGAAGCCGATTTCCTCGAGACGCTATCACTTTACGAAGAGGTGGCTTTTGACAGCGCCTACACCTTCATTTACAGCGCCAGGGCTGGCACACCGAGTTACAAACACTTTGATGACCAGCCCAAAGAAGTCAAGTCGGAACGTTTGACACGCCTGATCGAGCGTCAACGCCACTGGGCACAGGTCAAAAACTCGAGTTTGATTGGCAAAGAGGTCGAGGTGTTGCTGCGTGGACCCGCCTACGAGCCAACGTTCATGGAGGGTCACACGCAGGCGCACCATCCAATTTTGCTGCCAGCCAGCGAAGCGCCGTTCCCAGGTCTTTACCGCGCCAGGGTTGAGCACGCCACACCGCACATGGTTTTTGGGAAAGTCACGCAAACCATCCAAACATCTTTCATCACACCAGCGCTGTACAACTCGCCTGTGATTCCAAGCGCGACCATGACATGAACCTGCGCCGACTCCCAGCGCTTGCTTTGTCCGTACTGTTTGCGGTTGGCTGCTTTTATGCCGCCTTCGGTACGATCAGCGTTCTGGCGGGGGTCAAGGTGGGCTTTCAGCTCTGGTGGCTCGAGATTCTGATTGCAGCCGCCTGTATCTGGTTGGGATTGCAAGTGTTCGCCCGAGTCGAAAACCGTCAAAGTACCAACCCTCGAGCCGACAGGGGAGAACGAGCCATCTGGCGTCTCGCGTACCGCAAAAGTTGGAAACTCAGCCTTGAAGACATTCTTGCAGGCACGATGCTCGACGAGAATTCAGCTTTGAATGCCCTCAAATCGCTCGAGGCAAAACACCAAGCCAAACTCGAGCCAGACGGAACTTGGACGCTCCTAAATCGTTAAAACGGTGTTTGCTCAAGCATTCCTTTGACACTCAGATTGATTGGTTGTAGCCACTTGATGGCTGTCTCGAGCACCAGATCGTGCCCCTGCTCGAGGGCGGTCAGGTCATCGGTCATGTTGTAATCAGGCTCGAGTTTTTCTGGGATGGACTCATTGTCCGCAAACAGATTTTTGACGGCTGCCAGACGCAACTCGCTCTGATCAAGAAGTTGCAATGGCGCAAGGGCGGTCTGGCACAAGCCGTAACTTGGCTCGCCAACAAAACGCGCAAGTTGTTCTCGCTGCAAGATGAGTGCCATCAATTCGGCTGCGCTGGCGGTGCTCGAGTTGGTCAGAACGATCAAATTGCCTTTGAAAGTTGTTGGTTTTGGCAGCGCGTATCTCGAGGTTTTGTTGCCGACTTGTGCTTCAATTCCGCCATTTTTCAGGCTGTACAATTGCGTCGCGCCCCTCGAGCGCAACCTCAAGACAGCCCCGTCGTGAAAGGCGCTCAAGGTCAGCAGCATTTCCTCGAGCAGACCACCGGTGTTGAATCGCAAGTCCAGAATCAACGAATTTGCGCCGCCTGAGACAAGTTTGGCGATTTGTTCATGAACCCGAGCGGCAGTGCCGGACATTTGAAACGACGGTATGCGCAGGTAGCCAATTTTTGGTTTTGGCACACCCGATGCCGGAAATCCCAGATTGGTCAGCCAGCCCAACTCTGGTGACATGCTCTTGAAAAATTTCACGCCGCGCCGCTCGAGTGCAATCGTGACCGGCGTGTTGTCGCCAAACTCGAGTTTTTTTGCCCACGCCTGATTGTTGCGGCTGATGCTTGTGATGACATCGCCGACCATGACCCTGGCTTTGTCGGCTGGGCTGTTGTCGAGCACGCGGTACACCAGGTTTTGACGCAATTCGATGCCAATCCCAAACCGTGCATCGTTCAACGTGTCCCCTCGAGCCTCAGAACGCTTTTGAGCGGCTTGTTCGGGATTTAAAAACCTTGAGGTTTTGTCGGGCAGCGCTTTGGTGATCTTGCTTAACTCGTCATGAATTTTACTGGTTGGACAACTTGCATCATCGCCACAAAGATTTGCCACGGCAATTTCAAGCCCAGATTTCAGTGATTTGAGGTCAAGTTTCTCGGGTTCGACATAATAATTTTCAAGATAACCCAAAAATTGAGTTGCCAAATCCGAGGCTGGACTGGCAAACGCTTTAGTCAGCCCGAGCCAGAAAAGTAACAAGACGAACATCAATTTGAGGCGCATGATTGGAGTTTAATCAAAAATCAGGGTGTTGTGAACAATCACTGACCGCCAATGTTCAGGCTCTTGACCCGTACACTCGAGCCACCAATCCCGCCCATTTTAAACTCGAGGTCGTCAGCCACAGCCTCAATGTTTTGCAGTAACTCGAGAAAATTGCCCGCGACCGTAAAGACCTCGAGCGGATGCGCAACCTTACCGTTTTGAATCCAGAAACCATCGGCTTGCAATGAAAAATCGCCGTTGATCGGGTTTGCTCCGGCGTGATAGCCGTGAACGGCGGTCAGCAGCACGCCCTGGTCAATGCTCGAGATCAAATCTTGCTGGGTGCCAACGCCAGGTTCGATGTAAAAATTGGTTGGCGAAACGCCAACCGTGCCGCGATAACCATACCTCGAGCCGTGTCCGGTACTTTGCAGACCAACTTTGGCAGCGGTCTCACAGTTGTGCATGAAATTCTTCAGGACGCCGCGCTCGAGCAGCACGAGTTTCTGACTTGGGTAACCTTCAGAATCAAACGGTCTGGAATCGATGCCTCCCGTTCGCGTGGCATCGTCGAGAAGACTGACCACGCTCGAGCCGATGCTTTGCTCGAGTTTGCCCACCAACGGACTTTTACCGTCCTGAACTTGTTTGGCGCTGAACATGCCCGCAAACGTACCCAAGAATGTTCCCATGCAATCGCGGTCTATCACGACTGGATACGTACCACTCGGTGCGGGCAAACCACCGAGCATTGCCAGAGACTTGCGCACCGCCTCGAGCGCGGTCTGGTTTGGATCAAGCTGTTCAAACTCTCGAGAGAACTTGAACTCGAAGGCGGATTTGTTCTGCCCGTTTTCACTGACCAGCGGTCCCGCAAATTGGTAGGCAAAATTTTCTTTGTAACTGCGATCCAGCCCAGCCGTGTTCGCCACCGCCGTTTGGGATTCGCCGTCACTGTAGATGGCATACGGCACGGTTTTCACCCTTGGATCGGCACTTCGCGTGGTTGCCTCGAGTGTGACCGCCTGTTGAACCTTGCGTTCGATGCTGACCCCAGAGAGTCCCTCGCCGTACAAATCCCCGACATGTGGTGGCTCCGCCCAAGCGCCAATCACAGCGTGCCCTACAGGTTCGACCAATTCGGCATTGCTGAGTGCCATCTCGAGGCAACGCGTTAGCGCAGCCTCGGAAAAATTTTCGGTGAAGCTGTAACCCCAAGCCTGATTGACCAGCGCCCGCACGCCCAAGCCCATTTGTTTTGAAAGCTTGAACTCGCTGACCTCGCCCTCGAAGGCTTTGATGCCCGTGCTGGCTCGAGACATGGCATACACTTCGACACTTGCGCCCCTAGATATTGCCAACTCGAGCACGAATGATCTGGCGTTCTCAAAATTCATGAGCGTCCCCCCACGGTGATTTCTGAGATCAGAATATGTGGTTGTCCGACATCGGTTGGGATGCTACCCGAGACGCTTCCGCAATTGCCCTGACCCCTCGCCAGATCGCCCGCAACGCCCGTGATGTTCATCAAATCCTCTGCTCCGTTGCCGACCAGCGCCGCGCCGCGCACGGGTTCGCAGATTTCGCCGTTGCGAATCATGTAACCTTCAACGACTGTGAAGTTGTAATCGCCGGTGCCAGGGCTGACCGAACCGCCGCCCATCGTTTTGGCGTACAAGCCGTAAGAGATTTGTTTGATCAAACTTTCTGGCGTGTCCCGCCCCTCGAGAATAAACGTGTTGCGCATCCTCGAGGCTGGGGCGAATGTGTAATTCTGCCGCCGACCCGAACCCGTGCGGGGAAAACCGGTTTTCAGCTCGCCGACGTAATCGACCATGAAGGATTTGAGGATGCCGTTTTCAATTAAAACCGTGCGTTCGCTTGGCATTCCCTCGTCGTCAATGTTGATGCTGCCCCAAGCCCCAGGAATCGTGCCGTCATCCACGGCGCTGACGCAATCGCCAGCGATGCGCTGATTCATTTTGTCAGAAAATACACTGGCGTTTTTTTCGACCGCCGTCGTCTCGAGGATGTGCCCGCAAGCCTCATGAAAAATCACGCCGCCGAACGCATTGCCGATCACCACCGGAGTCTTGCCCGCCGGTGCATACCCCGCACCGACCATCGCGTTGGCAATCCGCGCCGCCTCCGCGCCAGTCTGTTCGGGTAGGTTGCCGTCAAAAAACTCGAGTCCCATGCTGGCACCTGGACCAGCCGTTCCGGTCGCCCGATTAGAACCGTCATCGGCGATGGCGTTCACGTACAACCTCGAGCGAATCCGTTCGTCCTCAGCCCAAAGACCGTCCGAGTTGGCGACCAGCATTTTTTGCGCGTAATCCAAAAACATAACATCCACCGTCTTGACCGCGCCCACGCCCCAAGCCGCCGCGTGGGCGCGTTTCATCAACTCGAGTTTTTCGCGTTGCCCAGTTTGGATCGGATGGTGTTTGACGGCGTACATTGGTGCTGGGGTGCTTACACGGAAATCCAGTCCGCCGCGACCCGCCGCATCGGTCACGCCAGAGCTGCCGTAAGCTTTGGCTATCGCCTGGGCAATCTCGAGCAAGCCTTGTTCGCTGCAATCGTTGGTATAGGCGTACACCACCTTGGTACCGTACAACACCCGAATTCCAGCGCCGTACTCGTTGCCGCCTGTCGCGTCCTTCACCACGCCATTCAGGGTTCTGAGGCTCGAGGTGATGGTGTCTTCGATGAACAATTCTGACCAGTCCGCCCCGCCGGATTTGGCGGTTTGCAAGACTTTGGAAACGGTTTCTGGGTTTAACATGTGCACTCCTCGAGTGGATGTTGAGTGGATCGAATTCGATGGTGGGTTAGACCGCTTCAACTTCAAAAATGCTGCCCATATCAGCATTCTCGAGTTTGATCTTGTCCTCGCCCGCGATGACCGCCATCGTGCCGTCGTGCAAATACTGTTTTGCCACGCGCTTCAGATCGTCAAAGCTCGTCTCGAGAAGGCGCTTTTTAAACTCTTTTTTGACCTCCAGCGTGTAACCGTTGGCGTCACCAAAAAAGCGCGAACGACCTTTGGTGTCTGCCGAAAGCAACTGGTCAACGCTCGAGCAGGCGGTCAAGATCGCCTCTTTCAAAGCCTCGGCGTCGATTGGGTTCTCGAGCACCCAGCTTGCGGCACTCTCAAAGACTTCAAAACTGCGTTTGATGTGCGGGTCGCGGTAAGAACCCAGGTAAAAAATGCCGCGTTCCTGGTTGGCTGCCGCCCAACCGCCGTAAGCCCCGCCCTTTTCGCGGATTTCGCGGTGCGCGTACCTGGAGCGCAAGTAATCTGCCAAGACACACAACGGTGCGGCGTCGGGATGGGTGAAGGACACGGTGTTGAACATCAGGACGTTGTATGCCACAGGCGCGGCAATGCTGCGGGCGAGGGGATGCCGCTCGAGAATCTTGATTTGGTTCGATTGTGCGATCAAAGCTTGTTCTGGAAAAACCTCGAGTAAATGTTGAACTCGAGTTTTCAAGCCTTCGAGTTGGTCGGCTTGGGCGGTGACACAAATTTTGAGGTTGACTGAACGAAAAATTGAACGTTGAATGGTTTTTAAATCATCAATCAATCCCTCCAAACCTGGATCGTCCAAACCAGCCAGTCGTTTTGCAAGGCGCACTTGAGAAACGCCGTTCATGACCTCGAGTAGCGCCCCCTGGGCGCTCAGTTGAGCCTCTGCCAGCGCGGTGGCGTACATGTGTCCAGCGTCCACCAACCGAGACTCGAGCATCGCACGGTACTGGTTGAGCAGGTTCTTCAGGTGCGCCTGATCGAATTGGGTCTTGTCAAGCAGGTCACCAAAAATCGAGAACAAGCCGTCCAGATTGCGGTTGAGGGCTTTTCCTGAGACACCAAAATTTTGGTTGAAGCTCGAGTGGTCTTGCGGGTTGGTGCGCGTGCTGGCACTCGCCGAAATCCCGCCCGTGCTGCCCTCGATCCGAGCCGCCATTTGCAGATACGTGCTCATTCCGCCGCCCAAACGTGGCAGGACAAACGCCAGAACGGGCAGCAAGCCTTTATGTTCAAGGCTGAGGCTGGAAAAATCGGCTTGAATCTCAACATACGACAAGCCGTTGGTCGGTTGAGCATAAAAGCCAACCCGAGCGCCATTTATCGTCTCGAGCTGACCATCAACCTGGGCAAAATCCATCGGAATATCGTTCAACTCGAGCGTCGGCAAGCTGCTCAAATCTTGCTCTCGATTTTGCGCGCCCTCGAGCCGTTTGGCGTCGGAAACGATTCGTTCGGTCTGGCTTGGCGTCAAACTCGCTTTGATGCTCTCGAGCTTCGCACGTTCGTCAGCCTCGAGTCTTGAATTTAGGTTTGGGTCAGGTTTCAGAATGTTGAGGGTGCGGTGGGGATTGTTCAAAAAATATTTTTCAATCAAACCCTCAAAATAACGTCCCTGCCGGCGAGCCAATTGGAGTTTTTCCAGATCGCTGTCAAATTGCAAAACCGAGTACGGGTCGCCGCCGTAAACGTAGGCGCTGAGCATGTCAAACAAAAATTTTAAGGCAAACGGGAACTGCGCGTTGGAAACCTCTTTGGATTCAATCTCGAGCCTGTGAATGGCGGCATCGACGGCGGTCTCGTCAATACCATCACTTGCAATTTGTTGCAGCGTCTCGAGCACCAGGGCTTGAATCTTTTCGGCATCCTCATATCGAACGTCTTTCAAACCCGCATTGAACAGCGCCTCTCTGGTGTTGTCCGAAAACCCCGAAACGTCGGAGAGGGCGCTGCCCAAACCAGATTCGATCAAGGCTTGGCGCAGCCTCGAGTTCGCGTTCGCCATCAGAACGCGGTTAAGGACACTGAGCGCCAGCATCTCGAGGCTGTTGCCGACAAAAGTGGTCAAAAACGAAACCACGACCTGAGCTTTCTTCTCGATTGGTTCGTTGGGTGCGATTGCAAACACGTCATCGATGCGGCGCGGCGCGGCAAAACGTGGCTGATCTGGAATGCTCCAATCCTTCTCGAGTTTCAAAAATCGGCTCAAGGCATTTTTTTCAATCATCGCCAAGATTGGCTCGAGGTCAAAATTGCCGTAGGTCATGAAATACGCGTTGCTGGGGTGGTAATGCGTGGCATGAAAATCTTTGAGTTGTTGGTGCGTCAACTCTGGAATGACTTTTGGATCGCCGCCAGAATTGTTGTTGTACGTCAAATCTGGAAAAATCCCACGGTGCACCAACTGGTACAACACCGAACCAGGGCTTGCCATCGCACCCTTCATCTCGTTGTAAACCACGCCCTTGTACTCGAGTGGGGTTTGGGGATCGTTCAAGTTTTCAAATTCAAAGCGCCACGCCTCCTGCTTGTACGAATCCTCGTCGATGCGCGGAAAGAAGGTCGCGTCCAGGTAAACCTCGAGCAGGTTGTAAAAATCTTTCTTGTTTCTGCTGCTGAACGGGTACGCCGTCCAGTCGCTCGAGGTGAAGGCATTCATGAATGTGCTGAGGCTGCGGGCGGTCATGCTGAAAAACGGGTCACGCACCGGATACTTTTCAGACCCTGCCAGCACGATGTGCTCCAGGATGTGCGCGACGCCCGTGCTGTCCTCTGGGATGGTCGGGAAGGTCAGGGCAAAGCCGTTGTTGTCGTCCGAACACGCGACATGAATGTGCCGCGCCTGGGTGGCGTCGTGGCGCAATTCGATAAACTGCCCAGCCACTTGTTTTAAGGGTAGAACGCGCAAGACGGTGTAACCACCGATGCGCGAGCCAACAGCAAAGTTTGAGTTCACCCCATGTTTTTAACATGGTAATGCAATGCGGACAATACGCAAAAAGCTGCGAAACTGTGACAACTTTGTGTTAGACCGCAATCTTGGCACCTTAAACCCTTGCTGGACTGGGTTTTCTCGAGTTTGCAAAATGTTCAAACTCAAACTGAATTGACCAAGATTCGTGTTCGCTCGACTTCAAAAATGCCCTCAAAGTGATGCGGCTCCAGAATATTTTGAAATTCAATTGTGCGTCATCTCGAGCGGAATCACCCAAGCCTCAAATTCTTCAGGTGTGACAAACCCGAGTTTCAATGCCGCCTCACGCAGGGTCAAGCCCTCTTTATGCGCTTTCTTGGCGATGGCTGCCGCCTTGTCGTAACCAATGTGACGGTTTAAGGCTGTCACTTGCATCAAATTGCTGGACAGGTTCGCCTCGATGCGTGGCAAGTTCGCTTCAATCCCAGCCGCGCAATGGTCGTTAAACGCCGTGCAGGCATCAGAAATCAAGCCAATGCTCTCGAGCACGTTGTGCACCATCACAGGCTTAAAAACATTTAATTGAAAATTTCCCTGCGAACCTGCAAACGCGACACTGGCATCGTTGCCAAAAACCTGCACCGCCACCATCGTCAGCGCCTCAGATTGCGTGGGATTGACTTTTCCAGGCATGATGCTCGAGCCAGGTTCGTTCTCCGGAATGGTGATTTCACCAATGCCGTTGCGCGGACCCGACGCGAGCCAGCGCACGTCGTTCGCCATTTTCATCAACGCGCCAGCCAATGTTCGCAAACTCGCGCTGGTCGTGACCAGCGCATCGTGGGCGGACAGCGCCGCAAATTTGTTCGTCGCGCTCCTAAATTCAAATCCAGTCTCGGAGGAGATTTTTTGCGCCGCCAGATCGCCAAATTTGGGATGCGCATTCAAACCCGTCCCAACCGCTGTGCCGCCTATCGCCAACTCGAGCAGCCCGAGCGTGGCGTGTTTGACCTCATTGACACAATAATCGAGTTGCGCCACCCAAGCCCCGACCTCTTGCCCCAAAGTGATTGGTGTGGCGTCCTGCAAATGCGTGCGCCCGACCTTGACGATGCCCGAGAATTCCTGGGATTTTTGCGCCAGGGTGTCACGCAGTTTGTTGAGGCTCGGGAATAATTTGCCGTGCAATTCCTCGACCACCGCAATGTGCATCGCCGTCGGGAAGGTGTCATTGCTCGACTGTCCACGGTTGACATGATCGTTGGGATGCACCGGCTTTTTGCTGCCCATGACGCCGCCCGCCAGTTCTATCGCACGGTTGGAAATCACCTCGTTGGCGTTCATGTTCGACTGCGTTCCCGAACCCGTCTGAAAGACCACCAACGGGAAATGTGCGTCAAGCTTTCCCGAAATAACCTCGTCAGATGCTCGAGTGATTAAGTCTACGATGTCCTGTGGCAGTTCGCCCAGTTCGGCGTTCGCCAGCGCAGCACTTTTTTTCAAGACACCCAATGCCCGAATCATCGCCCGTCCCCACTTGAAGCGGTCAACGCCAATCGGAAAATTGTGGATGCTGCGTTCGGTCTGAGCGCCCCAGTATTTGCTTGCGTCAACAAGGATTTCACCAAAAGAATCTGATTCTGTGCGCTGCGTCATAAGCCTCCAAAATTAGATTTTAGCACGTTCACAAGTCTGGGTTTTGTCAGTGACACCCGAGCAGGCAGGGCAACCGCAAAGTCAGACTGATACTCTTTTGAATTACATCGGCAATGACATCCAAGGTTTAATGTGTTTTAAGTCTGAGCGGAACATGATGATTTCTCTCGAGATTTCATACTTTGTACGTGTGTTCTGAATGCGATCCAGATACAAATTCCGTTTTGCAACGCCCTCGAGTTGAAAACCCCAATACAAACCCATTAACGGATTGATGAACAACTTGCTGCCCTCGGTGCGACCTGTTCGGTGAAAATCACCAAACTCGCCAGCGATACCGTCAAGAATCGAATTCGAGACGATGCTTGGATGATGAGCCATTTGCTCAAAAGTAAACTCAGCGGCTTCGCGGTACTTTTGAACCTCAATCATTTGTGGCATCAAACTCCACGCCCCCAGAAAATCTCGCGTTTGGGTTAATGCCGCAACCGCCTCAAGAAAATTTGCGTGACAAACACCGTGGTAGGTGTCCACGCCAAAACCTAAACATGCCAGGAGTTTTGTTGGGACATCCTCGAGATTTATCACAGCCGCAATGCTCGCTGCGTCCTCTTCTGGAGTTGCCAAATCGATTTCATCACCGCGCATCAAGCTGTCCGTGCCACCGTCAACCAAAATAATTGTGTCAATCTCGAGCAACTTTATCAAGGCTTTGTAAGCCTCAGTTAGAGGTTTGACACCCGTGTTTTCAAAAGCGTAAATCGAAACTTTATCACCCTGGCTGGCAAACCATCTCGAAAGGTACAACTCTGGGAAGTAAGAGCCGTAACCTTCAGTGGTGGCTCTGACTTCAACCAAGGAATTTGTAATCTTGCGTCCCGTCGAACCCACGACATCGGCAAATGACAGATTTGCCAGATGAATTTTTTTGCCTTGTGATCTCAGGTTGAAATACAACGGTAAACCGCAAAACACATCATAGCCACCGCCTGCCCCAGCGATCAAAATATTTTTTGAATGCTCAAGTTTTTCAAAAAACCCCAAACTTGAGACGTTCACAACCTAAAATCCACTGGTCGCAAGTAAAACTCGTGAATCGCGGTGGACGACACCATTGCGTGAATCGGCAGGGCGCGTTTCCAGTGGGTGGCGTTTATCTTGCGTTTCACCAGCTCGATTTCGTCTTTGGTGAAGCCAAGACTTTCAATGTAATGATCAGAATAGGCTTTCAGGTAATGGTGAATAATCACGTCAGCCCTGGCATACGTGATTCCCAAATCGCTCTCGTCGGTCTGGTTGGCTTCCAAATCCGCGCTCGGCGCTTTGGAAATCACGACCTCTGGCAGTTCAAGATGTTTTGCCAGCCCCCACACTTGGGTTTTTAAGAGGTCGCCCAAGGGACTGACGGGTCCAGTGTCGGCAATGTCGTGCCAGGTGTAATAGCCAAACAACCGCTCGGTCTTGTTGCCCGTGCCAAGGTGCAACGCGCCCAACGCCTCCGCCATGTCAAAACCCACAATCATTCGCGCTCGAGCCATGACATTGCCCTTGCGGCGGTTGGACATGCCAGGCACCTGTTGCGCGTAACCCTCGACCATGTTGGTAATGTCTATCGTCTCGAGTTTGATGCCCAGTTTCTCGGCAACAATTACTGCGTCCGACAGGCTCGAGGGGCTGGACATTTTGTGCGGCATCCGAATGGCGATCACGTTTTGTGCGCCGAACGCCTTGACTCCCAGCGCCGCCACGACAGCCGAATCCACACCGCCAGACAGTCCAAGCACAATTTTGTTGAAACCTTTGACTCGAGTGACTTCCTCGCGCAAGAATTCGATCAGAAATTGTTCGACCAGCGCGTAATTGAGATCGATGCTTTCGCCTTTGTTGCTCGGTTTGATGATGGTCAACGCACCCATTTTAGTGCCTCCTCGAGCGACACGATCATGCCAGGCAATCCAGCCCGTAAATCTGAGAGCAACGGATTTTCGTACCTTGCGGGTTGAATCTCGTCCAGGTAAATGTTGGAAATCAGTACTGCCTCCTCGAGAATCGCTGCTCGGGCGACGATGTGCCCACGAGGGTGAAACAACGCACTTGCGCCCATGAGACCCTTGCCGCCCTCAAAACCTGGCAGGCTCGAGAGCACCACAAAAACGCCGTGTTCGGCGGCAATGCCCGAAACCAGATTGTGCCAGTAACGCACGTTGCTGGGTTCTTCTCCCTCTAGGTTGCGAACTGGGCTGGCGCTGGGAATGTAAATGACTTCTGCACCCTTTAAGGCGCAAATGGTGGTGGTGATCGTGTGCCAGGCGTCCTCGCAAATAACAATTGCAGATTTGCCAAATCGCGTGTCGAAGGCTTCAAAGCCAGCCCCTCGAGATTGATAACGTTCCTCGTCGAACACGCCGTAGGTCGGCAAAAAAACCTTGCGGTGAACGTGTTTGATGCCCGCGTGCTCGCCGCCAAGTTGGGCGTACATGCCAGAGTTGTAATAATCGTTGTCGGAGCGCTCGAAAAAACCGATCACCACATCAAGCGGTGCGTCCCAAACCTCGCGCCAGAGGTCCTCGAGTTCTTCAAACAATTGATCTCGAGTCACAGCAAGTTCGCGCACGCCGCCCTGCAAGAAATATCCCGTCAGTGCGCCCTCAGGCAGCACCAGCACGTCTGGTTTTTCGCCAGCCGACAGCAATTCTTGCATCACGGTTTTCAGATGTTCGAGGTTTTGGGCGCGTTTGCCCTTGCTGGGTTTGAGTTGCAGGATTCCAACTTGAAAGACTCGAGGCTGCATGACGTCATTTTACGCCGCTTGAAGGTTTTTGGTGTACTCGAGCTTTCACAGTGTGCAAGTTAAGTCTCTGTGGCGTTAAACTATTGACATGAGCGACTTTATTGCGGCTTTTGCGGCTTCACCAGCACGTTTGACAAGTTTGCTCGAGCGTGTTGTGGAGGCTGGGAAACTTGATGTTCCTCGAAGCGAGGGCAAATGGACACCACGATTTATTGTGCATCACTTGGCAGATGTAGAGGTGCTGCACTCAATGCGATTTCCGGCGATGCTGACCCAAGACAAACCCACCATCGTTCCCATTCAGCAAGATGCTTTGGCGGCACTGACCGAATACCCAAAGCGTGACCCGATGATTTCCGCTCTGGCTTACGGAGCAATGCGAACCCGCAACGTCGAATTGTTGCGTTCGCTCTCGAGCGTACAACTTGAACACAGCGCAGTTCATTCAAAATACGGTGAGTTCACGATGACCGCTTGGGCAGAATTTGTTATCAAGCACGATGTCAGCCATTTTGCTCAACTCGAGGAAAGCCTCAACACCATTTTCTCATAAATCACTCACGGCTTCACTCGAGACTGTCTCAGTGAATTCAAACCCCAAAATCCGTCTGCTGCTGCTGGCTGGCGGTCAATCCGAAGAGCACGAGGTCAGCCTCAACTCTGCCAAAAGTGTGCTCGAGGCACTGCCAAGCGACCAGTTCGAGGTCACGCCAATCGTCATTTCCAAACAGGGAAAGTGGCTGCCAAGTTCCGAAACCCGTCAGGCGCTCGAGCAGGGGAGTGCTGAAACGGGCGGCGACTTGGTGCTTCACAGCGCCTCGAGTGCCGAGAATTTCGATGTGGTCTTCCCGATTTTGCACGGTCCAAACGGTGAGGACGGCACCGTGCAAGGCTTGTTGAAGCTGGCGGGCATTCCGTTTGTTGGATCATCTGTGCTGGGCAGCGCGGTCAGCATGGACAAGATCATGATGAAATCGGTTCTGGCGGCGCACAATATCCCGCAAGTGTCATATCTACTCGTGACGCGTTCAGAATTCTCGAGCGACAAAAATACTGTGCTCGAGAAGCTCAAGTCTCTCGAGCTTCCCGTTTTCGTCAAACCCGCCAACCTCGGCTCGAGCGTCGGGATTTCCAAAGCCAGAACCGAATCGGAGTTGGAGACAGCGCTCGAGTTCGCGTTTTCGTTCGACCGTCGCGTGATTGTTGAAGCCAGCGCGGGAGCGAAACCTCGAGAGATTGAAGTTGCCATTCTGGGCAATGACAACCCCAAAGCCAGCCCCGTCGGTGAGTTGACGTTCGATTCCGAATTTTACGATTACGACACCAAATACCTCGAGGGCCGCGCCGACATGCACATTCCTGCCAACATCCCTTCCGAGGTTGCCAAAACGGTGCAAGAATTGGCGCTGAAAGCCTTCAAAGCGCTCGATTGCGCCGGACTCTCGAGGGTCGATTTTTTTTACCTTCCCGACACTGGCGAGGTGTTCTTGAACGAAATCAACACCATGCCAGGCTTCACCAAAACCAGCATGTACCCGCAACTTTGGAAAGCGGCTGGAATAAGTTACCCTGAATTGTGCGCCAAATTGGTTCGTTTGGCGCTTGAGAAACGGTAAAGTTTTAAACTTTGTGGGCATCGTTGACATTTTTTTCCTTGCCGATTCAACAGGTTGGATTTTAGGCTTGATTCGCTTAGAATAAAATATTCACGAATGTGACTTAATCGTGAATTAAATCACATGATCCCTCACCCAAGATGAGTTTTTGCTCATCAGGCTGTTGCTAAGGTTTGGCAACAGGAGTTGATGATGCTTAAGTTGTTACACAGTCGCAGGTTCGCGGTGGTCTTTGGAATTGTTGCGCCCACTGTTTTACTGGTTGTTTATCACCGAATGGCGTTGCTGCTGCCTTGGCATTTTGTGCTGTTCGCCGCACTTTTTTCCGCCAGTTCAATGTTCTGGTCTTTGTTAGCCTCAAATGCTGACGCTCGAGCCTTGCGGTTTTTGGTCTTGCCTGGTTTGGCGTTTGCTGTGTTGTTTACTTTAATGATGAGTCTTGTTTCTGTGCCACTCGCGTTTTTTTCGCTGGTGGGTTTTGGGCATCGTCTCATTTCTTATTTTGACCTCAGAGGCGCACTCTCCCTGCTCGCGTTGGCAGGTTGCGGTGTTGCCCCCGTCGCCTCCCTGCTCGCCTTCCTGGAGGCACTCAGCTCACACCTCGAGAAGTTTAACTGGCAAGGTTGGGGCAGCAAGATTTTGCTCTCGAGCATCGC
Source organism: Deinococcales bacterium (assembly GCA_025352125.1). Taxonomy (GTDB): domain Bacteria; phylum Deinococcota; class Deinococci; order Deinococcales; family JAAFIG01; genus JANXTZ01. The sequence goes on along the minus strand of JANXTZ010000024.1, from coordinate 61,235 downwards.
GTTACTGTTGGTTGTTGCCAGTTTTTATGGCTCGAGTTTGTCCGAAACCAAAATGCAAGTATTGATGCTCGAGAAGCCCTGGCGACCCAACGGTGTGCTGTATCGGTTGTTTCAATTTGAAGCAATCTGTGAAGTTTCCTGCCGCGACATGTTTGTGCAAGCTTTCAACGCCCATCGTGAAACCGATGCTGGCTACCTCGAGCAAAATTTTCAATTGCTTTACGGTGAGGATTTGAACGCGGTCTGGCAAAACGAACGCTTTTCGGCATTTGGTATCGTCAATTCTCGGGTTTCCAAACCATAAAAATGCGCACCTCGAGAGGGGCGCATTTTGAAGATTCACTCGAAATTTAAGCTGGGGTCAAATTCACATCAATCGTTCGTTTCACGCGGTCCACCGCATCCCGAACCACATCGCCTGTGATAATTTCGTTCTCGAGAAGCGCGGCTGCCACGTCGTGCATGGCTTGTGCGTACTCGTGCAAAATGCGTTTGGCGTCCTTGTAGGTGCGCTCGAGAATGTCACGGATGTCCTCGTCAATCATTCTGGCAGTTTCTTCGCTCACCTCGGCACGGCTCATGATTTGCTCGCCCAAAAAGACTGGCGACTGCGAACCGTTGCCCCAGGCAATGTTTTTGAGCCGGTCGCCCATGCCCCACTCGAGCACCATGCGGCGTGCAAGGTTGAGGTTTTGTTGAAAGTCGTTGCTTGCTCCCGCGCCGACGCTGCCGATAAAGTCTTCCTCGGCGGCGCGTCCTCCAAAGGCGCTGGTCAGCATGGCTTCGGCGCGTTCCTTGGATATGTCCAGGGTTTGCACCTCATCCATCGGGGCGTACATGGCAACGCCCAGAGTCCGACCCCTGGGCACAATACTGATCTTGATTGGCTTCATCGAATGCTCGAGCACTTGAGAAATCACGGCATGTCCCGCCTCGTGATACGCCGTCATTTTCCTGAATTCCTGGGTCAGGACCAAACTCGAGCGTTCCAAGCCGAGTGTGATCTTGTCGAATGCCCGTCCGAAATCGTCTTGACCAATCGAGGTTTTGGCTTTTCTGGCTGCCTCGAGCGCGGCTTCGTTGGTCAGATTCTTGAGGTCTGCGCCGCTCATGCCCGGGGTCATGAGCGCCAACTGTGGCACTTGGACGCTCGAGTCGATGGGTTTGTTGCGCATGTGCACTTGCAAGATACTCTCGCGTTCCCTGAGGCTCGGCAGACCGACCGTGACCTGGCGATCAAAACGACCAGGACGCAACAACGCCGAGTCCAGAATGTCAGGGCGGTTGGTGGCTGCCATCACGATCAGGCTTGTGGTTTTGTCAAAACCGTCCATCTCGGTCAAAATCTGGTTTAAAGTCTGTTCGCGCTCGTCGTGACCGCCGCCGATGCCAGCGCCGCGTTTGCGACCAATGCTGTCAAGCTCGTCAATAAAGATAATGGCTGGTGCGGCTTTGCGGGCGTCATCGAACAAACTCCGAACCCTCGAGGCACCGACACCAACAAACATTTCCATGAATTCCGAGGCGCTGACCGTGAAAAATGGCACGCCCGCCTCACCCGCGACAGCCCTCGCCAGCAGGGTCTTGCCCGTTCCAGGAGGTCCAACCAACAGCACACCCTTGGGGATTTCCGCGCCGATGGCGTGATACTTGCCTGGGTTTTTCAGGAAATCCACGACCTCGACCAGTTCGCGCTTGACCTCCTCGTGTCCAGCAACATCGGCAAAAGTCGTGCTGACCTTGCGTTCCTTGCCGTACTGCTTGGCTCGAGATTGTCCAAACTGCATGACTTGCCCCTGCCCGCCCTGACCGCGCATGAAAATAAACCAGAAGAACCCAAGCATGATCAAAACTGGCAAAAACGCGCTCAAGAGCGGCAACCATTGAGACGGGTTTTGCGGCACGATTTTGACTCCGGCTTTAATTAAGCTCGCCATCAAATCGGCGTCTCGAGCCTCAACGGGTGGCAATGTTGCGGTGTAACTCGAGCTTGCCGCCACCTCCTGACCATTGGTGGTGGTCGCTTTTTCGGGAACTTGCAATTGAATATCGACCCGATTCTCGGTAATCACCACTTGCCGCACTTTGCCATCTTTGATCCAGGTGACAAAAGTGTCATACGAAACGGTACGATTCCCACCGAAGCTCGAGCCAGCATTCACCAGCCACACAACGGCAATCAGCGCAAGTAAGACCAACCACGGATTAATTCGCATTCAATATCCTCCAACTTTCATGAGCCTAGAATACAGGTTTTATTCGGGCAACATTGTGCAAGCACTAGCAAAAGATTGGTGAGCCACAACATGTTTTCCAATCCTCATTACCCTGGCAAAACATCCATTAGACTCTGAGGTATGAAATTTTGGCGTTTGATTCTTGCCATTTGTTGTGCCTCGGGCTTTGGAATTGTTGCCGCCCCAAATGTCAGTGATTCCGACCAGGACGGTTTCCCTGACGTGCTCGAGCTTCGCGGCAATGATGTGGCCGCCTTCAACGACTGGTTTGCCAGCATCAGCGAGAGCCAATATTACGGCGTCTCGAGCGACTGGGCAGCCCGTGACCGCGACTGCGCTGGATTGCTGCGCTACGCCTTTGTCAATGCCCTGATGCCGCACGATTCAAAATGGCTCAAGAAATTCAAATACTTGCCAACAGTCGTGCAATCGGACGTGAGAGCCTATTCGTTTCCGGTGCCACTGGTTCGCAAAAGCGTTTTTCGGGATGCCCCAGGCTCGTATCACCCTGATGATGTCATGACCGGAAAACTGGTTGGACGGGTCGGCGCAAAGTACCTGGTCAATTACAGCATGGACTTTGTCACCAAAGACATTCGAGCCGCCAAACGCGGCGACATGTTGATTTTCATTCGCCCCAAGCTCAATTCCTACCACACGATGGTTTACCTCGGAAACTCGAGAATCGTCTACCATACCGGCGGCGACGGCGAGTGGAGCGGCGAGGTGCGGTTGCTCCGATTTGAGACCATCATGAAACACCCTGACGCCGCGTTTCATCCGGTTCCTGGCAATCCAAGTTTTCTAGGGTTTTACCGCTGGAAAATCTTGCAGTGATCCTCAAGAAAAAGCTCGAGGGTGTCTGAAATCTGCCCTCGAGCTGTGATGTTAATTCCGAAATGACGTTAAGTTTTCACCATCTTGCCTGGAGTCCGGCGGCTCTCCTGCCAATTCTTGTAAAACACCGCCATCGGCGCGACGATGTAAATACTCGAGTAGGTTCCGACCAAAATACCGACGATCAGCACGAGTGAGAAGTCACGCAGCACCGGACCGCCCAAGAACAACAGTGCCACAAGCGGCAGCATGGTTGCCACCGAGGTCATGATGGTTCTGGAGAGCGTTTGGTTGATGCTGGTATTGACGATATCGGCGTATTTCGAGCCGCGCATCAATTTCAGGTTTTCGCGAATACGGTCAGAGACAATGATGCTGTCGTTCAAACTGTAACCAATCAGGGTCAGCACGGCGGCGACGCTGGTGATCGTGAACTCGCGTCCCAAAATGACGTACAAGCCCATGACAATAAACACGTCGTGAAGCACGGCAACCACCGAACCGACGCCCAAAATCACGTCAAATCGAAACGCCACGTACAGCAGTGTCAGCAACAATGAAACCAAGACGGCTTGAATTGTTTTGACGCGCAATTCACTGCCGACCGAAGGACTCACAATTTCAGTTTGATACACCTTACCGTCTGGCAGTTTCTCGAGTACGGTGGTAAACACTTTTTTGGCGGCTGGGTCAAGTTCGCCAACCCGGACGGTAAAATCTTTACCATTTGTGCCCGGAGTTTGGCTTTCTACAATACTGGCACCGCTCGAGGTCACTTCTTTGCCAGATTTATCCTTGATTTTTAAGTCGTTCAGGGCGGTGCGCACCATTTCACTGCTGACACTTGCATTGGTTCTCAAGCCAAAGCTCGTGCCAGAGGTGAAATCCACGCCGAAAATAAAGCCTTTGGTCAAAATGACAATCAAACCAATCACGGCAAGTGCTACGCTGGCGGTGGTGATAAATTTTGACAAGCCCATGAAATCAAGTTTGGGCGTGGCAAACCAGTCACGGGCACGAAATTTAAAGCGTGACTCGAGAATATCCAGGAACCATTTTGAAAACACCAAATTCGAAAAGGTCGAACCGATCACACCGACTGCCAGGGTCACGGCGAAACCTTTGACGGGTCCAGTCGCATAATTGTAAAGCGCCAATGCGGACAGCAAGTGGCTGGCGTTGACATCAAAAATCGTGGTGAAGCTGTGCCCGAATCCCGCGTTGGTGGCACTTTTCAGGTTTTTGCCAGCCCGCATTTCTTCTTTGATGCGCTCGAACGAGATCACGTTGCCGTCAACGGCAGCACCAATCGTCAAGACCAAACCTGCGATACCAGGCAGGGTCAACACGCCGCCGAGTCCAGAGAGCATTCCAAAAATCAGCAAGCCCGAAAACACCAAACCGAGCGCGGCAACCAGCCCAAAAAACACGCCGTAATAAATGAACAGCAATACAATCACCGCGCCAACGCCCACCAATGAAGCCACAATACCTTGGCGGATGGCATCTTGACCCAGCGTCGGTCCAATGGCTCGGGTGTCCACAATCTCGAGTTCGGTTTTGAGCGAACCCGACCGCATCACAAGCGCGAGGTCATTGGCGGACTCGAGCGTGAAATTGCCAGTGATGACGCCGTTTCCTGAGATACGTTGGTTGATGCGAGGCGCGCTTTGAACCTTGCCGTCGAGTACAATGGCAAAGCGGCGACCTGGATTGTCGCCCGTCAGTTTGTCAAATGCCACCGAACCCGTAGGCGTCATTTCAAATTGCACTTCTGGCGCACCGAGTTGCGAGTAGGCGGTTTGCGCTTTGGCAACCGCTTCGCCAGACATGGCGGCTGGTTCCATGTCGGCATCGGTCAACTCAGCTTCGCCTTTGCTCGAGGCTTCTGGTTTGACCAACCTAAACTCGAGTTTCGCAGTTTTACCGACCAGCGTTATCGCGCGGTCTTGTTCGGCTTGCGACAAACCTGGAAGCTCGACCACGATGCGGTTGTTGCCGTTGATCTGAACTTGCGGTTCGGCGACACCTGTTTGATTCACGCGGTTTTCAATCACGCTGCGGCTTTGGTTGAGGTCGTCAGTGTTTGGAATCACACCATTTTTGACTTGCAACACCACGCGCAGACCACCTTGTAAATCCAGACCCAAATTTATTGGTTTTGGAGGGTCGGCTTTAAATTCGGCGATGGCACCAGTCAACTTGCTGGGCAAAATCTTGGCTATCGAAGTCCATGTGGTTTTGCTGATCGGACTTTTTGGATCGCTGCTGACCACGGTGTAACGCGCACCATCTGGATTGATCTTGATGGCGTCAGGATTGGGTAAAGCGCCAGTATCAACCAATGCCTTGCTCAATTCCGCGCTCGTGACAGGAGTCTTTGGAACCACGGATAAATATTCGGTGCGCGGGGCAAACGGTTTCCAGAGGACAAAAATCGAAAGTAAAATACAGGCGAACAAAAGAATACCTGTCCAGAAGTGATTGTTGGCACTCGAAGGTTGCGGGGCTTTTTGATTCCTGTTGCGGGCTTGTCGTGCCAGCGTTTGGGCGCTCTGGCTTTTCTTGGCGGGACCAGTCATTGATTTCTCCTATAATTTGATTTGAAGTCGAATTGTTTGTGGGTTTGAGTGCAACCATCTCAATCTCGAGCATCACAAATTTATGCTCGAGTCGTTCAGATTAAAGCTGTTCTAACCGCCGTCCAGTTGCAGTCGGGCATGAAGAAAAAACCAATCTCTGGCATTTTCGGTGAAACTTTGATTTTGTGGCTTGGCGTGCTCCAAAGAAACGCACACACTTCGAGCCGTTTGCCAAAACTCGAGAAACGCAAAGCCTGGTGTTGGTGGACTGCTCGGGTGGCTTTGCGAAACCTGATGCGGTTCGGGTTGAAGCGGTCCAACCAGTGCCGATTCGGATTTGCTTACCCTGGGTACTGCCAGAACACTGACCCACGGCAAAACCGTGAGAAAAAGCGCCAGCACTCGAGCGAGGGACTTCTTCATGCGGCAGCCAGTGTACCAGTTTCAGCCGTCCTCGCCAAATCGCTGGTTGTGATGCTCGAGAATTCGTTTGGATTGTAAGATGATGACTTTCTTAAGACTTGCCAACCTTGAACCGTAATTTTTGCTACAAAATGAGCCAAATTTTGTAATTTGCATTTCAAGTTTTTTAAGACTCGCATGAAATTTCGTTAAATTTGTACGTTTATCTTACGATTCATTTGTATGAGCCATTGCTTTTTAAGTGTGTAGTGAAGTTCAGTTGCTCGAGGTGACAAAACTTAATCTTTTCTCGGAGGAACTACATGAAAAAAGTTTTGGCATTTGTTGGTGCGGTTTTGCTCTCGAGCGTTCTGGCGCAATCGAGCAACCCAGGTACAATCGTTGATATTGCGGCGGGCAACAAGGATTTCAGCACCCTGGTCGCCGCTGTTCAAGCCGCAGGTCTGGTCGAAACCCTCTCGAGCCAAGGTCCGTTCACGGTTTTTGCACCAACCAATGAGGCGTTTGCCAAGTTGCCAGCCGGTACGGTCGAAACCCTCTTGAAGCCAGAAAACAAAGCAACCCTGACCAGCATTTTGACCTACCACGTGATCGCCGGAAAGGCACTCAAAGCCGATAAGGTCGTGAAGCGTACATCAATCAAAACCGTCCAGGGTGGCATCTTGCGAATTGTCGTCAAGGACGGCAAAGTCATGGTCAACAACGCCCAAGTTATCGCCACCGATATTGTCGCCTCAAATGGCGTGATTCATGTGATCGACGCCGTGCTGCTGCCAAAAATGAAGTAAGAATTTAAACCAAAAGCGGCAACCTCGAGTTTGGGGTTGCCGCTTTAACTTTTTTTCTGGCTGCTCGAGTCTCGAGTTGCGCGTTTAAATGGTGATGCGAACCAATTTCGCCAGTCAAAGCGGCTGCGTTTTTGGGCTATCGGTTCTGGAATGGCTTCGGGCGTGCGCTCTCCAGGTTTGGAGGTCAAGCGCCCGTAGGTTTCAGGATCGCTGAGCAACACCAGCTCGTCATTCGCCTCGAGCACGCTGATGCCTTTGGGAACGCGAATGTGACCGTCGCGTAAAATGGCGACCAGCAAGGCTTCGGGCTGCCATTCGAGGTCACGCACCGCCTGTCCAACCCAGGGCTGAGGCACCGGAAACTTGTAAAGACGCTCGTCATCGTCGTCGGACACACTTAAACTCGAGCTTGAGAGTAAATCCAGAAGATCGGGCAGGGCTGACAAACTTGGACTGGCGGGACTTTCGGTGACGTTTGGCAGGCTCGAGGCTTCAATTTGGGTTGCGCTCAAACCTGTGGCGGCACGCAAGTACTCGTTGATGTGCACCGGACTCGAGCTGCGGCTTTCGGCTTGATGTTTTAGAACGCTTTCACGCCCCGTCAGGGCATAACCCGCCAGCGTGGTCAAAAGCAACGGCGCGAGCAAACCGTAGCCGCTCCACTCTGTGACCAGCAACGTTGCTGCCAGAGGTGCGTTCATTGTTCCAGCCAAAAACGCCGCCATGCCAGTCAAGGTAAACGCCGCAGGGTCCACGGTGATGCCTGGAAGCAACCTTGAGAGTCCAAGCGAGTACATGTTGGCGAGCAGCCCGCCGATCACCAGACTTGGAATCACCAAACCGCCACTTGCGCCTGCACTCGCCACGACCAGAACCAACAATGCCCTAAGGATGAATTGAACGGTCGTATCCTCGAGCGTCATAAAGCCGTTCAGACCAAGTTGCGTCCAGCCCAAGCCGTCGCCGAGGAGGTTGGGGTTAAAGTATGCCAGCCCGCCAAAAAGAAGAGCCGCGAACAATAGCCGTGACCAGACCGGCAATTTTGTCTTGTCCCACGCCGCACGAAGCCCAATCAACGCGGCGACAAATCCGGCTGCCGCCAGCGCCTCGAGCAAACCGAGGGCAAAAAACGCTGGAAACGACGCGACAGGTTGACCGCCAACTGTATTGATTCCAAAAAGTGGATCAAATCCTCGAGCCACGCCAAAAATCGTGAATGCCACGACGCTGGCAAGCACGGCTGGGGTCAGTGCCTCGATCTCGAATTCAAAGCGGCGATACAAAATTTCGACGGCAAGCACCGACGCCGCCAGCGGCGCACGCAACACCAAGCCCAAGACAGCCGCCAAACTGGAAATAAAAATCAAGCGACGGTCGGCATCCGTTACCCGTCCAAACCTCGAGAATCCCAGCGAAAGCAGCGATGCCAAACTCGAGAAAGCCCCCTCGCGCCCGAGCGGTGCGCCGCTGGCGCTCGCCAAAAACCCTGATACCGTCTCGAGCAGCAGTTTTTGCCAAGAACCTCGAGCCTCGCGGTTGTGGTAGATGTCCAAGGCATTGTCCAGACCATCGGGTTCGATCTGTTTTTGCTGCGGGTTGCGACGTGCGAACGACACCAACACCAGCCCGATCACCAGAACCACAGGCAGCAACCAGGCGCGGTCCCCGGCAAACGATTGCAAAACGCCGCCCTCGGAGGGCAGCCCAGGCGGACGAAAACCTGTCACGCCACTGAGCAGCACACTTTGGGCAAGCTCGAGCAACCAGGCGAAAACGATGCCAGCCAAACCGACGCAGACGCCGACCGAGAGGCTGTACAGAACAATTCTGCCCGTCTCGAGGCGATTTCCTAAAATGTTGATGGCACGGCGCGGTCGTTGCACCGTCACAGCGTACCAGACAAGCGCTAAAACCTGCGCAAGTCAGTGTTTAAACTCGAGCCGGCAAAGCAGTTATCTGAAGGTCAGACCCGTTCCGAGGCTGACCACAAACACCGAACCCGAGTTGTTGAAATAGACGCTCGGCACAAGTTCGATAAAAAAACGTCCTCCCAGCGTCGGGATCGAGCTTTGGTAACCGATGATGCCGCGAATTTCGGGCAAGAAGGCGTTGGTGTTGGCTTTAGCGAATGGCACGGCAAACAAGCCGCCGCCCAGTCCAAAATACGCGCCCGAACCGTACAGGTTTGAAGGCAGCACAAAATAGGCATCGAGCGCCAGACGAAACCAGACGATCAGGGTTGTGATGCTGGCGCGAATGCCGACATCGGTTCCCCCAGCATCAAATTCCACGCCAAACTCTGCCCCCAAAAGTGGGTACAAGACGGAAAACTCTGTGCCAGCCGAAGGAATCAGCGCCTCGAAGCGAACTCCAAAATACTCGCCAGCGGCAAGAGCGTTTGAGTCAAGACTCGAGAAACCAAACAATGTAACCATCAAAATTAAAAACTTTTTCACAGTAAACCTCGATTGGCATTTTACGTATCAATTGTGCTCTTGTCGTTCAGGCTTTCTTGAACTGTCGTTCTCCCATCAGAAAAAAGCGCCACCGTTTGGTGACGCTCGAGCCTCGATTGTAAGATTTAACTTGCGTTTGCCAGTCGCAAACCGTCGCGGGTGGTGTCCACCCCTATCGACATCAGGCGCTGCTCGAGGTTCTCGTAGCCACGGTTGAGAAATTCGACGCCCTGAATTCTGGTTTCGCCCTCTATGGCGGCGGCGGCAACCACCAGGGCTGCACCGGCGCGGATATCGGCGGCTTTGACTGGAGCGCCGTGCAGACGCGTGCCTTCAATCAAAATGCTCGAGTCGAGCACCTCTGTTTTGGCACCAAGGCGATTCAGTTCGGCGCTGTAACCAAAACGGGTTGGGTAAATGCGGTCGGTGATGCGGCTCGTGCCAGGAACGGTTGCCAGAAACGCGCTCATCATCGGTTGAACGTCGGTTGGAAAACCAGGAAACTCGGCAACCGACAAGTGCAGGGGATTGAACTTGTTGCTGCTGGCATCGATCCGAACCGTGGTGTTGTCCATCTCGAGGATGCCGACACCCGCCTCAATCAATTTCGCCGACACCGAACGCAAATGCGCCAGGTTGGCATTGGTCAGGGTCAGAATCCCGCGTGAGGCGGCGGCGACCAGCATGAAGGTGGCTGCCTCCAGGCGGTCTGGAATGATGTTGTACTCGCCACCGTGCAGTTTTTCCACGCCCTCAATCTCGAGCGTGTGGGTTCCAATGCCGTGAATTTTTGCACCCATGGTGTTCAAGAAATTGCACAAATCGATCACATCGGGGTCAATTGAGGCATTCTCGAGGCGCACAATACCTGTGCCCAGGGTTGCGGCTGAGATGGCGTTTTGCGTGCCGCCAACTGTTAAGAGATCAAACACGAAACGACCCGTCAGCGGTCGGTCACGAACGGCGATGAAGTCGCCATTGTTTTCGACCACCGTCGCCCCCATTGCCCGCAGTGCCTTGACGTGCTGATCGACTGGACGCACGCCGAACGAGCAACCGCCTGGCATGCTGATTCGTGCCTCGCCAGCCCGTGCCAAAAGCGGTCCCAACACGTTGAAACTGGCACGCATTTTGGAAACCAAACTGTAAGGTGCTTCGATGCTGGTGATCTCTGGGGTGTGAATGCGCAGGCTGTGCTGCGAAATCCATTCAAAATTTGCCCCGAGGGATTTGACGATCTCGAGGATGCACTCCATGTCAGAAAGGCGCGGCACACCGTTCAGAACAATGGGTTCGCCGATCAATAGTGAGGCGGCAATGATCGGCAGCGCCGCATTTTTGGACGGATTGACTGGCAAGATACCGCTGACTGGATTGCCGCCACGAATGATTAACGGCGCATTGGACATGGTTTTAGACTCAAAAAGGGGTGGCATGTTGGTTCTTTCTGCTCGAGAATCCTTCCCGAAATTCGAGCGGTTGGATATTGATCCAATGACTTCTTTGCTTGCGATGCTGATCGCCATGATATGAGTATAATACACATTCGGCTCAAAATGTGAAGATTCCTACAAGAGAGTGTCATTGTCAAAAAGAGACTTTGCCTATGAAACTCTGTTGACAACCATGCTAGACTGCCTCCAATGCCGCACACGGAGGTCAATCAAATGCCCAAAAAAGAAAAAAAGCGCCTCCAGGTTGTGATTTCTGACGAGCAAGACGCCTTGTTGACCAAAGCCGCCTACGAGCTTTCCAGCCCAGAGCGTCTGGTTTCCAAGTCAGAGGTGGTACGCCTTGCCATCGAAAAAATCAGCAAAGAACTCGCCGACGGCACCTCGCTCGAGCCACTGTTGGCGTCTTTGATCGCCGAAGAAGAGCTTGAGGCTTAAGCAAAAGAAGTTTTCATCAACATTTTGTACACTCGAGATCACATGCGCCGATTTTTGCTGGTCTTCATTTTTGCACTCTCGGGTTGCAGTTACACGTTTTTGCCGCTCACCCCCGCGCCGTTGTCGCTCGAGCCTCGACTGGTGCTCGGACGCGCCGAACTGACCCGCTCGGGAGCGGACATTTTGTTGCGCCTCGAGTTTCAAAAAATTCCGACCGAGGGCTATCTGAGCGTTAAACTCGAGCGCAACGACGACCCCGTGACTGAAGATTCCAGATTGATTTCGCTGAGTACCCAGAGTCTCGAGTGGAAACTGACCGACGCGGTGTTGGGACGTTACCGTGCCTACCTGTTCTGGCAGGGCGACGTGGTTCGGGCGCTGGATTTTGTGCTCGAGAAGTAATTTCTTGGTCCTGGCGTTAAACTGGACCTATGATTTTGCAAAACCCCTTAAACTGGAGCAGTATTCAGCCGTCATTTCAGGCACTCCAACAACAAGAACTCGACACGACCAATGTTGAAGGTTGGCTCAAAAGTTGGTCTGACCTTGAAGCCCAAATTTATGAGGCATTCTCGAGGGCGTACCGAGCCAAAATGGAAGACACGGCAAACCAGAAAGCCGAGGCGCTGTATCTTGATTTGCTCGAGAATGTCTTGCCACCCGTCAGTCTGGCGGCAAATCAACTCAAACAAAAACTGTTGGCACTCGATCAATTTCAACCCACCAACCAAACCCAGGAATTGCTGAAACGAATCCGCACCGAAGCCCAAATTTTTAGAGCGCAAAACCTGCCACTTCAAACCGAACTCGGCAAGCTGGCAGTCGAATACGACAAGATTGTGGGTTCGCTCGAGATCGAGTTCGAGGGGCAAAAGATCACGTTTTACGCGGCAAACGCCAAACTCGAGTTGCCAGATCGGGATGTGCGCGAGCGAATATTTCGGGACATGGTTGCCGCTTGGGCATTGGTGCGCGAAGAACTTGACACCATATTCTTGAAAATGCTGCACCTGCGACGGCAAATCGCCAAAAATGCCGACTTCCAGGATTACCGCGAGTACATCTGGCTCGAGAAAAACCGCTTTGATTACAGCCCCAAAGATGCCCAAAACCTGGATCAAATCATTTTTGAGCAGGTCGTACCCCTTGCCACAGCGTCACGGCTCGAGCGCCGCAAAAAACTGAATCTGGAAACCTTGCGACCCTGGGACCTTGCCGTTGAATACGACGGAAAACCGGCTTTGCAGCCATTTTTGAGCGTGTCTGAACTCGAAACCAAAGTCTCGAGCATGTTTCAGGCGCTCGACCCAGAACTTGGCGCACAGTTTGAGAGCCTGCGCGAACAAGACCTTGACCTGGAAGCTCGAGCGGGCAAAGGTCCAGGCGGTTACTGTGATTTTTTTCCAGCCTCGGGGAAAGCCTATATTTTTATGAACGCGGTCGGCACACACGACGACGTTCAAACCATGCTGCACGAGGGTGGACACGCCTTTCATGCCCTCGAGTCGTACCGACATCAAGACCTGCATTGGAATTATCACGGTCCCATGGAATTTTGCGAGGTTGCCAGCATGGGCATGGAATTGCTTGCCAGTCCCCATCTGGAACTCGAAAACGGTGGTTTTTACAGTTCCCAGGATGCAGGACGCGCCCGAAAGAACCACTTGCGCGGCGCGGCGATTCAATTTTTGCCCTACATGGCGGTGGTGGACGCCTTCCAACACTGGTTGTATGCCCAAGCTCCAGACAACATCGAGATCGTTGATATCCACGCCAAATGGTCGGAGTTGCACCAAAAATTTATTCCATCCATCGACTTTACAAACCTACAAGACGTACTTTCAATGCGCTGGCAGTTGCAGAGCCACATTTTCACCGCGCCGTTTTATTACATCGAATACGGCATCGCCCAACTGGGCGCGTTGCAACTCTGGCAGCATTCGCTCGAGAATCCGACTGACACCGTAAAGCAATACCGTCACGCCCTGGGTTTGGGACACACCAGAGGCTTGGCAGGGTTGTTTCGTGCCGCCGGAATTGCCATGCCATTTGACCAAAACGTGGTCAAAAAGGTGATGGAATTCGTGTCTCGGCAGCTCGAGTTGGCATAAGAACCCGAGTTTAAAACCGTGCCGGCGCTGGGACCCGTTCTGGCATTCTAAATTCGATGTCTTCGGGTTCGCCCTCCTGGATGACTTGCAAATTTGGATTCTGGCTTTTGAAAAAAGCCAGAATTTCCTGCACCAGATCGTCAGGCGTGCTGGCGGCACTGCTGATGCCAACACTTCGGACACCAACCAGCCAGGATTCTTGCAAATCCCTCAGGCTGTCAAGGCGCTGTGCTCGAGGTGTCAGATGTTCTGCAAGCTCCAAAAGCCGCATTCCGTTGCTCGAGGTGGTGCTGGTCACGACCAAGAACAAATCGACATGCGGCGCGATTTGCCTGACTGCCGCCTGACGGTTTTTGGTGGCGTAACACAGGTCGTCTCGGGATGGAATGGTCAAATTTGGAAAGCGCGATCTGAGAACCTCAATGGTTTTGTCAGTGTCGTCCACCGACAACGTGGTCTGGGTCAGGACGATCACTTTTTCTGGGTCGGGGACGGAAACCGTGTACGGGTCAGCCATGTTGGGATCAATCTTGCGGTTGCCCAGGACACTGACCAGTGTTGTCTGCTCGGCTGCTTCGCCGTATGTCCCAACAATTTCTTGATGGTTGCTCGAGTCTCCGATCAGCAAAATTTGATAGCCGAGCGCCGCGTACTTTTTGGATTCGGAATGCACTTTTGTCACCAACGGGCAGGTCGCATCAATGGTGGCAAGACCCCGAGCCGCAGCCTCGTGACGCAAAGCAGGGGAGACGCCGTGCGCCGAGAACACCACGGTATCGCCAGCGTGTTGCAAGTGCTCTAAGTCAGACAAATTTTCGACAAAACGCACGCCATCCTCGCGCTCGAGCCGTCCGACCACCGTGTCATTGTGTACGATGCTGTGATAAACAACCAGATCGCCAGTCTTTTGATCGCTGGCGGACTTGGCGGCAAGCTTCACGGCGTCAATTGCCATGACCACACCGGCGCAAAACCCCCTGGGTTGCGCGAGATAAACCGTCTCTATCATGGTCTCAGTCTACTGGGTTGATGTGTCTGAATCCAGGTCAAAGCGCCCAGAACCAGTGAACCTCGCTAAGAAGTCAGGCTCGAACATCGCCCAGAGCGTTGATCTCAAAGTTCCAAATTGACAACTCAAAGTTGTTCTCGAGCCATGAAAAACGGTTTAAGATGCAAGTCGATGCCAATGTTTTTCAAACCCGATGTTGAGCAAATCCAAAGCCAAAAACGGCAAGGCATGATCAAGCGCCTCGAGAAAATCCAATGATTCAGGCTCGAGACCGTTTGCTGGCAGCGTTTCAGACCGCTGTCAAGACCGCCAGGCCAGACCAGGCGGTTTGTCAGGCGGCGCAATCGATTCGGCGTCCGGCGGGCAAAACCATTGTGGTCGGCGGCGGCAAGGCTGCCGCCAGCATGGCAAAAGCCTTCGAGGACACCTGGGAGGCTGAACTCGAGGGTCTGGTCGTCACCCGTTACGGTCACGCCTTGGACAAACCAAAACGCATCAAATTGCTCGAGGCGGGTCATCCCGTGCCAGACAATGCCAGTGAATATGCTGGAAGCCAAATTCTCAAGGCGGTTCGAGGACTCTCGAGCGATGATCTGGTCGTCGTGCTGCTGTCTGGCGGTGGTTCGGCGTTGATGGTTGCGCCAAACGGGGTTGCGCTTTCGGAAAAACTGCAAATCAACCGGTCACTGTTAAATTCTGGGGCAGACATTAACGAGATGAACGCGGTTCGCAAGCACTTGTCACGGCTCAAAGGTGGGCGTCTGGCACTTGCGGCATCACCCGCCCGAGTCATCTCTTTGATCGTGTCTGACGTGGTTGGAGACGATCTTTCGACCATTGCCAGCGGTCCAACCGCGCCCGACCCGACCACCTTTCAAGACGCGATTCGCGTCCTCGAGAAATACAACATTGACTCACCGTCGGTACTCGGGTTTTTTCGTGACAGCAAGTTTGAAACGCTCAAACCAGACCATCCAGCCTTTTCCAGGGTCGAGAATCATTTGATCGTCACCAATGCCAGCGCCCTCGAGGTGGCACGGGTGTTATTGGAAAACGCGGGCATCAAGACTCGAATTCATGCCGACAACATCACGGGTGAGGCTCGAAAAGCCGCAAAAACACATGCCCTGGAAGCCCAATTATTATCGCCAGGTACAGCTTTCTTGTCTGGAGGCGAGACCACCGTGACCGTGCGCGGAACCGGACGCGGGGGACGAAATTGCGAATTCTTGCTGGCATTGGCGCTCGAGTTGAAAGGCGCTCCAGACTTGTACGCCATCGCCTGCGACACCGATGGCATTGATGGCGTGACCGAGGCGGCGGGCGCAATCCTGACCCCAGAGACCCTCGAGCGTGCGGCGAGGTTAGGATTGGATGCACCAGCCATGCTCGAGAACAACGATTCATACTCGTTTTTTGCCGCTTTGAACGACCTTGTGGTGGTCGGTCCAACGGGGACAAATGTCAACGATTTTCGCTGTGTCATGCGAACCGTTTCCTAAGTAAAACCTCGGGCTTTTGTAAGGCTCGAGGTTTTATTTGGTTAGTCAAAAATATCAAATATCATGCCCAAAGCGCCCCGCTTGCCGCGCCTTGAACGCTCATCGTCGTCTTCACGCTCGGAGCGTCTGTAACGATCATCTCGAGATTCATGACGCGGCTCTTCACGGTAACGCTCGCGCTCAGGTTCGGCTCGAGGCTCGACTCGCTGTTGATCGCGGTTGAATTCGGCTTCAAGTTCCTTGGTCACATTCACGATTTTCTCGAGTTCGCCGCGATCCAACCAGACGCCCTTGCATTCTGGGCAAACATCGATCATGACTCCAGATTTGTTGATTTCCATCAATGGCACGTTGTCTACGGGACAGTTTTTCATACGGCTCCCTTGCAGTCTGAACAGGAAAATTGAGGTTCAACCCGAGATTCAGACAGTTTCAAGTTTTTTCGCGGCATCTTTGGTTTTAAGGATGCTGGCGACGACACTGACCACCAAAATGGTGATGACCACGCCAAGGGACAGTGCTGTCGGTATTTTGAAAACATCCAGCAGTAACAATTTAGCGCCGATAAAGACCAAAATGATCGACAAGCCCGTTTTGAGGTAAACAAACCGGTCCACAAAACCCTCGAGCAAGACGTACAAACTGCGAAGTCCAAGGATCGCCATGACATTGCTGGTAAAGACAATAAACGGCTCTCGGGTGACCGCAAAAATCGCGGGAATGCTGTCCACGGCAAACACCAGGTCGGTAAACTCAATCACGATCAACACCAAAACCAGCGGTGTCGCCATGCGAACGCCGTTTTGCACGGTGAAGAATTTTTGTCCATCGTATTGCGGCGAAATCTTGATGAAACGCCGTGCCAGTTTGACGATGGGGTTGTGCTCGAGATCGCTCGGCTCTTCCTTTTTGGCAAACATCATGCGGTAACCCGCAATCAGTAGAATGCCGCCGAAAACGTACAAAATCCAGTGAAATTGCTCGAGCAGCGCCGCCCCGAGGGCAATCATCGCGCCGCGCATGACCAAAGCGCCAATGATGCCCCAAAACAGCACGCGCCTTCTGTAGGCGACCGGTACGGCAAACGCGGTGAACACGAGCACGAAAACAAAAATATTATCAACTGCCAGGCTGTACTCGATCAGATAACCGGTGATCCATTCCAGACCGCGCTGCGGACCTTGCCACAAAAACATGAAACCCGCAAAACCGAGCGATAAACTCACCCAGACCGCCGACCAGATGGCGGCTTGGTTGCTCGAGATGACATCGGACTTGCGGTTGAAAACGCCCAAATCCAGAGCCAACATCACCAAAACGCCAGATAAAAATGCAAACCACACCCAAATCGGGATATCCATCAATCCTCCGATTTGAGTCTCGCCCGCAGATTTAAAACAAACGTTTTAAAAACTGTGCTCGAGACGGAAAGTCGATGACTTTCGTATTGACGACCTCGAGCGCCCTTCGGTGGCTACTCCCTCAAGTTGTGTCTGAACAATAGCAAGTTTGCTCACGGGAATCAAGGGGCGAACCGATTCGTGCTACTGCTTTTTGGTCAACCACAAACCCACGCCGAGCAGTGCCACACCACCCGCCAGCATCAGCAAATCGAGGAAATTCGCGGTTTTCAACTCCTGGCTGCGTTCAAAAAACTTGACCACCAGCAGCATGATGATCACCGTGGCAAGCTTGCTTTTGAGGTCATCGAGGGATTCGATCACCAAAACCCGCCTGAACGGATGATCCTCGGGCACGTGAATCGGCGCGATGAACAACTCGTACAACCCCAGTGCAAAAATCATCAAGACCGCCGCCAGGAGGCTCGAGTCCACGGCTTGAATCAGATACAGGGCGCTTTTCTGGGTCGATTCGGCGCTGAAACCCTTGATCGTCTCGAGCAGGGTCAGGTAGGCAAAATATCCCGATCCAAAAATAAGCGAAAAGACCGGCGCGATCATCAGCCAACGCGATCCGAGCAAGATGAAGTTGAGAATGTTCATGGTTTAGTTTATGTGAATCTGAAACTTATTGGTCAGGTGTCTCGGGGTGACATCGCCCGAGTTGAGCATCAAATGTTGTTCTAGCGGTCAACCAAGCTCGAGCTTCACCATTGCAGCCTCGAGCTGTCTTGAAAGTCCCAACGCGTCGCCAGCATTCTCGAGCGTCACGGCGGCACGAATTCGTTTTTCGCTGGCTGGCATTTGCGCCGCATCCCGAGCCAGAAAAGCTTCCTTTGATATTCCATCTCGAGCCATGACCCGTGCCAAGCGGGTCTCGAGTGGCGCATCAACCAGAATCACGGCGTCAAATAAAGGCTCGAGTTTGCTTTCAAACAACAGCGGAATGTCTTGAACCACGCTGCCAACCCCAGTTTGCTCAAGCTCGAGCTGCAATTGGGTCATTTGTGCCCGAACCCGAGGGTGAATGATGGCGTTCAGTTGCCCTCGAGCCTCGGGTTTGGCAAACACAAGCTCGGAGAGTTTTGCACGGTTCAAACCCTGCTCGAGCACAAATTCGGCTCCAAAAGTTTCTCGTACAGCTTGTCGAACCTCGAGCGAATTCGATACCTCTCGAGCCACGGCATCGGCGTCGAGGACCGGAATACCTTTTTCGCGCAACAGTTTGGCAACCGTACTTTTGCCAGCGCCAATGCTTCCCGTCAAGCCAATATGTTTCATGGCTCTTGCGCCGGGTGTTTGATTTGTTGCTTGATGATCTCACGTTCCAAGTAGCCAAAGAAACTCAGAATCAAAATCAGCAAAACGGTGCTGCCCAACGCCAGAACATAACGCTCAAATCCGCACGCCATGCCGACACCCGCAGAACCCAAAATACTCGCGGCGGTGGTGAGTCCGTGTTTGCGCCCTGCTGGACTCATGAAAATGGTTCCCGCGCCCAAGAAACTGATGCCCGAAATGGTCGCGCCAATAATGGCTATCGGGTCAAGTTTCAGCGCCGCATAACCTCGAGCGCTCTCGCGTTCCATCACGATCTCACCCAAGATCACAAACATTGCCGACGAGAAACCGACCAGCATGTGCGTGCGCAAACCCGCCGATTTTCCTCGAGCCTCGCGTTCAAAGCCAATCAAGCCACATAGAATCATTGCCGCCAGCAAACGCAACAGCATTTCGAGGTCTGAATTCACAGACGCAGTTTAAGTCATGATAGAGCATTTTGACATTTGAAAGCCCGAGAGCCTGAATCCTCGAGCTTTCAAACCTTTCGTTGTAGCCTCAAGCTTTTGACTGAGGCGACGCAAAAAATATCGTTAATCTTTCAGCCTTTTGGCGGCGGCAGTCAGGGCTGGCAGAATCAGGTTTAGGTCGCCAACGATCCCGTAATCGGCTACCTTAAAAATCGGTGCCTCGGCGTCTTTGTTGATTGCCACAATGTATTTGCTCTTGCCCATGCCCGAAAGGTGCTGCACCGCGCCCGACACGCCAGCGCAGATGTAGGCGTTGGGTTGAACCGTTTTACCAGTCTGTCCAACCTGCTCGGCGTAGGGTCGCCAGCCCGCGTCCACCGCCGCTCGAGTCGCGCCGACGCCCGCCCCAAGCACGTCGGCAAGGTCTTCGATCAGTTTAAAATTCTCCATGCTGCCCATGCCGCGACCGCCCGTCACGACCAGGCTGGCTTCGGTCAGGGCGACCCGTGCGGTTTTTTCTTGGGTGCGCCCCAAAACACGGACGCTCGAGGCGGTCAGTTCCAGTTCGACCTCGAAAATGTCGCCATCCTGCGCGTTTGGCGCGGCGGCGGGTTGCGTGTTCGGTTTGACGGTGGCAATGATTACCGAAGCAGTTGCCTCGAGCGTCTCGGTGACCCGAGCCAAAAACGCATAGTGCGAAATTCGCAAGCCGTCCTGGATGCCTTCGAGTTTGACCGCATCCTCGAGGTAGGGCGCGTCGAGGCGTACCGCCAGGCGCGGCGCGAGTTCGCGTCCCGCCCGAGTCCCTGCAATCAGGACCAAGCTCGCCTCAGCCTGTTCTGCGATCTGCTGCAAGGCTTGGCTGTAGACTCGGGCGTCATAAGGCTCGAGTTTGGGGTCTTCAACCACCAGGACTTGCCCGACGTATTTCGCGGCTTCTTCGGCGACTTTGCCCGCGCCCGCGCCCAAAAGCGCGACTGTGATTTCTGGATTCAAACCTCGAGCCGCAGAGATCATCTCGAGCGAGGTTTTTTTGAGTTTTTTACCGTCGTGCTCTGCCAGAATTAAAATCATTCAAATCACCTTCGCCTCAACGTGCAAGAGTTTGATCAGTTCCTCGGCGGCAGCCGTCGGGTCTTTGCCGTCGATCAATTTGTTCAAGCGTTGTTTGTCCTGAATCTCCTGTTTGACCACGCGCACCTTGCCGCCCGCGACGCCGTAATCTGCCAGACTGGCTTTGCGAATCTCTTTTTTCTTGGCTTTCATGATGTTCGGCAGCGTCGGATAGCGCGGCTCGTTCAAACCTTGCTGGGTGGTGATGACCAAAGGCAACTCAAGCTCGAGTTGTTCCTTGCCGTCATCAACGTCATGTGTGGCTTTGACGCTCGAGTTTTCAATTTCCAGCGCCGTCGTCCAGGTGATTTGATTCCAATTTAATGCCTCTGCCAACGCCGCCCCGAGCGCCTGCGAGTCGCTGTCGGCGTGTTGACCGCCACAAAAAACGAGGTCTGGTTGTTCTTCCTGCACTATTTTTGCCAGGATTTTGGCTTGTGTCACCACGTCAAGATGTTCGCTCGATTCGACGTGAATCGCCCGCTCGAGTCCCATCGCCAAAGCCCGCCGGATCGCATCTTCAAATCGTGCGCCGCCCAGAGCCACCGCCACGGTGTTCGCACCGTCGGTGTTGATGCGCAGCGCCTGTTCGACGCCGTACTCGTCCATGCCGTCCAGCGCCAAGGTTGCCCCCTCGAGATCGACCAAGCCATTTTTGGCTTTCACTCGCGCTTCGGCATCTGGCACTTGTCTGATTAAACAAAGTATTTTCATTGATTTAAACCTCTCCAAAATATTATACCAAGTTTAAGATTTTGCGAACATGGTCATCAAGAAACCCTGTGACCATGAAACCTTGTGACGATCAAGCATAAAACTGTCAAGCTGGTACTCTAAGCCATGACCGTTTCCATTGCCGAACGTTATATTCGTGCCGCGCACGGCGTCAACCTTCACAAAGACGGCTTTATCGACGCCTATTACGGCAATCCCGACTGGACTCAGCCTCTCTCGAGCAATTTAAACGATTTGGCGATAGAACTCGAGCACCTTCAAAATGATGTTTTGGAAGTCGATTCTCTCGAGCGGCGCGGCTATTTAAGTGTGCAAATCAGAGCCATGCAAACGATGGTCAAACTCAAACGCGGCGATTCAATCTCGTTTCTCGAGGAGGTCAAAGGACTACACGACATTTCACCAATTCGCACACCAGAAAGTCTGTTCGAGGCGGCGCACCAAAAACTCGAGGCATTGCTGCCAGGGAATGGAACTCTAAATGACCGTATTCAGCTTTCTCGAGCCAAATTTAAAATTGATCCAAATCAGGTTCGAGCTGTGATTGACGTGATCTCGCTCGAGTTGCAACAACGCACGAAAAAAATGTTCGGCTTGCCAGACCACGAATCGTGTCAGTACGCTCTGGTGCAAAACAAACCCTGGGGCGGCTACAACTGGTACCTGGGAACTGGTTGCTCGAGAATTGAGGTCAACACCGATTTGCCGCAGTTTGTCACCGATCTGCCAGACTTGGTTGCCCACGAATCGTACCCTGGGCATCACTGTGAGCACGTCAAGAAGGAACAAAAACTGGTGCTTGAGAACAACTGGCAAGAATTTGGGATTCAATTGCTCGATTCGCCAGAAAGTGTTTTGGCTGAGGGCATTGCCACCAGTGCGCTCGGGGTTGTCATGGACAAATTTGAGCTTGCGCAATGGATTGGCGGTGAACTCGGAAAAATTGCGGGTTTAAATCTAAGTTTAGAAGAGGTGCAAACCGAACTTCAAATCCAACACGCTCGAGCAGACCTGAATTATGCTGCCTGCAATGCCGCGCTGATGCTGTTTGAAGAGTTTCAACCCGAAGCGAAAGTGCTCGAGTATTTGCGCCATCATCAACTCCTAACATCAACCCAAGCCGACAAGAGGCTCGAGTTTATTCACCATGCCAGAGCCTACGTTTACACCTACACGTCAGGATATGACCTGCTCGAGCCTCTGCTGGGCGGCAATGACAAACTGAGTTGGTTTAAACGCCTGCTCGAGCAACCTGCGACGCCCAGCCAACTCAAATCCTGGGCTTTGGAAACTCGAGCTTCAAAGCCTTAAAATCACGTCATGACTTCGTTGCAAGGTCGCATCCTGACGCCCACGGGCTGGCAAGACGGCAAGATAGATTTTGACGCTTCGATCACCAAGATCAATCAAGCCTCACTGCCGCAAAACGCCGCGTATATTGTCCCTGGTTTTATCGATGTTCACGTTCATGGCGGCGGCGGTTTTGACACGATGGACGGCATCTCTGGTATTCGGGGCATGGCAGATTTTCACGTTAAACACGGTACAACCGGCTTGCTCGCCACGACCATCACAAACCCCTGGAACAATGTCATCACCGCCCTCACAAATGCAAAAAGCGTGATGCTCGAGCCGAGTCGTGGCGCGCGGGTTTTGGGTGTTCATCTCGAGGGACCGTTCGTCAGCCCGCAGCGCTTGGGTGCTCAACCCAATTTTGTGGTCGATCCCACCCCTGAGCGCGTCCAAGAGGTTCTTGCGTTCGATGTGATTCGGGTCGTGACCATCGCCCCTGAACAACCTCATGCTCTGGAAGCGTGTGAAATGTTCGCTCGAGCCGGTGTCAGGGTCAGCATCGGGCATTCGGTTGCCAGCATTGAGCAAGTTCAAGCCGCCATCGAGATTGTCAAAAGTGTCGGTGGTTTCTCGAGCGGCACGCATTTGTTTAACGCCATGGGTGGACTCGAGGGGCGAAACCCTGGAATTGTCGGCGCAATTCTGGCAAACCCCGAAGTCTGGGCTGAAGTGATTCTCGACGGTCATCACGTGCATTTTTTGAATTTCAAAGCAGCTTACCTTGCAAAAGTTGAGCGCCTGATGCTGATTACGGATGCCATGCGAGCTGCCGGAATGCCAGAGGGTAAATATGATCTTGGTGGACAGATGGCGCATGTACGGGACGGTACGGCGCGACTCGAGAATGGATCGCTCGCGGGCAGCCTGCTGACAATGGATCGAGCGGTGCAAAACGCAGTTTTGGCTGGGATGTCACTTAAAACAGCAATTGCGCTTGCCTCGAGTCACCCTGCAAGGTATTTGGGACTTTCAAAAAAAGGCAGTCTAAAACCTGGAAATGATGCCGATATTGTCGTGCTTGACGACCAACTTGAGGTTCAGGCGGTTTTTGTTGACGGGATTCAGGTGGCTTGAGTGATAAAGAACCGACTTGCCTTTTGGAGAGCAAAAAACGTCAACAAGATTGCAGTAAAAATTGTAATAAATAATTCACGAGTACATAATAATCGTGAATTATTTCACATACTATTCAGTTCCAAGGATTTGCTTTGGTAGAACAGTTTGCTCAACCCGTTTCTGTGCTCGATTTGCGTGTGCGGCATTTTATATTACAAAAGGTTTTTGAGATCGTCTCAAACAATGCTTTTTTCACTCAGTTTGATGTGTAAATCCTCGAGTTGCTTGCTATCAACCACACTCGGCGCGTCTGCCATGATATCCGCGCCTCGGGCATTTTTCGGGAAGGCAATCACGTCTCTGATGCTGTCCGCCCCAGCCATGACCGCCACCATGCGATCAATGCCCCAGGCGATGCCGCCGTGCGGCGGCGTGCCGTACTCGAGCGCATCCATGAAAAACCCAAAGCGCTCTCGGGCTTCCTGGGTGCTGAAACCTATCGCGTTGAACATTTTTTCTTGCACGTCTGGTTGATGAATCCTGATGCTGCCGCCACCAACCTCAAAGCCGTTCAGCACGAGGTCGTAAGCTCGAGCCTTCATGCTGCCCATTTCGGGCGTGCCAAACTTTGGCAAATCTTTGATCGTCGGACTGGTGAAAGGGTGGTGCATGAATGTGTAAGCGCTTCTTTCAGGGTCAAACTCGAGCAGTGGGAAATCCACGACCCAAGAAAAGTGAAAGCGCGGCGAGTCGGCGGTAATCAGTTTGAGTTCGTCGCGGAGTGCAACACGAACCGCACCTAAAGCTTTGACGGCGGTATCCCAACTGTCAGCCCCAAAAAGCAAGGTGCTGTTTGCCAGCGCCCCTGTGATCTCGAGTAGCCCAGTCATTTCAATGGGGGAGAGGAATTTCGAGATTCCACCCTCGAGCGAACCGCCAGCGACTTTCGCCCAGGCAAGCCCTTTCGCGCCGTTTTGTTTGGCGGTAAATTCGAGGGCTTCAATTTGTTTGCGCGTCAATTCGGCTGGGGCAACCAGAACTTTGACCACACCGCCAGCCTCGAGCGCGGATTTGAACACGCCAAAACCAGAATCTTTTAAAATTCCCGATGCATCGGCAAACTCGAGTCCAAAGCGCTGATCGGGTTTGTCAGAACCAAAACGGTTCATGGCGTCCGCATAGGGGAGACGTGGGAAGGGAATTGGAATGTCCACATCCAGGGTTTTTTTGAAGACATCCTGAATCAAGCGCTCGTTCAACTCGAGCACGTCGTCAACCTCGACAAAACTCATTTCGATGTCGAGTTGCGTAAAATCGGGTTGACGGTCTGCCCGCAAATCCTCATCGCGGAAACATCGCGCAATCTGAAAATACTTGTCAAAATTGGCAATCATCAAGAGTTGTTTGAACAGTTGCGGCGACTGCGGCAGCGCGTAAAACTCGCCAGGGTTGGTGCGGGAGGGCACGAGATAATCCCTTGCCCCCTCGGGCGTGGATTTGGTCAGCATTGGCGTTTCGACGCTGATAAACCCCTCAGCATCCAAAAAATTGTAAATACTCGAGACAACCTTGTGGCGCAGTTTTAAAGCCTCACGAAGTGGTTCGCGGCGCAAATCCAAATAACGGTACCTCATGCGAACTTCTTCTGAAGCCGTCAGCGGCGTGCCATCGACTGGGAACGGCACGGGTTTGGCGGTCGATAAAATCTCGAGTCGCGTCGGAATAATTTCAATTTCACCGGTCGCATACTGACGGGTTTGGTTGTTTTCTTCTCGGACTTGCACCAAACCTTCAACCTCGAGCACGAACTCTGAGCGCACTTCGGTGGAAACTGGGTAACTCGAGTTGCTGGCTTCAACCGTGACCTGCACGATGCCAGAACGGTCGCGCAGCACTATAAAATTTGCGCCCTTGGTGTCCCGAACTCGAGACGCCCAACCTTGCAGCAGCACGGTTTGACCAACATTTTTGGCGGACAGGTCATTGCAGTAATGGGTGCGTTTCATAAACTCCTAAAAAATTTGCGTTCTGAATGATTATTGTCGCTCGAGAAACCAGGCTTCAAGACCATGAATTGGAAGACTGATCTGCTCTCGGGTTTGCATGTCACGGATGCTGACGGTTTGATTCGCCATTTCGGTCTGACCGATCAAAACCACAAATTTCGCGCCAAATTTTTCGGCATCGCCCAGTGATTTACCGACGCCCTTCACTTTGTAAGCGGTCAACACTTGCCCAACATTTCGGATTGCTCGAGCCACATTGCCCACGGCGGTCAAGGCTTCAACCTCGAGCGGTACGACATATACCAGAGGTTTGACCACCTCGGGCACTGGAATCCCCTCAGCCTCGAGTGCCAGAATGATTCTTTCCACGCCGCATCCCCAACCAATACCTGGGGTGTGTTGACCGCCAAGCATCTCGGCAAGTCCGTCGTAACGCCCACCCGCCAGAATGGTCGCACAACCGCGCATGGACTCGTGGTTGTGAATGAATTCAAAAGCGGTGCGGCGGTAGTAATCCAGACCACGCACGATGCTCGGGTCCACAACAAAAGGAATTTTCCACTCGCGCAAATGGTGTTGCAATTCCTCAAAATGCGCCTTGGCAGCATCACCCAAAAACTCGAGCATCGGTTTGACCTCAAGTTCTTTGAGAAGCTCTTGGTCGCCAGCACTTTTGGAATCCAGAATCCGCATCGGATTTAACCCGAGGCGTTCTTTGGAATCCTCTGAAAGCCTGTCCAAAACAGGGGAGAGCTTGTGGCGCAAGTACGCGTTAAACTCGAGCCTGTCGGCTGGGTCGCCTACGCTGCCCAAATGAATCTGGTAATTTTGAACGCCGAGCGCCGTCAACATGCTCCAACCCGCATCGATACATTCAGCGTCGGCAAACGCGTCTGAAAGCCCAATAATCTCGAGTCCCAACTGATGAAACTGGCGTTCGCGCCCACGCTGCGGCTTCTCGGCGCGAAACATCGGCTCAAACGTCCAGAATTTCGTTGGGCGTGGTTTGCTCGAGAAACCGTGCTCGAGATAGGCGCGAACCATCGGCGCGGTGGCTTCTGGACGCAGCGTCAGGGTACGATCACCCTTGTCCGAAAAATTGTACATTTCCTTGCGGACAATGTCGCTCGATTCGCCCACAGATTTATGAAACACGCCTGTGTCCTCAAAAATTGGGGTATGGATTTCACCAGCGCCAAAACGCTCGAGCACCTCACGGGCGGTCTCAAGAATGAAACGCCAGGTTGGGGCATCGCTGGGAAGGCGATCTTTTGTGCCTTTGATCGTCGAAAACTTCACGCGTGCATCATAACGACTTTTTTTTGGTGCGTCACCATGCCACAAAAAACCGCCGTTGAATCGAGATTCTCAACGGCGGTCTAAAGCTGCAATTTCGGTTAGGGATTGACGCTGTAAGGCAAAAAGTTTGAACGCACGCCACCCACGTCAACAAAAACAAAATGCCCGCCAGGACGCGCTCCGACTGGTACTTTTAAAACAATTTCGGTTGAAGTCCATGAAACCACATCGCTGCTCGAGTTTTTGATCCCACCATTGCCCAAATCATCTGCGCCAAGGGTCACACTCGAGTTGCTTGGACCGCCCAGATAACGCCCTTGAAGGGTGAGGTTTTGTCCCACAGAGGCTGGTTCGGAGAGTTTGATTAGAACTGGGAGCACGCTGGGACGGTCTGGACTTGGAGCGCAACCGACAAACGTTGCGGCGATGGATGCGAGTAAAACGGTTTGAAATTTCATGTTGAACCTCCTGAGGTTTTGAACTGTACTTTTGATGCTTTCGTCTGATGCTAAAAAGTATTGTAACGCAATCGATGGGGGTCGAGCGGTTATTCCCTGACTTGAAGCGAAAAACTTTCGAGACTCAAAGTTGACCTTCACTTAATACTTATGATTATTGTACTAAGCACGAGTATGATATACTGACCGTATCATGATTCAGAAACTGATTCCAATCATTGCGCTCGAGGTTGGTGTGCTGTTTGCACTCATCGTTGCGTTCATATCAAATGCCATCTCCCGAGATCAATTGATTCTGGGCGTGATCATCCTCAGTGTACTCAGTTCCATCCTGATCTTGGTGATGCTGCGGAAGCCAAAACCGTGAGCGGCAAACTCGAGCTTCAACTGGTTTCCAAATTCCAGAATTCTGAAAACCGCAAACGCGAAGCCGTGCGTGCCGCCCACGATCAAGAGGTGACAACCCTGCTCGAGCTTTTAAACCATTACCTGACCCTGAAAAGTGCTCGCAAAGCCGACACCTCGCCCGACACCAGACGATTGTACGAACTGGCGGTACGGCGTTTTCTCGAGTTCGCCAATCGTGACGGCGCGAGGCTCGAGTTGACGCGTCTCGAGGCTGAAGATGTCGAATTCTGGATGGTGGGCTTGCAGCAGGAAGGTTTGACTCCAGGTTCGATTGCCGCCTACCTGTACGGCTTACGTGCCATGTACCGTGCGTTGATCTGGGCGAAGGCGGCAAGCAGCAATCCGGCGACAGAGGTCAGACCGCCGAAAGACCCGACGCCCGCCCACTCGAGAAAAAATGCGCTCTCCCCTGCTTTGTACCGCGATTTGCTCGAGGCTCCCGCACTTAAATACGGCGTCGATGATGCCCGTCACGCTCGAGATGTGTTGTTGCTGGCATTGGGTGGTTCGGCTGGCTTAAGGGCAATGGAAATTGTCAGTTTGGACGTGAATGACATTGAAATGGACGTGAAGCGGCTGACTGTAAAATCTGGCAAAGGTGGCAAGCAACGCTTCATACCGCTCTCAAAAAACGTCATGATGTTGCTCAAAACCTGGCTCGAGGTTCGTCAAGGCATGGTTTTGCGAAACGAGATTCTAGCGTCTGAAACGGCATTGTTGGTGTCCGTTTCGAGAAATGACTCGAGCGGAAAACGTTTGACCACCGACGGGGCACGGTTCATTGCCAAAGGCTATTACCAAACGTTGGGCTTGCCTGCCGCGATGTGGGGCTTGCACACCTTGCGCCGCACCGCCGGAACGCACCTTTACCGTGCAACCAGGGATTTACACGTGGTTGCCGATGTTCTCGGTCATGCCAGCGTCAACACCAGCGCGATTTACGCCAAAATGGACATGGATGTTCGGCGTGAGGCGCTCGAGAAAATGGAAACCATGCGCGATCAAGCCGATGAACATTGAAGCCCCCAATCGTTACCGGGACATGACAGACATTGTTGTTCCCGAATCGGGAAAGAGTTCGCCAGCATTTTCGGACAACTTGCGCCTAATCCGGCAGTCGAGATTGATTCATAAACCTCGAGCTTTTGCGTTTCATCGTTCAAACCTCGAGTGACGTCATTTTAGAAGTTTGACGCTGAATTCTCAACAATTGTGGGGTGTTCTAACCCTCGAGAACGGCTCGAGGGGGCTTAAAATGGCACAGGACTGAAAGGGACATTTTATATTGTTCAGCACGTGGTTTTCTCGACTTGATAATTCAGTTTGAAGATTCTGACGATTGAGCCACAACAATTCGGTTTCTTCCCTGTGTTTTTGCCAGATATAACGACGCATCCGCCATCGTCACCGCTTCAGTCCAAACCTGATCGATTGTTTGCGGGGCGATCCCAAAAGAAGCGGTGACCCGAATCGCATGACCGTCATGAATCACTGTCGAGCCTTCAATGCGTTGACGCATTCGCTCGGCAACAATTTGTGCCCCCTCAGTGGTGGCTTTGGGCAAAAAAACCAAAAATTCCTCTCCGCCCATGCGAACCGCCAGATCATCGTCACGCACTGCCTGACGCAGTATGCTGGCAACCGCTTTCAAAACATCGTCGCCTGCGTCATGACCGAAGGTGTCATTGACTGTTTTGAAATGATCGATGTCCACCGCAATCCAGGAAGCCGACAGTTTTTGGTTGCGCTGATTTGAGAGCATTCCAGGAAGCCGATGCTCGAGACCACGCCGATTGTGCAATTCGGTCAGCGGATCGGTCAACGCCTGGGATATCAGCATTTCAGAGGTTTGATGTTGCTGGGTCACATCTCGAATCACGGCGACGTAAGCGCTGGTCAGACCGTTTTCCTCAACCAATGGTGTGATGATGGATTCGATCCAAAGCTGGCTGCCGTCGCGGTGCTGCATTGGCGCGTCAATATTGCACCAGCCCTGTTCGCGCACCCGATCAGCCAGTTCGGAAAAATCGTTATGCAAAACGATTTTCGGATCAATCAGTGTCAAAAATGGAACGCCAACCGTTGCTTCCTGGTCGCGTCCCAACATCCGTTCAATTGAGGGATTCCACTCGCTGATTCTGCCACCGGTGTCGAGCAGGGCAACGCAGTATCCGTGAATGTGTTCGATCAGAACCCCTATTTGTTGGCGTTGTCTGGCGAGTTCTCGTTCCTGATTGATGGTCTGTGTGACATCCTCGAGCGAGATCATGGTGCACGCGGTATCAGAACGCACCAACCTGAGCACCAAGTGGTGGGTCTTGCCACCAAGGGCATACACTGTAATCCGCTCGGGAGCCGATGTTAAACCCTGTTCTCCAGACGTGGTGTTCCAACGTTCCCAGAGTCCAGGAATCAAACCATCCATCAATTTGCGTCCACTGATCGTTCCACTGTCGATGCCAATTTCTGCCAACAACTGAACTGCCACCGGATTGAGCATGTCGATGTTGCCGTGTTCGTTGAGTTTGATGATGGCGACCGGCATCAGGTAAACGAATTGCAGCAGTTCCTCGAGTTGTTGTTCTGGTGTGGCGGTGTCGTTCATCTCCATTCCACCAATAGGTACATGCGTTTGAGGTCAGCGCCGCGAATCATGCGCAACTTGACCGGAATTGGTTTCATGCGCAGCGCAAACGTGTAATCGATTGTGACATCGAATTCTTGTTCGTTGAAGCGCTTTGCAACGATCTGGTTGTTGGTGCATGGGGCAACTTGGGTAAAAAAGTGGCGTCCCAGCACACGATCTGGCGACAATCCCGAATAACGCGATTCGGTTGTGTTGTAAGCCAAAACCTTGCCTTCAATGTCCATGGCAACCACTCCAAACTCGAGCAAATCAAGGTCTTGGTCGCTGAGTTGATCGAGCATGGAGACGTTGAGGTTGTCAAACAGCATGGTTTCAATTTTCAACTGAGCCTCCAAAAATTGCAGAGATCGATTCTCTGTAGTATGCAACACAATTATACCTTGAGGTGTGCGAATTTCACCGCACCGGCTTTGATTGCTCTAAGGTTTGACCCAATGTCAAAATATCTGGCAGGTTTTGATGTTCAGTGCACAACCGCAAATTGTTCAATCGCTTCATTGCGGATGCTGAACGTCCTCGAGACACCGCTGGCGTCTGTGGTCACGCCCCAGAGTGCATCGGCAATTTCCATCGTGGCTTTCTGGTGGGTGACCAAAATAAATTGCGTGCCTTTGTCGGCAAGCACCCGTAAGAATTGGGTGAAACGCCTGATGTTGGCTTCATCGAGTGGCGCGTCCACCTCATCGAGCACCGCCAGCGGCAATCCTCGAGAATCTTCTGGGGCTTGGGCGAGGGCAAACAAGAAACCCAGTGCTGCCATCGTTCGTTCGCCGGTGGACAGCAAGTGCAGTGACCGCGTGCGTTTGCCTTTTGGTGTGACACGCAGTGCCAGACCCTCGAGCGCTCCCGCCTCGTCGCGCACCAACTCGACCTCCCCCTCGCCGCCGAGCAACTCGAGAATATGGGCGCGGAAGGCTTCGGTGACGCGTTTGATGCTGTCGCGCAGCTTGCTGGTGACTTCACGCTCGAGTTGGTCCAGCGCGGTCTCGAGTTCCAACACGGCGGCGCTCGAGTCGGCAATTCCTGTCTCAAGGTCCGTCAGGCGTTTGGATTCAATTTCATATTCGTCTTTGGCAAGCGGATTGACCGCACCCAGGTCATCCAGTCGAGTCCGAATTTGGTTGACCCGAGCCGCCCAGGTTCGCGCCGTGCCCTCTGGATTGGGTTGATCCAGTAAAATTTCCAGTTCGGTATCGTTCACTGGTGTCAGTTCGAGGTCGCGTCCGAGCAAATCTTGAATCAACGTCTCGAGGTTGGCTTCTCGCCGCGCTTTGGCAAGTTTTTGATTCTCGAGTTTCTCGCGGGTTTCGGACAGGTTGCGGGTCTGGCTGGCTAGTTCGGTCTCAAACTGCTTGCGTCCAGTCTCGAGTTGGGTCAATTCGGCTCGAATCGCGTCGAGGTCCAAAGATTTTGCACGATCTTCCAGACGCAAAATTTCGGGGTTGGCTTCAGCCAAACGATTTTGAATCTCATACTGCGCCAAATGCAGTTCCTCGAGCCGACTGCGGATGATTTCGAGGCGCATTTTGGATTGCTGGAACCGTGCCGTTGCGGCATCAAAAGTGCGTTGTTGCTCGGCAAAAATAGCAATTTTTTGCCGAGCTTCGCGCAGATTTGCGTCGCTGTTTCGCTCCGTTTCTCGAGCCTGGGCAAGTTGATCGCTGGCGGCAACAATCAAGCTTTCGAGCGGCGAGAGGTCAATGCCTGAACCACCTGATTCAAGTTCGCCCTCCCCTGCGGTCGAAAGGTTTTTCAAACGAACCTCGAGTTGTCCGACGCGGCTGTTCAGGCTGTCTTGACGGGTCTCGAGTGCCAGGATGCTGTTTCGTGCCGCGTCGAGGTTTTCACGGTTGTTCTTGAGGCGCTGATCGGCTCGGACAACTGCCTCGCGGCTGCTTTGGGCGGAATTGCGGTCTTCAAGGAGTATTTGTTCGATGGCTGCCAAATCTTGCTCGAGTCGCACGAGTTCGGCTTTGGCTTCAGATAACCTGCGGTTTTCGGCGAACGTCTCCCCCGCCGTGTCGCGCCCCTTGCCGCCGGTCACAGCGCCACCCGCCTCGAGCAGTTCTCCCTCGAGCGTCACCAGCCTCGGGCGGTTTGGAAACTTCTTGGCGAGCTTGAGGGCAATGTCCAGATTTTCGATCACCAGCGTGTCGCCCAGCAAGGTGTCAACCACGATTCGGTATTCGGACTGGATCAGATCGGCGGCAAATCCCAGCACACCTTTTTCGCTGACGATTGGCATTTCACGCCTTGGTCGTGCCCGCAAAATCTCGAGCGGCAAAAACGTGGCTCGACCACCGATGCGCTTCAGGTGTTCAATCACGGCTTTGGCGACCTCACCATTTTGCACCACAATCTGTTCGATCCGCCGCCCCAAGGCTGCGCCCAAGGCGGTCTCGAGCTGTTCTGGTACAAAAATCAGATCAGCCACCGGTCCAATGATGCCTTCGACTTTGGAATTTAAAGCCTTGCGCGGACCTTCGGACAAATTCGCTCGAGATTGACGGGTCGCCTCGAGTCGGGCATGTTCTTTTTGAATCGGGGTTCGCGCCGCCCGTAACTCTGCGGCTCGGGTGCCGTTTTCGGAGATTCGGCTGGACACCAGGCTCGATTCGCGCTCGAGTTTGTCGAGCATTTTGTTGGAGGCTTCAAATTCGGCTCGCGTGTCGTCGGCTCGGTTCTGGGCATTTTTGAGTTCCAACCCGATCATTTCGAGTTCGGTCTTGCAGGTGTTGAACTCGACCAAGATGGTTTCGCGCTCGGCGGTCATGGCAGCCAGTTTCTCGCGGCGCTGGCTCGATTCTTGCAATTCAAAATCGCGCCTTGTGCGGGCTTCACCGTAATTTTTTCTGGCTTGCAATTCTCGCAATTCAAAATCGCGTAGCGCAAATCTTGCATCCTCCAGCGCTTTCTCGAGCTTGGAAAGATTGTTCTCTGGCACAACTGGTGGCACTGGAGGCTCGAGTTTTGAGAGGTTTTCTTGCTCCGATTCAAGGTTTTGTTGTTCACGCACCAGGGCGTGAAGGTTGGAATCGGCGGCGCTGGCTCGTTCGCGCAATGCCTTGGCTTCACCTTGAAGTCTTTCAACTTCGGCGCTCCGACTGGCAAACTCGAGTTGGCTGGTTTCGCGCTTGATTCTGGTTTGCTCGAGTCCCTGGCTGGCGGCTTGAATGCCGATTGACGCCCGGTCCGAGAGCGCCTGCGTTTCGTGGCTTTCTTTCTCGAGCAAGGCAATTTCGTCCATCAGCGTCCGGATGCGGTGGCGTTGAATCGCGGTCTCCAAGGTTTTGACTTCCAGATTTAAACTTGCCGCCTCGAGCGCCGCACGCGCATCCCTCTCGAGTTTCGTCACGCGCTGCTTGACCTCAAGGGTCAAATCCATCGCCCGTTCCAAGTGCAGTTTGGCTTGCTCGAGCCTTTCGATGCTTTGGGCGCGGCGGTGCGTGGCACGCGATAAACCCGCCGCCTCCTCGAGATACCCCAGCATCGTTTCGGGATTCGCGCCGATCACCGCGCCTATTTCGCCCTGCCCGACCACGGCAAGCCCACCTGGTCCAAGCCCCGAGCCGCGCAGGACATCGTGCAAGTCACGCACCCGAATCGTTTTGCCCGCCAGCTCGAGGTCGCTGTCACCGTCACGGTACAAGCGCCGCGCAATGTTCAGGTTCGCACCCTCGAATTGCTCGAGTTCGAGTTCGACCTCCGCCATGCCGAGCGGGGCTTTGCCCAGTGACCCGTGAAAAATCAGTTCGGCACTTTCACGCACCCGCAACTCTCGGGTGCGGGCGGTGTGCGAAGCCCAACGAATGCCTTCAATCACGTTTGATTTTCCCGAACCGTTCGGTCCGATCACCGCATTGATCTTGGGATGAAACTCGAGCCTGACTTTTTCGCCGAACGATTTGAAACCCACAATGGTGACCGACCGCACCCGCACGCTCACGAATCAACCACCGCGACATTCTTTGAGCGTGAACGGTTGCAGGGTGCTGAGGTGTCCGCCGATGGTTTCGACCCGTTTTCCAGCCTCGAGAAACTGCACGTTTTTGACATCTTTGAGGTCCAGCAAACTGTTTGCCAAACCGCAATACAGCAACAATTCGCCGTTGCTGCCCAGTTGAATGGAGCGCCAGACCCTGGGCACGCTGACAAAAACCGTGTCTTTGCGGGCGAACACCACCGGTTTTTGCACGTCCAAACCAGACAGGTTGCTGGGAAACGGACTGAACGAATCTTTGCTGCTCGGTCCCGACAACCACTCGTTGATGGTGCGGCTGGCTCGAGTGGTCAAGGAGTCGGTTTCAAGTCGTGCGTTGCGGGTTTCAATCTCAAAGCGTTTGGCGTCCAGGCTCGAGTAGTACAATTTCATCTCGAGTTGGACATCACCCTTTTCTTGCGCCCCTGTCAAGGACGGATCGAGTTCGACGGTCACGGGTTGCAACTGAGAATTGCGAATCAAAAACATCACCACAAACAACATCAAGGCAATGATGTTCCAGGGGGTCAAAAACCAGCCAGGAATGCGTTTGAGGTAATTCCAGACCCTCATTTGTTGCCCACCGGTTTTTTGATCGTTGCCAGTTGCGGCGCCAGGTAGGTCATCACACCGCGCATGACGGTCAATGCCAGTTTTTTGAGTTCAAGTGGGTCCTCCAAACGGGCAAGGTCTTTGGGGTCAGACAAGAAACCCAATTCGATCAAATTCGCGGCTTTGGATGCCCGCTCGAGCACCACTTGAGTCTGCCCAGACAGGACGGTGGCAAAGACATTTGGATCGGTCATGACATTGGAGCTGATGGCTTCTGCCAGGACGCCACCAGCATTGCTCGAGGAAACAATTGCCTCGAGGTGACGCTTGTCAGACGAATTGGTTCCTTTTTCCAGCGCCTCTCGAGCGCCCTTGACGATGCCGTCAGGCGCAACCGACCCGAGGTGGTAAATTTGCACGCCTGAAGTGGTCGAACCTGGCAAATTGGAGGCGTGAAAACTCAGAAACACATCGCTGGTCAAGCTCATCTCGCGGCGCTCATCCAAACTCGGGTTGCTGTCGTTGGTGCGGGTGTATTTGACGTTGATGCCTTTGGAGGTCAGAAGTTTGCCGACAAGGAGCGCAAACCGTAACGTCAGGTCTTTTTCTTTCAGACTATCAACACTGACCCCAACATCGTCAGCGCCGTGTCCAGGGTCCAAGACCACAACAATTGAATGCGAATCCAGAGCCGTTGTGACTCGTTCATACCTCGAGCCAACATCGATCACCACCCGGGCGGGAATCGGTTGACCGTCAACGCCCTCGCTCGCCGCGATGCCGTAAACGTTGTAGCCCACTGTTGGCGCGAGTTTGGTTCGTACCTCGATCTTATTGCCCACGGTGTTGATGTTTAAGACATCAATATATTTGCCGCCCACCTCCCAGGGGTTGTTCTCGCCAACCGTGTTGCGCAGGTAAACCACCAGGGTATCGCCCTCAATCCGAGACGTGAAGCCAACATCTCGAGACACCGAGAGCGCCACACGGTCCGAGGTCGGTCCAGTTTCTTTGCCCACGCCTTTCAAGATGGCTGGATCGATCAACACATCGATTTGATTGCCAGAATCCGATACGGTTGCGCCCGCCGCCTCAGCCACGGCTTTGACTGGCACAACAATGGTATTCACACTGCGTCCCGCCGCCTGACCCTTGGATTTGATGCCGTTGATCTCGAGTGCCTTGGTGTAGGTGCTGGCGTCACTGGCAGAATCGATCAGGGTCAAACCAATGGTTCGTCCACCCTGGACCAGAATCACCGAATCGTTGGTGACATTCAAATCCAGACCCAGTGCCGTGGCAAATTCTGTGACTGAGGTGTAGGCAATGCTGTTTGCGCCAGGAAAAATCGCTTTGAGTTTTGTCGTGCCGACCATTAAGACCTTGCTGGGCGTTGTATTTTGCGCCACCGCAAACGCCAGCAAAATGATCACCACAATAAGCAGCAGGCTCGAGGTTTTTTTACCCAGCAACCTCATCGGAAACGCTCCATTTCACGTTTTGCCTCTTTGGTTTTTTCTGCCTCGCGCTTGTCATGAAGCTTCTTGCCCCGAGCGAGCGCGATCTCGAGCTTCAAACGCCCCTCTTTGAAGTACATTTTGACTGGAACGATGCTCAAGCCCTTGCGGGCAACCGCGACTTTGAGGGTCTCGAGTTCTTTGCGGTGCAGCAGCAATTTGCGGTTGCGACGCGGGTCATGGTTGTTGTAGGAGGCTTTCTCGAGCGGTGGTATGTAGAGGCTCTCCAAGAAAAGTTCGTTGTTTTGAAAGCGGGCGAAGCTGTCCCTGAAGTCCAAACCGTTGACCCTGACACTTTTGATTTCGGTGCCTTTTAAAACAAGACCCGCCTCGAAGCGATCAAGCAGCTCGTATTCAAATCTGGCGCGACGGTTCTCGAACATTGACTTCTCCCCTGCTGAGTAAAACATATTTTCCCAAAACTGTCTTCGTGGCTTGGTTATTGTACCCACACCTGCATGAGCACGTCACTCATTCCAGGGCTATTGAACAAAAAGTCCGCAGGGCGGAAAATAGCAATTAACTATCGTCTTGTGAAATAAATCACGATTATTGCTTATTCGTGAAAAAATTATTGCAGCTTTTAGATGGATTTCAAAAAACCTTCGTCTGACTCAAACCTCTCCAAGGAGACTTTTTGAAAGGTCTGACTCTGCACAGACAACTTCAAACAATTTGACCATCTTCCAACCGAATCACCTCATCGACCCGCGAGACCAGGCTCTCGTCATGGGTCACCACCACCACCGCCGTGTTCTCGAGCCGCGCCAACTCGACCAGCATTCCAAAAACCAAATCGGCGTTGGCGCGGTCCAGACTGCCGGTGGGTTCATCTGCCAGAATCAAACGCGGTTTGGTCAACAATGCCCGCGCGATGGCAGCCCGTTGCCGCTCGCCGCCGGATAAGGCTCGAGGAAAAAAATTGGCACGATCTTGCAAACCAACGCGTTGTAAAAGCTGAGCTGCACGGGCATCATTTGGCTGTGCCGCGATCAGACCAGGCAAGCCAACATTCTCGAGCGTCGTCAAATCCTCCAACAAATAATGGTGCTGGAAAACAAACCCAACCTCGAGCGCCCGCCTGGCAGCCAAGACCTCCTGTGATGCCCCAGACAGGCTCATGCCGCCCCAGATCAGTTCGCCAGAGGTGGGTGTCTCCAGACCACCCAGCAAATGAAGCAAGGTCGATTTGCCCGAACCACTCGGACCGACGATTGCCAGGACACGACCGGCACCAAGCGTAAAACTCAAACCCTTCAGCACCTCGAGCCTTCCAGCGTCGGTTTGAAACGAATGTCTTAAATCCAAAACCTCGAGTGCCAAAGCGGACGAGACACTGATGCTGGCAGGATTCACAGCCAAGAGGCTAACATGCGCACTGCGTCTGACCAAATACCCTGGCAGCAACGCCACTCGAGTTCGAGGTTGACACTGGAACGAAATCAGTCCCAACGTGTAAACTGATATTGAGCGTCATTGCCCCCGACAAACCACGTCACACCTCTCGAGGTTTTAACCATGACCAGCACTGAAATCAGAACCGCACTCAACAACAGCCCGCTTTTTCACGGCGCACCAGAGGCGGCACTCAACATGGCGCTCGAAGCCGCCAGCGTGCGCAAATTTGCCCAGGGAAACCCAATTTTTCGTGAAGATGACCCAGGTGAAGCCGTGTACGTGCTGGTCGAGGGACGGGTCAAAGTTTCTCGAGAGAACCTTGAAGGTCGAGAACGGATTTTTACGATTCTGACGCCGCCCGAAGTGGTTGGCGAGATGGCACTGGTTTCGCAATTGCCGCGCAGCGCCACCGCGCACTGCATTGACAACGTGACCACGCTCGCCATTTACCGCAATGAACTTCGCGCCATCCTCGACCGTCACTCACAGGTGCTCTGGAATTTGGCGCAAATCATGGCAAAACGCCTTGGCGACATGAACCGCGAGGTCGAAATGCTGTCATTTGCCAGCACCCAAGCCTGCGTGGCATACGCGCTGCAAGGCTTGTACCTGCGCGGCGCATTCAAAACGGGCAAGGAGGGCAACCCAACCCTCGAGTTCACGCATCAAGACCTGGCAAATCGCACCGGAAACTCCAGGGAAACCATTACGCGGGTGCTCAAAGACCTCGAGAATGACGATATCATCTCAACCCGCCCAGGTTTGATTTCGCTTTTGAAGCCCAAAGCGCTCGAGGGCGTGATTTACGGTCTGCGTGAAAAAGACGAATGATTGGTGATGAATGTTAGCGCTTTTCTTCCTTGACCACGATGCTCGAGTTGATGTTGCGCACGCCAGCCACCGTGGTCAGGTGTTTGAGGTAAAACTGCTGGTAAGCCTCAAGGTCGGACACCATGATTTTGAGTAAAAAATCGCGTTCGCCGAGCATCAAATAACATTCACGCACCTCGCTGTGAGCTGTGATTTTTTGGGCAAAAGTGTCGTAACTGCCCTTGGTCTGGCGGTCGAGTGTTATTGACACAAAAACCGTGAGACCCATTCCCAGACGCGAGGGATTGACCCGAACCGAATAGCCCTCGATGACGCCCGAGTCCTCGAGCCGTTTGACCCGCCGCAAACATGGTGCGGGGGTTAAACCAACCTCGTCGGACAGTTCGGTGTTTGGGATGCGAGCGTTGCGTCCCAAGACCTCTAAAATTTTATGATCGATGGAATCAAGTAAGGTTTGTGCCATGAAACAATACTAACTCGAGATTTTTTGCAATGATATTGCGCAACACGGTAAAAATAACGGGTTAAACGCAATCTTTGCCAGCAGGCTTTCTGGTAGCCTATGCTGAATTCATGAACGATCACTTGGAACTGCTGCGCACGCCTTTGTATCACAGACACCTCGAGCGAAAAGCCCGAATGGTTGAATTTGGCGGCTGGGAAATGCCCGTGCAGTATTCTGGCGTGATTCAAGAGCACCTGGCAGTGCGTGAACGCGCTGGCATGTTCGACGTTTCACACATGGGCGAATTCATGATCTCGGGTTCACAGGCGCTCGAGTTTTTGCAATTTAGCACCGTCAACGACGTATCCAAATTAAAACCAGGACGGGCGCACTACAACATGCTGCCCAACTCGAGCGGCGGCTTGGTCGATGACATTTACGTTTACTGTCTGGGCTTAAACCGTTACTTGATGGTCGTGAACGCGTCCAACATCGAAAAAGACTTCAATCACCTCTGGGGTTTGAA
Organism: Deinococcales bacterium; assembly: GCA_025352125.1. Taxonomy (GTDB): domain Bacteria; phylum Deinococcota; class Deinococci; order Deinococcales; family JAAFIG01; genus JANXTZ01. The sequence continues at coordinate 21,927 of JANXTZ010000024.1, read as the reverse complement.
AAATGATTTTGACGTGAACCTTGAGAATCAATCTGAACACTGGGCATTGATCGCCGTGCAAGGACCAGCCACCCAAACCCTGCTGGAGCTTCACTGCACAGAAGTGCTCTCGGCTCGCAAGAAAAATTCGGTCTTTGACACCACACTTTTTGGGTATTCGGTTTGCATGGCACGCACGGGATATACGGGCGAGGATGGTTTTGAAATTTTTTGTGCCCCAATCGATGCGCCAGACCTTTGGGACAAGTTACTGGGATTAAAAATAGAACCATCTGGCTTGGGCGCTCGAGATACCCTGCGGCTCGAGGCTGGCTATCCGTTGTACGGTCACGAGTGGTCAGACAACACCAACCCGCTCGAGACAAATTTAAAGTGGGCAGTCAAAGAATACAAAGAATTTGTTGGACGCGACGCGATGGTGAATGCAGAAAAAACTCGAGCATTGGTCGGGATTCAAGTTTTAGGACGCGGAATTCCCCGCGAAGGCTACCCAGTTAAACTGGCGGGGCGCGTTGTTGGACACTGCACGAGCGGTACGATGTCACCCAGTTTAAAACTTGGCATTGCATTAGCCTATGTTGAGATTGACCTCGAGATGGGAACCAGAGTTGATCTTGAGATTCGCGGGATGGACGTGAGTGCTCAAATTGTCGAAGCTGTTTTTGTCTCGAGAAATGCCCCAGGACAATAAGGATTTGTTAAGCACTAATGACCAACTGCAAGAGGAGAATTTGTGAACATTCCAACCAACCTGCAATACCTGAAATCCCACGAATACCTGCGTCTCGAGGGTGACATCGCCACCGTCGGCATCACCGATTTTGCCCAAGACCAACTGGGCGATGTGGTGTTTGTCGAACTTCCAGCCGTCGGCAAAGTCTTAAAGCAGGGCGACAACGCCGCCGTGGTCGAAAGCGTCAAGACCGCCAGCGACATTTACAGCCCAGTCTCGGGCGAGGTGATTGAGGTGAACTCGAGCCTGATTGAAGAACCTGAGAACATCAACGCCGACCCTTACGGAAAAGGCTTTTTGTTTAAGGTCAGAATCTCGAGTCAGCCAACAGGTTTGCTTGACGCCGCCGCGTATCAGGAAGTGGCAGAATCCGAAGCATGAAATACACGCCGCACACCCCAGAAGATATTTCTAAAGCGCTTGCCGTCATTGGCGTCTCGAGCGTCGACGAATTGTTCACGGATTTACCCGAAGGCATTCGCAACCCGAAAATTAATATTCCAGCAGGTTTGGACGAGTACGGCATCACCCAGCACATGAAAGCGCTGGCAGCAAAGAACAACTCGAGTGGCGCAAATTTCTTGGGTGGCGGCATGGCAAGGCATTTTCAACCGAGCGCCGTGGATGCCCTGACGTTTCAATCGGCGTTTGTCACGGCGTACACGCCTTACCAACCCGAAGTCGCGCAGGGCGAATTGCAGGCAATGTTCGAGTACCAGAGCATGATCGTTGAATTAACGGGTTTGGACGTTTCAAACTCGAGTCTGTACGACGGCGCGACGGCGGTGGCTGAGGCGGCGCTGTTGGCGCTCAGGCAAACCAACCGCAACAAGGTCTTGATCTCCAGGGGCGTGCATCCAGAGTCTCGAGAGACCTTGCAAACATTTCTGGAGTGCGTTGACGCGAAGCTTGTGACGCTCGAGTTGGACGGGACGAGAACGCCGGTCTCGGGTGTTGGGTCTGACATTGGCGCGGTGATCGTGCAAAGCCCTAATTTCTTGGGGTCGCTCGAGGACATGGCGGCACTGGCTAACGCGGCGCACGAGGCTGGGGCATTGTTTATTGCGGTGGTTGACCCCTTAAGTTTGGCGGTCTTGAAATCTCCAGGTGAGTACGGCGCTGACATTGCTGTGGGTGACGGGCAAACGATTGGCAACGCTGCCAATTTCGGTGGTCCGAGTTACGGCTTTATTGCCGTGCGCGAAGCCTTGATGCGGCAGTTGCCTGGGCGAATTGTTGGCGCGACCAAAGACGTGGACGGCAAGCGCGGCTTCGTGCTGACGCTGCAAGCCAGGGAGCAGCACATCAGGCGGGCGAAAGCCAAGTCCAATATTTGCAGCAACCATGCGCTGATGGCGCTGCAAAGTTCGATTTATCTTGCGAGCCTCGGACCGAACGGTTTGCGGGAGGTGGCAATTGCCAGCGTGGTCATGGCGGGCGAACTCGAGCAGGCATGTCGAGAATCTGGACTCGAGATCGTCACGAACGGGAAATACTTTAACGAGTTTGCCCTCAAACTTCCCAAACCCGCCGTTGAGGTTCGGGCTGGACTGGCGAAATTGGGCGTTCATGCCTGCGTTCCTGTGCCGCTCGAGTACGGTTTTGGCAACGTGGGGTTGTTCAGTGCCACGGAATTAACCACGTTCGAGGAAATTCAAACCCTGGTGGACGCTTTGAACGTGGTTTTAGCATGAATTTCAAGCGCTGGCTTCGGCATCCAAATGCACTCAAACAATCTTTTGTGCAGCTTTTGTTGGGCTTGGCGATTTGTCTTTTTGTCTCAAATGACATCCTGAACGTTTTAGGAATTGTTCTGGCTGGCTCGAGTTTGTTGCTGATTGTAATGTCTGCCGCCGAGTTAGAGCAATTATTCTGGAAATCAGAACTCGAGTGGTGGGACGATGACGATGCTCGGTTTGAAAATTGGCAACGTGGGTTTTAATGAAGTTATTGCCGCGAAAATCTGCGATTCCGTTGATCTCGGGATTGGTGGCGATTGCAATTGTCACGTTGAAATTACTGGGTTTCAACCTCCCCGCAATGGGATTCATTGGTTTGAGCGCCATGATCGTGCTCTTGATCTCGAGTTTCAAAAGTGTTTTTCTCCCATCCGAAAATGAAATCGAAGACTGATCTTGCGTGTGACCCAGAAGAGGTGAACTTGTTATGACTGCAATCCTCGAGAAACCAAAACCCAGCCTTGCCGATACCGATTTTCCACTGATTTTTGAACGTTCCGTCGCTGGACGGCGCGGCGTGATTCCACCCCAAGCCAAACTGGCGCAAAACCTCAATCTCGAGGATTTGTTCGGCGCCCAAAACCTGCGCTCGAGTCCGCCAAAACTGCCCGAAGTTTCGGAACTCGATTTGGTGCGTCATTACACGGGTCTGGCAAACCGTCAGATGAGCGTGGACGCGAATTTTTACCCGCTCGGCAGTTGCACCATGAAATACAACCCAAAGGTTCACGAAACAGTTGCGCCGTGGTTTACGGATTTGCACCCGTACCAGGACCCGAGCACGGCACAGGGGGCGCTCGAGTTGCTGCACAATCTTGCCAGCAGCCTTGGGCAGATCACCGGCATGGACGCGGTGACATTGCAACCGGCGGCGGGGGCGCACGGTGAATTCACGGGCATTTTGATGATCCGCAAATACTTTGCCTTAAAGGGCGAACTCGAGCAACGTCGAGTGGTGATCTGCCCTGACGCGGCGCACGGCACGAACCCAGCCACGGCGGCGATGGCGGGTTTTGAGGTGGTCGAAATTCCTGGGAATGAGCGCGGTGAGGTTGACTTTGACGCGCTCAAAGCCGCCCTGGGAACGCATGTCGCTGCGATCATGCTCACCAACCCAAACACGCTGGGTATTTTTGAAACCAGGATTCTCGAGATTGCCAAAGCCGCCCACGAATTTGGGGTGCAACTGTATTACGACGGCGCGAACACCAACGCGATTGTCGGACGCGCCAGACCTGGCGACATGGGTTTTGACGTGATCCACCTGAATCTTCACAAAACCTTTACCGTGCCGCACGGTGGCGGCGGACCTGGGACGGGTCCAGTGGGCGTCAAGGCACACCTCGAGCCTTTCTTGCCCACACCGATCATTGTGAAAACCGGTGAAACGTTCGCACTGGATTTTGACAGACCGCAAACGATTGGACGGGTGCGCAGCCATTACGGAAATTTTGGCAATCTGGTCAGGGCGTACACGTACATTCGCAGCCTTGGCGCGGAGGGTTTGCACGATGTCTCGAGCATGGCGGTTTTGAACGCGAATTACCTGCGCAAGAAAGTGCAGCAGCAGGGTTATACAATTGCCTATGACCGTGTGAACATGCACGAATTTGTGGCGGTGCCGCCAAAAGGATTGACCAGCCAAGGCGAAAAACTCGAGCTTCACACGCTCGACATTGCCAAGGGTCTTCTCGATTACGGTGTTCATCCAATGACCGTGTATTTTCCTCTCGTTGTGCCAGAAGCCATGATGATGGAACCCACCGAAACAGAAAGCCTCGAGACGTTGGACCATTACGCCGACGTTTTGGGCGAGATTTTGCGCAAAGCAAAAACCAATTCTGATTGGCTTGAGCACGCGCCTTACAACACCGTCGTTCGTCGGCTTGATGAGGTGATGGCGGCGAAGAAACCCGTGTTGAGCTTCAAGAAATTCTCGGGTTTGTGAGTGTTTTTGTTCGGCAAGCCCGGGTTGAAGATGCCTTTGGCATCATTGAGGTTTTAAATCCAATCATCGAAGCTCGAGAGAATTCAGTATTCACGCAAACGTTTACCGAACAAGAAGAACGAAATTTTATTATGCAATTTCCCAAACGCGGCATTTTCCAAGTTGCGGTTGCCAGTGACCAAAGCATTGTTGGATTTCAGACTGTTGAACCTTTTGCAAATTACACACCTGCATGTGATCATGTTGGCGTGATTGGCACTTTTGTCAGCATCTCGCATCAGAGACAAGGAATTGGTAAAAGCTTGTTCCAAGCAACCTTTCAGGCAGCCATTTCAAAGGGTTATGAGAAACTGTTTGCTTACGTGCGTGCCGACAATACTGCTGGGCTGACGGCATATCTTGGACAGGGATTTGGCAAGGTCGGAATTGCCCAAAAACATGCCAAAATTGATGGACGTTATGTCGATGAAATTATCATCGAGCGTTTTTTGCTAACCTCAAGGAAATGATTTAAAATTCGCTTAACCCATTGCATGACTTAAGGTTCAAAACGAGAGGAGCAACTATGACAGTCCGAGTTCTTTTGGTGCTTGCGATGTTCATGTGCGCCGGGCGGGTGGGTGCAACTCAAATCGGTTTGTTTGACCCTGCAACCCTAAAACCTTCGGTTACTGTTGGTGATCTGTACATCGTTTTGAATGGAAAGCCAACCAAGCGGCTTACCACTTGGGGCTACAACCCCATCCCTTCGATCTCGTGGAATAAGCGATTTGCGGTGTATCAGTCGGAAACGCAAAGCTATACTGACAAATATAAACGCGAACCAAGCTGTGCGGGAAACCCTACGACAAACCTTTACTTGATTGATCTCAACAACCTGAGAATTCGCAAATTGACAGACGGACAACGCTGGGCGCGGTCTAAGGTCGTGTGGTCGCCAGACTCGAGGTATTACGCTTGGACTGAATATGAAACGATGTCAAATTCAGCAATTAAACTTCGTTTGTTGGTCGCCTCGCCCGACCAACAAAAACCTAGAGAGATACTGAGTGATGTGCCTTCGGTCGGTGGCGAAGGTTCGGATTACTTTCCTCAATTGGATTGGCTCAAGGTTGGTCTTGTCATCATCGGTAATCCAGAAGACGATGAAAATGAGGATTGCGTTCTCGTCAACCCATCGCGCCAATGGGAGGTGCGCCGCGCAAAGGTCAACTACGCCGACGGTGGCTCATGTTATTTTGCGCTTGGATTGTAAATTCAACATGGCACATTCCATCAAAAAGTTTCTCGAGATTCACCCATTCTATGAAGACGCGCTCGAGCCTGATTTTGTGGCGCTCTCCCCTGCCTCAAGTTTAGAGGATTTCTCAAGATTTGGAACGGCTTTGGGGGCGTTTCACCTCGAGTTCAAGGGCAAGTCTTTTCCTGATCTGGCATTGCGAGATGCGACCTGGTTTTCTAGGGCGACACCATATGTTTTGGCTGAAGTCGCAAGTCTGGCGGAGCGCGGCGAGTACCAGATTTCACTGGCACAGACCGAATTGCTCGAGCAGGCTGGGGTGATGATCGCAGAACTCGCCGAGCCGCTTTCACAGTTGTTCTCGAGTGTGGTGCATGGAAATTGCAGACTCGAACAGGCGGGATTTGTCAACGGTCAAGCCAAGTTGCGAAATTGGGATTTGGTCTGTGTTGGCTTGTCTTGGCTCGACATCGCCGTGCTGTCCGCCGAGGTCGAGCGAATCTCGACCGAGGCACTGGTGGCTTTGATCTCGAGTTATGCCGAGGCGGCAGATTACCAGGTGGGTGTGGTGGGCGATTTGATCCCATTTTGCCTGGCGCTGAACGATGTGTTGATGCTTGACCGTTGGAACACTGAACTCTCGAGCGGCGTGCGCAAATCACAATCGCTGAGGCTCGAAGCCAAACCCGTGATTCGGCGTTTGCTCGAGTTATCGGGTGCTTGAGAAGTTGGCTTGACGCAGTTCTTCGGCGACCCAGGCGACTGGCACAGACCCAAAAGAAAGCAACCGATCATGGAAATCTCGAGCTTTCCAATTCAGTTCTCGACGCAAGGATTTGATCGCCCGGGTGCCCAGCCAGTACATCAGACGGGTGGCTGGATAAATCGAATTGCGGGTGGTTTCTGCCCACAACCTGGCGGGTGGCACATCGACCTGATCGCGGTAAAATGCTCGCATTTGATCCAAATTCCAGACGCCTCGGTGCAATCGAATGTCTGCCAGACACATGGCGGCGTTGCGCATCTCAAATTGCTTTAAGAGCATTTTCTCTTGGGGCGTGTAAAAATCTTCCACCTCGAGCATCAAGTCTTGGACGTAACACGCCCAGCCTTCAATCATCGTGCCGCCGGACAACATGGCAATTCCCGAGGCGCAATCCGTTCCCGCGACCTGTCCAAGTTTGAGGCTTGAGGCTCGAGCCAGCGTATTTTGGGTGTGGTGTCCTATCGAGCCGTGATGGACGACGTGGGTGATCTTGATGGTCGCGGTGTTTTGGCTGCGAAGGTAGACGTTCAAGTCTGCGCCCGGTGGGAAAACCCAGTAGGGACTGCCACTCGAGGCGCGACCAGCGGCGGGTGAACGGTAGAACAAGAAATACAAATCGCCCGCCACGGCGCGCGCCCAGGCGGGAAGCGATTGAAACTGCAAGCCGTAATTTTTGGCGGACGTGACCAAGCCATTTGAATCAGCCAACCCGAGGGTTTGGGCGTGGAGTTTATCATAGGTTGGAATCACATCGTCAAGACTTGGATGCTCGAGTTCGAGTGTTTTGAGTTGGGTTTTCCAGTCGCGGGTTGGGTTGAGCTTGGCAGCCATTCGCTGTAGGTCGGCTTGAGCATTTTCAAAGCCCTCAAGTGCCAGATTTTCGGCATCAATGGGCGAGAACGGCAGACCGTGCGCCTCGCGCATCAAAAACCCGAGTTGCGCTTCGCCGCAGGCAGGGTCGGAGTCGTCATGAAGTTCCAAACTGGCTGCAAACATTTGCGCGGCACCAGCGGCTTTTAACGTGGCTGGCTCGAGGTTTGAATTCCAGAGCGGATGCAGTTTCAAGCCCTGCTCGAGCAGTCGAATCAATGCCGCAGCCTCGAGCTTGCCACGCGCAATCCAATCTTCTGGAACCGCGTGACCTTCGAGCCATTTTTGACCGGACGCAAGAAATTCGGGCATGTTCTCGAGCCTTTGGCGCAGGTCATCGACGGCTCGAGGGGGGTCGCTGGGCAGCAGCAACGAGATCAAACCAAAGGCGCTCTCACCCGTATACCAGGTGGGATTAAAAAACCGAGGTCGAAGCTCGAGGTCGTGAATGGCAACCCGAATCTGGGCGCGAAGCATTTTGAACTCGAGGCGTTCGGCGCTGTTCAAACCTGGCTCGAGCGGTGCAATTTCACGCTCGAGGTTGCGCAAGGCGCTCAGTTCGCGCTCCGGTGCATCCGCATCGGCTGGCGGCAATCGGTGGTCGTGACCATCCAGACCCATGAAACTTGCATTCACAGGATGGTACTCGAGATGGTGCTCGAGAAACTTTGCTGTGAGCGCCTGAAGGTTCACAGAGGGCGCTCCGAAACCGTTTGGGGCAAATCGACCCAACGCCGCTCGAGGTGCGCCTTTACAATCGCATTCACGACCTCCTGGGATTTTGCGCCATCAAAAAACGTGCATTCGGCGGGCGTGTCATCCAGAATCTCATCGACAAAATGCCGCACGAGGTTGCGGTAGTACAACTCTGGCCAGGGTGTCTCGAGGGTCGTGCCCGGTGGCAATGCCGAGGCTGGAATCTCTATTTTTTTAAATTCAACGCTGTCAGGCGTGGCAAAATGCAGCGTCTCAGCGATGCCAAATTCTTCGACCAGTCTGGCGACGGCTGCGCCCTTGGAGCCGTAAACCCGCAACTCCACGCCAGGATAATTGCCGATGGCGATATACGAGGTTTGCAAGATGCCGTGCGCTCCCGAGGCAAACTCGGCGAGGGCAACCGTGCCGTCCTCAACTTGAATTTTTTGCATCCCATCAAAACCGCGCACGACCCGTTCGGGAATAAAATTGCGCATACTCGAGGTCACGCTGCTGAACTCGCCGACGCACCAGCGCACCAGGTCAAGCAGGTGCGAGCCGTAACCGACGATGCTCGAGGGAATCAGTTGATTCCAGTTGGCATCGCTCGAGACCTGACGAAGCGGAAACTGTGGGTCCAGAAATTGCGAGTTTTGCTCGAGTCCGTGAACGTGAAAAATTTCGCCGAGCGTGCCGTCCTGAATCCAGGCGTGAATCTGGCGAATTGCGGGCGAGTAACGAAAGGTGAAGCCCAGCTTGGTTCGCACACCCTTGACATCTGCGGCTCGAGCCGCCATGAAGGCATCTTTGGCATCGCTTGCCAGCGGTTTTTCGCACAGTACATGCTTGCCCGCCTCGATTGCCGCCAGACTGAGCGGCAAATGCGTTTCGGTGGGTGTGCAGACGTCAACCGTCTCAACATCAGGGTCATTGATTAAATCTCGAGGATCGCTGTAGACCTTCTCGATGCCAAACATCTCAGCCATGGCTCGGGCACGCTCTGGGATGACATCGCAGATTGCCACAAGCTTTGCGCGGTCATAGGCAGCATAACCTGGCAGGTGCGCTTTTTCTGCCCAGGCGTGCGCCCCAAGCACGCCGACACCCAATCTTTTTTGAGTCATGGTAGCTCCTTGCCGATGCTCTTGACGTAAGCCTCGAGTTCATCATAATTTTGAAGCCCGAGTTGGCGTTTGCCGTCCTCGATCTCATAGATCATCGAATTCATCTTGTCGTTCAAACGCGTATCCGCCCCAACCGCTTGCCCGAACTCGCTCAATTTTCCGTTCGAGGACCGCACCTCGGATGGACGGTTGCGGTAAACGATGTCCCACCAGATGCCAGAACCTTTTTTCTTGAACTGATGCTGCTTCGGTTTCTGGTCTTTTTTCAGCAACCAGATCGCATGGTTGATGTTGTCCAGTAACTTCTGGGTGTCGGCGGGCGTCTGCGGTTTGTAATTGGCGGGATCAAAAAAATCGAACGCCTCGAGTACAATGCCGTTTGCCTCGGCTATCTCGAGCGCCTCACGAACCACCGCCCCAGCGATGCGGGCAAAGCGTTCAACCCCCAGCGTCTCGTGAATTCTGGCGTCCGCCAGCGCCGAGAACACGACCTGCGCCGAATACACCTCCTTTGCCCAGATTTGCCCCCAGATGTTGGATGACAATTGCACGTTGGTCAGACTCTCGAGCATCTTGCTCAACTCGAGTAAACGCGGCGTGGTTTCAGTGCTCATCTCGCCCAGTTGAATGGGTCCCTCGTGAACAAACTCGAGATAGCCAGGGTCAACCAGCGCCCCACCGTAATTGGGAATCGAACCGATCACGCGCTCCGTGCCGCCCAAACCAGCCTCTTTGAGCACCTGGGCAATCATTGGTTCGTTAAAACCATTTTGATAAGAGACGACAAACGTCGTCGGACCAAAAAATGGCAGCAAGTGCCGCAGCGCCGCCTCGGTGTGCTGCGATTTTGTGGCAATCAAGACCGCCTCGAGCAAACCCGTTTTTTTGACGTAATCCTCGAGTTGATCTGGGGTGATCGCTTTGACCGGAATGGTCATTTCGCCGCGAATGCCGTCAATGAACATGCCCCCCGAGTTGATCGCCTCGACGTGCTCCTTCCAGCGGTCCACCAGCATCACGTCGTAACCTGCCTTGGTCATGTAAGAGCCTGCCAGTCCACCGATTGCGCCAGCGCCAACAATTGTGATTTTCAAAATAACCTCCCTATAACCGTGGATCGAGCGCGTCGCGCAGACCATCGCCGAGAAAATTGACACTCAAGACCGTGATCAAAATAAACAAGCCAGGAAATGCCGCCAGCCACGGCGCAGTCTCGAGAAAATCGCTCGAGCCGGTCAGCAAGTTCCCCCAGGTTGGCGTGGGCGGTTGCACGCCCAGACCGAAGAATGACAGCGCACTCTCGAGGATGATCGCGCCGCCCACCGCTAGCGTGGTGCTGACGACAATCGGGCCTATGGCGTTGGGCAAAATGTGCCTGAACATGATGCGCGAGTTTGAGCCGCCCAGCGCTTTGGAGGCTTCGACGTAATCGGTGTTGCGAAGTGACAAAAATTGACTGCGCACCAGCCGTGCCGTGCCCATCCAGCCAAGTCCGCCGATAATCAAGACCAGCAACGGCAAGCTTGGGCGCAAAAAGCCAGAGAGCGCTATCACCAAGGGCAAAATTGGAATCGAAAGCACCACATCGGTAAAACGCATCAAGACTGAATCGACCCAAGCGCCGTAAAACCCCGCCAGCGCCCCAATCAACGTGCCCAAAAACGTGGCAATCAACGCGCTCGAGAGTCCAACCAGCAATGACACTCGAGCGCCGTGCAAGATGCGGGTGAAATTGTCGCGCCCGAGTTGATCGGTTCCCAACAAATGCTTGAAGTTTGGGGCGGTGGGCTGTCCGAGCAATGCCGAATCTTGTCCGTCGAATGTGTAGCTTGAGATGATTGGCGCGAAAATGGCTGCCAAACCCAAGACCATCAGCATCACCAGACCAAACTGCGCCAAGCGATGCTTGCGAAAACGGCGCACGGCTCGAGCCAGAAAAGATTCGTCCCGAGGTTTGGAAGATTTGAATTCCAGGGTTGGGTTATTCATAACGGATTCGCGGGTCAATCAGGGAATAGACCAGATCTGTCAGCAGATTGGTGAAGACCAACGCCACCGAACCAATCATGAGAAGCGCCATCAAAACTGGATAATCGCGCCCGTTCATGGCTTCGATAAACAAGCGTCCCATCCCTGGCCAGGCAAAAATGGTTTCGGTGATGACCGCACCCGAAAGAATCCCCGCAAAATCCAGGGCAATGATCGTGACGACCGGAATCAGGGCGTTGCGAAAACCGTGTCGGTACGTGACCAGGCGCTCAGACAAACCCTTGGCTCGAGCGGTACGAATGTAATCGAGTCCCAACACATCGAGCATACTCGAGCGCACGAAACGTCCCCAACTGGCAATGTTGGCAACCGCCAAAATGCTGGCGGGCAGAATCAAGTGACGCAGGCGGTCCAGAAAACCGCCGTCGCCTATCGTCTCGAGTCCAGCCGAGGGCAACCAGCGCAGATTCACGGCGAACAAGGCTTGCAACATCAGCGCCAACCAGAAAATAGGCATAGAGATGCCCAGAAACGACACGAAGGTAAAGACGTAATCGGTTGCGGAATACCGTTTCAGGGCGCTAAAAATACCCAGAGGAATCGCCAGAAGCAGCGCCAGAACAAATGACGTGCCACCCAAAAACAGCGTCGGCACGACCCGCTCGAGCGCCGTCTCGAGCACCGGTTGACCCGAACGAATGCTGAAGCCCCACTCGCCACGGGCGAATGCCGCCAGCCAGCGCACGTATTGCAGGGGCAACGGTTGGTCCAGTCCAAGCTCGCGCTTGAGGTTCTCGAGCGCGGCGGGAGAAACCGAAGGATTGTCGGCGTAAACATCGGTCGGTCCGCCAGGGGCAAGATGCAGCACAAAAAACAAAATCAGCGACACGCCGAGCAGCAACGGAATCGTCACCAGCGCACGACGTGTCAGGTAAGAAAAGTTCATGTGAGGCTCGAGAATCCCAGAGATTTCGATTGAAAAAAGGCATGACAACTAGAATCCATCGTCTCTCGAGATTTGAATAAAACTCCCTTCTCTCGATGTTGAGAGAAGGGTTGGGGATGAGAGAAGAATGAGCAACTGTTGAGCTTTATGTTTGGGATACAAAAAACAAAGAAGTTGTTAAGCACGAGTATCCCCTTTCATTGCAAAGCAATTGAACATCGTGGAACGCTTCGTGTCAGGCAACTCGAGCCGTTCAGGGCTTCAACCACCAGGCGCTGACATCACGGAAATTGGTTTGGTTGGTCGGGTTGGGTTTAAAGTTTTGCAACTTTTCGGTGACCGCAATTACGCTGGCGGATTCAAACAGTGGCAAGGAGGCAAGGTCGTTCAGTACTAGTTTTTGCACCTGCGTCATGTAAGAGTTGATCAAGAGCGGATCAAAGGTCGAGGCGGCTTTTTCCAGAAGATCATCCACCTTGGGATTGCTGTAACCGCTGCCATTGTTGAAGCCTTTGGTGTTGTAAAACGAGATATAACTCTCGATGGCGTCGGCTGGCGTGATCCAACCCGAGTACCAGAGGTCGTAACCGCCCTTGCGACGCGCATCGCTGAGGGCTGCGCCAGATTTGTTGTCTACAACGGTTTCGATGCCGATGGCTTTGAGTTGCGCGATGATGACTTGCTGGGCGGTTTCGTATTCGGTGCGTCCGGCTTGGGTCATGAATTTGAGGCTGAGACGTTTTCCATCTTTGGCAAAAATGCCGTCGCCGCCAAGTTTATAGCCTGCCGTGTTCAAGAGTTTTTTGGCAGCTTCACGATTGAATTTGTACGTCGGCGGGTTCTTGCTCGAGAAGGCAAAACTGGTGACGGCAAAAGTGTTGATCGGCGTCATGTAATTGCCCAAGGACTTGTTGATCGTGTCGCGGTCCACGGCGAACGCGATGGCTTTGCGAACGTTCAGGTCTTTTAAAAACTCGTTTTTGTGGTTGTACGTCAGGTGCATGAAACGCAAGGTTTTGGCTTTGATGACCTTGATGCCCGGCACGTTGTCCACACTCGGCGCGAGGGTAAATGGAATGCTGTAGGCAAATTGAATTTCGCCAGATTTGAGCTGCGTGACGATGGTGTTGGTGTTTGGAATGATCTTAAAAATGATGCGGTCGAGGTACGGTAGGTTTGTGCCTTTGTCATCTTTGCGGTAATAGTTGGGGTTGCGGTCCAGAATTACATACTGACCGCGTTTGAATTCGGTGACTTTGAATGGTCCCGCGCCAAACGGTTTGTCCCAGAACGGGTCTTTGTTCAAATCTTTGCCCTCGAGCACATGCTTGGGCAAAATACCGTAACCGAACAATGCCGATTTGAAACCTGGATAAACTTGGTTGTAATAGATCACTGCCGTCAGTGGATTCGGCGTCTCGATCTTTTCGATCTCGTCCGTGCCATCCTTTTCTGGACCCAGGTATTTCGGGTCTTTGATCGCCTCCCAGGTGAATTTGACATCCGCCGAGGTGACGGGTTCACCGTCTGCCCATTTGATGCCTGGGCGCAGCTTGTAAGTCACGATCATTTTTTTGCCGCCCTCGGTCAGCCGAATCCCTCGGTTTGCCTGGGTCGGGACTTCGGTCGCCATGGCTGGCACATAGCGGGCATTCTCGTCGGGTGCAATTAAAGGCTCGAGAAAGGTGGATGAGACATCGGTCAGAAATCCGGTGGCATACGGGTCGAGGGTGTCAAGGTCGTAACTCAGACCGACGGTCAGCGTGCCACCCTTGTCTTGTGCGGCGGTGATTCCGCAGAGCAGAATAATCGGACCCAACATTTTAAGTCCCCTCAAAGAATAGCGTGCCAGTATTCCCATCGCTCCCCCTCCTTTGCGCCCATCGCAGCGCGTTCTCACTCGGGTGTCCCGAGTTGAATTGCTTGCAACATTATCCAAGTTGCGTTAGATTGTCAACCAACCGGCGACGTTTTTAAATTCCATCTGACGGAAAAATAAGGACAACCATGACACCATCTTTTGAACAAGATCATGATTTTGGGCGGCGTTTGACCACACTGGCGGTTGGTATCGATCAACTCGAGCGCCGTTTGAGTGACGGACAAGGCGTGCTGGACAGTGAGGGTTTGATTCCAATTTATCTTGGCGGAGACCTGGTTTCAGGCACAACATTCAAGAATTGGGAGGATGTGTTCAGGCAGCTCGAGAAGCTTGAATCCGAAGCCAACAGCTATCCTTCAGGCTCAAGGCGCGTGTTCTTGATTGCCATGCTTGATTCCTTGCGGGCTGCCGCCCAACTGTTCAACGGCGCAGAGTTGACTTTTGGCGAAAAGCTCGAGCGTCTGGTTGGCGTTCCAGCCCAAGCCGTACCTACCGAACAACTCGAGGAGATGCGAAGCAAACTCGAAACCATGCTCGAGCAATCTGGCTATCAACACGGGAATCTCTCCGAGCGCGTGATGCGTTGGGAGAGTGAACGGTTTCTCGAAACCAATCAAATCGAACCGACGTTTGAAGCCCTGATGCTCGAGGGTCAACGACGCACCGATGCGTTGGTGTTTGCAACCAAAGATTACCGAATGCGCCTGAATTTGGTGGGTGGTGTGCCGTACACGGCTCGCTGCAATTTCAATCAGGGTTTGATGGATTTGAACGGCGACCTTAAATTCACGCGCTCGGCACTCAAGCACCTTGTCGCCCACGAGGTGTTTCCTGGACATTCGACCCAACTCTTATACACCCTTGATGCCGCCCAGCACGGCTCGAGCACGGCAGATGTTTTGCTCTGTACCGCCAACACCGTGGTTGGCACGATTCAGGAGGGCATCGGCGATCAGGGGATTCATCTGATCGACTGGATCGAATCCGAAGACGACGCCATCTTCATGGCGCTCAGGCGTCTGCGTTCAGCCGCCGCGACCAGTGCCGCCTGGTATCAGATGGCGGAATTTTGGACGCTCGAGCAGGTCCGCGAATTTTTGCAGACCACCGCCTTTCCCCAAGCCACCTGGCGTGAGGGTCGATTGCGCTTTGCCGCCCATCCGTTTCGGGGGGCGTTTATTGCCTCGTACTGGTTTGGTGACGAAGCCGTGCGTGAGGTGCGCGAACGCACCAAACCAGAACACCACAAAGCCTTTATCAAGTATTTGTACGCTCAGATGCACACGCCCTCGAGCCTGCGGATGTTCGAGGCTTGAATGGCTAAAATACTCGAGCCAAATGATCCAACTTCAATCGACGCCGCAGGCAGTGTACGTGCCGTCGAACGCGCCTTGCAACTGGTTGAGTTGATTGCCAAATCGCGTATCCCGCTCAGCATCACCGACCTTTCCAAGTTGCTCGAGTTTGCACCGAGCACGATTCACAGGCTGTTGCAAACCTTGATGGCACAAGGTTTTGTTTTGCAGTACCCGCAAACCAAACGTTACGGCGTCGGGCGCACCATCAGCGAGATCGGGCGGGCGCTGCTGCTGCGTCACGACCTCTCGAGCCGCGCCAAGCCATTTTTGGAAGCCTTGGTCGAGGCGACGGGCGAAACGGCAAACCTGGCATCCTTGTACGGGTTGAGCGCAATTTACCTCAATCAGGTCGAAAGCCCGAGCATGGTGCGCATCCATCACGCGCTCGGCAGCGCCACACCGCTTCACGCCAGCGCCATGGGCAAGGTGTTTCTGGCAGATTTCAGCCCGCAGATGTTGACCGATGCCCTGGAAAACTCGAGCTTGGAGCGTTTCACCGAGCAGACCATCACCAACGTTGTCAAACTCGAGCGAGATTTGAATAAGACTCGCAAACGCGGTTACGCGATTGACGACGAGGAACTCGAGTCTGGCGTGCGTTGCCTCGCCGCGCCCGTGCGCGGCTCGTCTGGTCTGGTGATTTCGGCGGTGGGCATCAGTGGACCGTCCAGCCGCATGACCGACGAACGCTTGCCCGATCTGGCGGCTCAAGTGCTCGAGGCGGCGACACGACTTTCCAAGGGCATCCGTGAACCGTAAGGGAGAACAATGGTACAGGTCCTGATCTGCTCGTACCTCGAGCCTGAACTGATTGAGCAGATTCGCGCGGTGGATGCGCGATTAATGGTTGAGTACCATCCAGATTTACTGCCCAAACCGCGTTATCAAGCCGATCACGTGGGTGCGTCACTCGAGCGAAGCACTCCAGACCAGACGCGTTGGCTCGAGTTTCTGAGTAAAGCCGAGGTCTTGTTTGACTTTGATTACACAGGGGTCAAGGAACTGCCCGAACGGACGCCAAACGTGCGCTGGATTCAGGCGAGCAGCGCGGGCATCGGGCAATTCATCTCGCGTCAAAATTACGCCCGCATGAACGCCGTGTTCACCACCTCGAGTGGCGTCCACGCCCGACCCCTCGCCGAATACGCCGTCATGAGTATGCTCGAGGTCGTCAAACAACGCGATCTCGCCCGCAGACAACAACTCGAGCACCGCTGGCAGCGTTTTAGCACCGTCGAACTCTCTGGCAAAACCCTGGCAATTGTTGGACTGGGCAAGATTGGACTTGAGGTTGCCAAGCTCGCCAAAGCCTTTGACATGCGCGTGATTGCCAGCAAACGCCATGTTGAGGGTCTGGATGCCTCGCGCCTGGGTGTTGACGCGTTGTTCCCTTGGACGGATTTGCACGAGATGTTGGCACAGGCTGACTTTGTTTGCCTCGCCACGCCGCACACGCCTGAGACTGAAAACCTGATCGATGAGGCGGCATTTCAGGCTATCAAACCAGGCGCTACCCTAATCAACATTGCTCGAGGGGCAGTGGTGAATGAGGCTGCCATGATAGCCGCGCTCGAGTCTGGAAGGTTGGCTCACGCGGCACTCGACGTGGTTGCCACCGAACCATTGCCGATTGACAGCCCACTTTGGGACATGCCGAACGTCTCGATTTACCATCATTCCGCCAGCACCAACGACCGCGAGAATCAGCGCATCGTCGAATTGTTTTGTCAAAACTTGCGGCTTTACCTCGAGCAAAAACCATTGTTGAACACTTTAAATATTGCTCAAATGTATTGAATTCATTGAACGTTCCGGTCAGCCATTTTGAATTTTCACCCACTCGAGCAAGACGGTTTGGGCTTGCTCGAGGTTCGTGACTTCACCAGATTCTTGCAGTGTTTTGAGAAACTCGAGCGCAAGCCCCACCGCTTTTCCTGGTTTGAGGTTCAAGAATGCCATGACCTGCTCGCCGTTCATCAAGATTTTTTGGTTCGAGTGTTGCTTCAAGGCTTCGAGTACCATGTCAATCTGGTGTTGATACGCGAGTCGGGATTGCTCAGAACTGGCAGCCCCTCGAGCGGCTTCACGGTCTGCAATCATGACCTCGAGCAATTCTGGAAGTATTTTTTGATTGCGCCGAACGAACCTGGCGGCGCTGGTTTGGTCGGCTGGCAGTCGAATCATGTGGCGGTCAACCATGCTCGAGACGCGTTCAATCACAGTGTCATCAAAACCGATTCGGCTCATCAAAGCTCGGGTGACTTTTGCGCCAATTTGATCATGGGCAAAAAAACTCCAGCGTTCGCGCACGACATCCCAAGTTTTCGCGGCGGGTTTGCCAATGTCGTGAAAAAGGGTAGCAAGTCGCGTCTCAAGGCTCGAGTCTGGAAAAGTTGTGACAAGCCGCAAAAGGGCTTCGATGCTATGATCCAGAACGTCCAGATGATGAAACCCGCCGAATTGCTCCACCCCGCGACACGCCTCGAGTTCGGGCAAAAATTTCTCGAGCAACCCCGTGTCTGACATTATTTGAATGCCTCGAGCGGCTTGGGGTGATCTGATGATCGCGCTGAAATCATTTAAAATCTCGGAACTGTTTGAAACCTGAAGCAACCAATTATGGGTTTGAGGCTCGAGTTTTAACGAATGCTGACAGGCGAGTTGTACGGCTTTCAAAGGACGCTCGAAGATGGTTTCGGGCGTTGATGCCTTCAAGAACTTCCCTAGCCTCGAGAATCCTGGCTCAATGACAATGGCACGGTTCAAAAACACAGATTGATTTTACGGCGTGCAGTGCTTAAAACACTGAAACTTAGGTTTTATAATCGTGTTCGCAATCCAAATCCATTTCACAACCGAAAAAACTCGAGATTGAATCAAAGAACCAAATCTTGGGCACTCAATTGTGCGAGGCTCGAGTCATGAATTTACACTATCCTCACTCGAGAAATCGTTTTGGTTTCATCGCCATTTTGCTGGTTTTTTTCGCGTCGTGTGCTCCCGCAACCTCACCGAATGCACCATCGGTGACAGAAGCCGCGCCAGCGCCGCGTTTGCCTGGAATGGAAAAGAGTGAATTTGCTTTCTTGGCTGGCGAGCGAGTTTATTTTGAGGTTGGTGGTCAAGGCTCGCCCGTCGTGATGGTTCACGGCATTGGCGCGGGAAACTCGAGCCATTTGTGGCGCGAGAACACGGCGCAACTGACCAAAACACACCGCGTGTACGCCTTCGATTTTCCTGGTTTTGCCCGTTCTGGCGCTCGAGCGATTCAGTACACCAACGATCTGTACACCAATGTCTTAAAAGAGTTTATCCGTGATGTGGTGAAAGCCCCCGCGCAAGTGATTGCAGGCAGTTTGGGTGCAGATTACACCATTCGGGTCGCGGTGGAAAACCCTGAACTGATCTCGAGAATGTTGCTGTCAAACCCGAGCGGTTACGACCTGAACAAACCCGACAACAAAGTGGGTCGCACACTGCTAACAACCACCAGCGCCCGCAATCAGGGTTTGTACGATCAATTTGCCAACACCTTTTTGGGCGACATTATTTTTACCACACTGCAAAGTCCCGCAGGACTCAATTTCTTTTTGTACAATTACGTTTACCTCGATTGGCGTCGCGTGACCGATGACCTGACCAGCATTTACCGCGAAAATCTTCAGGGACCAAACAAAAAATACGCACCGTTTTCGTTCTTCGCGGGTTTCCTCGAGCAGCCAGTGGTTGAACTTTGGTCGAAAACCACGCAACCGACGCTTTTGGTGTGGGGAAAAGACGACATTTTTACGCCCATTCGATTTTCAGTTCCAATGCTCGAGGCAAGAAAAGATGTCAGGTTTGAGGTGTTGAACGCTCGAGCCATCCCGTATGACGAAGATTTCAAGCATTTCAATCAACTTGCCCAGGAATTCTTGAAATGAACATCGCCTTGTTTGGCGCAACCCGAGGTGTCGGCAAGGAAATCTTGTTGCAAGGCATCGAACGAGGACTCCACATTACGACTTTGGTGCGTGACCCGAACAAGCTCGATGTCAGTTTTGCCAATCTGAACGTGGTTCAGGGTGATGTCCTGAATCCAAAGCAAGTTTTGGCGGTACTCGAGGGTCAAGACATGGCGATGGTCGCCCTGGGCGGAAAACCAGGAGAAAATCAACGTCCTTGCGCCGAAGGCACCAAAAATATATTGGCTGGCATGAAACACCACGGCGTCAAACGCATCGTTGCCGTGACCTCGCTGGGTGTCGGAGACTCGAGGGGGCAAGCTGGATTCTTTTTTGAAAAAATCCTCGTGCCACTGCTTCTCAAAGCCGAATTCGCCGACAAAGAATTGCAAGAAAAATACATCCGAGAGAGCTTGCTTGAGTATGTGATCGCCAGACCATCGGGCTTGACCAACAAACCAGCCACCAACAGCTACCACGCAGGAAAATCACTGGCTGGTTCTGTCACCAAAACCATTGCCCGAGCCGACGTGGCGCATTTTTGCCTCGAGCAACTGGGAGTAACGCCGTTTATGAATACTGCCGTCAGCCTCAGCAATTAAAAAACCCTCGAGTTTGACGCTCGAGGGCATTTCTTTTGGCGGAGAGGGAGAGATTCGAACTCTCGGTACAGTTTCCCATACACACACTTTCCAGTTTAGGGATTGCCCTGAAACACGCCATGAAGTCCCGTGAGGTTAAATGAAGTAAGTGGGGTTATTGACCGTACTGCAAGCATCTTCTAGAGCCTTTGACTTCATGCCTCTTCACTTGACATTTACTGATTTTTCGTGACCTATCTCCCACGCATCTCCCACGAAACACGACCCGTTTTAGTTCAGTGGCACGGCAACAACCGCACGGGTAGGAATTGGCAGCATGAACAAGTCAAGAACGTGTTCTTTCATCTCGGAATCCAAAACATGGCGGTAGGTGTCAAGGGTAATGCTGATCTTGGCGTGTCCCAGGGTCTTAGACACCACTTCAACAGGAACACCTTTTCGCAGTGCTAACGTCGCGTAAGTGTGCCTTAAATCGTGAGGGCGCAAACGTGGCAGGGTTTCGCCTGACCTGATTGCAGCCTCGAGCCTGGCTTGCTCTGTCATGAGCCGAAACTTTCGCAACACTCGAATACGCTTTCCAAGGTCGTTAGGGTCAGACCATTTCAAGACGCTTGTAAGGGCGTGGTCAAACTGTGAAGGGTGAATCCAAGCCCCTGTTTGGCTGGCAAAGACTGCGCCTGAATTTTCCCAAGGATCACCTGCCTTCAATTGCTCGAGTTTTTGATGTTCCAAATGTGCTTTTAGCCGATTGACAAGGCTTTGAGGCATCAAAATATCTCGAGTGCTTTTTGTTGTCTTGGGTTTATCTTGAAACACCTTTCCATCATCTAAACCTCGGGTGCTCTTAACGCTCAGGATGCCTTTCTCGAGGTTGATATTGTCCCAGGACAGTCCAAGTGCCTCACCCTTTCGTAAGCCCACAGAAACCGCCGTGAACAACATAGCCCACATTCGACACAAGCCTATTTCAAACATTGCATCACCGATTTCTTGGAATCGGGCAAGCTGGGCAAAGTCTAAGGTTGTGCCAACCGTTTCAAGGCTGCTCAGACCTGGCACAACTCGAGAAACCTTCAAAGATTCGGCAGGACTGAAAAAAATCAATTGCTCTGTGACGGCTTCACGGAATACCTGACGAAGACGGGTTAGAACTTTGGCAAGGGTACGGACTGACATTGTGCGGTCAGTGATTTTCCCCCTTTGCCCTTTCATCTTCTTGTCTGCCAGCAAGCTAATAACGTCTTTGATGTGGGTGGGTCGAATGTCTTTAAGTATCATCTTGCCAAGCGTTGTTTTGGTCTTGTCGATTTGAACGTCAAGCGCGTACTGCATTTCATTCTTGAAAAGTTTTGCGCTTCTCGAGCGTAAGTGTTTTTGGCGTGAAATTACTTTCGCTGTGAATTCCTCGAGCGTCAATTTATTTGGGGGTGCAAGCACACCTCGAGCATGGTCAGCACGGGTTACTTGCACGGCTTGCTCAGCTTCCGATTTGTTGCGACTTAAACCGCGATACCTTTCGCCGTCAAGGATGATCTGCCAGCGAAACGTTCCACTGGGAAGTTTTTCTATCGTGCCTTTGCCATTACCGCGTTTTGTGTCTGGTCGCGGTTTGGCGGGTTTGGACTGCTCGAGCGGTTCAGGTTGCGTGTTTTCCGTCATCAATTACCTCGAGTTTGATTCTCACGCCCAAATACTCGAGAAGCCCTCGAGCCGTGCCTGTAAGCATCTTTGTGCGTCCTGTGAATATGGCGTTAACACTCTGACGTGTAACACCTTTTGCGTTTGCAAAATCGGTTTGTGTGATGTCTTTGACGCGCATCACGTGGGCGATTTCATCCAAGAATTGCTGTTCCAATGTTCTCACCCCCTAACACTATCAAGAGTAAGCCTAAATTACTTACTTGTCAACTAAATACTTGACAAGTAAGTAATTTTCTTTTACAATATAAGCACTCAAGAACGCCGCCTCGTGGAAAAGAGACGTTCTCGAGAATCCCAAGATGTGAGGTTCAGCATGAACAATATCACGAAGTTAGCAAGCCTTCTTTTCATCGGTGGCGTCGTCACCTCGAGCGGCATTCAAAAACGAG
>JANXTZ010000023.1 GCA_025352125.1 Deinococcales bacterium | reverse complement strand
CGGTCTTTGGCGTGGTTAACGCGGTGTAGGCGGTTGGTGCGTGATTTCGAGGGTTTACCTGAAGTCACTGAATCATGGGTGTATTTGGCGAATATTCGATTGATACTGAGGAGACTTGACCCTTCATAAACACGCTCTTAGTTTGGTTTGACTGGGTTGAACATTGCCATGCCACCCGCCTTTAAAAATTTCGCACTCAGATTCTCGAGGCTTTCATTGGGCTTTGAACTGGTATCCCCTGGCAAAGTCCCCGCAAAGACCTCGAGCGCGTCTGTAAAGCCGTCTGAATCGCTGTCAGCCTCAAATATGCCTCGAGCGTCGTACTGAATCTTGAGGGCATCGAGTTTGGCTTCGGGTTTGCTGTCACGGTCTGCGGGATTTGATCCCGCCATGCGCTCGAGTGCGTCTGGAATTCCGTCATGGTCGGTGTCGCCGCCGTAACGAAGCGCAGAGTACAGGGCGGCGTTGATGTCTTGTTTCTTGCCGCGCCAGAAGCCGACGGCGTAACCAAAACTGTTCCACGGTGCGCCGCCTTTGGGGTTGACATGGCACAGCACGCAACCCGCACGCTCGAGGGCACTGCCCGAGATTTTTTCAAAATGCAGCACCTTGCTGGCGGCGCTCAAAAAATCACTGCGGGCACTGACCCCCGCGCAGATCAGCAGGCTCGAGAGGGCAAAAGCAAAGCCATGAACGGGTTTCATGGCTTTTGGATGATCAATTTTTGAAAAAGTTCCCAACGTTTAGCTTTTCACCAAATCGCGGATGAACAGATGGAACGACAAGATTGGCGCATAGGTTTCGATGTTGACCAACAACGTGCCGTCAGGGGCGTACTTGCGCACGATATGCCCGCCGCGTCTGGCGGCGTAAACGTTTCCCTGATGGTCGATGCCGATGTCCATGACGTTGTTGGTGTCCTCGCCGTGAAGCGGTTCGATGTTGAAGCTCTGCCCCTGCTTGCCGGCTGGGAAAATCAGTGATCTGATTTTGGAACTGCTGGCATCGGCAATGTACAAAACACCCGTCGCATCGACGCCCACACCGTCGAGAACGCGCAATTCGCTGGATTCGGAATTGATTTTAAAGCTGAAGCGCTGAATAAATTCGCCGTCTTTGGTAAAGCGTTGCACCTGACGGTTGCCGAAATCGAGCACGTAAACAAAGCCGTCGCTGCCAGCAATCACGTTGCGCGGATCATCGAACGTGCCGCGCCCAGCACCGCGCCCGCCAAATTTGGAGATAAACTGTCCCTCGAGCGTGAAGCGCTGCACCATGCAAGCCTCGCTGTCGAGCACGTAAACCTGATCCCAGGGGGCGACGCTGATTGCGGCTGGATACAAGAAATCGCCTGGTTTCATGCCGTAATTGCCAAAGGCGCTCAATTCGACGCCGTTGGGGTCGAGCTTGCGAATCATTTTCGGGCTGCTTTCGCCAGCGCGGTATTCAAAGACCGCCGCAAACAGGTTCAAGTCCCTGTCGGCTGCCACTGCAACTGGGGCGGCAGGAAATTTGTCTGCGCCCTGCCCGATGCTCGAGAGGCTGCGCTCGAGGTTGCCCTTGCCGTCCAGAATCCGCAAGGGTCCTTTGCGCGAGTTGAGGCTGACCACAAGTTGCACGGGTCCGTCGAGGCTGCTGCTGCCCTCGAGAAGCCCAGCATCGACGGCTTCGATCACCTCGTTCAACGAGGCGCGTTTTTCGGGGTCTTTTTCGATCATTCGCATGACCAGATCGTTGAGTTTTTGGCTGACCTCAAGGTTGACTTGACGCGGTGGGGTTGGGGTTTGAAAAATCTGGGCTTGTACCACAGCCTCGTAACCGCCCTTGAACGCGGTGACGCCCGTGACCATCTCGTAAAACACCAGTCCAAGGCTGTAAATGTCGGTGCGGTGATCGATTTTCAAGCCTCGGGCTTGTTCTGGACTCATGTAAACGGGTGTGCCAACCCGAGCGCCGGTCATGGTCAGGCGCGTCAAGACTTTGCCGGCGGCAATGCCAAAGTCCATCAGTTTGACGCCGTTTGGCTCAATGCTGGGCGGGTTGAAGCCCATCGCAGATTTTGTCACCATGATGTTGCCTGGCTTGATGTCGCGGTGAATGATGCCCTGCTTGTGGATGTAACGCAGCGCGTCGGCGGTGGCGCGTAAAACCATGGTGCTGTGCTCGAGCGTCAGGCGTCTGGTTTCGATCAGACTCTCCAGGCTTTCGCCCTCGACAAATTCCATGCTGATAAAGTGGGTTGTGCCCTCGTTGCTGTGCTCGAAAACCTTGATGATGTTCGGGTGATTGAGGCGCATCAAGACTTCGGCTTCGCGGTGAAAACGGCGCACGAATTTGGCGTCGGCGACAAATTTTTCTTGCGGAATTTTTAAAGCCACGATCTTGGAATCGTCTTTGCGCAGCGCACGGTAGACCGTCGCCATGCCGCCAATGCCGACACGGTCGCGCAGTTCGTAGCGGGACAGGCTCGAGTTGCCCTCGCCTTTAATGTTGTTGGCATTGATTCCAGCCAAGGTTGGGGTGCGCCCTGTCTCGCGGGATGGTCGGCGTTTGCTGGCTCGAGGGCGGGCATAGGTTGTCCCGAGCGGCACGAGTGAGGACACCAGAATCATGGCGGCAATCACCAAACTGGCATCGGCGCGGTGCGGGTTTGAGACGCCACCGCTAAACGCTGGGGTTTGCGCCAAGAAGAACAGCGCTATCGCAAAAATCAGACCCGCACCACCCGCCACAAGTGTGGTCAAAATGGCTGGAAGACGCCAGAAGATAAACACGGCAAAGGCAAACAAGGTCAGCAACAAAATGGCGGTCATGTCATCACCTGCGCGATCACACCCGTGATGTTATCCGGTCCGCCGCGTTGGTTTGCCAGACCAATAAAATACTCGAGCGCCATTTGCAGTGCCGAGCCACGGTTGAGTTCGTCCAAAAATTCGTCGATGCGCACCTGATTGTGCAAACCGTCGCTGGTCAGAATGAACGTGTCACCCGTCGAAATTGGAAAGCTCAGCACATCCACAGTCACCTGTGGGCGCGTGCCCAAAGCTCGAGCCAGCAGGTTGCGGTATTGATGGTTTTCGGCTTGTTCGCGTGTCAAAATACCCTTTTCAACCTGTTCTTCGACCCAGGAATGGTCTTTGCTGATTTGTTGCACTTGCCCTTTGCGCACCAGATGCGCCCTCGAGTCACCGACATGTCCCAGAATACCCTTTCGCTCGTACAAAATGAGGACGGTCAGGGTTGTGCCCATGCCGTCGCGTTCAGGAAACTCGAGCGCGGTCTTGTAAATCGTGCGGTTTGCCGCTTGAATGCTTTTTTCCAGCGCCTTCTCGAGCGGGATGGCGGCGTTGCCATTCGCCACAAAATCGACGTAATCGCTGATTGCCTTGGTCACGACATCGACCGCGATTTTGCTGGCGTACTCACCGGCGGCAGCGCCACCCATGCCGTCAGCCACAGCCAAAAACACCAAAGGTCCTTTGGTGGTCTGGAAGGTCTTGACCCGGTGATAGTCTTCGTTGGAATCGCGCACGCGACCCACGCTAGAACCATGCCCGAAATTAACTCCTGGTCGTGTCTGCAACGCTCACCTCGAGAAATCTTGTCTCTAAGGGATTCTAGCATTCAGTGGACGGCTTATGGCTTGTCTAAATCACATCGTCGGTACAAAACCCATTTAAATTTGTAAAACCGTTGTTCCTGATGAATTTTTATTGAAATCTGTATCGAAATTGGAATGCGGTTATCGTGTGTGCTTCAACGTGCTAAACTTTTTACAGTCAATAAGCTTTGAAAGAGGAGTCCTGTGCTTCGTTTTGCCGTTTCCAGTTGGAGTCTCGATGGATTGCTCAATTCTGGGATGTCCTTGCTTGAGTTGATTGGGCTTTTGCCTGGGCATCAGATTGGCACGCTTGAAATCTGCCATTTTCATTTGCCATCCACCGATCCGAGCTACCTCGAGACGCTCAAACAACGCCTGCAATCGGCGCAGATTGAACTGTTCGGTATTTTGCTTGATACGGGCAATATCGCCTCCAGCGATGCCGCGCAAATTGCAGCCGACGATTTGCTGATTCGACATTGGATCGGCGTGGCATCGACGCTTGGGGCAGAACGCATTCGGATTGACGCGGGTCTCGAGCCTCCAACCCCCGGAGTGATTACACAAAGCGCCAGGCGACTTCAAGAATTTGCTCAAATCGCAGCCGGCAGCGGACTTCGGGTCAGCACCGAAAATTGGCACGCCACCAGCCAGAACCCAGAAGCCCTGCTCGAGATTCTCGAGCGCTGTGGCGAAACTGTTGGACTCTGCGCGGACACTGGCAACGCCGAAGCCTCGAGCGACAAGTACCAAACGCTAAGTTTACTGCTGCCCAGAGCCAGTTCAATGCACTTTAAGCCGCGTTACACGGTAACCGGTGACATTGACCTGGATGACCTCGAGATTTGCGTAAAACTAATGAGAGAAGCAAACTTTGATGGCGTGCTGACCATCATTTTTGATCATAAACACGACGAATGGCAAGGCATTGCTCGGCTGCGTGAAGCCCTGCAATCACATCTCGAGTTAATCAATCCTCAATCAGTTCGCTGATGTTGCGCGGGTTGACATCAATGCGCACGCGCACGCTGCCCTCCCGAGAGCGCCGTGCAGGCTCGAGCAGGTGTTGCAGCCGCTCGAGGTTTTCGGTTTTGACGAGCAGGTTGAACACGTAAAGTCCGCGCAACCTTGGAATTGGGTTTGGCGCAGGTCCGAGCAATTCGGTTTTGGTCGCGCCGCGATCTCGAATCAGGGCGGCAATTTTTTCGGCGGCTTGCTCGGCATCCTGTGCCTTGCGTCCCGCCAGTTGCACCTGTGCCAGTTTGGCAAACGGTGGAAACGACAACGCCTCCCGAGAATCGAGTTCCAACTCTGGAAAAACATCGCTATTGTGCCCTTGAAGAATCTGCACCAGCGCAGGGTGCTTGCCCGAAAACGTTTGCACCAGCAGCAATGGCGCTCGGGTCGGATGCCACTCGAGCAACTGGCGCAGCAGCACATGAAAGCGTTCCGAACTTCTAAAGTCTGGATGCGTGTGAAAGGTGTCGGCAAAGGTCAGCGCAATCAATGCCAAATCCGGCGGCGGCTCGAGGCTCAGAACAGCCGTCGTGCCGACCACCACCCCAGATTCGCCGCGTTTAAATTTACTCAAATCATCTTTTTGATCGCGGTCGTAACGGTAAACATTTGTGCCAGGCAGCAGTTTCTCAAGTTCGGTCTGAATCCATTGCGTGCCGGGACCTTTGGGATTTAAGACCGTGCCCTCGCATTTTGGGCAACGTTTGGGCGGCGTGGTCTGATGCCCGCACTGGTGACACTCGAGCGTCCGCGATTTGGCGTGAAAGCGCAGCGGCACATCGCAGTTTGGGCAGTACGGCAACCAGGCGCAGTCTGGGCACTTCACCAGGGCGCTAAAGCCGCGCCTTGGGGCGATCAAAACGGCTTGGCGACCACGTTCGGCAACTTGTTTCAAAACTTTTTTCAAGGCGTTGGAAAGTGGCCACGATTCTTTCGCCACCGCCATGTTGCTCATCGGACCCATTTCGGGCGCGAGGTTCGGGTTGGCGTAATCGACAATATGAATCCTCGAGCGCGGCGGACTGAGCACCACACCGTGCAAATCCAGGCTTTCGACGCTCGGCACAGCGCCCGTGAAAACCAATCTCGCCCCGCTCGCCTCGGCGCGAAGTTTTGCCGCATCTGGCACAAACACCCTCGAGCCGCCCTGCAACTTCCAGGCGTCCGAGCCTTCCTCCTCGAGCAAGATCAACTTGAGGTTCTTGACGGGCGCGAGCAGCGCCATCATCGTGCCGAAAACCACCTCAAAATCTGCCTCTCGAGCGCCAGTCCAGACCGCCTGGCGCTCTCGGGCGTTTAAATCAAAATGGAGCATGGCACTGGGGCGCACGCCCCCCAGGGCTTTGAAGGCACGCTCGAGCCGCCCTCGGTCTGGCGCAAGGTACAACACGCCGCCACGGGTTTCGCGGATCAGTTGCGCGATCATGGCTTGTCGTTCGCGCCAGCGTCCACCATGAATCCGCGCCAGGTTCGGCTCGAGCTTTAGGACTTTGGGCGCTGGGTCGGTTCGTGGAAACTCGAGTTGCACCGCCGCCACCGCCTCGAAACTGCGGTACGCCAAACCCAAGCGCTCGAGTTTGCCCACCACCGCACTCGAGACGCCCGCATCACGCGCCCATTGTGCCAAACTGGGGCTGCGTCCCAAATCTTGCAGTGTCTCGAGCGCCCGCGCCTGCTTGGGCGTGAGTTTCACATCTTCAGGCTCGAGTACGGGCTTGATGATCTCACGCATCGGCTCGAGCAAATTTGCCTCCTCTTCCAGCAAACCTTGCGAGCGCAAAAACTCCAATAAGCCAGGGTCATGCAAGGCGGCACTCGTCCAATCCTGAAGCGCATCGGCACGGGCTGGCAATTCGGTAATGTTTAATCCAGGCACGAGCCGCACCAGATGCTCTACCTCGTGACGCAACCCGAACGGCAAGAAATCCTCGAGCACCACCCCGAGCGGCGCGAGCGAATATCCAGCCACCGCCTTCAACGTCTCGAGCGCATCGGGCGTCAAAATCGGACTTGAATCCAAGAGCGCTATCGCATCTTTTAAATTCAATCCCCGGTCCACCCGCGCGTCCTCGAGCACCTCGAGCACCACCCCAACCCGCGCCCCGCCCTGCCAGGGCACAAGCACCCGAGCGCCCAAAGCTGAGGTATCGGTTTTTAAGGCGCGAAAGTCATACGCCCCCAGTGGAAGCGGCACGAGCACGCGCCAGATTGTGAATTGTGGGTTGGTTGAAGGCATTGTTTCTCGAGGGTCATTGTTGAGTGGGATCGGTTCTTGAGCGCCAAAGAACCCCTGTGTGGTACTCAGGGGTTCTAAAAATTTAGATTCTCGAGCAAGAATAAACAATTTTACCGATGGCTCAAATCAACGGTTCACTGGCGGAACATATTTCGTCGGACGAACCCGAGGTTTGTAATTGAACGGCACGTTGAACGGATTGACGCCCGCCGCCAAGTTACCGATGTTCGCTCGAGGATCATTGGGATTGACACCGTAAATCGCGCCCCAAGGCGTGTAAACACTGAAAATGCTGTCGCGGCGAAGGCTGCCGTTGTTCATCTTGACCACACGGTCAATTCGGACGTTCATGCCATTCTCGGCGTGGTCAATGCGGCGCATTTGACCAAGTGGAACGCGGTCATCGGCTTGAATGCGGCTCGGTCCCGGCGGCAGCACACGGGTCACATACGACCTCGAGATGCTGGCTTTGCGGTCTGGCTTGGGTCCAAAAAAATCCATTTGCAGGCGCTGCGAACGCAAGTACCAGGTGACTTGCAGGTACAGTGCCGCGCCGGTGTCGTTTTTAAAACGCAAGTTTTTATAAGGCGAGAACACGGTCGCCTCAAAACCTGGCGGGTCGTAATAATGCACGTGATACGAGTGGTAATGGCGTTCGGTGATCGGCAAGCCAGATTGATAGATTGCCCTGAAAAGTGTGGTCGAAACCTGACAAATGCCGCCGCCAATGTCTTTAGCCAGTGTTCCGTTGGCGATGATAAAACCCTTGACAAACCCCTTGGCTTCGGAAATTTGCACGGTCTTGTTGAAATTAAACTCGCCCCCTGCCGGAATGATGATGCCGTCCAGTTGTTTTGAACCTGCCAGAATGTTCTGCACGCGAAACGGCGGCGAACCCCTGAAGCTCGAGTCACCACCGCCGAAGTGATAACGAATGCCGGCTTTGTACCAATTGATCACGCCAAAAGCAGGGGGACTGCGTTTGAGGGCAATGTTGGCGTTGGCTTTGTTGTACTTGATCGCCTCGAGCACGAACGCGTTTGAGAGCTGGCGGTCTGCGAGCCAGGCGCTCTGTTGTGTCGCAACCCAGTTGCCCTTGACAATGTTCCAACCGGCATTGACACTTGGTCGCGTCAGACTGCGGTAAATGCCGTCCAGGGCATCTTGCAAGCCACTCGAGATGGCGGCGATGCCTCTCGAGCGGGTGACCGAACGTTGCGGTAATTTGAAGGTCAAGGTGATGGGCTGGTCGATCAGGTTGCCCGCCTGAATGCGTTGTTCGGTGGTTTGCAGCGTCAAAATCAGTGGCTTGGTCAGGGTTGGTTTGACGGCTGGCGCGGTGTTGGCAGGTTTGGTGCTGGGTTTGACGGGTGCTGGTTTGACGGTTGGCTTGACTGGTGTTGGTTTGACTGGTGCTGGTTTGACAGGTACAGGCTTGACTGGGACAGGTTTCACAGGCACGGGTGTTGGTGGAATTGGCGAGGGTGATGGTGCAGGTCCAGGTGTCAAATTTGGCATGGGTTGACTGGGATCAACAGGCGGTGCTGGGTCTGTGACAGGTGACACAGGCTGATTTGGGTCACTCGGCTGGGTTGGCGCGGGTGTGGGTGCGGGTTGAGTCGGATCATTCTGCTGGGCAAGAGCCACAGCCAAAACAAAAACCAAAAACAGGGGCAAAATAAGCTTCACGCCATCAGTTTACTGGAGATTTCAGTTTTTTTCAGTGATTTTGAACGGGACCGTTAAAGACAACTTAAAACCTCGAACAGCCTTCAAGCCAGGGCAAAAGGGGCTGCGAGTCCGGACTGCGCCACAGCTTTTGCACTGATCGGCAACCACCGCAAAGCCAGTGCTGCAGTGTAAGCCCGAATCGCGGGCTGGCGTTCACCCATAAGATCGCGTACCTGCCCGAGCCTCGAGAGTACAAAACCAGGCAGGTAGGCTGGGCGGTCAAACTGCCCCATTGCCACAGCCTCGAGCAAATCCCTGGCGCTTTCCAGATCGCCCACCGCCAGGTACACGCCACTGGCGGCAAACCGTGCCTCGAGCGCGATGCGTCCAAGCGCCGAATCTGGAGCGCCATCAAGCTCGAGAAGCGAATGCACCAGCGTATCCAGGTCGTCGTTTTCGTGTAACGAATACGCTCGGTCAACCACTGCCCTGAATCTCGAGGCAACGCCTGGTTTGAAACCTGTCAGATCAACGGTCTTGAAGCCCATCTCGAGCAAGTCTGGCAGGTCGTCGAGCGGTGTTAAAACCACGACATCCCTAAACGACTCGAGCTTGGTTGCGAGTTCTTCCAGCCGACGTTTGCGGTGTGCCGTGCCTGGTCCCTCCTCGAGTACCACCGCGCTTTTATTGTGAAAGGTTTTGACGGCTTTCAACACGGGCAATTCTGGAATCAGACCATGAATCGAAAACGCATCCAGGGGTTTACTGAGCATGTCTTTCAAATCCAGCTCATTGTGTCTCAGTTCGCGCAGCCGCTCCAAACCTTGGGGGTACATCTTTAAAAACCCGAGCATTTTGTCCTGCTCGAGTTCCGCCCAGGTCCAATCTGTACCAATGGCTTCTACTGGAAAACGGTCATCGTCGAGCGCGAACAGCACTGGGTGCTCAACATCGCGCCACACGCCAGATGTCCAAATTTGCGGCGTGACGCTGGCTAGAATCACCTTTTTTGCGCCGACGTGTCGCATTATCTCGAGGACCGTCTGGGCGTTGTAGGTGGGGTAACGGGCGTGCAATGCGCCCAGGTCGGCAATCAACACAGGGTATGTAGTATATCCAATCTCGGGTAGAATCTTGTCTCTCGAGGGACGCTCGGGTTTTAGAGGTGATGAATGATTTTGCCGATTCGTTTGTATGGTGATCCTGTTTTAAGAACCAAAGCCAGAGTTGTGACCGATTTTGGTGCCATGCCCGCCCTGCGAGAGGACATGTTTGAAACCATGTACAACGCCAAAGGCGTGGGTTTGGCGGGACCGCAGGTGGGTTTGAACAGCCGCGTGTTTGCCTGGGTCGATTACGCCGATGAAGAACCCGAAACGGACACCGAACCGCGATCAAAAATTTTAAACGAGTATTTCATGGTCAACCCAACGCTCGAGTTTCTGGACAAAGCCCTGGTCGAGGGACTCGAGGGTTGTTTGTCGATACCCGAAATTTACGAGGACGGCGTGCCGCGCAAACGGGCGCTCAGGGTCAATTACCAGAACGAACACGGAATTCACCAGTCGCTCGAGGTTGAGGATTACAACGCCAGAATCGTTCAGCACGAGTTTGACCATTTGGAAGCCAAATTGTTCTTGGATTACTTGCCGTCTGAGGTTGTGGCAACGCACCGTGGCGATTTGGTGCGGATGCAGCGCGAAGCCAAAGAATTTTTGAAGGGTCTGCGAGAACAAGAAAAAGCCGCCAAGAAACCGAGGCGACCATGAAACCCACAATCATGAAACCCAGGGTCGCGTTTTTCGGGTCGCCCGAGTTCGCGCTGCCTGTTTTAATGGCAATTTGTGATCATTTTGAGGTGGTCCTGGTCGTGACGCAACCCGACAAACCATCTGGTCGCGGCATGAAGCTTGGTCCGCCAGCCGTGGCAGCCAAAGCGAGTGAACTGGGTTTAAAACTTTCTCAACCCGCCAAATTAAAGAACAACCTCGAGTTTGCTGGCGTCTTGCGCGATTCTGGTGCGGAGGTCGCCGTGACTTGCGCCTACGGCAAAATTCTGCCTGCCAGCCTGCTCGAGATTCCAAGGTACGGCTTCTTGAACGTTCACACGTCCCTGCTGCCCAAGTATCGCGGCGCTGCGCCGATTCAGTGGGCGGTCATCAACGGCGAGACACAAACTGGCGTGACGGTCATGCAAACCGACCCTGGCATGGACACGGGTGCAATCTTGCTGCAAGAAAGCCTTTCCATCTCGCCTTTGGAGACCGCGCTCGAACTCGCGCCTAGACTCTCGAGTTTGGGCGCAAGCATGATCGTGAGCGCCTTAACGCAACTGGATTCACTAACACCCATGCCGCAAGACAACAATTTTGCCACGCACGCCAGAATGCTCGAGAAAGAGGATGCCAGAATCGACTGGAACTTGGATGCCAAAATTATTTTTGACCGTTACCGTGGACTGGCAGGCTGGCCCGGATCGTACTTTGTCTTTCGGGGCAAGCGCACCAAAGTCATCAAAATGCAGCTTGGGCGGCGGTCTGGTCGAGCAGGGCAGGTGCTCGAGTTTGAGAATGTTGTGACCGTGGCTGCCAAAACAGGATCACTGGAGCTTGAAACGGTACAACCTGAAGGCAAACCCAAAATGAATGCCGTGGACTGGGCGAGGGGTTATCAGGTCAGAACCGAGACCCAACTCGAGATGGACGCATCCTGAACCGGAATTGTCACCAGTCTCACCATTACAATGTCCAACCCGCACCGATAAATTGGTGTTTGCTTGTTAGAATACGCGCAATGAGCAGTAAAATCCCGCTTGACACCAACATCAGAACCCTCCAGGGTTCTGTGCTCAGTCGTGGCAACCTCAACCCTGAACATTACGCCCGGCAACTCGAGGGATTGCATCAGATTGGACTCGAGATTTTGGAGCACGCGCAACCAGAGCACATCATTGAACGGGCGCTGGAATTGATTGTTTCGTTGGTTGACGCCGACGGTGGGGCATTTTGGACCCGTAAATCGGATCAATTGGAAACTTGGAACGAATTTGCTTTTGCAACCGGTAAAACGTATTTGAAGCTTGGCACACGCTTTGAAACTGGTCAGGGAATGGTCGGTCAGGTCTTTGAAACTGGCGAAGCGATTTTGATCGAAGATTTTTTGGCACCCCAATACGAGGGATACCCGTTTCGACCCGTTCGGTCACTGATGTTCGTGCCATTAAAACGCGAAAATGTTGTGACTGGCGTGTTTTTGATTGCAAATTCTGACAAGATTGCTGCGTTTGATCGACAAGATTTGCAATTGTTGTTGCGTTTTGCCACGCTGGTGTCCATTGCGCTTGAAAATGCCAGGTTGCTCGAGCAAGCCAAGGCATCAACCACGACGGCGCTCTCAAAAGCCAAGCAACTCGAGGCACTGCATTCACTGTCGCTCGAGATTGTCTGTGAAAATGATCCAACGTTGGTGATTGAAAAAGCTTTGAAACTGGCGATCACCTTGGTGGGGGCAGATGACGGCGGGTATTGGCGATTTCAAAGACCAGAAAGTCAACCATCGTATATTGAGGCGATTCTTGCCAGCGAAAGACTCAAACATTTTGTTGGTACTCGAATTGATTACACCAAACCCAGTCTGACGGGGCAGGTTTTCAACACCGGTCGAGCGCTGCTGATCGAAGACTACCAGCGTTCAGAATACCAAAATCCAATTTTTACCCACCATTGCCATTCGCTGATTGCCGTGCCGCTCTGGCATCAAGGTCAGATGGACGGCATTTTCACACTGATCAACAGCGAACAAATCAGTGTCTTTA
The DNA here is from genome assembly GCA_025352125.1 of Deinococcales bacterium. GTDB lineage: Bacteria > Deinococcota > Deinococci > Deinococcales > JAAFIG01 > JANXTZ01. The sequence goes on along the minus strand of JANXTZ010000023.1, from coordinate 119,073 downwards.
ACCTTCAACACGTCGAAATTCTCGAGCGCATGGCTGCCCTGTGTTCGGTGGCGCTCGAGAATGCCAGGGTTCATGAAACACTGCAACAAGCCCAACGAACCGCCCAGCAACAAAACACCCTGTTGGAGACGCTTCACGATGCCAACCTCGAGCTGAGTGCCTCACTCGAGCCAAACACCCTGCTCGAATCGGTGCTGAACCGCGCCATGTCGTTGCTGCAAGCCGACGTTGGACGCGTGCATCTGGTCAAACCAAACACGAGCATCTTGAAGCTCAGTGCGGCAAAAGGTCTGGGTTTGAACATCAACCTGATCCCCTTTGGGCACGGGCTTGCCGGAAAAGTCGCCGAACGCAACCAAGGTTTGTTTGTCACAAATTACGAGCAGTGGGAACACAGCATTCCAGGGGCGGGCAGCGAATGGCAAAGCGCCATCGGTGTGCCACTCAGGCGTGCCGACCAGGTGATTGGCACGTTGATCATCGCCGATTCTCGAGTTGCCAACCGATTCACCAACACCGACCTCGAGGTGCTCGAGCGCTTTGCCGCACTGAGCGTGGTGGCGCTCGAGAATGCCCGTTTGTTTGACGCCGTGGGCAGTGCCCAGCTTAAAGAGCAATCGGCACGCCAGGACGCGTACCGCCGCGCACAACAACTCGAGGCGGTTTACCAGACCAGTTTGGAATTGACCGGACACCTCGAGCCTGATGTCGTTTTAAACGTGCTGGTTGAACGGGTGGCGACCCTGTTCCTGGCGGATACGGGCGCGGTGTATTTTCGGATTCCCGGGACGGATGACAGTGAACTCAAAGCCCAATTTGGAACAAGTCCAACGCCAGGCGGCACCATCCATAGCGGTTTGTCGGGCAGCGTGATGCGCCTGGGTGTCCCTCGAGCGGTCAGCGATTACCGCACTTGGGAGGGACGCGATTTTTCGATTGACACGCCGCTTCTGTGGCGTTCAGCCATGAGTGCGCCAATCACCCGAGGAGAGCAGGTGATCGGCGCGTTGAGCATTGCCGACACCAGATTTCCAGACCGATTTACCGACCAAGAACTCGAGGTGCTTGAACGCTTCGCGGCGTTTGCCAGCGTGACCCTCGAGAGTGCCAGGCTGCATGAAATCGAGCGTCTCAATCTAAAAGAGGAACGCTTGCGAAGTCAGATTGCCTTGCGCCTTTCACCGTTGCGGTCGATTCCGGAATTGTGCGATGCCGTGATTGAAGAGCTTTACAACACACTTGGTTACGAGCGTATTTCTTTGTTCTTACTCAAAGGTCAAAACTTGTACTTGCAAGCCAAACGCGGCTTTGAAACCGCGATTCAAGGTTTTTCAATCCATCAAGGCATCATCGGGCGGGCGGTACGAACCCGCGAGCCGCAAATGATTCTCCATCCTCACCTGGACCCAGATTATTACGGCGATGATCCAAACCCCAGTGCGTTTATCTGTCTGCCCATTCACAGCGGAAACCGTGACTTGGGGGCGCTCAATTTTGGACTGAAAAAAGGACAAACACCCCAGCAGCTAGACTTCGAGTTGCTCAAAAGCCTGCTGCCCACCATCAGTGCCGCCCTTGAGAACGCGGTGCTGCATTCTGAGCTTGAAGCCCGAGCCAGTGAACTCGAGGTCTTGCGCGAAAAAGCCGAGCAAGCCGCCAGTCACGATTTGTTGACGGGTTTAGCCAACCGTCGCGCCCTGGAGCGCGAACTGGGTGCCGCACGAATTGACGGACAGGTTTTCACCCTGGCAGCCCTGGATTTGACAGGCTTCAAGAATGTCAACGATCAACTTGGTCACGATGCGGGCGACAACGCCCTAAAACGCATTGCCGGCGTCTTAAATATAACCCTCGAGTCATTTCGATCCCAGTCAGGTATGAAGGGCGCGTTTCGCGTTGGCGGTGACGAGTTTTTCATGTTGATCCCTGAACCGCTGCCTGCCGCCCTCGAGATTTGCCGTCATCTGCTGGAACGAATCACCTCGCTCGAGTTTCCCAAAAACCTGCGGGTTTCGACCAACATTGGACTTGCCGAATACCCCACCGAAGCCCAAACCATTGACGCGCTGTTCAGCCTGGCGGACACCCGCATGTACGCCGCCAAACGCGTTGGCAAACCGTTTCTTGAGGACAACGATTCAATCTTGGCTGCCAAACCAAAACGCCGTCAGTCAGACCATAAATCGCGCTAGACTGAAGACATGAAGCCCCAAACCCTTGCCGCTCGAGCCGGAATTGACACCAAACTCGGCGTGGCAAAACCGCTGAACCTGGCAATCCATCAAAGCACCGTGTACGCTTACGACAACCTCGAGCAACTCGAGACGGTCTTGACGGGTCAAGAGTCAGGTTTTTTTTACTATCGCAACGGACACCCCAACGCGTCGGCACTCGAGCAGGTTTTAGCGCAGCTCGAGGCTGGCGAAGCCTGTGCGGTGGCGTCTTCGGGCATGGCTGCCATCAGTGGCGCTTTTCTGGCAATTCTAAACGCTGGCGATCACGTCGTCGCCGATCAGAACGCCTACGGCGGCACGTTCGCGCTGCTGACCGACGACCTGCCGCGCCTTGGCATCAGTGCAACCTTTGTGGACATGCAAGACCTGGTTGCCGTCGAAAACGCGCTTCAAGCCAACACCAAAATCCTGCACCTCGAGTCACTCTCAAACCCGACCATGCGCGTGACCGACATTCCGGCGCTGGTTGCCATCGGTCATGCAAAAGGTTTGAAAGTCTGCGTGGACAGCACGTTTTCCAGCCCTGCTTTGATTCGCCCGCTCGAGCTTGGGGCGGACCTGGTGTTTCACAGCCTCGCCAAGTATCTGGACGGTCACAGCAGCGTCATGGGCGGTGCGGTCATTGGTGACAAAGAACTGATTGACGCCACTCGAGTCAGGTTGATTCATTTGGGCGCCACGATGGCGGCATTTGACGCCTGGAACGCCCTGAACGGCATCAAAACCCTGTCGTTGCGCATGAACGCGCACAGTCAGAACTCGCTTATGGTTGCAAGATTCTTGGATCAGCACGCCAAAGTCGCTCGCGTGGATCACCCAGGACTCGAGCAGCATCCACAGTTTGAACTGGCAAAACGCCTGTACCCAAACGGTTTGGGCGGAATGCTCAGTTTTGAACTTCACGGCGGGTATGCCGCCGCCAGCCGATTTGTCAAAACCGTCGCTCCCCGCATTCCACTCGCCACCAGCCTTGCCGATGTCTCGAGCACCCTGTCTTACCCATTTGGCACCAGTCACCGCGCCCTGACCCCCGAGGCTCGAGCCAGAATCAACGTGACCGACGGCTTGCTGCGCCTGTCGGTGGGCATTGAGGCGATAGAAGATATTCTTGCCGACCTCGCATTTGGATTGAATGCGGTTTAAGGTGCGAGTCGCATTTTGACCCACGCATCATTCTCGAGTTCATAACGAATTCGGTCATGCAGCCTGGCTTTGCGACCCTGCCAAAATTCAAACCCGTCAGGCTCGAGCCTAAAGCCGCCCCAGTGCGCTGGGCGCGGCACAGCATCACAAAACTCGACCCGCAACGTTGCAACCTTTTGTTCGAGGTCGTTGCGGGTGACGATTTGACTTTGCGGGCTGGCGGCGCTCGCCAGTTGAGATTCGTAAGGGCGGCTGGCAAAATACGCGTCTGATTCTGCATCAGGAACTTTTTGTACTCTTCCCTCGACCCGCACTTGACGCTCGAGCGCACCCCACCAGAAGTTGAGGCAGGCAAAACCAGTGGTTTGCAACTCCTGCCCTTTGCGCGAGTCGTAATTGGTGTAAAACGTCAAACCGTTTTCATCCAGTCCTCGCAGCAGCACCACACGGCTCGAGGGGCGACCGTTTGCCGCCGCGCTCGAGAGGGTCATGGCGTTCGGTTCGATCACCCCAGCTTGCGCGGCGACCTCCAGCCAAAGTTTTAATTGCGCCACAGGATGCTCGAGCAAATCCGACATCTCGAGTTCGCCCAATGTGTACTCTTTACGTGATTCGAGGGCTTGATTCATGCCGCCCAGTTTAAAGGGTTTGAATTGTCTTTACCGTGAAGCTTGACGCGGTTGCACGATCACCTTGACAATCACCAGTTTTTTGTCGCGCCAGATGGTCAGTTGCACGCCCTTGCCAGGACGATTCTGGGCGATTCGCTGAATCACATCGTATTTGTCTTTCACAGCCTCGTTGCCGACTTTTAAGATCACATCGCCCAGTTGTTCGACCTTGCCGTTGGGGTTTAAGAGCGCCTTGCGAAGGTTGGCTTTGCCTGCCGCCGAGCCAGGGTCGATGTCCTCGATCATCGCGCCGCGATCAGAATTTAAACCCGCCTGCTTGTAGACAATCGGGTCAAATTCGGACAGGTTGCGCAAGGTCGCGCCCAACTGCCCGCGTTGCGACACCCCAAATTTCTCGAGGTCGGACAAGGACTCTTTTGCCAGGTTGGACGGAATCGTCAAGCCGATGCCCGTGGCGGCAACGCCCGAATCCAAGAACGCATCGACAATGGCAATCACATTGCCTTTGGAATCCAGCAGCGGACCGCCCGAGTTGCCCGCGTTAATTTGCGCGTCGGTGAGTAACATCTCTGGGATTTCCGTGCCAGTCTCGTCGGGAAATTCTGAAATTCTGGCAAAGCTGCGCACCACGCCCACCGAGACGCTGTTGCGTTTGCCCGAGGGCGAACCTATCGCAATGGCTTTTTGACCCGACAAAATGTCGAGCGAATTGCCAAATTGCAACACTCCAGGCGCGGTCACTTTCGAGACTTTTAAAATCGCAATGTCGATGCCCTGGTCTATCGACTCGAGTTCGGCAGGAAAAGAACGTCCGTCATAGAGTTGAATCCGCCAGCTTAAAGCATCTTGCACCACATGGAAATTGGTGACGATGAGATTTGGTTTGTAAAAAAAACCGGTGCCGATGGCTTCCTCATCCTCGCCAGGTTGACGCTGTTCGGGCGGGATTTTGGCGTACACCGTGACCACCGCTTTTTTGGCTCGAGAATTGATTTCGACCGTGTTGATTTCGTCGGGCGTGACCAGTTTAGAGGTCGCCGTGACCAAACCCGAGTAATATCCGGCTCCGGCGGCAAGTAAGAACACCAAAATAATTAAAAAACGCCACATAATTTAAGCTCGAAGCCCTCCCCGAGTTCGTTCATTCTAAACCGTGTGATGTGAGTTTCTTCAAGAAAGTCAGATGGCACAGGGTAAAAAGCACAGGTGTAGAAGGCGCAGAGTATTAGGCTCAGGGCGTGGTTCTTTGCCCGAGACGAATCACAATGTACTGAATTCGCCGTTCAACGCCGCTCGAGCGGTGCTGACAACATTGGGATCAGAATCTTGCAAAGCCCGAGTCAATGCCGTTTCGATTCTGATTTCGGGCTTAAAGCGTCCCAGTGCCCAAGCGCAGCTTTCACGCACCTCAGCGCCAATGTCGTGCAAACCAAGCTCGAGCAAACCTGTAAAACTTGAATCTCGAGCATTGCCCAGCACCAGCGCGGCATTGCGAGCCATGCCTTTGCGCCGCGCCCGAGAAAACGCCGTGCCCGCAAAACGCTTTTCAAAATGGTTGCTCGAGAGCGTGAAAAACGGCTCGAGGTCGGGGTGCGCGAGTTCGGGTTCGGGCGTCAACAAGCTCGAGAATCGCCCCGCGTGATTCGTCCACGGGCAAACATCCAGGCAATCGTCGCAACCAAACAAATGGTTGCCCAGACTGGCTCTGAACTCGAGCGGAATGCTGCCGCGATGTTCGATGGTGTAATACGACAGGCAACGCCTGGCGTCCACAAAGCGGTCTGGCGTGATGGCGTTCGTTGGGCAATCTTTGACGCAGGCGGTGCATGTTCCGCAACGGTCAAGATGCTCCAATTCAGATTCTGGCGGCTCGAGGTCGGTCAACAAGACCGCCAAAGTCGTCAGTGCACCCAAAGACTGCGAAATAATCTGGCTCGAACGTCCACGCCAACCCAAACCCGCCCGAGAGGCAAGACTGCGCTCGAGCATCAAGCCGTGATCGACGTAAGCTTTGGCTCGCACGCCCAATGCCAAACTTGCACGTTCCAATTCCTCGAGAAAGGGTTTTAACGCCGTGTGATAATCCCGACTCCAGGCGTAACGCGCCACCCTCCCGACCCGAGTGCCACCGGTCGGAATTTCTGGCTCGGCGTGGTTGTGCGAAACCATCAAGACCAGAACGCTTTTCGTGCCAGCAAAGCTCGAGCCGAGGTCTGAACGTCGCGCCACGCTGCGCGGCAAGTAATCCATGCCAGCGTGCATTCCAGCCTCGAGCCAGGTTTGAAAGGCGGCGATGTCTCGGGCTGGCACTGCCGCCCCAACCCAAGCCGCCGCATCAAAGCCGAGTGCGAGGACGGTTTTTTGCAGGTGGTCACGTTCTTGATCGGTCGTTGGCACGTTCACCCCTTTGATTCTGAAGCTCGAGCATGGATAATACCCCTGTGACCGAAACCGATTTGAAATTCTTGCAGCAAGCCATCACTGTATCGCGCCGATCTCGAGCCAACGGCAATCATCCGTTCGGCGCCATTCTGGTCTCCAGCACCGGTAAGGTGCTGCTCGAAGCCGAAAACACGGTCAACACCAGCAAAGACGCCACGGGTCACGCCGAAACCAACCTGATGCGCCTGGCATCCCAGCAATTCCCCACAGAAATCCTGGCTGCCAGCACCATGTACTCGAGTTGCGAACCCTGCGTGATGTGCGCTGGGGCAATGTACTGGACTGGCGTGGGTCGGCTGGTGTACGCGTTAAGTGAAACCAAACTCTACGAGATGACGGGCGCAAATTCGCAAAACCCAACCATGCACCTCGACTGCCGCGAAGTGCTGTCCAGGGGACAACGAAACATCCAAGTGCTCGGACCGGCGCTCGAGATTGAGGCATCAGCCGTTCACGCCGAATTCTGGGATAGCCTGAGCCAGTGACCACGGCGAGCGCACAACTTTTGACCGGACCCGCCGCAAGCGGCAAAACCAGCAGCGCCGTCACCCGGGCGCTCGAGCTGGCAACGGCAGGGGAGAGGGTGATCGTGCTGACCCTGCCAGGGCAACGCGCACAGTGGCTCGAGCGACTGGCAAACGCGGGCGCGAGTCTGGGTGTTGAAGTCACCAATTTGCAAAACATTGCCTACCGCGTCTTGGATCGCATGGGCGAGAACCGTGCGATTGTCCTCAACCCTGGACGTGTGGCTTTGACCGCCCGGGTGCTCGAGCCTATTTTGAAACGCAACGTCAACCCAGGCGAGGCAAGATTGTACGCCAGGGCAATTGCCGAATTCAAACGCAACCTGGTCGCGCCGCTCGAGTCTGAAAATGCGTACCAACATACTTTGTTTCAAGTCTTTCAGGCTTACCAGACCGAACTCGAGCTTGGCGTGTTGCAAGACCTCGACGACGTTCGGATTCGCACCGCGCAACTGTTAACCGTTCACCCGCAAGCCCTGAACGCGCATTTGGTGATTGACGGTTACCGAAGTTTTAACCCCAGCGAGTTGCGGGTTTTCTGCGCCCTCTCGAGCCTCGCCAAAAGCACCCTTGTCACCCTGCCATCAGGCTTGCCCGACACGCATCTTGAAGCCTGGGCGCACCCGCTTCGCAAACCAGAACTCGAGCGGGTCGCAGCCGCTTTCAACGCCAAAATTCGCCACCTGCACGCCAAGGGCAAACCCTGGGCTGGAATGCCCAAAATCACGCGCCTCGAGACATACGCCAACCCTGTCGAGGAGGCTCGGGGGGTGCTGCGAGAAATCAAGCAACGATTGCAAAACGGTACGCCTAGCCAGGACATCTGCATCATCATCCCGCATCCCGCCATCGCTCGGGTGCTCGAAGCTTTAGGGCGCGAATACGGCGTGCCCATCGCCCCAGAAACCAGTGGCTCAATCCTCGAGACACCAAACGGCAGACAACTTGAAGCGCTCTTACGCGCCCCCGCCCGAGATTACCCAGCCCGCGACTTGCGCACCCTGTCCGCTTTGGAGCCAGATGTTTTGATTCTGGCAGAAAAACTCGAGCAAAATGGAATTGCCGCCGGACTGGACGCTTACGCCCTGGTCTGCGACGATCCGAACGCCCTGGCTGCTTTGGAGCGCATCAAAACCATTGCTCAACCCCCACAGCACGGCTCGAGCGAACAATTGATTGACTGGTTTGAAATCCTGCTCGAGCGACACTTCAAAGACGCCAGTTTTAATGCCACCGCCAAAGTCATCGCTCGGGAAGCCGCCAGAATTCTCGGCAACCAAGCCCAGGTCGAAGGTGGCGTCTTCACCGACTGGGTGCAAAGCCTGCTGGAAAGCGTCACCGTAGCCCATGAAGACCTCGGACGCGGGGTTGCCGTCCTCAGTGCCGAAGAAGCCAGCGGAAGGCGCTTTAAAATCAGTTTTGTCATGGGCACAACCGACGGCGCGTACAAAGCTGGCGACAATGAGGATTTTTTTATTCCAGAAGAACAACGCAGCAAACTTGAGAAATTACTTGCAAATCTCGAGATGCAAAAACCCAAAAATGGAAGTCTCGAGGAATCCAATGGAGGTGATGGGCGATCACAAGCGACCATGCCCGGAGGTGCGTTTTATGGTCAAGAAGGATCGCCCCCACATCAAATTGAGAATCTCGAGTCAAATCAAATCATTTCAGCATCTCGAGAGGAGCATAAAACTCCCCTCTCCCCACTGGGGAGAAGGGTTGGGGGTGAGGGGCAACAGGAACTTGATATCGATGAGGTAGCCCTCGAGCCATCATCAACAACACTTCAACTTCCGTTCAGACTCAATGGTCTCGAGGATTCCCAGCTTTATGATGCCTTCACCCGAGCCGATGAACTGCTGGTGGTGACTTACGCCCGCGCAGAACGAGGCTCGAGTTTGCGACCTCACCCGAGATTGTCGCAACTCGAGCAGCACGATCAAAAACGGGTTTTTCCAACCGCGTCGCCACTCGAGCTTGCGGCGCTGGGTGCCAGCGTGAATAAACCTCAAGAGACGGTTCATCAAGTTTCGGTACGGGTGGCTCGTAAAGCCACCGAACTTGAGCGGGTGGCGGTCTGCGCGTTGAAGGCTTGGGCGCAAGATTTGATTCCCGCGCCAACTCGGGGGGCGGGATTGGTTTCGGGGGAGTTGCTCGAGGGTTGGACGAGGGCGCAACGCAATAATCTTTGGCAGAACAAGGGCAAGAATTTGGCTGAGGTCGCGCCCGAAACCCACCGTGCGACGCTGGCGAATCTTGCGCCAAAGTTCCGGGCGCAACTCGAGCAGACGGTGCGGGAGAATGTGCCGAACCGTCCCGATGCCAGCGACATTCAACTTGGCTACCGGGCAATGATTGATGACCTCGAGTTTGTGTTGGACGGCGTGCGAATCCGGCAAGACCCGAGCGGCAAGGTCAGAATGGTCGAGGTGTACCGTGTCGTGAAAAACATCGACGATGCTTACGACGAGTACATGAACGACACCCGACAGCGCGAATGGTGGTACGCGAATCACTGGCTTGCGCAGCAGATTCCTGTGGTGCTCTGGGCTTGGGATTTAAACCACGCCCCGAAACGCATTATGGGATTTGATAAGGTTTATGCGCAACGCCGTCTGGCGCAAGCCATGAATGCTCTCGAGAAAGCCAATCAGACTTTGCAAGACGGCAGCATTTCAGCCTCGAGCGGCTTTCACTGCCGTTACTGCTCTTACCGCGACCTGTGCAGGGAAGCGATATGACCAACCTCGAGGTGCGTTCGGCTTCGGCTGGAACGGGTAAAACCACCAGTTTGGTGCTCGAGTATCTGATGGCGTTGCGCTTCACGCCAGCGCGGCGGATTGCGGCGGTCACGTTCACTCGGGTTGGCGCCATTGATTTGCGCGAACGCCTTCGTGCCGGTTTGCGCGAGGTGGTGCTGCACGGCAGTTATCTGGATTTCAAACCTGCCAACCTTGAGTTGTACCGCGTGGCGCTTCGTGAACTTGGCAGCGCCAACATCACCACGATTCACGGTTTTTTCCGCGAGCTTTTGCGCCTCAACGCGCCCGCTTTAAACCTCGATCCAGAATTCAGCAACCTTGATGAAAGCGAATCGCTCGAGACGTTCCGTGATGCCGCCTCGAGCGTGCTGGCACAAGCCGCCCTGCGAGACGCCCCTGGTGGTGAGGCACTGGCAAGCTTTGGTTGGGAGCGCACCCTGGCGGCACTCGAGGCACTGCACAACAAGCGCGTGTACGCACCGTTTCGATCTGGAAATCTCGAGGACGGTATCGAACCCGATGCGCTCACCGTGTCGTTGCTGGCGGCGTTTGAGGGCAGCCTGAGTTTGTACTTATCGCGTCTGGCATCTCGGGCACTTGCGCCCACCGATGTCGAACTGAGAACCCTGGAATTGCTGTCCGACCCCATAATGCTCGAGCGTGTCAGGTCCAGGGTTTCGGTGCTGCTGGTCGATGAATTTCAGGATGTCAACCCGCTTCAAGCCAAAATTTTCCAGAATCTCAACCTCGAGCGCGTGCTGCTGGTGGGCGACCCGAAACAGAGTATTTACGCCTTTCGAGATGCCGATGTGAATGCGTTTTTGGATGTCTACCAACGCGCCAAAACCCTCGCGCCACTGACCACCACGTACAGGCACGGCGCGGCGCTCAGTGCGTTTTACTCGAGCCTGTCCGCCAATCTCTTTCCCGAATTTTCCGAAATCGGGCTTCCGAGCGAGGTCAAACCAGGACGCATCAAACCCGAGGACGGAAGTGAACCTCGAGCCGAGTTGCACGTGTTCGAGGCGGGCAGCTTGGAGGCTGGACGCCACGCCGAAGCCGCTTTTCTGGCGCGAAGATTGCGTGAAATCAACCAAGCTGGCACGCCCTGGCACGACATGGCGGTCTTGGTGCGCTCGAGAACATCATTGCCGCCGCTCGAACTTGCCTTGGCGCTCGAGGATGTGCCCGTGCTGATGGTGGCGGGACAAAAATATTATGACCGCCGTGAAATTCGTGACGCGATCACGCTGCTGCGGGCGAGGTTGGTCGCGCCCGACGCCCAAGAATTCGCGTTTGCGCTGGCTGCCCTCTCGAGGATTCCAGGCATCGACTTGCCGCTTCAACACCTTGAGGAAATTTTACGAAATGAAAACGACATTCGGGTCGGTTTGCGCAAATCAACCGCCCCCGAAACCTTGCGCCTGCGCGAACTGCTCGAGATCGTCCGTGATGCCAAAGATGCGGTCACGCTTCTCGAGGATGCCTGGGTTTTTCTGGGCTACAGCGTGCTGGCGGTCAACCGTCAAGCCACCGCCAACCTCGACGGCTTGCTGTATCAACTCGCCGCTCGAGGTTTGCGTGACCCGCGAGCCGCCCTCAGTTTTCTCGAGCGTGCCAGGTTGAGTGAATCTGAGAGCGACGAACCGCTCGAGGCGGGTGACGCCGTGCGACTGCTGACCGTGCATTCCAGCAAGGGACTCGAGTTTTCTGTCACCGCCGTGTTTGACCTGGCTCGAGGAGAAAATCCGCAGCGCCCAGATTTGGTGGTGCATCCCGACGGAGAGGTGGCGCTCAAACCCAACGCTCGAGCCAAAAAAGGCTTGACCAATGCCCGTTACACCAGCATCTTGGAGCATCTCAAACGCCGTTCGGAAGGCGAGGGTTACAGGCTGTTGTATGTCGCGCTGACCCGCGCCAAGGACCGATTGATTTTGACCGGTTCGACCACCAACAAACCTCGGGCTTGGCTGGACACACTTTTAAATAAATTGCAATTGCTCGAGAAACCCGATTCCATGCCAGGAATTGAAGTTTTACGCCACCAGGTTAAACTTTTTGAAACCCCCGAAATGCCTGAAGCGCCGATTCTCGAGCCTCGGTTTAGCGCCGATGTCGATCTTGCCAAAGCCAGGTTTGCCCGACCCGCCCGCCGCGTTCGCGCCCCAAGCAAAGCCCCAGAAGCCAGTGGCACACCGCTCGAGCCAGAACCCGCTGACATCAGCGAACTGGACACTGAAATCCCAGACGAGATTCCAAACGCCGCGCTCGAGAGCGAATTTATGGGCATTCCAGAATCGGACCGTGTGATCGGCACGTTGACCCATTACGCGATTTCGGAAAACCTCGAGCCGAACAACCTTCAACACCAGCAAGTGCTTGCCGCCCAGTACCTCTTGCACCCCTATTCTGATTTAGAGCGTCAAACCATGCTCGAGCGTTCCTGGTGGCTGGTGACACGGTATCAGGCGCTTTATCCGGACCGATTTGAGCGCCTGCAAGACTTTGCCGAATTGCCATTTGCGTTCATCCGAAACGGCACGACCTGGCAAGGCTTGATTGACCGTCTGTACCAAGAACAGGGCGGCACTTGGATTCTCGAGGATTTCAAAACCGATGATGTTCCAGACGATGCCTTGCCGCAGCGCGTTCGCGCCTACCACCGTCAATTGGCGCTGTACCGGGAAGCCATCAAACTCGCCAAACCAGAATTATTGTTTGAAGTGCGCATCACGTTTTTGGTCCACGGCGTGATTTTAAAACTCGAGGAACACGAGTTGGAAGCCGCATTGCGAGGGGTTTAAATTTGAATGCCCCAGGTACACTCGAGCTTACGCGCAAGGACCACGTTCGGCGAGTTCGTAAAAACCCTTGTTGTCGCCGTCCGAGATCAATTCTTTTGGTTTGCCACCCGTCAAATTCGCCGTCTCGAGCGCCATCCAGTTGAGCCAGTCGCGGTTGAAGCCTGAATAGCCTTTGATGATCTTGCCGTCTTGTCCAATCAGGTACATGGTCGGCAAGAATTTGGCATCGAACAATTTTGCCACCGCGCAATGGTCTTGGACGACGGGCATCTCGAGGTATTTCTTGTCACCCTCGCCCACGTATTTTCTGGTCTCAATCTCTGTGCCTTCGGAGAAAATCCAGATTGGTAAATTCGGCGCGATTTCCGCCATGCGGCGCAGGTAACCGACCACCAACCTCGAGGCGTTGATGACCGGATGCGCGAACACGACCAGCACTGGACTGCTTGCCAGGGCTTTTTGCAGGTCGAGCGTGTTCTCGTTTAAATCGGTTGCCGTAAAAACGGGTGCGGTGGTTCCATTTTCTAAAACTTGCATTCAGCCTCCAAAAGAATCTCGAGCCTCAGCCCGAACGAATCAACGTCTTCATCATATCAAGTTCTGAGTCTTCTGGCTTGGGCTTCTCGCCTCAAGCTTCAAATTGCACGTTGTACAGTGCAACACGGCGTCCTGTTTTCGGGTTAGAATTTTCGTTCAAGATGACTGCTCTTGCGAACGCCATTGTGATTGACAACATTGGAATGGTCTTCGGTGCTGGTCTTGGCGCTGTGAGGGCGCTTGATGGTGTCAGCCTCGAGATTGGCTCGAACGAATTTTTCACGCTGCTTGGACCTTCGGGTTGCGGCAAAACCACCTTGTTGCGCCTGATCGCTGGTTTCGAGCAACCCAGCACGGGTTCGATCAGTCTGTACGGGCAGCGTCTCGAGGGGTTGATGCCATTTGAACGTCCTGTCAACACGGTCTTTCAGAGTTACGCCCTGTTCCCGCACATGAGCGTGGCGCAAAACATTGCGTTTGGTCTGGAGATGCAGCGCAAACCCAGGCTCGAGGTGCAAAAGATTGTGGCGGACATGCTCGAGTTGGTGCAGTTGACGGGATTTGAGGCGCGTAAACCCGCGCAACTCTCCGGCGGTCAGCAGCAACGGGTGGCGCTGGCGAGGGCATTGGCGAACCGTCCCAAAGTCTTGCTGCTCGACGAGTCCCTCTCGGCACTCGATGCCAAACTGCGCAAGGAAATGCAACTCGAGCTAAAACGCCTGCAACTCGAGACGGGCATCACGTTTGTTTTCGTCACGCACGATCAGGAAGAGGCGCTCACCATGTCTGACCGTATCGCGGTCATGAAGAACGGCAAGCTCGAGCAGATCGGCACGCCCACCGAAATTTACGATTTTCCGCGCAGCCGTTACGTCGCGGATTTCATTGGCGAAACCAATTTTTTGACCGGCATTGCCGAGGCGAACGGCTTGCGTCTGCCCGATTCTCAATGGCTCGAGGTCACGCATTCCAGACCGCCCGGCTCGAGCGTCGATGTTGCCGTGCGCCCCGAACGCGCCCAGATTGCTCGAGACACAAACGGTTTGAACGCCGTGGTTCGTGAAGTCGTGTACGTTGGTACGGACACCGTGGTGTACCTCGAGATTGCAAAAGAGGTCTTCAGAGTACGAATGCAGAATCATGGCGGCGCAGCCAAAATGGTCAGCGTTGGCGATCAAATCAAACTGGTCATCCCACCCAATGCCGTGCGAATTCTCGAGGCGGAATCATGAAGCGCTCGAGTCTGGTCGGACGGTACGCCCTGATTTCACCCGCCGCGATCCTGATTTTTGTCTTCATGCTGTTGCCGATGCTTTTGATGGCGCTCATGTCGTGGCTCGAGGCTGGACAGTTTGGCGGCGTTAAATGGGGCAGTTACACGCCCGAGGCGTATCTTAAATTTTTGTTTGACCGCGACCTCAGCGATCATTTGGTGTTCAACACCGATTACCTCTCGATTTTCTCGAGGTCGTTTCAGTTGGCAGGAATCACCACATTTCTGACGCTTCTGACCGCTTTTCCAGTCGCGTTTTACATTGCGCTTCAAACGCCCAAGCACCGCACCTGGCTGATGCTTTTGATCACCATTCCATTCTGGACAAATTTGCTGGTGCGCACCTACGCCTGGATTTTGCTCCTCAGAAACGGCGGTCTGATCGACTCGAGCCTTCACAGCCTCGGTGTCCTGAACACGCCAATCAACGCGATGTACACCCCAATCGCCGTGCAAATCGGTCTGGTTTACGCCTTCTTGCCGTTCATGGTCTTGCCGATTTACACCAGCCTCGAGAAACTCGACTGGCGCTTGCTCGAGGCGGCATACGATTTGTATGCGAACAGGTGGCAAACCATGCGGCGCATCGTGATTCCACTCGCCGCACCTGGCATGGTCGCGGGCTGCATACTGGTGTTTGTCCCAGCGCTCGGCACATTTTTTATTCCAGAATTGCTCGGCGGTGCAAAAACGTTAATGATCGGCAATTTGATTCAACAACAATTTGGCGTCTCGAGAAACTGGCCATTCGGCGCGGCGCTCTCGTTTGCGCTGCTGGCGGTGGTCTTGATGTTCATGCTGATTTACGCCCTGCGATTCCGTGGCAAGGGAAGTTTAACGCAATGATCAACCCGCGCAACCCACTCTGGCGTTACCCGAGCCTTGGGGTGTTGATGGTCGCGTTTTTCGCGTTTTTGTACGTTCCAATCATTGTGCTGATTGTTTTGAGTTTCAATCAGAATCAAACCGCCACCATCTGGACGACCTTCAGTTTTGACTGGTACAAAAACGTGCTCGAGAATCCCAACATTCTGCGTGCCGCCCAGAACTCATTGATTGTCGCGTTGGTTGCCACCGTTGTCTCAACCGTTTTTGCCACGATGGCGGCGGTGGGCATGGCTGGAAAAGCTTTCAAAGCCCAAAATGCCTTCAACGGCTTGGTCGGCTTGCCGTTGCTCGTTCCCGAAATCGTGACCGCCGTCGCCAGTTTGCTGTTTTTTCTCGCCATCGGACTCGAGCTTGGCTTGACCACCGTGATCATCGCGCACGTCGTGTTCTGCATACCGTTTGCCTACCTGCCGATTCGGGCGCGACTCGAGGGTTTGGACCCCAAACTGCTCGAGGCTGCCTCGGATTTGTACGCCCGTCCCTGGCAAGCCTTCGCTCGAGTGACCCTGCCATTGCTGCTGCCAGGAATTGTTTCCGGCGCGATGCTGGCGTTCATCACCAGCATGGATGACTTCGTGATCACTTTTTTTGTCGCGGGCGCGGGCGCGACCACACTTCCAGTTTATATTTTCGGTATGATTCGCACTGGAATCTCTCCAGAAGTCAACGCCATATCCACGCTTTTGTTCGCGGCTTCGCTCGTGATCGTGATGCTCTCGTTTTTCATCAGCCAGAAAAAATAAGCTCGAGATCGAATCGGAGGATGTATGAATCAGAAATTGCTCGCTGCCCTCGGAATTCTTGCTTTGCCTGCGCTGGCTGCCATCGGCTACGCGCAGTCACCCAAAGCCACCATCAACTTGTACAACTGGTCGAATTACATTCCGCCAGACCTCCTCAAAAAATACGAGAAAGAAACGGGTGTGCGCGTCAATTTGGACGTGTACGACTCGAACGAATCCCTGCTGGCAAAACTCAAGGCGGGTGCGACAGGTTACGACGTGATCGTGCCATCCGATTACATGGTCAAAATCATGATCGATGAGGGCATCCTCGAGAAAATTGGGGCAAGCAAGCTCACCAATTTTAAAAACGTTCAAAGCTTCTCGATCAAACCGCCATTCGACGCGACTCGAGATTACTCCGCGCCGTACATGTGGGGCGTGACCGGCTTCACCTACGATTCCGCTCGGGTTCCAGGCGGCAAACTCGAGGATTCCTGGAAATCATTCTTTGAACCGCCCGAAGTCTTAAAAGGTCAGATCGTTGCCCTCAACGACCCGCTCGAGATGTGGAACGCCGCCTCGTTTTACCTTGGCACGGACACCTGCACCACCGATGCCAAAGTCGGCGAGAAGATTCTGGCACTCTTGGAAAAGCAAAAACCGTACCTGGCAGCCTACAATTCCGACGGCACGATTGAGCGGATGCAGGCGGGCGAGGTCATCATGCACCACCAGTGGAACGGCGCGGCGCACCGCACCAAAGAAAAACTGAAAACCGCCGTCTTCGTTTACCCCAAAGAGGGCATGAGTTTCTGGAACGACAATTTCGCCGTGCCAAAAACCGCCAAGAACAAAGCCGAAGCCGTCAAGTTCATCAACTGGATGATGTCTCCCGCCGTCATCGCCATCGCCAGCAATTTCACGGGGTACAACAACAGCATCAAAGGCTCGAGCAAGTTCTTTGACGCCGCATTAAATGCCGACCCAGCCGTGAACACACCAGCCAACATGACCAGCCGTTTCCGTCCCAACAAAATCTGTTCCAACGCCGCCATTGCCCTGCGTGACAAGGTTTGGACGAGGTTGAAGCGGTAATCTCGAGCCACACGTGTAAGGAGCCTATGCTCCCTTCTCCCGAAGCGGGAGAAGCGCCCCAAGCCCGAAGGTGCTGCTGTAAGGGGCAAGAAGGGTTGGGGATGAGGGTGGCGTGACCAGCCGTCCATCTTCAAATTCTCGAGTATCGCGCTGTTTCTTAAGGTCAATAAATTATGAAAACCATCTATTCCGAAAACCACAAATTGCAACACGGCGATTTTGAACTGGTCGCTGACGGTCTTGTGCCAGTCTTTGAAATGCCGCGCCGTGCCGAAATCATTCACGCTCGAGTCAAAGCGGTTCACCTTGGCGAAATCCTTGCGCCAAAAGATTTTGGACTCGAGCCGATCAAACGCATTCATACTGCGCCTTACGTGCAATTCCTCGAGAATGCCTGGAATGAGTGGACGGCGGCGGGTCACGCCAAACACGCGCTGCCTTACACCTGGGCGGTGCGGCAAATGAACCAAACTCGAGCGCCAGTGGCAATTGAAGCCAAACTGGGTTTTTACAGTTTGGACGCGGCAGCGCCGATCACGCCGACCACCTGGCAGGCGATCACCGGCAGCGTCAACGTGGCGCTTACGGGCGCGGAAATGGTGAAGAACGGCTCGAGCGGTGTCTTTAGCCTGTGCCGCCCGCCTGGACATCATGCGGCAGCCGATTACATGGGTGGTTACTGTTTTTTCAACAACGTGGCAGTTGCGGCGCAGTATTTTCTGGACAATGGCGCGGCTCGAGTGGCAATCCTTGACATTGATTACCACCACGGCAACGGCACGCAAGCCATTTTTTATGACCGCGCCGATGTGCTGCTTGTGAACTTGCACGGCGATCCCAGCGTCGAATACCCGTACTTTCTGGGTTATGGCGACGAGACTGGCAGTGGCGCAGGCGAGGGTTTCAACATCAATTACCCGATGCCTCACGGCACAAGCTTTGAAACCTGGAATGCCAACCTCGAGCTTGCCTGCCAGAACCTCGAGCGGTACGCGCCAGAGGTGCTGCTGGTGTCGCTCGGGGTGGACACGTTCAAACATGACCCGATCTCACAATTTTTGCTCGAGACGCCCGATTACCTGAAAATTGGCGCTCGAATTGCCAAGCTGGGTAAACCCACGTTGTTCGTGATGGAGGGCGGCTACGCTGTCGAAGAGATTGGTGTCAATGCCGTCAATGTGCTTTTGGGATTTGAAGACCGTTGAACAGAAACTTGTAGCGGCGAGGCGACCATGCCCGTCAGGTGCACGTTTATGGTCAAGAGGCACGCCTCTGTATCTCGAGAAACTTGAACCAGACTCGAGTTTGCATTTCTGGCTATCGCAACCCTGTAGACAAGTCTTGAAATAAAAGTAAACCCGTTATACTCGAGCCGTGCTTTCTCGTAACGCAACCATCGGTGGTTTTGTCGCCTTCACCTGCATCGGTGCCATCCAAGCCATGTACGGACCCGCGTATCTGATGTTCACCAAACGCTTTGAACTCTCGAGCGGCATGGGTTTTCTGGGCAATCCTGGAACGGTGGTCAGTGCGCATTTCGCGGGTTCGGTGCTGGGCATCATGGCTCAAACCCAACTCGAGAGATGGCTCGGCACGAGGTTGCGTCTCAGCCTCTCGAGTTTGTTCCTGGTGCTGGGTTGTCTGGGTGTGGCGTTCGCACCGTCCTGGATTCTGGTGTTGCTGGCGGCGTTCATCATGGGTTTGGGTTTTGGCGGCATCGATGTCAGCATCAACAACCTCTTCTCGAGCGGTTTCGGTGATCGCGGTGCCGCCATGAGCAACGTTGTCAACGCCTTGTTTGGGGTCGGCGCAATTCTTGGACCGTTGCTGATCGGTTTTATTCCAGGCAATTACGGTATTCCATTTTTGATCGCGGCATGTTTCAGTGGCTTGGTGCTGTTTTTGTTCTTCTCGAGCCGTGAACTCGATGCGCACATGGTCAAGAGTGAAAGCTCGAGTGCGAAAAATGTTATGCCAGTCAATGTTTCGATCCTGAGTGGTTTTTTACTGTTGTTTTGGACGTATGTGCTGGTCGAAGTCGGTGCCGCATCGTCTGAAACCACGCATTTGGTCAAAGTGTTTTCTTGGACTGAACAAAACGCTGCTTTTGTCAACTCCTTGTTCTGGGGCGGAATTGCCCTCGGTCGCTTGCTGATCGCACCCTTTGCCTCGCGTTTTTCTCCCTCGAGTATCGTGCTTGGCAGCGCGGTTTTGGTGGCTGCAAGTTTGTCACTCACGGGCATTGGTGTGATTGCCCCAATTGCTTACACGCTGGCAGGAATCGCCTGCGGTCCCATTTTTCCAACGGGTTTTGTCTGGATGAGCAGAGCCTTGGGCGGCAGCCTCGCCAATGCCAGCATCGTGATTGCGGGCGCTAATTTTGGTGGTGTCGCCACGCCATATGTCATGGAACTTTTGTCGGGCAAAAACATTCAACGCGTGCCGGTAGCGTATGTGATTGTCTCGATACTGATGGTTTTTTCGGTGTTCTTAATCATGCGTCTCTCGAGTGCTAAAAAATTGGTGAATTCATGATTGATTTTAAAGCGGTACTTTTTGACATGGACGGCACGCTTGCCGAAAACGCGCAGTTGCACCATGAAGCCTGGGAGGTTTGCCTGCTCGAGCGTTACGGTTATGTACTTTCCAAAACCGAAACCAAAGTGCACGGCGGCAAAACCAAAGCCATCGTCGAGAGTTTGCTCGGCAATGTGTTTCCCGACGATGCCAGCGCCGACGAATTTCACGAGTACAAAGAAGCCAAATACCGTGAAATTGCCAGAGGAAAAATCGTGCCAGTCGCGGGGTTGCTCGGGTTTCTGGATTATCTCGAGCAGCAGGGCGTGAAAATCGCGCTTGTGACCAGTGCCGACTTTAAGAACACCAAATTTGTGTTGGGCGATTTAAACCTCGAGTCTCGGTTTAAAGTTCGGGTCATGGGCGAGGACGTGAAACGCGGCAAGCCCGACCCCGAACCGTTCGCGCTTGGTGCAAGCAAGTTGGGTTTTGCAGCCAAAGATTGTCTGGTCTTTGAAGACTCTTTGATTGGGGTGCATTCTGGTGTCGCTGCGGGCGCTCGGGTGGTGGGAGTTGCCACCATGCAAAGCAAAGCTGCGCTGCTCGAGGCTGGTGCGACTTGGGCGGTATCAGATTATGTTGAATGTTTAGCGCTTTTCAAGAATTCTTAGGATTTGTCCCGAATTAAAAGCCGTAAATGCAAGGCGCAGCAAGCGATCATGTCCGCAAGGTGCATTTTATGGTCAAGAAGCAGCGCCCCTACAAAAAAACATTATCCTGTAGGGGTGAACCTTGTGTTCACCCTTCCCGCGAAATCAGGAAATTATTGAATCCCAGTTTCTAAGCTCGGGTTTTCTTGCACTTTTCAGAACAGTAAATCACGTTCTCCCAATCCCTCGCCCATTTTTTACGCCAGGCAAACGGCTTTTGGCAGACGGGACAGATTTTGCTGGGGCGTTCCGATGGTTTTTTGCCACCGCCAAAAGTCTTGGTGTTCATGGCTTCCAGACCTCCGTTTCAACCCGTTTCCAGAAGGCGCTAAAGCGTTTCACCTGCCCCGAATAACTGGTCAGCCGCTCGAGGTGATGGAGCACGACTTTAAAACCTGCCTCCTCGAGTGCGTCAATGGTGCGATCCAATTCTGGGCTGGCAACGAAGGTCACATGGATTTGGGTGCAGTTTCTCGAGCGGGCAAACGCAATTATTTCTTCGCTCTGAATGCCAACGCACAGCCGATGCTCGCGTGCCTCAACGCATTCGAGTACACTTTCAAAGATAAATTGCAAACGCCCAAAACTGATGCGGGTCCGCTCGAGAAACGGTTTGTCGAACACAAATATTGCGGGTGCATTTGGGTTTGCCAAAAGCGCTGGGTCGGTGGGCGACAGGCTGCCACCGTGCAACCAGACCAGTACGCTCATGACGACCAACCGTAATCTTGACCAAACAGTGAACGTTCGAGGTCTGGATACGATTTTCTGAATGGACAAACGGCGCGGCAACTCGAGCAGTACGCGTCAGAAGAGAATTTTTGAATGTTTTGC
Source organism: Deinococcales bacterium (assembly GCA_025352125.1). Taxonomy (GTDB): domain Bacteria; phylum Deinococcota; class Deinococci; order Deinococcales; family JAAFIG01; genus JANXTZ01. Next base: position 97,950 of record JANXTZ010000023.1, on the reverse strand, counting down.
TGGTTCATGAAATACGGTTTTGAACTGAACGTGCTCGCCACCCACTGCCAGGACAGGGCGTTGCTGGCAATGTCACCGTCGAGCAGGTGCTCACGAAAAAAGTCGTAACCCGCTTTCCAGTCTGTCATGCGCCAATGCGTGACGTAAGCGGCAAACCACAGGCGTTCGTGATTGTGCATGTACCCAGTTTCAATCAATTTTTCAACCCAGGTATCAACGCAAGGCAAGCCTGTTCTGGCTTCCAGAATATCTTCGGGCAAATCATTCTGCCATTTTGTGGCGTACTTTGGCGCTTCAAGATTCTCGAGCACTCCAATACCCTCTTGTTCCAAGACCAGCAAGAAAAATTCGCGCCAGGCGAGTTGCTTCAAAAACTCGATTTTCTCACGTCCGTTGGCGTTTTTTCGAACGTGGGCGGCAACCTCTGCCATCGAGAGCACACCGTGCCGCAGGTACGCCGAGAGCCTCGAGGTGTGTGATGCCACAAAATTACGTTTGCCGTAACCGACGGCTTTAAATTTCTCGAGTTGCTCGAGTGCGGCACGGCGTCCACCACGGATTTCGTTCGGGATCGCCTCAGTCGAATACAAACCCTCGAGTTGTAGCGCCAAATACGTCGTCATGTCTTCACGGCTCGAGAATTGGGTCTGGAGTTCCATGGTTCTATTCTGGCTCGAGATTCAAATTTGAATGTGATGCCCGTTCACTGTTTCTTGAATCTCTCGTTTTTGTTGCTGTTGCCAGTGCGGGATTTGGTTTTCTGGCGTACACTTTTAGCGATGAAACGATTGCTGATTTTCTTAATTTTATTGACGGCGTTTGCTGCGAATGCTCGAGCCACCGAACTCGAAGTCACGGCTGGAGGCGTTTTTTCTGGCTCTTCCAATCAATTCTCGGCGCAAATTGCGCTGTCCAATCTGAACGTGCTCGAGAATCCAGACCTGAGCCTTGGCTTTGCCCTCAGCACCGAACGGGCTGGTGTTTTGATCGGCGCAGGTTTTGACTTTGGACCCTTGGGTCGCGCCTCGACCGACACCAGTTTTGAGTTGATCTTTGCCGGAGGAGTGCGCTTTCGCACCAACCTTCGCGGGACGCTCGGACCTGTCGCGCTCGAGCTTGACGGTGGATTCTGGACTGCCTCGAGTTATGCCGCCAAGCACTTCATCATTTTTGAGCGCAACCCCGAACCTGTCAGCACCAACAGTTTCCTGGTTGGACTCAGCGCCCAATACCGTCTCTCGAGAAATCTGACCCTCAAATTTGGTGGGCGTTACGTGCCTGAAAGCTCGAGGGTCACCCTAGCACTCGAGAATCGCTCGGGTGCATTCACCCTGTCTGGCGGCGCGTTGCTCGCCCCGCAAACCAGTGGTTTGACCTTTGGCGCAACGGTGGGTGTCAAATTCGTTCCCGAAGACGCGCCGTACCGTCTGGGTATTGAAATCTTGCTCGGCGGCAAACCAAGTGGTTTTACTTTCGGTCTTGCCCTGGATGCCAGCTACGATTTTTTAAACGTTGACGAAGAAAAAACTGGCAATTTGACCGCCTTTTTTGCTTTTGAACCATGGCGCGAAGACATTGCCCTGCCGCTTCGTTTTGGCACCAACCTCGAGTTCAACCTTGGACCTGGCGCGTTGCTGGCGTCAGGTTTTGGTGGCGCGACCAATGCTGGAATTTTTTATGCTGGCTTTCAACTGGGTTACCGTCTCAACATCGAAAGCCTGTTCCCACAACCTTAAATTTTGTTTAGCTCGAGGCTTGCGGCTTCTCATCGCCAACACCGATACTCGAGTCAGTTGGATGCTGTCTCAACATTTCTTCGGAGGAAACCATGAAATTCAAACCCGTACTTGCCAGCCTCGCCGTCATCTCGAGCCTCGTCACCCTTGCCCTCGCCCAAACCTTGAGCGCGTCTGACGTGCTCGCCAAGCTCGAGAGCGTGCAAAAAAACCTCAAAGATTACAAAGCCAAAGCCGTCGGCACGATCAGCGACGACACCCAAAAAATCAAACTCGATCTGGATGTCCAAGCCATTCCAGGCTTAAAACTGACCCGTTTGACCTTCAATGCGCCCGACACCCTGGCGGACAACGTTTCGATCATCGACAACGATAATTTTTACAATTACTTGTTCCTGACCAACCAGGTCACGATCACCAAAATATCCAAAGCCCAGGTTGGCGGCGTCAGCTTCGGCGGCATTGATTCCTTTGGCGATCTGCAATCGAGCATCCCCAAAGAAAAACTCGATTTCAAACCTGTTGTTATGGACGACACCCCAAACGGCAAAGCCTACGTGGTCGATGCCACCCCGAAAAAAGGCAGCAACCTCGAGTTCGGACGGGTCAAGGTCTGGGCGCTCGAGAAAAGTTTTAACCTGTACCGCGTGCAGTATTTTAACGATAAAGGCACACTGCAAGCCGACCTGACGATTCCAAAATTCGAGGGCAACGTTGGTTTGAAAGCCAAAGATTTGTGCAAGCTGCCCAGCGATGTTGAAAAGATTGTCAAGGACAAACTCAAAAAATTCTCGTGCGAAGTGAAGTGAGACTTGACGCCCAAGATTCTCTACCATGGCTCGAGCAAAAGGCTTGAACACCTCGAGCCACGTCAAGCCACGGGTCTTGGTGAAGATCGAGATCAACAAGATGCGGTTTATGCCACGCACCACCGAGCGCTGGCGGTTGCTTTTGCCACGCGCGGCGCTCCCAATGCGCAGGTGATCTGCTGTGGGAATTAAACCCCGAGACTGACCCACCGCAGATCATTTACAGCGCTGGCACGCCAAGGATTGGTAAGACAGGATTTTTGTATCAATTCTCGAGCAATGGTTTTGAGGCGGTAGATGACTGGCAGTGGTTTTCAAAAAATAAGGTCTTGCCGATTGCTGTCGAGGAATTTTTGGTGGACGATTACCTGCATTGGGTGACCTGCGCCGACACGTTAAACCCCGCGCCAAACGGGTAACTCGAGCGTGAACCGACTGCCCTGGTCGCTGATGCTTTCGGCGCGAACGTTGCCGCCCATACGTTCAACATATTCCCTGACCAGCGACAAGCCAAGACCGCTGCCGCCAGTCGTGCGCGTTCGGGCTGGGTCGGTGCGGTAAAACGGCTCGAAGACATGCTCGAGTTCTTCCTCGCTGATGCCAATGCCGGTGTCCTCGATGGTAAACCAGATTTCGCGCCTGACAAGCTTTGCCTCGAGTTTGACCAGCCCGCCTTCGGGCGTGTAACGAAGCGCATTTTGCAACAAATTCATCAAGACCTGGCTTAAACGTTTTTGGTCGGCTTTGACGTTCGGCAGGTTTTCAGGCACGGCATTGATGAGTACAATCTGCCCCTGCCTTGCCATCGGTTCGAGCGCCTTGACGCTGCGCATCACGCTCTCAAAGACGTTGACACTCTCGAGTTTGGTTTCGAGCTGCCCGAGTTCGGCGCGGGAGAGTGCGAACAAATCCTCAACCAGCCCTTCCAGGCGCAAGACCTCGTTCTGCAAGACTTTGGTCTGCTCGCTCGACAGGCTTTCGTTGCGCATCTCGGCGCTCTCCAGGTGCGCCCGCATGACGGCGAGCGGCGTGCGCAGCTCGTGGCTGGCGCTGGCGGTCAGGGCGCGGTTGGCTTTGAGTAAAGTCTCGACTGTGGATTTTTCACGCTCCAACTCACTGACATTCTGCTCGAGTTTGCTCGCCATTGCGTTGAAACCCTCGCTGAGTCTGGCGACCTCATCTTGGCTTTCGAGCGGCACGCGCACGTTCAATTGTCCAGCCTCGAGCGCTTTGGAACCCGCCAGAAGTCGCTCGAGCGGTGTGGTCAGGCGTCTGGCGGCAAGATAACCGATCAAGCCAAGACTGAGAAAAAACGGTAGCAAACCCTGGGAGAGCGTGTCCAAGACCCGTGTGAAGTCATGCGTGATTTTGGCGGCGACATCGGCAAATGAAACGCTCGAGGTGTCAATTGGACGCACCACCGCCGCAATTAAAACGGTTGTGTCAAAACCGCCACTGTCTTGTTGCACCGGACAACCCGAAAGCATTTCAGAGCCAACATTGATGGCGCGACAACGTCCGGTGGCATTGAAAGCACGAATCTCGTTCCAGGCTTCGGTGTTCGGGTCGGTCAGCCATGCCCCGACTGGAAACCGTTCACGACGGCTCGAGGCGATCACCCGTCCGTCGGCGCTGAGGATCAGCGAAATGCGGTTGGTTGGTCGGCGATGCGTTTCGACTTCGCTCTCGAGCGCGATCAGCCGCATTTTGTTCGCGTCACGCTCGAGGTAATCGAGCACATTCTGCAACTGCTGATTGCCTGTGTTGACCAAGCCAAAGGGTTGAAACGACAATGCCAACTCTCGAGCCTCGGTCAGTGCCGTGCCAGAGGCGGCTTGGCTGGGGTTGCGAATCAGATCGACCAAGCCAGGGATCACGGTGATCATGGCGCTGGCAAAGACGCCCGCCGCCAGGGTCAACGCCGTCAAACGCCAACGCAGGTACTGCCGACCCTCGAGCCAGGTTGCCCGCAGCGCATAAGCGAAAACAAAACGCAAACTCGTGTTGAGCGCCAGCAATTCCAAACCCGCTTTGGACAAATCGGGGGCGGTCAACGCCTGAAATTCAAAAAAAGCCCGGCTTGGTTTTAACAGTGGCGTCAGTTCATGACCCAACAAGCCAAACAATCCCCCAGCCAACGCCCCAAACAACGGAATTCGGATGGCACGCCACCAAACATCACCGTGAAAACGCTCGAGCCGCAAAACGCCCAGCACCCACAGGCTGTGCTCGGCACACCAAGCCAGAAGCTCTGGCAGGGGCGGCGCGTAAAACTTGGTCAACCACAACGCCAGCGATTGCAATGCCAACGCCGTGAACAGCACCTCCAAGAGCGCCATCGGAAATGACCTCGAGAATGGTTTGATTAACCAGCGCAATGCCACCATCGGCAATTGCCAGACTCGAGCTGTTTGTGAGGCTCGAGGGAGCTGGCTGGTCTGGACGCTCATGGATGTATTTTAGCCGAGTCTTGTGGCAAAAGTATTTGCGTTAAGGCATGAACATTTTAACCGCCCCTGGCAGCACGCAGGCTTCAAAAACTGTTCCCATCTCGAGCAACTCGCCGTCCACGTGCGCGGCGGTGGGTTTTTGCCATTCGACCCGCACCTCGTTTGTCCTGACCACTTTGACTTCGGGATGTCCCAAATGAGCGCCTTTTTGAAGCTTGGGCAAGATGCCCAAAACCCCCAAGGTCGTAAATTTCCCCGCAATCACCACCTCGAGCAAGCCGTCCTTGGGGTCAGAATTGGGCGCGATTTTCAGACCGCCGCCGTAGCCGATCAAATTCATGACCGCAATCAACAACGCCGCCCCATCATGCACCACCACACCATCGGCAATGACTTTCGCGGGTCGCGGACTGAGCTTGGAAAGTTCGGCAAGAATCGCCCACAGGTAACGCATCGAGCCTGGCAGAAACTTGGGCGCATTTCGTACTTCCCTGGCGATCAGGGCATCAAAACCGCTGCCAAAACCGTTGATGAACGCCTTGGAACCAATCCGTCCCGCATCCAAAACCTCGAGCTTTCCGCTGGCAATAATGTTCACCGCCGCCTCAAGGTTATTTAACGGAATCTTTGCCCCCCTGGCAAAATCGTCGCCCGTGCCGAGCGGAATCACACCCACCGCACGGTCTGAATGGTTGGTGTGCTCGAGCAAACTGGCGATCACCTCATGCAGCGTGCCGTCGCCGCCAACCACCACGATTGAATCGTTGCCAGTGACCGTTTTTGTGAACGCTCGAGCCGCCCCAACTTTATCGGTCAAGAACAAGTTGTACTCGAGTTTTCTGGCTTCCAGTGCCGTTTGAAGCGCGGGAATGGCACGGCTGGCACGCCCACCGCCGGCGGTGGGATTCAAAATGACTTGAAGCATGGCTCAGTCTAACGCGTAAAATTATCGCATGACCCTTCTTGAAGCCGCGAAAAACATTCAAACAGGCAAAACCTCGAGTTTAGAGCTTGTGAACCGAGCTTTGGCAATCAACGAATCTCGAGTTGACCTGAACGTTTTCGCTTTTCTGGCAGCCGATCAGGCTCGAGAAACCGCCGAAATATTAGACCAAGAAACCAAAGCTTGCATTTCTCAAGGCAGGCTGCACGGAGTTCCAATCACAGTGAAAGATTTGTTCAATGTTGCCGCCATGCCAACCAAAGCGGGAACAAACGCCGTTTTGCCGCTCGAGTTTCAAACTGTTCAAACCAACTCGAGCGCGGTGGCACGACTGCGAGATGCAGGCGCAGTGATTTTGGGCAAAACCAACATGCACGAAATTGCGCTCGGTGTGACTGGCGAAAACCCAATCACACGGGATGTGAAAAATGCCCTCGACCCAAGTTTGCAAGCTGGCGGCTCGAGCAGTGGAAGCGCGGTCAGTGTCGCCGCAGGCATTGGCTTTGCCAGTTTGGGTTCGGACACGGGCGGTTCAATCCGGATTCCTGCCAGTTTTAACGGTGTGGTCGGTTTTAAACCCAGCTTTGGTGTTGTGTCGTTAACGGGCGCTTTGCATCTTTCCATGACTTGCGATCACGCTGGACCGATCACTCAAAATGTCAGCGACGCCCACGCCGTGCTCGAGGTTCTTGCGGCTCGAGAATTCCCAATTCAAAACCTCGAGAATCCCAAAAACTTAAGTTTTGGTGTACCTCGAGTTTGGCTCGAAGGTCGTTTGGGTCTTGAAGTACGGCGTGATTTTGAAACTTTCCTCGAGCAACTTCGGGCTGCGGGTGCCACTGTGATTGACCTGAACCCTGTTGACCTCGAGTTGGCTTCCAGCAGCTATACACCCATCGTTCGCGCCGAAGCCGCCTTCGTTCACCGTCAAGCCTTAAAAACAGGTGGTCGAGGCTTTTCTGAGGGCGTACTTCCACCACTTCAAGCAGGCTCGAGCATTACTGCCAGCGAATATTTGGAAGCTCGAGAAATGCGCCGCCAAGTGCGATCTGGACTCGAGCTTGCCCTGAACGCCTGTGATGCCCTGATTGTGCCCGCCGCGCCGTTACCAGCCCCAAAACGCGGCACAACCCACGTGACCCTCGAGAGTGGCACTGCAACCCACAGAAACGCCTTCCTCGAGTTGACCGCACCGTTCAGTTTGATTGGGCTGCCCACGCTCTCAATGCCATTCACGAAAATTGATGGTTTACCCGTCGGACTTCAAATCGTTGGCGCTCGAGGTTCGGACGCGCACGTGCTCGAGATTGGACTGATGCTCGAGAAATTCCTGAAAGGATTACAATAACCCCACATGCTCGAGAAACTGCACTTAAAAAACGTTGGACCCGCCCCCGAACTCGAGATGGAATTCGCGCCCCGGTTGAACATTATTACGGGTGATAACGGGTTGGGGAAAAGTTTTATTTTAGATGTTGCGTGGTGGGTTTTGACGCAAAACTGGATTACGGAAGTCAACCCACAAATTCAGAATTCAAAACGAAAAGATTCTGTCACAGCTAGTATTTCGTCAAAAATCTTTCCAATAGGTTGGGAAGAAAACGCTTTGTCAAATTATTGTGAATACATACCGAAACTTCAACATTGGGAACCCTCAATTGTGGTTGAGAGTAACTCAATGGTGTTGTATTACCGTTCAGATGGTACTTTTGCTGTTCGTGATCCTGCTCGAAATGAAGGGTGGTTGGAAACGCCAGTTTTCGTTTTTTCCGCCAAAGATGTTTGGGATGGTTTTGAGCAGAATGGAAAAGTGATTTCAAACGGACTCATTCGTGATGTTGCCAAATGGCAACTTGAAAATGGTGCAGCCCTCGAGCAATTTAAAGCAGCGCTTGAAGTTTTGTCCCCAAATCAGCAGGAAGCACTTGAGCTAGGAGAATTAACGAGAGTTAGTGTTTCGGATGCTCGAGATGTTCCAACCCTTAAAATGCCTTACAATCAAGAAATTCCAGTAACTCAAGCTTCTTCTGCCATACGCCGAATTATTGGCTTTGGCTACATGGTCGTTTGGGCATGGCAAGAACATTTGCGAATCAAAAAGCTAAAAGATTTCAGTGGTGCTCGAGAGATTATTCTTTTGATAGACGAACTCGAGCAACATTTACATCCACAATGGCAACGTGTTGTTCTTGAATCAATTTTAGATGTTGTAAACGCTGTTTCAAAAGAAAAAATTGAAGTTCAGATTATAGCAACCACCCATTCACCTCTTGTCATGGCAAGCCTCGAGCCAATTTTTGACCCTGAACAAGACGCATGGTTTGACTTTAATCTGGTCAAAGGTGAAGTGACACTCGAGAAAATGGCTTGGTACAAACGTGGTGATGCCGAAAAATGGCTTATCAGCGATGCTTTTGATTTGGGAAATATGGGAACTGGTTCTGTTCCTCGAGAAAAGGCAATGCTGAAAGCCGCCGCGTTGTTTCGTGAGCCTAAAGTTTCAAAGAAAAAGTTTCTCGAGATTGATAGAGAATTACGGTCTGTGCTTGGGGAAATGGATGATTTTTGGATTCGCTGGCGTTTCCTTGGTGAGAAAAAAGGCTGGTTGTGATTCCAATTCAGCTTCAACCTGAACCAGATGATTTTGATCAAAAAGTGAGGGTAAAGGGTTTGGCGTGGATGGCTCGAAAGCGCATCAATATCAAAAAACCAAAACCTAAAAATATCGAACTCGAGCCTTACTGGCGTGATTGTTTGCCTGATTTGCGGGCTGCATACAAAAGTGTTTGCGCCTATGTTTGCATTCTTGTTGAAGAAGTGACGGGTCATGCGACAGTTGAGCATTTTGTGCCAAGTTCGCAACGTCCAGATTTGGCGTATGAATGGAGCAATTATCGTTTTGTTTGTGGAATGATGAACGGACGGAAAAGTGATTTTAATGATGTGCTTGATCCGTTTTTGATGTCTAAACACACGTTCTTCTTGAATTTTTTGAGTGGTGAAATTTTTGTGAATCCAGATTTGGCGGCAAGGCAAAAACTGAAGGCTGAGGAAACCATAGAGCGTTTGAAGCTCAATGATGCCGCATGTTGTCGCGTCCGGTTGAAGTATTGGAATAAGTTTACTCGGAAAGAAATTGTTGAATCAGCACTACAGGAATTCTCGCCGTTTGCGTGGCTCGAGGCAAAACGTCAGAATTGGTTGTAAAGCTTAAGATTTTCTGCAACACCATTTCTGAATCTCGAGCCGAACACGTTAAACTAAGCTCATGTCTTCTGGCTTTGAAACCGTTTGCGGTTTGGAAATTCACATTCAACTTTCCACGCGTTCCAAAATGTTCTCGAGCGTCGATGCAAATTACTTTTCTGACGCGCCCAATTCGCACACCGACCCGTTCACGCTTGGACTGCCTGGAACGCTGCCAACCATCAACAAGGCGGCAGTCGAGGACGGCATGATGTTTGGTTTGGCACTGAACTGTGATGTCTCGGGTTTTACCCAGTTTCACCGCAAGAATTACTTTTACCCCGACAGTCCGCACAATTACCAAATCTCGCAGTACGACCGCCCGATTGCCCGTGACGGTTGGCTCGAGGTGAATGGCAAGCGCATTGGTATCACCCGGGCGCACCTCGAGAATGATGCTGGGAAGTTGATGCACCCGAACGGTGAGAATTTCAGTTTGGTTGACCTAAACCGTGCGGGTTGTTGTTTAATTGAAATGGTCACAGAACCCGACATTACGGACGGCGAGCAAGCCAAAGCCTTCTTGCAAAAAGTTCAAGCCATCGCCCAGGCGCTCGGGATTTCCGATGCGCGTCCCGAGGAGGGCAAGATGCGTTGCGATGTGAATGTTTCGGTGCGCCGTCCTGGCGAGGCTTTTGGCACGAAAGTCGAGGTCAAAAACCTGAACTCGTTCAGAAGCGTGGGCAAGTCGCTCGAGTATGAGGTCGAACGCCAAATTCGGCTTATAAACGTGGGTGGTCGGGTGACGCAAGACACGATGGGTTGGGATGAGGGCGGGCAGAAAACTTTTGTCATGCGCACCAAGGAAGGTGAGGCGGATTACCGTTACTTTCCAGACCCAGATTTGCCGCCGCTCGAGATTGATGAGGCTTGGATTGAAGCGGTGCGAGTGAAAATGCCGCGCCTGCCCGATGCGAAAAAAGCGGATTATGTGACTCGAGGGTTAAAAGAAAACGATGCGGAAACATTGTCATTGAACATGCAGCTCTCGAAATTTTTTGAGGCGGCGCTCGAGACCTACCGTGGCGAAGCGCAAACGGTGGCAAACTGGTTGAATGGTGATGTTTCGGGTTGGTTGAACGCCAATGAACTCGAGATTCAAGATTCCAAATTAAGCCCTGAAAATCTCTCGAGCTTGATTGGTTTGATTGATGCAGGAACGATTTCGGGCAAGATTGCCAAAGATTTACTGCCCGACGTGATGCAAGGCGCGATTCCCGTGCAACTCGTCAAAGAACGTGGACTCGAGCAAACCACTGACGTTGGAGAAATTGAAGCCGCGATTCTCGAGGTCATGAACGTCAGTCCCGACGTGGTGGAAAACGCGAAGAAAAATCCGAAAGCCATCAATGCCCTGTTTGGTCCAATCATGAAAGCGCTTGGCGGCAAAGCCAAACCCGATTTGGTCCGCGAATTGTTAAATAGAGCCTTGGGTCTGTCGTAGGGGCGAGGCGTGCCTCGCCCTTGAACGTGAGATTCAGTTTTAACGGAGGTATTTATGGCAAAGTTTGTACGCGCTGGCAACAAAGGCATCAACCTCGAGCGGGTCTTGTATTACGAAGTTTCGGATGCCTTGGGTGGCACGGTTGGACGCGGTGCGAGCATGTCTACGGGCGCTCAGGCGGCGTTGGTGTTGTTTTTCAGTGCCACAGATCGCCTCGCCATTCAGAATGTCGAAGAGGCTCGAGTGATTTTGCAGGCGTTAAAAGCGCAAGAGTAATTTGATTCAAGAGTTGCAAGCATTCTGGGCGTGTTTTGCGCGAAATCAGATTCTCGAGCAAGCAATGTTTCTCGAGAATTTAAACTTGCCGATTCTTGAAGTGAATGCAGGATTCCCAAACTCGGTTTCGGAGGTCATCAAACTCGAGCAAGAATTTGCAATCCGAGGGAAAACTGGGATTCTGGTTCTGCCTGAAGATGCAAATTTGGAGCTCGCCACCAGCAACGCACAGTTTTTGCCGCACTCGAGTTTGGTTGTGCTCGAGGTGAAACCGACACCGAACGATTTGGTTGTCGAGCAAGTTTCATGGACTCAGGCTTCAACGTTGGCAAAAGTTTGGTGCTTGAAGCATTCGGCGCTCGATTGGCAAGAATTGGTTGGCAAAGAAATTGCCAATGCCATGCAGAAAAACCCGAACCTCACGGCGTATTTGGCTTTTGAAGGACATGAACCTATTGGCATGATGATCGCGCTCGAGCCTGGTTTTACGGGTTGGTTGGCAGGGGAGACGAAAGCGCTGCAAGCTTTAACGCACAGACTTGTCTGTGATTTCAAACATCCAGTTGTGGCTGTGTCGCTCGAGGATTTTTCACGTTTCCCCGAAGCCCGAGAGATTGAGCGATTCAGTGTCTGGCTCAAAACCCGTTGACGTGCAAAACACAATCTCGAGTGCCAGGTTTGCGTTAAGCTCGAAGCGATGACTCACGACCCGCGCCTTGAAGTGTTCGCCAACCACCGCACCGTTCGCAAGTACAAAGCCGTGTCTCTCGAGCCTGGACACTTGGAGCAGATTGTCTGGGCAGCACAACGCGCCCCGACCGATGCCACGGCACAAATGTACTCGTTCGTGCGCCTGACCAACCCTGCCTTGCGCGAAGAAATCGCTCGAGTCTCGAACAACCCACACATGGCAACGGCATCTGAGACTTTTATTGTTCTGGCGGACGTGAACCGTTTAAAAGGCTTGCTCGAGTTAAAAGGTTACGACTTTGGCAATTGGAGTGCCGCCGCGATTCATTTTGCGATAGGTGATGCGGTCATGGCGGCGCAGAACATGCTGGTTGCCGCAGAATTGCTGGGGTATCAAGGCTGTTGGATTGGCGGCATTCTTGGCGCTCTCGAGCATCTTGTCGAAGTCCTTGAGCTTCCCGAGGGCGTGTTGCCGTTCGCGGGTTTAACAATAGGCGTGCCTGACGAAACGCCGCCCGTCCGACCCAGGATTCAAACCGAATTGGTACTTCACGAAAACAAGTACCACAAACCCACTGAATCTGAACTCGAGACGGCTTTGGAGCGCATGGCTCCGATTACCGCCAGAGGAGACTGGGCACAAACCCTGTCACGCTATTTTGCCGTTGGTGGAACGATGGAAGCCAGGGAAATCACCTTGCGCAAAGTCATGGCAAGTCAAGGCTTCGCGCACGTCTCGAGCGATCTGAATGCGCTTTTTGCCCGCACGCTCGAGGCTGGTTATGCGGAACTCCTGATTCGCAAAGTTGGGAGTGAATACCAGGCTTGGGTGGATCGCCCAGACCGTGCGCACGGTGGCACTGGCTCGAGTCCGTACATGGCGATTTTGAACGCGATTCTTGAAGCCGAGAAAGATACCGCAACGATCAATCATTAACCCGAGTTGTATCTTTGCTCACATGAAATCTGAGTGTGGTCGTGTAAGGTACACGTATGGATTTTGAACAGGTGATGAAACAAATGAAATCCGAACACGAGGCAGCCTTGAAAGAAATGCCATTGCCGCCAGGTGTAGAGGATTACTTCCGCGCTCGAGTTTTCGCCGGAGACGCCGACACCACGCTTTTCATGCTGAAACTCGCCTGGGTTTTTGGGGCGCAAGCGGGTCAAGCCGCCGCCGCTCAAGCCGAGCAGGTCATGAAGCAACCGCAACGCAGAATGCAAGCTTAAGCATCAATTGGAAAAATCCCCAACTCGAGATTCAGGCGAGTTGGGGATTTTGTTGTCTCGAGATTCACAATTGCCCTCTACGGCTCAAACACGCTGACAAACGCCCGACGGTCGCTGCGAACCCAGTAACGGGTGTACGCCAGTGGCAAATCACCGAAAAAACTGATGCGTTTCATCAAAAAAGCCGACGTGCCAATGGGAAGCTCGAGCAATTTGGCGTTTTCGTGCTCCAAGTTGGCAGTCTCGAGGGTTTGTTCGACGCGTGAAATGCTCAGTCCAAGCGTGCCAACAAGCGTATCGTGCAGACTTTCGACGCGCAGATCGGTTTTTAAAAGCGCTTCGGTTTGCTCGAGTTTTAAAAAGCGTTTCTCGAGCAGCACGGGCAGGTCGCCCAAACCACGAAGGCGAATGATCTCGAGAATGGCGGTGTTTGGCGCGATTCTCAGGGCGTCGCTGACTTTTGGGGTGGCGGTGGAAATACCCGCTTTCAAGACTTTCGTAAACGGCAAGGGTTGGTCGGGTAACTCGAGCGCCAGTTCTTCGAGGCTGCGAATTCTGAACACGCCCTGCCTGAAACGTTTTCCAGTGGGATACGAACCCGCACCCTGAACGCGGTAAACGTAACCTTCACGCTCGAGTTCATCGACGGCGCGGCGGGCAGTCATGCGTGAAACTTTGAATTCGCTGGCAACCTGCGATTCGCTGGGAATCGGTTCGCCCTCGCGGTATTTGCCAGCCAACAGACGGGCTTTTAAGGTCGCTTTGATGTGCGGGTATTTTGGCATCAACGTCCTTCAGTTCTGGGAATCAGCACGTAACACAATCGCGTGTCCTCGAGCACCAAAGCCCAGTGATGCTCGAGCGCGGGAATAAAACTGATGTCACCCGCTTGCAGGCTGCATGATTCTCCTCCAGAGGTTGCGGACAGCTTGCCGCTCAAAATAAAACTGATTTCGTCTTGATCGTGAACGCTGGTTCCCTCGAGTGGCAAACGCGTGCCCGCCTTAAATTCCAGAATGCCCGAAAGGGCATTTCCGGTTGGAATTGGGAACTCAACGCGAGTCTCTGGGCTGGTTGGTCGGTGCAGTTTCACAATTTTCAGTATAGCCCCTCTCAGAATTGTATTAGAATGACGGCGTGAAATTTCAACAAAATACGCCCAAAGAATCCACGCCAATCTGGGTTTGGGCTTTGGTGATTGCGGCTGGAGTTGGTCTGGGTCTGATTTTAAAGCCATTGCTTCAAGGTGGCTCGAGCGGTGCTGCTGCGACTCTTGGAACGCCCAGCGTGCGCTGCGCTGGACCTGAGGGTTCAGAACTCGCGCTGTCCGAATTTATTCAAGGTGGCGGTCTTGATACTGGCTCTATCTCTGGCAACAGCGTCAGCTTCTCGCGTCAATACCAACTCGAGCGACCTGGACAACCCGCACTCAGTTTTGAAGCCCCATCTGATGCCTCAAGCACGCCGCTGAGATGCGAAAGCGTGGCTTTTGGACCTGGACCTCGGGTTCGGTTTGCTCGCGGGTCGAATGCCGTGATTGTCGAACTGGTAGGACCCTTAATTAAAACCTTTGAAGCCAGCAAAGACAGTGCGTTGTCCAAATTGTTGCTCGAGCCGCGCTGGAAATTGGCGCTAAAGCTTGAAGATTACCAGGCAAGCCTGCCGCAAATCGATGATGCGGGCAAGAATGTGCGTTTAACCTTGGATCGAATCGTTGCCAACCGCAATTTTCCAGCCAAATTGGTGATGCAATCCAAAGACGGTGGCTCGAGCTGGCAGTTTGTGGCGAATCAGAGCTTACAAGGTTTTTGAACTGCGTTATCAATTTTTTTCTCGAGATTGATCCGCCATTGGAGCGGAGTAACCACACAGCCCTGACTTGGTTTTATTGCCGAAGTCGTTGAGTGTAAAATACTGTTGATTGTTGATTCAGCCAATAAAACAAAGGCAAGATTCTCGAGGGTATTTCTAGAATTTCTCAATATTTTCTGATCAAAAAGTCCCATTCTATTGATCCTCGTTTTTTGCAAAAAATAAAAAATAAACCGTTGATCGGACTGAAATACACGAGATCAAACCAAATATTATCCAAGTCTGATAAACCAACTTTGCTCGGTTTTTCAGGCAAAAATCAATTTAAAGCAAACGTTCATCAACTCGAGATGCCAAGAAATAAATTCTTTAAAAAAATCAAAATTTGTTTTCTCGTGACCACTTCAATCCATGTAATCTCGAGCATTGAACACCGTCAAAATATGACTTGATTTGACAAATAGAAGCGTTAATGTTTAACATAAATTCCTATGGCATACAAAACTGTGGATCAAATCATTTCGGAAAACACCTCGTACAAAGGTGCAAGCCTCTACAACGCAATCGTCAACGCCATCAAAGATGGTGGATTGAGTGGTAAAGCCATTCCGCTCAACCGCAACGATGCGAACAGCAAGTTCAAACTTGCCAAAGCCACCTCGCGCAGTGGCAAAAGTGCCACCCGCGAAGTCACAAACTTTGTGATTATTGACCAAGGCGCGTTCGACAACTGGTTTAACAGTGCCAAAGCAGGCATTCGCACCACCAAAGTCCTCAACCGTGCGCAAATGACCATGCCAAGCCTGGAAGACATTCAAGCGGGCAAGTACACCCCAGAACAACTGCAAGAAATGGCAACCCACGTTGCCGGCAAGCGTTACGGTTCGCACCGCGCCGGTCCTCGCAAAGCCAAAACCACCGGCACGGGCAAACGTGGTCGCCCAGCCAAGAATGCTGGCAAAGCCGCCAAAGACAGCAAGTAAATTATTTCAAACATTAAAGGCGCGAGCAATCGTGCCTTTTTGTTTCTCGAGAATCAGGACCGTAGAGTAGACTGGACTCACCATGAGTCAAGCATTCTCTTATCTGCTTCACATCGAACGCAACCCAGGCATGGAACTCGATCTCGAGTGGGTCATGCGCACCAAAATCAATCGCAGCGCGGTTGAGCGTCGCTCGAGTACCATCCCGACGCGGCGCACCGTCAAAAAAGATTGGCAGGCGGCGTGGTTGCTGCGTGCCATCACGCTCATTGACCTGACCACGTTGGCTGGCGATGACACCCCGGGCAATGTGCAACGATTGTGTGCCAAAGCCAGGCAACCTGTCCGTGCGGATTTGCTCGAGAGTCTGAACGCCACAAACTTGGGCATCACGACTGGCGCGGTGTGCGTTTATCACGCCTTGGTCGAAACTGCCGTGAAATCACTCGAGGGTTCAGGGATTCCCGTTGCCGCCGTTTCCACAGGCTTTCCCGCAGGTTTAAGCCCCATGCACACCAAACTCGAGGAAATCCGCTCGAGCGTCAAGGCTGGAGCAAAAGAAATCGACATTGTGATTACCCGAGGGAATGTCCTGCGTGGTGACTGGGAAGCGCTCTACCGTGAGGTCAAAGCCTTCCGTGAAGCCTGCGGCGAGTCGCACCTCAAAGTCATCCTTGGCACGGGCGAACTCGCCACCCTGACCAACGTCGCTCGAGCCTCGTTGGTCGCCATGATGGCGGGCGCGGACTTTATCAAAACCAGTACGGGCAAAGAAAGCGTCAACGCCACCCTGCCCATCAGCCTCGTCATGGTGCGTCAAATCAGAGCGTACCTCGAGCGCACAGGATTCAAAATCGGTTACAAACCTGCCGGCGGCATTCGCGCCGCCAAAACCGCCCTCGAGTACATGTTCCTCCTCAAAGAAGAACTCGGCAACGAATGGCTCGAGCCTCATCTGTTCAGGTTTGGCGCGAGTGGGTTGCTGACTGACATTGAACGGCAACTCGAGCATTATGTGACTGGGGCTTACTCGAGCGTGCGCCGTCACCCGATGGTTTGATATGCCAAGACGTGACGTTTATCATGCCAGTGTCAAAAAAGCCCTTGAGTTGGACGGTTGGGAGATTACGCATGACCCACTTTCATACCGAATAGACAATGACCAAATATTTATTGATCTTGGTGCAGAACGGGTGATTGGCGCTCAAAAAGGAACACTTAAAATTGCTGTGGAAGTCAAAAGTTTTCTCAGTCCTTCACCACTCACAGATTTACAAGAGGCTATCGGTCAATTTGTTTTGTACAAAGAATTTCTCGAGGAACTTGAACCGAGCCGAATCATGGTTTTAGCCGTTCCTGAAAGTGCAGCGCCACTTTTTGAACAACGCATTGGTCAACGACTTCTAAAATCTCAAAACTTTGTTGTGATCGTTTATGACGTGACGAAAGAGGTGATTTCAAGATGGCTGCCGCAAATTCCCAAGACATAAACATCATTGAAACGATTCTCAAAGAATGGCTCGAGTACGGCTATAAAGACACTGGTTTGACCGTGTTCGATGTTGAGAATTTACATTTTATGTTGCTCGAGGTGAGCTGGAAAGGAACTGAGCGAATTCATCGAATTGTTGCCCATGTTGATATTATTGACCATAAATTTTGGATTCAACAAGACCGTACACCAACTGGTGTTGGCGTTGATCTCGAGCGTGCAGGAATTCCTAAAGACCGTATTGTACTGGCATTTTATCCGCTTGAACATCGAATTCATGGAGAGTATGCGCCACAATAACTTTAACTCGAGTGTGCGTCGTCACCCGAGGGTTTGAAAACTTTTCTCAAAAAATTTGTAAAGGAGTATTGAAGTCAAATGGGTGAAAGACATGTTGTATTGGGATGTGTCATCGAACCACATATCGTAAGTCTTGAAACTCGGAGTTTTGTGGAATCTCACAACAGTGCTACATTATTTGATTTACGTGAAGATGATAGTTATCCTCCAATTCTTAAATCTTTTTTTGCAACCACACAACATGAAAGCATGGGAAGTTATCGAGGTCGTGTTATTCACTTTGGTGCTTCGTTAAAAACCCTGGGTGCGGATTGGGATAAATGGATTGGTAAATTTGAGAACCTATTGCGCGAACTGATTTGGATTGAAGCATGGGTAAAAGCCGATCTTACATATTACGGACAGAGAGATTTGATTTATATCGCTCAAGACCAGATTATTCAAAGTTTTTGGACAGATAAACCACAAAAAACCAGTTCCTGGTTGACTGAGAAACGATTCGCTTAGTACGGAGATTACAATGCCAAATGTAGCTGAAATTTTTCAAACTCTTGATTACGGCTCTGCGCCCGAATCCGATTCCGAAGCCGTCGCGTGGCTCGAGCGTCACAAGCGAAAATTCGATTTGTTTATTGGCGGAAAATGGGTCAAGACTAAATCTGGGGCTAGTCTCGAGACTCTAAATCCTGCGAATAAAAAAGCATTGGCAAGTGTGGCGCTTGCCAATGCTGCGGATGTCGATGCGGCAGTGAAAGCGGCACGAAAAGCTTTTCCCGCGTGGGTGGCGCTCTCAGGTCATGCTCGAGCTAGGTATTTGTACGCGCTGGCAAGACTGGTGCAAAAACATTCAAGGTTATTCGCGGTGCTCGAGACTTTGGACAACGGCAAGCCAATTCGGGAGACTAGGGACATTGATATTCCGCTCGTGGCGCGTCATTTTTACCATCACGCGGGTTGGGCGCAATTGCTCGAGACTGAATTTTCTGGTTTTAAACCTGTGGGCGTGGTCGGGCAGATCATTCCCTGGAATTTTCCGTTGCTGATGCTGGCTTGGAAGGTTGCGCCCGCGCTGGCGGCTGGCAATACGGTGGTGCTGAAACCCGCCGAGTTCACGCCACTGACCGCGTTGCTGTTTGCCGAAATCGCGCTCGAGGCTGGGATTCCTGCGGGGGTGATTAACATTGTGACTGGCGACGGTGAGACGGGCAAAGCCATTGTCAATCATGCTGGCGTGGACAAAATCGCGTTTACTGGCAGTACCGAAGTTGGGCGTTACATTCGCGGCGCAACCGCAGGCAGCGGCAAAAAACTAAGCCTCGAGCTTGGTGGCAAATCACCGTTTATTGTTTTTGAAGATGCCGATCTCGACAGCGTAGTCGAGGGCGTGGTCGATGCCATCTGGTTTAATCAAGGCGAGGTTTGCTGCGCGGGCAGTCGAATTTTGGTGCAAGAGGGCATTCAAACCAAACTCGAGGCAAAACTGAAAGCCCGACTCGAGACGTTGCGGGTCGGCAATCCGCTCGAGAAGAACATTGATGTCGGGGCGCTGGTGTCAAGCGAGCAACTCGAGCGCGTGACCAGTCTGGTGGCGCGTGGTGTGTCTGAAGGCTCGAGTTTGTGGCAACCGAAAACGGCTTGTCCAACAAACGGTTATTTTTTCCCGCCAAGTTTGTTCACCAACGTTCAACCCAGCAGCACGATTGCGCAGCTCGAGATTTTTGGTCCGGTGGTCGTCATGATGTCGTTTCGCACCCCCGAGGAGGCGGTGGCACTGGCGAACAATACGGTGTACGGACTTGCCTCGAGCGTCTGGACGGAAAACATCAACCTGGCGCTCGACATTGCCCCAAAAATCAAGGCGGGCGTTGTCTGGGTCAATTGCACCAATCAACTCGATGCCGCCGCTGGTTTTGGCGGCTACCGCGAAAGTGGTTTTGGTCGTGAGGGCGGGCGTGAGGGCATGTATGAATACCTCAAACCAAATTGGCATAAACCCGCAAAATCCGCCGTGCCTGCGCCCGTACTGAAAACTCAACCAGAAGAAAATGAATCCTCGAGCCTTCCAGCCCTAGACCGCACCCCAAAATTGTTCATCGGCGGCAAGCAAGCCCGTCCCGACAGTGGTTACTCTTTTCCCATTTACAGCGCGAACGGCAAATTGTTGGGTGAAGTTGGCGAGGGCAACCGCAAGGATGTCCGAAACGCCGTCGAAGCCGCGAACGCCGCAAGCGGTTGGGCGAAATCCACCGCGCATTCCAGAGCGCAAATTTTGTATTACATCGCCGAGAATCTTTCGGCTCGAGAAGCCGATTTTGTCACGCGAATCTCGAGCATGACTGGCAATAAGAAACTGGCAAACCTCGAGGTGGAAACCAGCATCTCGAGGTTGTTCACCTACGGAGCATGGGCGGACAAATATGACGGCGCGATTCACAACGTGCCGATTCGTGGTGTGGCGCTTGCCATGAATGAACCGATTGGCACGGTGGGTTTGATCTGCCCCGAAGAATTCCCGTTGCTGGGTTTGATCTCGCTCATCGCGCCCGCGATTGCGATGGGCAACACGGTGATTGCCATTCCAAGCCAGGCACACCCTCTGGCTTCTACCGATTTTTACAGCGTGCTCGAGACTTCGGACGTGCCTGCGGGAGTGGTGAATATTATTACGGGCGACTCGAGCGCTTTGGCGAAAACACTGGCGGATCATTTGGATGTGGATGCGGTGTGGCACGCGAAGCATACCGAGATGATTGAACGCGCAAGTGCCGCCAATCTTAAACGAACTTTTAATCTGGAAGCTCGAGATTGGTTGGATGTCGTTCAGGGCGAAGGGCGCGAGTTCTTGCGTGAAGCATGTAACGTCAAAAACATTTGGATTCCATACGGAGAGTAAAATATGATCACAGACCTTGCACACAGCGCTTTTCGCGTTCATGACCTCGAGAAATCACTGGCGTTTTACGCGCTCTTGGGACTCAAAGAATCCTTTCGCCTCAACCACGATGACGGCTCGGTCATGCTGGTCTACTTGCACATTGGCGCAGATCGCTTCCTCGAGTTGTTCCCTGGTGGTGCGCTCAGCAATCCGCAAAACAGTTTTATGCACATTTGTTTGGCTTCGGACAATTTGGTCAGTGATGTTGAAATGCTGCGCGAAAAGGGTGTGAAAATTGAGGTCGAACCGAAAATGGGTTTGGATTTGAACATGCAGGCTTGGATTTCAGACCCTGACGGCAACCCAATTGAATTGATGCAACTTTCAGAAAATTCACCTCAACGTCAGGTCGCTCGAGGTGAAGCGGTTTCGTTCAAGGAATAACGTTCTCAAGGACATTGGTTCTCTGGATGCTTCCTGTTAAACTGCTGCTGTGGCGAAACTGATTGCGTTTGGTTGGTACGGCGGTAAATACAGTCACTTGGATTGGTTGTTGCCATTGCTTCCAACTGCCACGCATTTTTGTGATGTGTTCGGTGGTTCGGCAGCAGTGTTAATCAACCGTGAACCGTCTCCTGTCGAAACGTACAATGACATTGACGGCGAGGTTGTTAATTTCTTTCGTGTGCTTCGCCATCAAAAAGAAGCACTGTCCGAAGCAATTGGTTTAACACCGTTCTCCAGGGAAGAACTTGCGCTGGCGTGTTCGCTCGAGGTGGGATTAACCGATCTCGAGCGTGCGAGGCGTTTTTTTGTCCGTGCCCGTCAAGTTCGCACGGGTTTGGCGCAGACAGCCAGTGCGGGGCGTTGGGCGCACTGCGTTTTAACTTCACGGGCGGGTATGGCTGGGGCGGTTTCAAGGTGGTTGGGCAGTATCGAAGATTTGTCTTTGATTGCACAGCGACTGTTGCGGGTGCAAATCGAGAATGCGCCAGCGATTGAGGTCATTCGGCGTTATGATTCTCCTGAAACATTGTTTTATTGCGACCCGCCATATGTTCACAGCAGTCGGGGTGACTCTCGAGCTTACGGTTTTGAAATGACGGATGATGACCATCGCCTGTTGGCGCAAACCTTGCATGGTGTGCAAGGGCAAGTTGTGCTTTCGGGGTATCACAACGAACTGTATGCAGAACTTTATGCTGACTGGCATTGTGTCCAAGCACCTTCCAAGATAGCGCATAGTGTTAAACAAGAACGTACTGAAGTGGTCTGGATGAATTTTATTCCAGCAAATTCAATCATCGAATCGAGTCAAACATGGAACCAAGAGACATCCTCGATACCGCTTTTCAGCGTGGATTAGCCTCGCTCAAGCAACCTTTGCTTGAAGATGCCGAGTTGGTACGTTTGATCGAAGTGATTTGTCGTGCCAAAACCCGCGCCTTGGTACGTTTGGTGTTGTCGTGCGCTTTGGCAAAGATTCACCGTCCCAATTTGGATATTCGTAAACCCTACACTGAAATTGGCACAACCGATGCTTTTTCAGGTCGTGCCTATGACGAAGAATTTTTGACGGCATTTATTCAACTTCATGACCTGCCTTGCAATACAACAACCGCTTTTTTAACGCCAGCGTTAAGAAATCAGTCAATGGCACTTACCCCAGATCGAGATTTAAAAGGCAGAGAACCAGACATTTATCAAGCCGCACTGCAATTGTTGGATGCAGTGTTTCAAGAACGTTTAACTGCCAGTGATCTGTTAGCCGAAACCCTGCGTTGGTTGGTGGTCTTGCGCGATGAGAAGCGTATTCGGTTTAATTCGTTGCTGGCGAACTTAAACGCCTCACACGGAGAACTTTCACTCTCGAGCGGCGAGATTGCCACGTTGATCGAACAGCATTTGAAACAAAAACATACCAGTCGTTTGCCTGTTTTATTGGTGGCTGCGGCGTATGACGTGGTGGGTTCAGCGTTTGATGAAACGGCGCGTTCATTGGCGGGGCACAATGCTGCCGATAAACAAACTGGTGCGGTTGGCGATATTGAAGTGGTGCTCACGGGTGAAAACAAAATTGTCACCGCCTTTGAGATGAAAGATAAGCCAGTGACCCAGGAAGATGTGCGTGTTGCGCTCGAGAAATTGGTTGGGCGCTCGATTCAAAATTATATTTTCATCACCACTGCGCCCATTGATCCAGATGTTGCTGAATTTGCTCGGAATTTGTACGAAGAAACGGGTGGTGTTGAATTTGCGATTCTGGACTGCCTTGGTTTTATGAAACACTTTTTGCATTTTTTCCATCGTTACCGTCGTACATTTCTTGAGTCGTATCAACGGCTTATGCTAACCGAGCCTGACAGTGCAGTGCCGAGCGTGGTAAAAGAAGTTTGGCTGGCAATGCGACAAGTTGCCGAAAGTCGTTAAGCCGTCTTTCTTTAGTTGTACCCAGTTTTTACAGGAGGCTTTATGCAATTCACTCAACTTGGTCGCAGTGGTTTAAAAGTCAGCCGTCTCTGCCTGGGAACCATGAATTTTGGTCCTGAAACCAGTGAACCCGACAGTTTTAAAATCATGGACGCGGCACTCGAGCGTGGCATCAATTTTTTTGATACCGCCAATGTCTACGGGCGCAAAATCAGTCTTGGTTTCACCGAGGAAATTATTGGCAGATGGCTCGAGCAGGGTGGCGGACGGCGCGAGAAGATTGTGCTGGCAACCAAAGTGTACGGCGGCATGGGCGACGGTGCGAACGATGGGCGTTTGAGCGCCTATCACATCCGCAATGCTTGCGAAGCCAGTTTGAAACGCCTGAAAACCGATCACATCGACCTGTACCAAATGCACCACGTTGACCGCAACACGCCCTGGGAAGAAATCTGGCAGGCGATGGAATGGTTGGTCGCGCAGGGCATGGTGACATACGTCGGCTCGAGCAACTTTGCGGGTTGGCACATCGCGCAGGCGAACGAGGCGGCAAAATCGCGGCATTTTATGGGCTTGGTCAGCGAGCAAAGCATTTACCACCTGAACAACCGCCAGATCGAACTCGAGGTGATTCCGGCGTGCCGATCTTACGGGTTGGGACTTATTCCTTGGAGTCCACTGGCGGGCGGCTTGTTGGGCGGCGTCTTGCAAAAAATTGCCGAGGGTCGCCGCTCGAGTGAGGCGATTCAGGCGCGGGTCGAGAAACACCGCCCGCAACTCGAGGCGTATGAGGCACTGTGCAAAGATTTGAACGAGACACCCGCCGATGTTGCGCTGGCGTGGCTGCTGCACAATCCTGTCGTGACTGCCCCGATCATTGGACCGCGTACACTCGAGCAGTTGGATGGGAATTTAAAATCGCTCGAGGTCAAGCTTGATGATGCAAGCTTAAAAAAACTCGACGAGATTTTTCCTGGACCTGGTGGCGAAGCACCGGAGGCTTACGCTTGGTAAGTCAACCTCGAGTTTTGGTTTTAGCCACAGCTTCCACCACACCCGCAACCTCGAGGATTTCGGGTGTGGCGCGTTCCAAATCTTGAATTTCGGCAATAAAATCGTTCACGTTCGCAAAGTCGCGGTAGACGCTGGCAAAGCGGATGTACGCCACCTCGTCCAAGGGGCGCAAGAACTGCATGGCGCGGCGTCCGACCTCTTCGGAAAGAATGTCGGAGCCGCCCTCGAAACGGTCTTCAAAACTGAAGGCGAAAGCCCGCAGGCGTTCGACGTTGACGGGACGTTTCTCGCAGGCGATCATTAGACCACGCAGCAGTTTGTCGGGGTCGAAGGCTTCCTTGCGTCCGTTGCGTTTGATGACCATTAACGGTTCAAACTGGGCGCGTTCGTAACTGGTGAACCGGTACAAGCACTTGGGGCATTCGCGGCGGCGGCGAATCGCGGCGTTCTCGTCGCTGGGGCGCGAATCGACCACTCGAGTGTCGGGATGGGCGCAACGTGGGCATTTCATAGGTAAAACTCCCGTGGAATGTTGGAGCGGACATCTTTGACCGCCGAGAGCGTCACGCCGATGGTCTGCCCCGTGATGCCCCTCGAGGCGGTCAGCGCGAGCGAGACGGCGCTCTCACCGAGTCTCGAGTCAAACTCGAGTCCGCCAGCCGCCCGTGATGGCACGAGGGCGTTGACGCGCATTCCAGTCTCGGAGAGTCCTCCGACCAGACCCGACAGGTAAGACCGCAGCGCCCTGGTTTGGGGTTCGTTGCTGGCTTGAGGCGGCAGCACCAGGGTCGCCCAGGCGTTCGGGCAGCGTTTTAAAAGCATTTGCAGCATCAGGTAACTTGAGCGGGCGGTGGTTTCGAGCATTTCGCTGAATTCGCCCTCCAATAATTTCTTGAACGGGGTGCTCGAGGCTTCGTCGGCGATATGAACCAAGCCATTGATCGACCCATAAATCTCGAGCATTTTGTTGAAGGTTTGCGCTACCTCGAGCTGCACGCTGCTGTCACCCTTGATGGGGATGCTTTGCGCCCCGCCGCGCTCGAGTTCGGCAGCGGTCAGGCTTGCCGCCTCGGGGTTGGCATCGACGCAGATCACGGTTGCCCCAGCGATGGACAACGCCCTGGCAATGCTGTGACCAAAGCCGCGACCCGCGCTGGTCACGGCAATCACGGTGTTCTCGAGGGGTTTGGCTGCTGCGTTGGTTATAGGTGGCATCATTGGACTCTTTTGGTATTGTACACCGCCACCGATGGCAACAAAAACTTGACAATCTCGTTTTTGATCGGGCGTCCGATCTGCCTCATTCTTGAGGCTCGAGCCAGGGCTTCAGGATTTTGACCGTGAATTTTAGACTGGCGCTGTAAACTAAACAACGTGCGTGGATCACTCGGTATTTTCAGTTTGCTCGACTTGTTGCAACTTCTTGGGTCCAATCAGTCCAAGGGTTGCCTGTCGATTCATCATCCGACTGACCGTGAGGGTCGGGTGTTCTTTGATGTTGGACGCGTGGTTTTTGCCCAGTTTGGGACGCTCGAGGATGCTGCTGCGGTGCGGGCGATGTTGCTCGACGAGCGTGGCAATTTTGAATTTATTCCTGGTCGAATGCCACAAAAAAAAACCATCAATGTCAGTCTGGATAACTTCTTGTTTGAAGTCATCCGCGAGCTTGATGAGAACACCAAAGTCACGGTTGAAAAGAAAATCTTGCCGCCCAACGAACTGGACGCGCCGCGCATCCTGGACAATGCCCGAATCAGCAGCTTGACGCTGTCCGCCGACGAATTTTCGGTGATCGAACTGATCGACGGCGAGCGCAGCGTCTCAGCCATCGCCCAAGCCGCCAAGCAACCGCTCGACCTGGTGCAAACCGTTTTGATCAGGTTCTCGAGTTTGGGTTTGGTGGACGTAAAAAAACGCTCGCCACGGATTGCGCGGCTGGTGATTGGCTTGAGCCGCGAACTGACCGACATGCGGGTCTGCGTCGATGAGGTGATCCTGCGCTCCTGGGATCGTCAGCACGGTCGCCCCGTCTCCAAAATTCGGATGCGCGACACGGCGGGGCAAGAATTTGTTTTTGAAGCCTTCGGCACGCCAAACCTGGGCGCGTACCTGCTGTTCTCGAGCAATGCCATCATGCGTTACGACTTGCACGCGGGGGCGCAGGTGCTGGTCAAGCCCGAGGCATAAAGCAAGTTAGACTGAACTGGCATGAGCCTGCCCGACCTGGACCCAAACTCGAGCTTAACGCTTCGCAAAGCCGCGATGCGTGACGTGAATGTCATGCTCGAGTTGATCGCGTTCTGGGCGAAAAAGGGCGTGATGCTGCCCAAAACCACGGATGTCATGTTCACGCAAATCCGCGATTTTTACCTGCTCGAGACCCAGGACGGCGGCATTGCCGGCACGGTCGGTTTGCATGTGTTGTGGCACGATCTGGGCGAGGTGCGCAGTCTGGCGATTCACCCGAATTTTCAGGGGCAGGGTTTGGGCAGGCAACTCGTGCTGGGTGTCGAAGCCGAAGCCAGGGGTTTGGGCATTCCGAGGTTGTTCGCCTGGACGCTCGAGCCAGATTTTTTTGTGCGTTGCGGTTACACGTTAATTTCAATCGATGAATTGCCGCCCAAGGTGTACAAGGAGTACAACAAGAGCGCCATGATGAAAGCGATTGGTGTCGCTTGAAGCACATCACGCTCGAGCCGAATTGTTTATTGTGCTTTCAATCAAAGGAGTCTTGTGAGCGAAGAATTCAGTTATCCGATTGGAAAAATGGTGGCTCGAGCCGAATATTCAGACCAGGAACGAAATGAGTTTCTGGTTCAACTCCAAGAACTGCCCAGCCATTTGAGAGCGGCGGTGGCGGGTTTAAGCGAATCTCAGCTCGAGACACCGTACCGCGACGGCGGTTGGACAGTTCGCCAGGTGGCACATCATGTTCCCGACAGCCATTTGCAGGGATACATGCGTTTTAAACTGGCATTGACTGAACCAAACCCAACCGTGACCGCTTACAATCAACCCGCCTGGGGTGAACTGGCGGACGTTCAAACCGCGCCGCTCGAGGTGTCGATACGCTTGCTCGAGGCGCTGCATGTTCGTTGGGTGGCATTGATTCGGGGCATGAAGGTTGAGGATTTTGCGCGAACGTTTGTGATCAAAAATGAGACCCGAACGCTCGATATGACCTTGCATTTGTACGCCTGGCACAGCTTGCATCATGTCGCCCAAATCAACAGTTTGAGAACACGAAAGGGCTGGCAATGAACGAATTGCAATATCCCGTTGGAAAATTCGAGCGCCAGACCGGGTATCACCCGCGTGAAATCACAGAATTCATTCAGATGCTCGAGAATCTGCCAGCGCAAATGCGTGCGGCGGTGGCAGGCTTATCTGATGCGCAACTCGAGACAAAATACCGTGAAGGTGGTTGGACTTTGCGTCAAGTGGTGCATCACGTGCCCGACAGCCACATGAATTCTTTTGTGCGATTTAAACTGGGATTGACCGAAGAGAATCCGACCGTCAAACCTTACGACGAGGGCGCATGGGCGCTGCTGCCAGACTCGAGTTTGCCTGTAAAAATCAGCCTGGATTTGCTCGAGGCGCTTCATGCGCGTTGGGTGATTTTGTTGCGCTCGATCAAACCCGAAGACTGGAAGCGCACTTTCCAGCACCCAGAAAACGGTCCCATGACCCTCGAGTACGCGCTGGCATTGTACGCCTGGCACTCCAGGCATCACTTGGCGCACATCACCAAAACCCGTGAAAGAATGGCGTGGTGAAACGCTTTTTGCTGTTAATGATGGTGTGCTGCTCGAGCGTTTTGGCAATCGCGCCTGGAATTATTACCAATGGCGCTCGAGACAAACCGCGTATTGCCCTGACCTTCGACGCCGACATGACCCCGGGCATGAAAGGATTGTTGGACAGCGGAAAAGTGAAGTCTTACAACAACACCAAAATTTACGTTCTGCTCGAGAAATATAAGCTTAAAGCCACGTTTTTCTTGACCGGCATGTGGATGGAACTCTACCCAGATCAAGTCAAAGCTTTTCTCAAAAACCCTCGTTATGAACTCGAGAATCACAGTTACTCGCACCCTGGGTTTTTGCAACCGTGTTACGGACTGCCCGGCGTCGCTGAGAAGAACAAAATTTCACAGGTGGTCAAAACCAAAACGCTGCTCGAGAAGTACGGCATCAAAAACAAGTTTTTTCGCTTTCCTGGCGGTTGTGCCAGCAAAAGCGATGTCGCACTTGTTAACAAACTTGGACTCGAGGTGGTGCATTGGGATGTGATCGGCGGCGACGGTGGCGCGGGTGATGCCAAGGAAATTGTCAAAAATGTTTTGACCCAGGTGAAAAACGGCAGCATCATTGTGCTGCACTCTCACGGTGGACCCAAAGTTCGGTTTACCGATGCTGCGCTCAAAACCATCATTCCAGCCCTTTTAAAACGCGGTTTTCAATTCGTCAAACTCGAGGAATTGCTGCAAAGCCATTGAGTGCCATCTGATTTTCAGGCTCGAGTTTGGCATCTTGAAGCCCATGATGGTTTTGTGGGGCGTCAATCCATATGAAGTGGAGGGTTATTTCTGGTGCGTTTGGTGATGTTAACAAACATGCACTCAACACTTAAAAAGACTAAATCCATCAATCAAAAAACGAGGTGTGCCATGAAAAACTCGAGTATCATGTTTGGCATTGTTTTGGTTTTGAGTTTTTCTGCCCAAGCCGCCGCCCCAAGCGCGTTTGATCCGTTTGCCGGACGATGGACGGGAAAACTCGAGTATCAAGACTATCAGGGCACTGGACGGGTCAGCATTCCCGTCAAACTCGAGGTGAAACCCAGTAATGATTCGACAGCAATCTGGGATTTTGTCTACGACGATTTCGGCAAGCCCGTGCCGAGTTTTGAGACACACGTTTGGAATGGCAGCAAGTACACGGTCACGACCAAAGGAAAACCCGAGGTTCTGAGCTACACCAGCCAAGATTTTGCGAAATTAATTGCATTGAAAATCGGAAAATCGGTGTTGACGGGCTTCGAGATCGAATTGGGCGCAAAAGTCGAGGTTCGCCGTACCATCACGCTCGAGGCACAAAAACTGGTGACGCTGAAAGAAACCCGTCTTAAAGGTGAAAAATTTATGTTTCGCAATCAAAGTATCTACAGCCGTCAACCCTGATTGGCTCGTTGTGACCGTCTTGTGACCGAGTATCCTCGAGAATAAGCCATTACGCTCGAGGAGGAAAGTGATGCCAAAAGACCGAATGCAGCGCTCGCAAAAACCAGAAAGTTTTGACACTGGGGCGTTTGAATTTATCAGCCAGCCACCCGAACGCCAAGGTCAGACCCTGGTGCCCGAAACAAGATTGCAACTCGAGTCAGGTTTGCAGCATTCGTTTGCCGATGTGCGGGTGTTCAGCGCTCTGGAATCAAACCGTCAAGTCAGAATTCTCGAGCCTCGAGATTCGATTCAGATGGATGTCATGAATCAACCCCATGCCGCATTTGGCAGTCCAGTTCAACGAAAAGCATCAACAAATGCTGCACTTGATGTTGTGCAAAGTCCTCAGGTCATTGCCAACAGTGGCGTCGAAACTGCAAACTCGCCATTGCCGTACCTCGAGACGATCCAACGCAGTTTTGGGCATCATGATCTTGGCTCGGTGCGTGCCCAAATCGGTGGCAACGCAACCGAAGCAACCAACGCTCTGGGTGCTGAGGCGTATGCCACCGGAAACCGTGTGGGATTCTCGAGTGACCCAGATTTGCACCTTGTCGCACACGAGGCGGCGCATGTGGTTCAGCAGAGGAGCGGCAACGTTACACTTGAGTCTGGGATGGATCAACCAGGCGACAAATACGAGCAACAGGCAGGGCAGGTTGCAACGGCGGTTGTACACGGCGAGTCTGCGGCTTCGTTATTGGATCAAATGACAGGTTCTGGTACTGCCCCCATTCAACCAGTGGTTCAACGGCAAGTTGTCAATTCGAGTCCAATCGATGATTCTGTTGGGGCAGTTGATCCAGGCTATAGCCAGGAATCCCATGCGCCCAGTTTTCATGTTCGGATTGTTTCCCATGCCAGCCCAAGGTGGCAAGGCGCTTCGGACAACAAACAAGCCGATCAACTGAACCTGGCACTTTCACAGCAGCGGGCAGATGCGGTGCGTGTCGAGGTCGAAAAATTATTGGCAGATCATTTTGTGACGGGTGCGACCGTCACGGTAGATCATGTCTTTGACGAGCAAGACGGAACGGTTGGTGTAGAATCTGAAGCCCACGGCAGCCAGGACACCTTGCAAGAAGCCCGTGGAAACCGATCTGACAACGATCAACAACGACGGCGCGTTGATGTGATGATCGACTCGAGTCAACGAATCACGGGTTTTGGTGGGGCATCGCGTCCTTTGTTAACACGACCCACGGCGTCCAAATTCTGGCATGTCAGTGTTGACATGTCGGCTGGTGGGTCGCTGGGTGCTGCCGGAAACCTGCTGATCTTGAGTCTGACCAATGATTCGACGGGCGAAACCATGCAAGGTCAGGTTTGGGCGGCTGGTGGCGGACCTAAAGCCTCTCTTGGGGCAAGTGCCTCGATATGGAGTGATTCAACGGGTTTTTCTACCGACGAAGAAATCAATTTTAGCGATTTTGAGGGCAATTGGATCAACTACTCGAGTGCTGGTCTTTCCCTATTTCTTGGATACTCAGAGTCATTTATTACCTTTACCGGTCTGGGCAGCGGAGCGCACTTAATTGATGTCAGTGGCTGGAGTGCCGGAACAGCGGGCGTTGGTGCGGCTACCGTTACGGGTAAACTTTCACTCGATGGTTCTTATCCGCCCCAAAGCGTTCCGATTAAAGATTCGGATACAACTGTTGTGCCTTATGAGCGAACAGACCGTGGCGAAGACAAACACAAAGTCTTGTTTGCCACTGGAAACGCCAAACTCAAAGACCTTGAACTCGAGATGCTGGATTCCTTTGTCGCCTCGGTCGTGGCATCACACCAGTAAAGACCAAAAATCAAAGAATCACTTTCAGGTGCACGAAACCTTTCATAAATCGTGCATAAGCCATTCAAGCTGTATCTTGAAGATTATGATGGCTTGATTTTCTAACGCTTCCCTAAAATGTTAAGACCTGGAACTCGAGTCTTCGATTTTGCATAAACCTACTCAAACCTGTATAAATATAAGGCTTTACTCGAGCACACCTCGAGTTATTTTGATGGAGGAAACCCGTGCTGAAACGTGAACGTGCTGTGCTGGCGCTGGAAGATGGAACTGTCTACCGTGGTTATGCTTTCGGTCATCGCGGCGAGACCGTCGGCGAAGTGGTGTTCAACACTTCAATGACGGGTTATCAAGAAATCATGACCGACCCAAGTTACAACGGTCAGATC
The DNA here is from genome assembly GCA_025352125.1 of Deinococcales bacterium. GTDB lineage: Bacteria > Deinococcota > Deinococci > Deinococcales > JAAFIG01 > JANXTZ01. The sequence continues at coordinate 66,809 of JANXTZ010000023.1, read as the reverse complement.
GTCTGCATGACCTACCCGCACATTGGAAATTACGGCATTACGGTCTACGACATGGAATCTAACAAACCTTATGTGCGCGGTTTTATCGCCAGGGAATTCTCGAGCCACTACAGCAACCACCGTGCCACCGACGGCATGGATTCCTTCACCCAAGACCACGGCGTGGTCAGCATCGCGGGCATCGACACGCGCTCCCTGGTGCGGCGCTTGCGGGTGGGCGGCGTGGTCAAGGGCGTGATCGCGCACCGCAGTTTCACGCACCCAGAAGACCCGTTTGGTGAGTTCACCCCAGATGAAGAGGCGGCATTGGTGACTCGAGCCAAAAACCATGACGACATTGACGGACGCGACATGACGCCCGAAGTCACGACCGAACTGCCATATGCCTACCCTGTGCTGGTCGAGGGCAAACGGATTGTGCTGCTCGATTTTGGCATCAAGCACACGATCATCAAGAAACTGGCTGGCGTTGGTGCAGAACCGATTGTCGTGCCCGCCAGCACGACACCCGCACAGATCATGGCATTGCAGCCGCACGGCTTGTTTCTCTCCAATGGTCCCGGCGACCCGAGTGCGCCCGTCTACGCGCACGACACCGCCTGGAAGCTGCTTGGACTCATGCCAACCTTTGGCATCTGCCTCGGGCATCAGATTCTGGGGCTGGCGGTGGGCGGCAAGACCTTCAAAATGAAATTTGGGCACCGTGGCGGCAACCAACCCGTCAAAAACCTGTTAACGGGCAAGGTCGAGATCACCGCGCAAAATCATGGATACGCGGTGGACCTTGAGAGCATTCCGAACGGACAATTCAAGGTCACGCACGTCAACCTCAACGACGGCACGCTCGAGGGGATGGCGCACGTGAGATACCCCGTTTTTAGTGTGCAATACCATCCCGAAGCCAGCCCTGGACCGCACGACAGCAATTATCTGTTCACGCGGTTTATCGACGAGGTCAATGCCTTTGCGGGTGCGAACGGCGTGCCGACCGAGAAAAGTTCGAGCGGTTTGCTGGGTGTTTAAACTCAAAATCTCGAGTCATTGAATCTTGTCAGACCTCGTTTGACAAGATTTGCAATTGATAGACTGATCCCAGAATGGGCAGCGCTCGAGTTCAATTGCTGGGCATGGCACAGGTTGACGTTGGCGAAAACACCATTGTTTTCGCCGATGACAAACGTTACCGCCTGCTGGCGTACTTGGCGTGCAAAGCCGATTGGGTTTCGCGGGAACAACTGGCGTTTTTGTTCTGGGACGACACCGACAATCAGAGCGCCCGAAAAAATTTGCGGCATTTGATCGGACGCATCAAAAACCTGGACTGGCTGACGGGTTTTGAAACCGAACTCGAGCATTTGCGCTGGGTTGTGCCTTCGGACGTGACCGATTTTAAAAATGCGCTCGAGAATTCCAACTGGACGGCGGCGCTTTCGCTCTACAACGGCAACTTGCTGGCGGGGTTTCAAGAGGGCGACTCGCCAGAATTTTCGGCTTGGCTCGAACTTGAACGGGGCGCATTCAAAGACCGCTGGCACACGGCAACAATTCAGCAGGCTCGGGCTTTTCAAGAGCGCAATGCCGTTCAAGAAGCCGTGCGGGTTTTGGAGGGTTTGCTCGAGCATGACCCGTTCGACGAAGAAGCACTGGATTTGTTGATGCGGGTCGCCAGCCAGGGCAGTCAATCTGGGATTGCCCTGCGCAGCTTTGAGGGCTTTAGGAGGCGCTTGCGTCAGGAATTAAACCTGCCGCCGCCCACCCACCTCGAGCAACTGGCAAACAGCATCAGGTCGCGTGAACTTGCGCCAAGTCCAGCGCCGACCCTGACCATTGAGAGACCGCCGACGACCCCAGCCATTCCTGTTGTCCCAACAGTTTTTATTGGTCGAGAGTTGCTGCTCTCTGAATTGACCAACCTGCTCGAGCAGCCTGGGCACCGACTGCTGACCCTGGTCGGTACGGGCGGCGTGGGCAAAACCCGCATTGCCCTCGAGATCGCCTTGGATCAAAAAACCAGATTCAGCGTCGGTTTTGTCAACCTCGTGCCGATCAGTACGCCCAGCGCGATTCCGAACGCCATCGCCCAAGCCATCGGTCTGAATTTTAAAGGGCAAGATTCTGCGCTGCGGCAAGTCATCAACCACATCGCTGAAAAAAAAATGCTCCTGGTGATCGACAACTTTGAGCACGTCATTGAAGGCGCTCAATATTTGTCTGAGCTGGTGCAAAACTGCCCAAACCTGATTATTCTCACCACCTCGAGAGAACCGCTCGATTTGCCTGGCGAGCACATTCTGCCGGTCGATGCCTTTGCCGTTCCCGAAATCATTGAGGTCAAACCGAACGAAATCCCGACCCTCGAAGCGGTGCAACTCTTTGCCCAGCACGCCCGTCGGGTGCGACCAGATTTTCAACTGGGGGATGACAACCTCGCGCAGGTGCTCGAGATTTGCCGTCTGGTTGACGGTCTGGCACTCGGCATCGAGCTGGCAGCCGTTTGGGTGCGTGCCTTGACGGTTGGGGACATTGCCAAAGAAATTGCCCAGAGCCTCGATTTTCTCTCGAGCAACAGCGCCAACCTTGCCAAACGCCACCGCAGCATTCGCGCCGCCTTCGAGCATTCCTGGGGTTTGCTGACCACTGATGAACAGCAGGCATTGCGGCGTTTGGCGGTTTTCAGGGGCGGGTTTTTCAAGGAAGCCGTGCGCCGCGCCGCCCACGTGCCCTTGCCCGTGCTCGGCAGCCTGATCGACAAATCGCTGCTCAGTTTGAACAGCCAGGGTCGTTACCGTCGTCACCGCTTGCTGCATCAGTACATGCAGGATAAACTTTCTGAGAACCCCAGTGAAGCCATGCAAGCCAAACTCGATCACAGCCAATACTATTTTTCGGTCCTGCAACAGGGACTCGAGGGCATTCGAGGGGCGCAGTCCAAAGCCGCGTTGGAAATGCTCGAGCTGGATTTTGAGAACATTCATGAGGCGTGGCGGTTTGCCATAGAACAGTGCCGCTGGCATTTTATCAAAGTCGGTACTGAAGCCCTGATGCGCTTTTTTGATGCTCGAGGGCGGTATCAAGAAGCCATATCCATGTTCGCGGAGGCGATCAACCAACTCAATGACCTCCACCCAGAAGACCATGCCACGCTGGGGACACTTTTAATCCATCAGAGCAAATTTTTTGAACGGCGCGGCGAGATCGAAACAGCCGTGCAACTTGCCGAAAAAGGTTTGCACCTATTGACGCCACTCGAGGAGCACGAAACCATGATCTGGGGCTTGGGAATGCTTGGCACGACCGCCACGGCTTCGGGCAACCACCAGGAAGCCTTGGCGCACCGTCAAAACGCCTTAAAAAAGGCTCGAGCTTTGGCGAACGAACGACTGGTTGCCGTGTGTCTGGGGTGGGTGGCAATCTCTGAGGAAATGACGGGCAACACCGTGCAAGCCAAACTGATTTACCAAGAAGCCATTTATTTGTTTCAAAAACTTGGCAACCACATTGGTGCACTGTTCAATTTAAACGGCTTGGCAATCCTGTTGTTCAAGACTGGTGAAGTCGAATCAGCCATGCAAACCTGGCAAGAAGCCCTGGAACTGACCACCATCGCCGGAGAACTCAGTCAAGTGCCATTTTTGCTGAACTCCCTGGGCGAATGCTGCCTGAAGCTTGGCAGGCTCGAGGAAGCCGAAACCCATACCTTAAAAGCCTTGGTGCTCGAGCAACAACGCAGTCATACCGCACTTGCCAACCACACCGATTCGCTCACTATTTTATGCCAAATTGCGCTGGCGCAAGATGAACGCCACAAAGCCAAATCCCACCTCTCACAGGCGCTCGGCACAGCCTGGGAGGCGCAAGCCTTGCCCTTAACCCTGGCACTGCTGCTGAACTGGGCAGAGTACCTGCCGCCGAACGACCAAACTTTTGCGTTGCGTCTCATTCAGACCGTGCAACAGCACCCCAAAACCAGCCAATCAGATCAAAGCCGTGCAGCCCAAATGCTCAAAGCCCGAAAAACCCAGGACTTGATTGAAACTGCGCCGCTCGAGTTGGATGATGTCATTCGGCAACTTCGCTTTGGGTAAATGATTTCAAACCCAGACGACGCACCAATAAACCAATGCTTTGAGTACGACTCGAGAACGCCCTTGATGAAATGTGTCGTCTGGGTCTGATGCCCTCGCAACGCCACGCGACGCCCACGCGACGCCCACTTTGGCAGACTGAAGCCAGTTCAAGCGAGCCAAGCCATTGCAGTCACTCGAGTCAACACCATTTCGGTGCGCGGGTCGCAACACATCGCAATCTTAAAGGAGGTGATACGCAAGCCAGAACGAAACCCGAGTTTTTGAAACTGCCAGAAAATAGCCGGTACTTGGAGGTATGAGCGATGAAAAAACACAATCGATTGATTCCCTGGATGCTGCTCTTCGTGGCGTGCGGGGGCGGCGGCAATCCAAGCACAGGCTTGAACGTTGGCGGCAACGTTCAAGGTTTTAGCATTCCTGCGGGCAGCAAAGCCGTGGCGCTCTCACTCTCGAGCGACCCGATTTTCAGGCTTTCAGACACCAGTATTTCTGGCGGCACGTTCAATTTAAACCTGCCTGATCTGCCAGATGTGAACGCACTTGGACCCGTCTTTGAAGCCCCCACGGGGTGCACTGGCGTGACGGTGCAACCTGTCGATGCCGAGGCGGTCTGGCTGGGATCATCGCTCGAGATTGCTGGGCAAGCGGCGGGCGCGTTGGTGGCAAAAAGTGGCGATCAGTTCGCGCGTTGGGTCTACGCCGAAGAGGCTGTGACCCTGAGCGGCACACTGGTTTGCCCCTCGGCAAAAACCCGAGTTTTGAGAATTGGCAACGACACGAAGTACAACCTGAGTTTGCAGCAAGGTTGGAATCTGGTGCTGACCGATGCCAGTGAAACCAGTTTTGGCAATGCGCCGCTCAATACGCCCGTCACCTGGGGCGTGAGCACCTCCAATGACCTGGCGGCTGCCAAGGGTACAGATACGGGCAGCACGGTCTCTCGAGTCAAGGGGACGCTCGGAGAACAGGGTTACGGCTTGGTGTTGAAGCTCGAGAAACCTGGCACGGGTCAATCCAATGACCTGATCCCAGCCGCAATCCCTGCCACGGGAGCGACTGGCATTTTTGATATTGCCCTTCCAGCCGCCCCAAACGCCGCTCTTCTCGGTGTGGCATCAGGCTTAAAACAGGCTGGATGCGAGGGGAATGTGAATGCCAGCAACCCGAACGCGCTGATCGGTCAACTTGGCGTTTCGGTTTTCAGGGGCAACAGCGCCATCGGCAAAACGTTCCTGGTATCGTACTCGAGCACCACGGCTTGGTGGTACACCGCCAGCGCCGTAAACATAAGCGGTCAAGAAAAATGCGGCAGCGGCGATGAAGCCTTCATCACAAAGTACAACCTCAACTTGCAGGCGGGTTGGAATTTGGTGCAGCGTCTCGAGGACAGCCTGCTGAAAACCACCACCTGGAAAAATCAAAGCGCCATTCCAGCCGAGGCAAAATGGTTGACCAGGCTCGAGGATGTCGGCGTTGGCGTTGCTCCAGGGCAATTTGGCGGTCAGGATGCGGGCAGCACTGCCACGCGAATGCAAGGCAAGCTTGGCGGCTGGACGGACACTGTGGCGGCAAGCCTCAAGCTCGAGTCTGATGCAGGGGTCAGCTTGACCACGGGTGTGCTCAGTGCCACGGGTGAGTTTGACCTGAACTTGCCCGCCACCGTTGATGCCGCAGCCCTCGAGCCGCTCGAGTTGACCCAAGGTTGCGGCACAGTCACATCCACACCTGCTGCGCCGACGGGCGTCAAAGCCTCCCTCGAGCCTGACCGCAGCGGCACGCCACTGGGCGTGATCGCCGTGGGCGGACGCGGTTTTACCATCAATTGGGTGTACGCCTCGAGCGCGGTCACGGTGACGGGGCAAGAGAACTGCCCGAGCGGTGACGGCGCGGGCGAGGAGCACGATTACAACATCAATTTTGTTCCAGGTTGGAATCTGCTGATCGAAACGGTCACGCTCAAAAACGACAACGAAACCATTCAACACACCAGTGGCACACTACCTGCTGGTTCGGAATGGTTCTTTGAAGCCGACAAAGAACCAGGATTACCCGACACGGGCAGCACCTCGAGCAGCCTGAGCGGTTCGGTTGGAACGGCTTTCGCCAACAACAGTCTGCATTTGACGGTGGCTGGTCAAACCATTCTGAGCACGCCGCTCGGTGCAAATGGCGAAGTAACCGCCAGCCTTCCCGCAACCATCGCCACAAGCGCCCTGAAGCCCCTCAACCCCGCTCGAGCCGACTGCACGGGCGTTATCGCCGTGACCCCAGCCAGCAGCAAGTACGGCTTGCTGAGCCTCGAAATCTGGAACAAAACGACCTTCAAAAGCCCAGTCGAAATCACCAACGAGGACTCGGACGGTTCGCTCGAGAAACTGAGCTGGTGGTATCTCGAGGCAGCCACCACCGTCAGCGGCACGCAAACCTGCGCGGGACTGGTGGACAACACCTTCAAGTACGACCTGACCCTGCACACGGGCTGGAATTTGATTCTCGAGCATCAGGAAGACCTGCCGACTGGCGAGCGCAACACGAAATTTAGCAGCGTCAACACCGCTCCAAACGGCACGCGTTGGGGCAGCAATTAAACAAGGCTTTGGAGGAATTTATGAACATTGATCGCCGCAATTTTCTCAAAGCCACGGGCTTGACGTTTTCGGGCGCACTCCTGAGCGCCTGCGCCACGAATCCCAACCCTGCGCCGCCAACTCCAGGCACGGACGGCGTGCTGCCAAACGGCTACCAGTTCTTTTCGATCAAACACAACACCGACATTTTGCCAGGTGGCATCAAGGGTCAAACCTTGCGCCTGGATGCCGCCATCGACAGCCATGGACGGGTGGTGTACGGCGCAATGGACAGTGAAGACAAAATCGGTTTGTACGCCCTGCAACTCGATCTCAGCACACCCACCCCTCGAGTCTCGGGTGAGAGCCGAATCGTGCGCACTGGGGACATGCTCGACGGGCGGCGTGTGGTCGAACTGAACAACCACGACATCAACGCCAAGGGGCAACTTGCCCTGGTGGTCAGGGTTGAAACCGAGATGACTTACAACACCACCGACGAGCACGGCAGTTTTGACGGCGGCACCGCCCCCATGAAAATGCAAGCGATTTACAGCGACCTCGGGCAGGGCTTGACTCGGGTTTTGCACGAGCATGTTTTCAACACCGACGGTCACGAATTCGCGGGCATGTTTGGCGATCTGAACTTTCATGAAAACGACTTGATCTTTGTCGCCAACTATTATCACAACACCGGACAAGTCACCAAAGACGTGCGCCAGGGCGTGTTCTTGCTGCGTGGACTCGAGGGGAAAAACGCCAGCTTGGTCGTTGCCAGCGGTACAAGCTTGGCAGCCAGCACCAGCGCCCCGACCATCTCGCAATTTGGTTTGATCAGCCTGCACGACGGCGGACAATTTGTGCTGCAAGCCATGCTGACCCCAGCCTCAGAATTTGCCAACCAATACGTTCAAGGCAAACAACAGACCGCCGTCTTGCGCGGCAACCTCAACACCGTGTCTCCCAATACCCGCAAGACAGGTTCGCCGAGCAACCTGCGCATCGAAGCCAGCTCCATCTCGAGCGGCTTGCGTTCAAGCACCACCCGAGCCTCGGGTTTGACCTGTTACGCCCCGCGCAGCGGACCAAACTCGAGTTTCGCGCATGTGGTAAACAACGGCAGCACGCACACTTTGCTGGTGAACAACCGTGTGGTGATGCAATCGGGTGACAAAGCGCCAACAGGAAATGTGGTCAAAGCCATCGCCACACCGCAACTGGCAACCGACGGCATCACGTTTTTCATGGTCCAAACCAGTGCGGGCATCGAATTGCTTGCCAGCAACGGCAGCGGGTCGCGCACGATTCTCAAAACTGGCGATCTGCTGGTCAATCACCCCAGCCCCGTCAGCGACTTTATCGGCGTCGGTTATTCCGCCATGCACAGCGACGACGAGGGACGGTTGGTGTTTGTTGTGATTCACGAGGACGACAGCCAATCGCTGGTCTTGGGTTTACCCGTCTAAATTCAGTCTAAAGGAGTTTCATCATGCCCGATCTTGCCATCACCACCCTCGAGACTTCACCGTCCCTGGACATCTGCCAGGGCTTTGCGATCATTCCAGCCCTGGGAACATTGCGTGCCAGCGTGCAAGGTTCAAACGTGCAGCGCGTTTTGATCGACGTGAATTTCACCAGTTTTTTTATCAACGTGATTGTCAATGTGCGTTGGAGTTATTTCTTTGGCATCTGCGGTCCCGCCTGGGCAATGAACACCGAGGTCGGCGGAAACTTTGACAACCCAGATCAACCCGCCACGCAACTCAATTGGGCTGGAAAGTACGGCGACGGCACGCAGGACGGTTTCGCGGGCGGCATTCAGGTCGGTCTGGAATTTGCCCTGACCTGGACTTACGACATTTTCCCGCCCCGAATTTTCCCAAGGTTGCAGGGCAACGGCGAGTTTCGCATCAACATTTTAAAGACCTTTCTGGACTTTTTGATCACCCGGGCGGGCAGCTCGAATTCTTCGGCAAAAGGTTCGGATAAACCACGCACCTCCAATCAAGGGACGCTCGATTTTGACATGTTCCAGACCCGCAACGGCGAATGGAAATCCAAAGGCAACATTCAACTCAGTCCAGGCATCGAAGGCACGTTAAATGTGATTGACCTGATCCCGTTTACCAAAGCCGCCAATGCCTTGCTGCAACGCTTTGGCGGCAATGTGATCGCGGGTCCAGTGGTGCAGGTTGGGTTTCCAATTACCATTGCCCCCAGCGAGATTGTGATCGGCAAGCAGTCGTACAACAACTTGCGCTTTGATGCGGGTCGCACGATAGGTGATCGCAACGCCGCCGGAGACAAAGCCGACAATGCCGACACCAAACTCACCCTCAACATCAAACAGACCAGCCGCGTCGAGGTGCGGGTGGGCATTGAACTGGCGCTCTCACACTCGAGGTTTGGTTACTTCGGGCAGAAATGGACTTGGAGCATCATCGACTTTATTTCCGCGCTGGCAGGTGTGCCACTCGGAACGGACACCGACGCCTTCAACGCGCTCGAGAACACCATTGGAACAGTCAACAAATCTTTTGATGCGCAAGGCGGTTGCGGTTGTGGTCCAGCCGCGCCGCAAACCAGGCGCAAGGTCGTGTTTGGAGGCGCAAGCAAATGATGCAGCATCCCGAAATGGCGCAGCAATTCGAGGCGGCGATCAGTGCTCAATTTGCCAGCGCTCAAGCATTTGATGCAGATGCCGCCACCAGCGAATTGCGGCTCGAGACTGCCGCCGATCTGTTTGCCGCCATCGAATCCAATGACCTCTTGACCCGCCTGAGTGTGCTCGAGGCAATCGCCATTGATCCCGAAGCCGCCCTGGCTTTGGGGTCGCACCAAAACCGCGACCTGATTGCGGTTTTGCGCTCTGAACTCGAGCATGTTTTCAGCCCCGAGATGCGCATGTACTTGCTGGCAGCCTTGTGCGCCATGCCATCCGACCCACGACTGACGGCGGCGCTCGAGCAAATCTGGTTCTTGTCCGAGGACACCAATGAACGCCTGTGTGTTCTCCGAAGGTTGGTGCAAGAAAAGAATTCCGCAGTGCGTGAACACCTCGAGCGCAGTTTGTTGGGCAGTGACTCAGACCGTGCGCAGGCGGTGGCAAACGCTTGGCAAGGCTCAAACCAGGATTCCAGCACCGTGAACTTGCGCTTGGCATTGGCAGCCGAATACTTTTCGGGCAGCGTCCCAGACCTCGAGCAACACCTTGAACTCTGGCTGACCGAATTGCGCGGCGCGTTTGCAGATCGCGCTCGAGAATGGCTCGAGCTTCAACCTGAGCCAACCATTGAAATTCTCTTTGCCGCCTGGAACAAACTCAACCGCGACACTCGGGTCTGGCTGCTCGAGCTTGCCACCCGCAGCGAATCCGCGAATCTCTCGAGCCTGACCGACCTGGCGATGCGCGACGAACAATTGCAACTCGAAGCCATCCGCGCCGCCAGCACACCGGCAATCACGGCGCAGTACCGCCAACAACTCGAGCAACTGGCAAACCACAACCCAAACCCCGACGTGCGAGCCGCCGCGATTCGGGCGGGCGCAGCAGGCAACAACCGAACTCGAGCCTTGCAAGCCAGCGCCAGAACCGTGCGAATTGCAGCAATCCAGAAACTCGGCATTCATGACCAAAGCACGCTGCTCGAGTTGCTGCAAGACGGCGATTGGCGCATTCGCAGTGCCGCCGCCGAGCAATTGAGCACCCTTGGCGAGGCTGGGAAACGCGCCGTTCAACCACTTCTTGACCACGCACGGCTCGAGGTGCGAATGGCGGCGGCTCGGGTGTTGCAGGGATAATTAGAGCACAAAACGATTTTTGAAGCTCGAGTCTCAAGCATTTTTTGAGACTCGAGTCCTCAGACAGCCCGACGCTCTTTCGGGACTTCTCGAGGTTGATTGTGGTCAACCCAGAGCGCTCGGTACGGATTCAAAGCTTATTGGTCGATCTCAAGTTGCCCAGACACCACTGTTTGCGGGTCATTGAACAACTCGAGTTGACCCAGCGCGTACCTGATCGCTTCCTTGGGGCTTAAACCGCTTGCCTCGAGGGCAAACTGCCGCAAGGTTTCAGCACCGAACAAAACGGCGCTCAAGGGTTCCTTGAATTGATTGGGTTCCAATTCTTCCAGGGCGAAATCTTGACCAGGGAGTGAACGCCATGCCGTGGCGATGGCGTTCAAGCGCAAGGCTTTGGCGTGACGCTCGCGCTGCTGTTCAAAGGCGGCACAAAGGGCATAAAAACAACTGAAGCAGGCAGGCTCTTGGACTTGCTCGCAGAGTTCACCAACCTCGAGCAATGTTTGATGTACGCCACCCATGTTGCCTCGCCTGAACATGACGTTGCACAGTGTCAGCAGCGAGGCGCACAAGTTGGCAATGTTCAAGGATTCACGGTAAATGGCTATGGCTTGTTCGAGCAGACGCTGTGCAGTCTCGAGGTCGCCTTGGTTCGCATAGACGTAGGCAAGGTTGGAATTGGCGTTCGCCAAGCTGCGTTTGTTGCCCGTGACCTGGCAACGGGCGATCAAGTCCTCGAAGGTCTGGCGTGCCAACTCGAGGTCACCATCGGTCCAGTGCAAAAACGCCAGTTCGTTACGACAGTCCGCCTCGAGGTTGATGTCCCGAACGGTCTTGATCAGCGCGAGCGCGGCTTTCAGGCTTTGGATGGCGCGACCCAATTCTCCAAGATCGCCGCAAGCCATACCCAGTGCCAGCAAAGCTTGGGCTTGAGCTTTCAGATCACCGACCTCAAGGGCAATCTCGAGTGCGGTTTGGGCATCGTCCAGGCGTTGGTCGGCATTGACCATTCGCATTCCGAGGATGCTGCGGACGATCAGCAGGTTCGCCCGCGTCAGATCGCGGGTCTGTGCTGGTAACTCGAGTAAAGTGGTCAACCACTGCATCCCGAGCGGCTTTCGGGCGGCGGCAAACCAGAAGTACCAGGGCAGGCAAACAATGCTGGCACACAACTGCGGGTTTGCCTGCAATGACCACTCGAGCGCGATGGCAACGTTTTCAAATTCAAGCTCGAAAGCCATGACTGTCTCGGAAACCGGTCGGGTGGAATCATGGATTGCGACTCTCATTGCCCAATCATGCGCCAACAGACTCAACTCGAGCAGTGCAGCCTGTTTTTGTTCATCCTCGAGTTTCTGCACCGCGTACTGCCGTAGCGCCTCGTGCATGATGTAGCGCGTCTTGTTTCTGGCAATCAGCGATTTGCTGACCAATCCCAACAGCAGGGCGGGGTTCGCACCCGCCACCCGAGCCGCCGATTCGAGGGTAAATCCACCGCGCAGCAAACTCAGTTTTGCCAGAGAGCGTTGTTGTTGCTCGGACAGCAAGACCCAACTCGAGTCAAAGATCGCCCTCATGCTGCGGTGACGTTCGGGAATGTCGGGTTGGTTGACGCTCAAAAAATCCAGGCTTGTCTTGATTTCTTGAGCCACCTCTTGCACGCTCAAGACCCGCAACCAATTGCTCGCAAGCTCTATCGCCAGCGGCGAACCCTGCAACAACTGACAAATCTGCACCACAAAAGGCTTGGACTCAGGCTCGAGCGTGAAGCGTGGATTGACCCGTTTGGCGCTGCGCAAGAGCAATTGCACCGAATCGAAGTGTTCGATTTCAAATGTTTCCCTGGGAACGTCCAAACCGGCAACATCAATCAGATACTCGCATTGCAAATTCAGGGCTTCTCTGGACGTCACCAAGATTTTAAGTTTTGGACAATGTTCCAAAAGCTCAAGAATGATTCTGGTCCCGTCCAGCAGATGTTCAAAGTTATCCAAAACCAGCAACAATTGCTTTTCGGACAGGTAATTTTTGAGTTGAACCGTTTGGGTCTCGAGACTGGAACGGCTCAAACCCAACGCCGCCGCAATGGCTGGGACAATGTTGTTTGCCTCGCTCACACTGGCAAGCATCACAAACGTCGCACCAGCCTCGAAGTGCTTGGCTTGCTCGAGCGCCACCTGAATGGCGAGACGGGTTTTGCCCATGCCACCCGAGCCAATCAAGGTGAGAAGACGAATTTCGGGTTGTTTGAAGTACGCCGCAATTTCGCTCAAATCCACATCCCGACCAACGAAAGGCGTGACTGTCATTGGAAAGTTGTGCAAGCTGGACGCAAATTCTGCCTGTGCCACCACGACATCAGCGTTTTTTGAAGGCTCGAGCGCTTGGCTCTGGACTGGGGTAAAACTTGCGTTTGAGGATTCAAGTTTCAACGCCGTTGCAAGTTGCTTGGTGATCTCGAGCGGTTCCAAACCCAGTTCCTGGCACAGCAAACTTTTGAACGCCTCGAAGACCCGAAGCGCCTCGAGACGATGCACAACACTTTTGCCAGCAACCCGCAAATAGGCTTGCACGATGTCCTCGGCGAGCAAATCGGACTTCAAGACCCTGGCGAGCAGTGCGCCGGCGTCCTCAAAACATTCTTGTTGCTCGAGTTGCTCGGCGTGGTTTAACGCCGCCTCGCGGTAGGCATTTTGCAAGGCTTCGGATTCTTGCTGCAACCAATCTTCAAATTCGGGGGATTCGATGCTCAAACCCGCCAGCAAATGCCCTTGATAGACCGCTATGGCTTGCTGCCAATCACCAGCCCCCAAATGCTGCTGGAACAACGCCACGTCGGTTAGCACCAACCAACGAACGTCGTCCTGTCCCTCGAGTTGGGCAAAATCCAAACTTCGCGTGCGGCTTAACAAATGCCGTAAATTTTTGCGAGCCGAAACCGAATCGGTATCAGACCAGAACAAATTGGCAAGCTGATCTCGAGACACCCAATCGTTTTTGAACGCCAAAAAAGCCAGCAGCAAAAAACGTTTGTCCGAGACAAACGGAACGCTGGTGGACTCGAGGTTTGCTTTCGCAGTCCCGAGCAGTTGAACAAAAGTGGTCATCCCCGAGGTTTATTCTAGCAGCAATCACAATTTGGGTTTGCAACCCTCGAGAAACCCGCCTTGAACGGTGTTGTTGCCAGCGTCGCATGTGTTTTGTCTTCATGCGACGCCCATGCGACGCGCCGAATTGCAAACTGTGTTCAAGAAAGAACAAGCAACAAAAGGAGCCGCAAATGAACAACCACGAGATCATGTTCCGAACCGAAAGCCTTCGCCGCGAAGCCCAAAACAACGCCCTCTTAAAAGAAATTCGCATGGCAGAAAGTAAGGCGCTGCGTCACGCCCTAAGCGAAATCTTGTGCATTTTCAAACACTGGACTTTAGGAGGTGCTCCAGTCACCAACAATCCATTTGCGCAATAACTCGGGTTTTGAGCTTTAAAAGGAGTAAAGAAATATGGGGTGATAAAGCGTAAAACTCACTTGGTGGCTAAACAACTTTTCTTGAGGCTCGAGATGTCGCAATACACGGTTGACATCTCGAGTTTCAATATTTTATTTTCTTGATGTTGAACAATGTGGCGTTGAAGTGCTCGAGCCTTTTGAACCTGACCTGCTATTGTGATTTTGAACCATAAAAATTTAAGGAGGCAAAAAATGGATGAGGCTTTGAAGCTCGAGACGCTCGATCCCGAAAACTGGGATGAAATGCGTGCGTTGGCACACCAGATGATCGATGATGCCTTCCATCATCTCGAGACTTTGCGCGAACGTCCAGTCTGGCAACCCGTCCCCGAAGATGTCGCGGCAAAGTTCCAAGTTCCAGCACCGCTCGAGCCAGAGGGGGCGAGCGCCACCTACCAAGATTTTAAAGACACGGTTTTGCCCTACCCGATGGGCAACACCCACCCGCGATTCTGGGGTTGGTACATGGGCAACGGCACGGTGATGGGTGCAATGGCAGACTTCATGGCATCAATCATGAATTCCAACCTTGGCGGCGGCAACCACGTTTCCAACCTGGTCGAAACCCAAGTGATTGACTGGATCAAAGATATGATGGGCTTCCCGACCAATGCCAGTGGGTTGCTGGTCAGCGGCGGCAGCATGGCAAACTTTATTGGTCTTGCCGTGGCAAGAAACACCAACGCTGGTTTCAACATCCGTGAATCGGGAATGCACGCCGCAACGGGGCAACTGATCGTCTACGCCTCTGGGGAAGTTCACAGCAGCGTGCAAAAAGCGATAGAAACCCTTGGCATGGGAAGCTCGAGTTTGCATAAAATTTCGGTCAACGCCGATTACACGATTGACCTTGCAGCGCTCGAGAAAGCCATAACCGATGATCGAAACGCTGGGCATCAACCGCTCTGTGTAATTGGCAATGCGGGCACAATCAACACGGGTGCGATAGACGATTTGACGGGGCTGGCTGATTTGTGCGAACGGGAAAAACTCTGGTTTCATGTGGACGGCGCTATCGGAGCGGTGGCGGTACTCGCAGAGAATGTCAAACCCAAACTTGTTGGCATCGAACGCGCCGATTCTGTGGCGCTTGACTTGCACAAATGGCTGCACGTTCCATTCGAGGCGGGTTGTGTGCTGGTCAGAGACAAAACCGCGCACCGCGACACCTTCGCGCTGACCCCAGAATACCTGGCATTGCAAACTCGAGGGTTGGCGGCAGGCAATTGGTTTAGCGACTACGGTCTGCAACTCTCGAGGCAATTTCGGGCGTTAAAAGTTTGGATGTCCATCAAAGAACACGGGCTGGCGCGGTTTGGACGCATGATTGAGCGCAATGTCGAACAGGCGCATTATTTTGCAGGGTTGGTTGCCGAGGACCCGAACCTCGAGATGATGGCTCCGATAGGCTTGGACATTGTCTGCTTTCGGTTCAACCCAGGCAAGCTCGAGAATGCCGCACTGGACGCGCTGAACAAAGAAATTTTGATGCAACTTCACGAGAAAGGCATTGCCGTGCCGTCTTACACCACACTGCGCGGTCAGTATTGTTTGCGAATTGCGATAGCCAACCACCGCAGCGTTCAAGCCGATTTTGATTTGCTGGCAACGGAAGTTGTGCGGCTTGGCAACGACATCAAAGGTCAATAAAACCTCGAGCAAGGAGAATTTTGATGTCCAACCAAATTGCAGCCCCACCCACCGACAGCGCCTACATTGCCCACCTGTGGGATCATCCGCAATTGACGATAGCCATTTTTGGTTTGCAAGCCAATTCTCCAGAAGCCTTTGCCATGTACGGCGCTGCGGGCATTCCCGAGCAGATGGAAGAAGCCTTGAAGAACGCCCCAGGTTTGTTGGGTGTGCGATTTTTTGCTGAAGGCAATGGCGGGATGCAACTGCAATACTGGCACTCTCATGCCGATCTGGCGTTGTTCGCCCGTCAGATGCCGCACAGCGCCTGGTGGAAATGGTTAAACGACAACGAAGGAAAAGGCATTTCTTTCTATCACGAGATTTACCAGTGCAAAACCGCCGAAGCGGTCTACGAGCTTGGTTCAGTACCAGTCGGTCCCGCCACATTTTGTAAAACTTCGGCAGTCAAAGGCGGCGAGGGACGCTCGCAAGAACGTCAACGGCGTTTTGTCGAAGCGGCACAAGAAAAATAAGCGATCTCGAACCTCGAGAACCCAGATTTACAGGAGAACCATGCTCGATCAACTTGATGCCGTCGCCACCGCGCCCAAACACCACAAGGTCTTGCTCGAGAATGACAAAATTCGGGTGCTCGAGACGCTGCTGCGCCCTGGCGAGGAAACGGCTGTTCACACGCACATCTGGTCTGGATTTTTGTACATCATTTCCTGGAGCGATTTTGTGCGTTACGACGAGCACCGCAACGTCATGATGGATTCCTCGCGCATGACCAACACGCCAGTTCCTGGTACAGCTATTCTTGCCGCGCCGATCCCGCCGCATTCGCTGCGAAATGTCGGCACTGAAAACATTCATGTGATTCTGACCGAATTCAAGGCATAAACTCGAGTAGAACAACATCAAGGAACCAAGATGAACACAGCCACCTTTGAGCTTGCGGTAGCACAAAGCCACGCGGCGCTTGGTGCAATTCTGAGAGGCGACCCGACGTTGTACCAAGCCTTGTATTCCGAATCGGATGACATTACGCTCGGCAATCCTTTTGGACCATTTGCTCGCGGTCAGCAGGAAGTCAGGGCAAGGCTGGCTGGTGCGGCATCCCATTACCGTGATGGCGAGATTGTAGAGGTTGAAAGCATTGCCAATTATGTCTCGAGCGATTTTGCGTGCATTGTCGAAGTTGAGCGTTCTCGAGTCAAAGTTGGCGGTGGCACGGAACTGGTTTCAATCGCTGTGCGTGTGACCAGTGTGTTTGCGCTGGAACAAAACAATTGGAAGCTGGTGCATCGACACGCCGACCCCATCACGACACCACGCCCAGCAACATCTGTTGTTGGTTAAAGTTGATACCAGGAAGCCTGTGTGTCTGAACCAACGTCCGTCACCACCGAACGTGAAGACGATCTTTACAGCCAACCCACCAAAGACAATCCGTATCCCGTCTTTGCCCAGATGTGCCGCGAGAACCCTGTGTATTCGCACGAAACCCGAGCGGTTTCGTTGCGGTTGGCTCTCAAATCTGCTCGAGCCTCAAGATGGCGTCAAGCGCTCCTCAGCCAAGATCGGTAACTTGGTAGTTCGGAGGCAATCCTTGTGACCAAAACAATGCACGATATTCCACAAGCTGTCAGCAGCGCTGCCAAGCGTGGTCTCGAGCTGCACAATGAACACAACCAAGGAGGTACATCAGTCGGTCTGGCGATGGCTCTTCAGCTCGCCAAGGGCGGCACAATCAGCACGCAAGATGCGCTGCATGTCTCCAAGTACTTCCCACGCCATGCGGGGGACAATCTGGAACAAGACGGAAGCGATGGTCGCCAACCCTCGAATGGTTACATCGCCTGGCAACTGTGGGGCGGCGATGCTGGGCGCGATTGGAGCGAGCAGATCAAACATCAATTCGAGGACGGCGAGTCGTGAGTGCCATACGCAAAGGCAGCGCCGTGCGCTGGAAGTATGGCACGGGGATGGCAGAGGGAAAAGTTCTCGAGGTTCATCGGGAGCGCGTGACTGAAACGATCAAAGGCAAGGTCATCACCCGCAACGGTTCGCAGGACGATGCGGCGCTCCTGATCGAACAGGCGGACGGCGACCGTGTGCTGAAACTCTCGAGCGAGCTGGAACGCGCCTGACTTTCACGCAAGAGATTCTCAACGCGAGTTGCCCGCAGGTCGCGCCTGCATCGCGTCCACGTGATCGGCACACGCTGACCGAAATTTCTCGAGCTTTCAGAATTTGCCTGGAGCTGGCAATACCTTGGTGATTGATTACATTTTCCCCGCAGATTTGAATGCAGCCAGGATTATTGAAGCGCGAAAAATCCGAAAAACGACGTTTGAGCGTCTCGATGCCAGAAATGCCGACAAGGGCAGTTTCAAATAGACGCTCAAAGCAGCAATTCGTAGCCTTCGAGCGGGTATCCAAGCGCATCGAAAAACGGGCTGGTTGGTGATTGCTTCTAACGAGTTAAGTGTTGAGCAGACTGTAGATTTGATTCTCGAGAGAACCAAAATCGTTTCTTAAATACTTCATGCTTTTATTAAATAAAAGCGATACGCTTGAAGGCATGAAATCGGTTCAGCGCGATGTGGACGTACTAGGACGAGACAGGAACACGGGTTATGGTTCAAACTTTATTTGACCATCTCGAGCGCTCGAGTTTAAACAATTTTCTCGAGGATTTTCCAACGGTCACTCGAGAACAAGCTTTAAGTGTTTTAGAGAAAGCAGAAGAGGCATTCCGCGATGCGGTTGCTGCTTGACGGGTGTTTACCAAAAAGATTGAAACGCGCATTTTTAGGATTTGATATCAGCACTGTTCCTGAAATGGGTTGGGCTGGTGCGAAAGCGGGGATTGAACATCAGCAAAATCTCTCGGTTGTTCCCGTGCGAATTGTGTCCTCAAGAGCAATTAGCAACCGTCTTGAGGACACAGAACCACTGATCCCTAAAATCCTCGAAGTGCTGGACAGTCTAGCGTTTGGCGTGCATGTTTTTTAGAACATCAAGTTTTCGAGACAAGACCAAAAATCAATTGACCGCCAGTTTTTCCTTCACAAGCGGTGAAACTCGAGTCCCCAACAGTTCGATGGCTGCCAGCATGTCCTCGTGTGCCAGCATGACGTTGGTCATTTGAAATGACAGTCGTGATATTCCACCCAGCACCCGATTCACATACAAGACTTTCTCGGCAACACTTTCTACATCACCGATCAAGTATGCCCCCATTGGGCTGCACGCCGCCTCAAATTGCGCTCGAGTTGGCGGCGACCAGCCGCGTTCCTTGCCGATGGTGTTTGCCATGCGCTCGAACCCAGGGTAGGTCAGGTCAATGGCTCGAGTTTGGGTTTGTGCGACAAAACCAAACGCATGAATACCAACCTTTAACTGCTCGAGCGAATGTCCTGCCATTTGCCCTGCTTTGCGGTACAGGTCAATCAATGGACGGAAGCGACGGTAATCCCCGCCAATGATGGCGACCATCAACGGCAAGCCAAGGCTGCCAGCCCGAATGAACGACTCTGGAGTGCCGCCAACACCCAACCAAATTGGTAGCCTTCCGACGGGACGCGGATAGATGCCCTGCCCAGTCAACGGCGCTCGGTAACGTCCAGACCAGTTGACGTGCGTGTGCTCACGAATCTCGAGCAGCAAATCAAGTTTTTCGGCAAACAGCGCGTCGTAATCTTGCAGTGCAAAGCCAAACAGCGGAAAAGATTCGATGAACGATCCCCGTCCCACCACCATCTCGGCGCGACCCCTCGAGATTAAATCGAGCGTCGCAAATTCTTGAAAAACCCGCACGGGATCAGCCGCGCTCAGGACCGTGACCGCACTGGAAAGCTTGATTCTCGAGGTGCGAGCGGCGGCAGCCGCCAGAATCATGGTTGGGGCGGAGTCGAGATATTCTGGACGGTGATGCTCGCCGACGCCGAAAACATCAATGCCAAAATGGTCTGCCGTTTCGATCTCTTGGATCAGATTGCCCATGCGTTCGGTGGTGCTCAGGGTTTTGCCCGTGTTGGGATTGGACACCACGGCGGCAAAACTATCAATTCCAATCTGCATTTTGCGTCTCCTCCAAACTAAGCGTTCAGTATAGCCCTGGTACATTTTGAATTGGACGCTCGGTGTCACAAATGCACACTTGTAAAACCCGAGTATCATTACGGTTTGCGGGCTTGACGTTCAAAGTACGCCTGAGCCACAACCTCGAGCTTGACCTTGGTTGGACTCGAGCACAAATGGACTTCTAAGGTAAACTCGAAGCAATGAAATTTGATCTGAACCATGCTCGAGGTTTGTTATGGCTTTAAGTCTTCCGATAGCGCTCGACGCGATGGGTGGTGATTTCGCACCTGCCGCAATGGTCGAGGGTGCGGTGCGTGCCGCCCAACAGGGCATTCCAGTCACCCTGGTCGGACGAGAAACCGAGATTAAACGCGAACTCGAGAAGTATGAACCCTCAAGCTTGATTGACGTGGTTCAGGCTTCAGATGTGATTGGCATGGACGATCACGCCACCGACACGCGCAAGAACAAAAATCTTTCGATCAATGTTGCCATCAACTTGCTGCGCCAGAAAAAAGTCAGTGCGGTGGTGGCGCAGGGACACACGGGCGCAACCTTGGTCAGTGCGCTGTTCGGTCTGGGGCGCTTGCCAGGGGTGGAGCGCCCCGCGATTGTGGCGAATTTCCCGAACGCCACGGGACGCGTGACGCTCGTGGATGTCGGCGCGAATGCCGACGCTCGAGCCTCGTTCATGCAAGGTTTTGCCCTGATGGGTGCGGCGTACTCGAGTGTGATGTTTGGCAAGACTGACCCGAGCGTTGGTTTGCTCTCGATTGGCGAGGAGGAGGGCAAGGGCAATCAACTCGTGCTCGAGACGTTTGATCTTCTGAAATCCACACCAGGGTTAAACTTTTACGGCAACGTCGAAGGGCGCGATATTTTTAAGGGCACCGTCGATGTGGTCGTGACCGACGGTTTTACCGGCAACGTGGTCTTGAAAGCCGCCGAAAGCGAAGCCAAAGTCTTGTTCGGTTGGGTGCGAGAGGCGCTAACGGGCGGAAACTGGCTGACCAAACTTGGTGCGTTGCTGGTGCGCCCAGCCCTGCGCGGCGTGGCTGCCAAACTCGACCCCGCCGAGTACGGCGCTCAGCCACTGTTGGGCGTGAAAGGCTTGGTCTTCATCGGTCACGGCTCGAGCGACGCCAAAGCCGTTTACAGCGCCCTGAGTTTTGCAGCAAGGGCGGTCGAAGCGAATTTACTCGAGAAAACCGCGTCTAAACTCGAGGTGCTGGCACAAAAACTCGAGAAGGTTGATACGGCTTAACGTGCTCGCACGCCTTCAAAAACTGTTCGCCAATTTGCTCGAGGCTGCCCCAAGTTTGCTGATGACCTTGCTCGTGACCATCTTGGCGTTGTGGCTGGTCAAGTTCATTGCGGCTCGAGTTTCAATTGGCAGCGATTTTAGCCGTCACAACGTGCGCGTTCAAACCTTGCGTTCGGTCATCGCCTCGAGCTTGCGCCTGTTGATTTTGCTCTCGGCGCTCGCCGCAATGCTGTCCGAAATTGGTATCAATGTGACCGCGCTGCTGGCAGGCGTCTCCATTCTGGGCTTGGCGGTTTCTTTTGGGGCACAGAGCCTGGTCAAAGATGTCATCACCGGTTTTTTTGTGCTTTTGGAGGATCAGTATGGCGTCGGCGATGTGGTGCGGGTCAACGGCGCGGGCGGTCTGGCTGGCAGCGTCGAGCATCTGAACTTGCGCGTCACGGTTTTACGCGACCTCGAGGGGACGGCGCACATCATCCCCAACGGACAAATTTTGACCGTCAGCGTGCTCTCCAAAGACTGGGCGCGGGTCGTTGCCGACATTGACGTGCCGCACGACCTGAAACTCGATACCGCCCTCGAGTTGATCGGCGGTGTCGCCCAAACCTTGCACGGTGATCCAGTTTGGTCGGAAAAATTTCTCGAGCCGCCCGAGGTGCTCGGCGTCCAGGCGCTCGGTGCGGTGGGTGTCACGATTCGCACGGTCATGAAGGTTCAACCCAAAGAGCAGTGGGGGCTGTCTCGAGAGTTCAAAAAACGCATCAAGAATGCGTTTGATGCCGCAGGATTGCGAATTCCAATGCCGCAAATGAATCTCAACTTGCCAAAAGACAATCCTCGAGTCACCACCCAAGGTGGCAGCAGTGAGCCGAGTTCTGGTGTACCTGAAGGTTCAGGTTCTTAAGAGAAGGATTTGAGAATTTTCACTGAATATGGTATTTTCACTGCGCAGTGAAAACAAGTGTTCTGGCGAAAACCGAATGGGATTTGGTGCAACAAGCACGTGAAAAATTAACTGTGGTATTTGACGCCATTCCAGACATTCAAATTCAGCGTAAACAAAAAAATGCGCGAATCTTCAAGACTGAGCAAGCCAGCTTACTGGCAGATTTTACGCTCGAGATCAGGAATCAAAACACAGACTGGCAAATCGTTGTTGAAACAAAAAACACCACTTACTTGAGCCATCTTTCAACGGTGATTCTTCAATTGTCACAAGTTGTTAAATTGAGTTCTGAACACATTTACCCAGTGCTCATTGTTCCCTGGTTGTCAGAGCAAGTCATGGGTTACTGCGCCAATGCCAACATTGGTTGCATGGATTTGGAAGGTAATTTTCGATTGGTTTTTGGTGGGATTTACGCCCTCAGTCGTGGCGCTCCGGCTCCAATCGCTGAACAAAAAAGCTTAAAAAGTTTATTCAGCCCAAAATCTTCTCGGGTGCTAAGAACACTCTTACGCAAGCCAAAACAAACTTGGCGGATTCAAAATCTTGCACAAACCGCAGAGGTCAGTCTTGGACATGCTCACAAAGTAAAATTGGCACTCGAAGAACGCGGATGGCTCGAGAAGCAAGCAACGGGTATCTACTTAAGTCAGCCAAAAGAATTACTCGAAGCTTGGAGTATGGCATATTCGAGTCAGAACTTTGAGAAGCAACGCTTTTACACGCTCAAACATGGCAAGGCATTGAGTCAAGTCTTACAAGCAAACGATGGGCAGCATTTGTTGTACGCATCGTTTAGTGCCGCCGATTGGCTCGCTCCTTTTGCGCGGCAAGAGGTGCTGTACTTGGTGGCAGATACAATTGGTTTGGAACACTTGAAAGTGGCACTCCAACTCGAGCCGGTAGAATCAGGTTTCAATGTTGTCGTCATACTCGATGCAGAACGCGATATTTTACAAGATCGTTTCAAAGCTGCCCCAAGTATTTGGACGACCAGCCCTGTTCAAACCTACCTCGAGTTGATGGTTGGCAATGATCGAAGCCAAGAGGCGGCTGCACAAATCTTCAAAATATGGATCGAACCAAGTTGGAAGTCAATTTGAAATCCGAGCCTCGAAATGCCAGCGCTTATGATGCTCGAGCGACACGGGCTGTCCGGACAGCACTGATTGATTTGGCGCAAGTGTTGGGCGATTATCTCAAAGACATTGTGGTGATTGGCGGAGCTGTCCCGTGGCTGCTTTTGCCTGATGCCGAAACACCGCACGTGGGCACAATAGACATCGATTTGGCACTCAATCCAAAAACCTTGCAAACCAACAAACGGTACGCAGACCTTGTCCAATCCCTCGAGAACAACGGTTTTGAACGTCAACTTGAAGGACTTCAAACCTTTCAATTGCGAAAAATGGTACGGGTGGATGAAGCCGAACTTGTGGCAGTTACCCTAGATTTATTAAAACCCAACAAGCCACCAACCACACGAAACCGCCCAGCACTCATTCCCAATTTTCGTGTGGTGGATGCAGACGGTGCAGAATTTGCATTGCAAAATCCACAAATTATTACGTTACAAGGAACAATGTCAGACGGGCGAAATAACACTGTGCGTTTGCCTGTCGCCGACCTACCAAGTTTTCTGGTCATGAAAGGTTATGCACTTCAAAAACGTGATAAACCCAAAGATGCTTACGACATTTATTACGTGATTAAACACTACCCTGCTGGACTTGAAAAATTGGCTGTGCTTTGTCAACCCCTGCTCAAGCACAATAAAGCTCGAATTGGGTTTGAACATATTGCGGGGAAGTTCGGGCATTTTGATGATTTTGGACCACAAACAGTGCTGACATTTTTAGAAGATACGCTTGCAAGTCGAGAGGGACGAGCGTTCTTGCAACGTGACGCCTATGCGCAAGTCGCGGCTTGGTTAACAGCGCTTGACGTGAAGTGAACTTCACATTCCATGATAGAACTCGAGCACAGGAGGTCATCATGAACGCCGAAAAATTGGACAAACTCAGCCAGGAACTCTTTTTCAAACGCACCCAAAAATACGACTGGTATTTTGAAAACGATCCTGAAATGCACGGCATGTTCACACTTTTGGCTGGCACAGAACAAAACGCTCGGGCTTTTATGAATGTCAAAGGCGTTGGGATTGGTGCGTTCAGCAAAATGGTGAACCTGCCCATTTCGACGGTGCGCCATTATGTGCGGCTTGGCTTGATCGAACCCTGGGAGGTCGCCACAAGGTACCGTTTTCACGTGGTCAACGTCGCCCAAACCGAATCGGTACGACAGTGGTGCGATCTTGGACTCAGCCTCGAACAAATCGTGAATCGCAAACGGGCGTGTCTAGCGCAAGGAATCTTGTTCAAAGGATTCCTCGAGCCGCGCCAGCAAAGCGGTATTGACCACAGCATCGGTTTTGTTCAACGAACCATTGATGGCGAAAATATTTCTGAACGGGTCAGTTTCTGGTCAACCACCAGCCGACTTCATGAACCTGAGACTTGGATTGATCCGCCCGAACTCGAGCGGGAACGCCGCGATCTGGTGCAAGAGTTGTTGGGCGAATACCGTGCCGCCCGAGAAAGGCTCGAGCAGAAAAAAACTGAACTTGAACTGCGAATTGCTCGGGCGCTCGAGTTTGAACAGCGTATTGCGAAGGCGGCTTGATGAATCTCGAGTCTCAAAAGCTCATGCGGGCATTCCCAAACTTTAAAGCATTGATTGAGGGCAGCCATGTTACTGGCGGCGATCCACAGGGTTTGCTCGAGTATTGGATTCAAAACCGTCAACCCATTTGCGACGCGATTGAAAAACCTGGGACGTTCTTGGACATTGGTTGCGCCAACGGTTTTTTGCTGGCGTGCTTGCAACTCTGGAGTGCCCATCAGATCACGCCATACGGTGTTGACATTGATGCTGGCAGCCTGGCGATGGCTCGAGACTTGCTGCCAGAATACGCCAGTCATTTTGCGCAACTCTCCCTGGGAGCATTGCCGACCCGCGCCAATCTTGGACTTCCGACAGGTTTTGATTACGTCTACTGGAATGTCTGGGATGGGCTGGATTTTGATGAGCCGCTTTGTCAAACGTACGCCGAGAATGCGTTCGCGGCGGCTCGAGGTGGTGGGCGTCTGATTTTAGGGTTTTACGACACAGACCACGGTGCAGTAAGG
This sequence comes from Deinococcales bacterium, assembly GCA_025352125.1. Lineage (GTDB taxonomy): Bacteria > Deinococcota > Deinococci > Deinococcales > JAAFIG01 > JANXTZ01. The sequence continues at coordinate 41,717 of JANXTZ010000023.1, read as the reverse complement.
AGGCAACTCGAGTGGCTGGTGGGGCGGTTTGGAGCGTACAGCAAAAGACTCAAGCTTGATACGGAATTTGCATGGTGGGATTGCGAACCTCGGGAATGAATTGTTCGTTGATTTGCTGTTTGATTGACCTTCGCAGGCTCGGTTTGATCCTGAACTCCATGAATTTGCGTTTCCAGATCACTTCAAAACCACGGCTGAACAGGACACATTCGACCACCTCTTGAATGTGCTTGTCCCATTTGGCATTGATTGGCATGATGCCTTCGGTCTGACCGGCGCTCGCCACAGCACGCATGAAACGAATGACTTGCTGCAAGATAGGCAACTTGTTAAAATTCTCGGCAAGTTCGACGGCTTCCAGAGCCGAGAACTCGAGTTCTCCGAGTGAAGTTTCAGTGACCAGTATTGGTGTTACCGTTTTTGAACCCATTGTTGCCTCCGATACATCTAAACCTGTTCCGAGTTTACCGAGAATTTTTCAGTCCTGGTGGTCATTCCTCTCAATCTTAAGTGTTTCTCATCTCACTGGTTTTACAATTTGCAACATTGTGATTTGTAAAGAAATCTGAAGGTAACAACGTCAAGGCGGAACACTCGGGTTTCAGATGCTCCAGTTCAAGTCGCTGTAAATCGGACTCCAGCTCCACAAGGCTTCACAAACCAACCCGCATTCCAAAAAGTAATTCTTGCGCACCAGCAAAACTCGAGCATGTGAAAAATACGATCAGTACGGATGGGTTTTGTTTTATCCTTCGCGTATCATTTGAACCTGGATTTGAACTCTGAAGCTTAGGTCAACGTACTTCAAGTGGTTTTCAATACCGCTTCTTGTTTAAAAAACTGGTATTTTATATCATTGGAAGTGCTGCGACATCAAAAGCGTTGTGGTGAGCAGACTCGCTGGAGGAAATTGAATGGAATACGACGTTTTGATTATTGGCGGTGGACCCGCAGGCTTGACCGCAGGCATTTACGCCGGACGCGGCAGTTTGAACACCATCATTCTCGAGAAGGGCAACCCTGGCGGACAGATCGCGCAAACCGACGAGGTCGAAAATTACCCTGGCTTTCCCGAAGTGATCTCTGGACCAGAATTGTCAAGCCGCATGGTGCAACAAGCCGAAAAATTTGGGGCGAAAATTGTTTTTGACGAGGTCATGTCCCTCGAGAAAGTCGTGGGCGGTTTTAGCATCAAGGGTTACGAAAAAACCTACACGACCAAAGTCGTGATCATTGCCACGGGCGCAAACCCAAAGCGTTTGAATGTCCCTGGCGAGGACAAGTTTTACGGGCGTGGCGTCAGCACCTGCGCCACCTGCGACGGTTTTTTTTACCGTGGCAAGCATGTGATTGTGGTCGGCGGCGGCGATGCCGCCATCGAAGAGGGCACGTTCTTGACCAAATTTGCCCAAACCGTGACCGTGGTGCACCGCCGCACCGAATTGCGTGCCAACAAAGTCGCGCAGGACCGCGCGTTTCGCAATCCGAAAATGAAATTCGTTTGGAACACCGTGATCGAAGAGGTGCTGGGTGACGAGGTCGTGACCGGCGTCAAAGTCAAAAACCTCGAGACTGGTGAAACCAGCACCATGCCAACCGACGGCGTGTTTATTTACGTTGGTCACGAACCAAACACCGGTTTCTTGGCGGGCACGCTCGAGTTGAACCCCCACGGTTACGTGGCGGTCAAAGACGAGATTTACACCAGTTTGGAGGGTATTTACAGCGCTGGTGATGTCAGCGACGAAATTTACCGTCAATTGTCCACCAGCGTCGGGGCTGGCACAAAAGCCGCCATGAAAGCCGAGAAGTACATTGCGGACCTCGAGGATCATCATGCGCAAACCCAGGCGAGCTTGGCTGTGGCAGCCGACTGATTAAAAATTCAGTTGAAGTTTTGGGCAAGCTCGAGATTCTGTTCAGACTCGAGCTTGTTTTCGCTTCATTTATCCTCGCGCTCTAATTTGCCTGCCAGCGCTCGAGCTTCTTTAAAAACTCGAGCATCACGGTCAATGCCGCCCTGACATCGCTTGGGATCACGGCTTCATCAGGGTGATGGCTCACGCCACGCGGCGAACGAATGAAGAGCATTGTGGCTTTGGTGAAACCAGCCAGAATCATGGCGTCATGTCCCGCGCCAGAGCTAAGTCGGTGAACGCTGGCAACTTTCTCAAAACTGGTTTGCAAGGTGGATAAATTTGATTTGTTTTTAAACCCGCAATCCTCGAGCGCATCGGCAAGAAATTCGGTTAACAATCCGTCCATCGGCACGGCGCGTTGCTCGAGTTTGATCTGATGGTCCAAGTTGACTTTGCGTTTTTGTCCCGTGTGCCAGGTGAAATCGAGCAAATCTGCCACGGCACGTTCTCGGATGGCATCATCGCTGTGTCGCACATCCAAACTGGCACGAACACGACCTGGAACAATATTGCCAGCACCATCTTCGACCTCGAGCGTGCCGACGGTGGCGACCAGCCCAGGAATGGTTTTCGCCATTCGTTCCGCCTCAAGCACCAGTGTGGCGGCGACCACCAGCGCATCTTTGCGCAAGTTCATCGGGGTTGTGCCCGCGTGCGCCGCCTGCCCGCGAAACTCGAGGTTGACCCGTGACTGTCCAACTATCGCCTCCACGAGTCCCAGGGGCGCTTGACGGCTCTCGAGGATCGGACCCTGTTCGATGTGAACCTCGAGGTAGCCCAGCACGTCTGAGGGCTTGTGGGCGGCGCTGGGAATGTCATTTGGATTCAAACCGTAATCGACTATCGCCTGCGCGACACTCGTGCCAAGCGCATCGGTTTTCTCGAGCAACGCCCGATCAACGCTGCCGACCACCGCCTTGGAACCAATGAACGGCACGTTGAACCGCACGCCTTCCTCTTCAGAAAAGGCAATAATCTCGAGTGCGAACGGCAGTTTGTGCGCACCCAGCGCCCGAACTGCGGCAATGCCCAGCATCACACCCAGAATGCCGTCGTAACGCCCAGCATTTGGCACGGTGTCGATGTGCGAACCGATCAGCAAGGTTTTCGCCCCTGGAGAATTCCCCTCGAGCCGCCCAATCACGTTGCCAACCGCATCCACACGGGTACTCAAACCCGATTCTTTCATCCAAGTCTCGAGTTTGGCTTGCACCTCACGCGCCGGTTTGGACAGGAACGTGCGCGTGATCTTGCCAGGTTCTTCGCTGTGCAACGCCAGATTGTCGCAACGCTCGAGTGCCTGCTGTGACAGCGCCAGAATGGTCGCGCTCGAGGGAGCTTCAAAGCCCATCAGCTACCCCTGTAAGTGCTGTAACCGTAAGGCGAAACCAGCAGCGGCACGTGAAAATGCGCGTTTGCGTCCGAGATTCCAAATTGCACTGGAACAACCCCCAGAAAATCCGAGCTTCCAAAATACGCGCCCACCTCAAACTCGAGCGTGTAAACCCCAACTTTTAAACTTTCAGCCTCGAGAAGCGGTGAATCGGCACGACCATCGGTGTTGGTGCGAATGGTTTTCAAGAGTGTACGGCTTGCATCAAAAAGCCTGATCTCGAGATTCGCGGCAGGTTTGCCGTGTGCTGTATCCAGAACGTGCGTGGTGAGTTTTCCCATGAAGCCAGTTTACGGGTTGAAGAGAAGTTGCGGCTCGAGAGAATGCACTATTCACAGTACACTTGAACCATGATCGAATTGATGGAAACCAGCGATGGCATCAAACCGGAAATGGGGCAAGGTTTTTTGTAGGTTGGAAAACCCCGCACACGATTGACACCCACCTCGAAATTCTAGAGAAAAGCACATTCATTGTTGTGGCATTCGACACGGGCAAGATTGTTGGTTTTATCACCGCCATCAGCGATTCTGTGCAAGCCGCTTTTATTCCACTGCTCGAGGTGCTGCCCGAATATCAAGGGCGAGGCATTGGCAAAACACTTGTGACCAGAATGCTCGAGAAGCTCAAACACATTTATGCCATTGACCTGATGTGCGACCAGAACTTGCAGGGCTTTTACCAAAAATGGGGCATGATTCCATCGGTGGGAATGGTTGTGCGAAACTACTGAAGGTTCGCCGAGTTTCAGAACACCATGCAAAACCAGCTTTTTTACCGTGAAAAATGCAATTCCAACGGCGTGTCTGGCATTTCCCGATGATCCAATTCAGTGGGCGTGACAACACTCGAGCAGTCAGCCCGCAACCTTTTGGCTGAATCGTTCCTGATACTCGAGATTGATGCCCGTTTGATTTTAGTGATGTTGTACGCCGCCCTCACCGTGAACGTGTCCATGCTCGAGTTCGTTTTTCTCGGCGGGTCGAACGTGCAAAACCTTGATCTGATACTCGAGGGTTTTGCCAGCAAATGGATGGTTAAAATCCACGGTCACATTGTCCTGCTCGAGTTTGACCACTCGAGCCACCAGCGGTTTGCCAGTTTCATCTTGGGTGTAAAAACTTGCCCCAAGCTCGAGGTTGGTGCTTGCAGGAAAATCCGATTTTTTGGCGCTGTGAACTTTGCTGGGATCGTAAATCCCGTAACCATTCTCGAGTGTCGCTGTGAATTCCTGACCTGCATCATGTCCAATCAGCAGTCCCTCGAGTCCGGCGGGCAGACTTTTGGCTTGTCCCATCAAAATGGTTTGCGCTTCACCCACGAGCGAACGCTCCACAATTTTGCCCTCAATGCTTAAACTCCACTCGAGTTTCACCACGCTGCCGCTTGTAATTTTCATGTCCCAATGTACCTCGAGCTTGTGGGCAAAGTCCTAAACTCTGGGGCTGCGAAAACGGTAACATCGGGTATGTTTGAGTTTAAACAACGAATTCCCGTCACCGTCGTCGGTGGCTTTTTGGGCGCAGGCAAAACCACGCTCGTCAATCACCTGATCAAAACCGGCGGCAAGCGCTTTGGCGTGATCGTCAACGAATTTGGTGACATCAACGTGGACGGGGCATTGATCGAAAATCTCGAGGCGGACGAAGACGGCGTGACCGAATTTAGCAACGGTTGTTTGTGCTGTGTCGGACGCGATGATCTCGCCGAAGCCATGATCAAACTCGCCATGCGCAAAAACCCGCCCGAGCACCTGTTGATCGAACTTTCAGGTTTGGCTGACCCTGTTCCCGTGGCGCAAACCGTGCTCGACCCGCAACTTCGTGGTTTGTTCGATCTGGACGGCATCATCGGCGTGGCGGACGCCCGAAACCTCGAGCGTACCCTGTCCGACGTTCCAGAGGGCGCGGTGCAACTCGCATATGCCAGCAACATTGTGCTGAACAAAACCGATCTTGCCGATGACGCTCAACTCGAGACGGCACGCGGTTTGCTGCGCGGTTTAAATCCACTGGCGCATCAAACCGAAACCCAGAACGCCAGCGTCGATGCCCCCGCCATGCTCGAGCAAAACGCTTTTGAAACCGATTGGAAACCCCGCAACTACACCCACGAACACGCGGCGGGCGTCTCGAGTTTCACCTTGCATCACGCCGAGCCGCTCGATGTGATTGCCTGGAATACCTTCATGGAAGAACTTATTATTTCCCGTCCTGGCAGCGTGTTTCGCGCCAAAGGCTTTCTGGCGTTCAAGCAAATTGAGGATGAAATTGTGTTTCAAGCCGTGCGAGAAATCGTGAAGGTCACCAAAACCGATACGCGCCACGAGGGACGCTCGAGTTTGGTCGTGATCGGACGGGCTTTGGATGAAACCGAGTACCGTGAAGCCTTTGCAAAACTGCATGTTCCACTGATACCCAAGTTTCGGTAAGGCTCGAGCATTGCAATCGTTCACTGCTAGGTTTGGATGTTCACGACAGAATAAACGAGTTTCTCGAAAATCCATTAAAACTCCCTTCTCCCGCAAGCGGGAGAAGGGTTGGGGATGAGGGTGGAGAGAGTTGCTATTTTAAGCTGGTGCAGCCTCGCTCGAGCTTTCACTTGCCGTCTCGCTCGAGATTTCCGAGATTTCACTGACTGCTTCAACGCTGTCATCATGACCATCATCGTGGTCGTCGTCATCCTCGAGTGGTGGCAGGTTGTCTTTGACCGCCATTTGCTGGCTTTTGACGGTGGGCGCAAGGATCATGTTCATGTCCATGCCCATCAGGTTTGGTGCGCTTTCGACCAGTGCACCGTCGCCCAGGGTGATTGCGACACGTTTCAAGAGTGCCTCGCCGAGTTCTGGGTGGGTGCGTTCACGTCCCCTGAACATGATGGTGACTTTGACCTTGTGACCGTCTTTTAGAAAGCGTTTGACGTGGTTGAGTTTGGTATCGAAATCGCCGCCGCCAATTTTGACGCGCAATTTGATGCTTTTTTGTTCTTGGGCGCGGGCGCGTTTGCGGGCTTCTTTTTCTTGCTGTTGTGCCTCGAAACGGAAGCGTCCGTAATCGAGTAAACGGCAGACCGGAGGGACCGCGTTGGGTGAAACCATGACCAAATCCAGACCTTTTTCGGTTGCCATTCGCATGGCGTCCCTGGTGTCCACGATGCCGGCTTGGTTTCCCTCGTCGTCAATGAGGCGTACCTGACGAACTCGGATTTGCTCGTTTATTTTGTGATCCTTGGCTACAACAACCACCTGCCTTTTTCTGCGCGAGCAGTCTTTTTTCTGCGCGGCGTTATCAGTATACCTGTAGTCTGGCTTTTTCAGTAGTGTTTTAAGCTGGATTTGCCAAAGTTAGCCTAAAGCCTTTGTCTGACGTGGTACAGTCCAGGTCATGAAAATTGTTTTTCGGGAAAACGGTTCGATAGGTGTGGAAACAAATGGCAAGTACGTGTTGCGCGTTGGCGAGACCGAAACGGTGATCGAAAAACCAAAGTTTAGTTTGTGCCGTTGCGGGCATTCCAAGAATTTGCCGTTTTGTGACAGTTCACACAAAGAGTTTGGGTTTATTGCGCCAGCAGCCGAGATTGAACTCGAGTAAAGTTTTTTTAGAATTTTGTCTGATTCAAAAAAACTTTACATCCTACAAGTCCAAGCTTGTGCCTGGGCTTGCGATGCGTGTTGGTAGAGCATTTCTCGATTTTCGTTTTTGCGTATACAATGACAGATATACCTCATTCTATTCTGAGGAATTTTTAATAAATTCAATCTGCACCACCGAAAAATGATTCAAAGCAAATATGACTCGAGAGAAACCTTTTTACAATCACGCGTTTGATCTTCAACCCAAGTCAGGCATTTTGAATGTAAAATGTCGTGCGTATTTGCCTGTCAAAACCTTCACTTCGGCTCGAGCGCCATCATGAACCTTCAAGCCGGAATCTCTTCGCGTTTGCACCAGATTTTCTTGTGGTCAAGCTCGAGCGTCTTTGCCTTTGCTATGATTGGTTTTGTCTTTGACCACAGTTTTAAACCGTTTTGGTTGCTCGGGCATCTGGCTTTTTTTGGCGGTATCTTTGCGGCAAATCACTTTTTGTACAAGCATTACTCGGTCAAAAGTGCAGGGTTTTTTCTAACTGTTTGTGCGCTGCAAGTAATTTTTGCCTTGTACCAACAACAAGCCGTCTGGTCTGAATACTCGCTCGGCGGCATTATCTACGCCATTTGCGCAATTCCATTGTTGTTTGCAATTGCCACCAATCTGGGATTTGCAGGTTTGCTGATCGATTTATTCTTGTCTGGCATTTTGATTCCACTTGCCTTCCGACACGGTTTGGGCGTTGGTCTTAGCCTGATTTTTGCCTCGAGCCTGGGCACAATGATGGGTTTTTTGTGCTATCAGCTTTTTCAACAATTCGCCAGCGTTCAACATGAACTCGAACGCAACGCCACCACCGATGCCCTGACCAAAATTGGCAACAGGCGTGCGCTCGAGCAGGACTTTGAACGCTATCAGGCGATAGGGCGGCGCAAGGGAATGCAGTTGGTGCTCTCGAGTTGGGATGTGGACGGTTTAAAACGCATCAATGACGAGCAGGGACATCGGGCGGGCGATCAATACCTGCTGCGCTGCGTTCGGGCGTTGCAACACGCGACCCGCAAGGGCGACAGTCTGTACCGAACGGGCGGTGACGAATTTGTGGGTTTGCATTTGGGCTTGACGGCGGGGACACCGATAGTCGAACGGGTGCGAAGCGAGTTTTTCAACGTTTCGGTTGGGTTCAGCGTCTTTACCCAGGAAAGCTTGGACAGGGCTTTGTCTGACGCCGATGCGCAGATGTACGCCGAAAAACGAGATCGCAAGAACAAATCTGGACGCGGGAAGGGCGAATATTCCAATCAAAACAAAGCCACTCGAGCCACCAGCGATGATCGGTTGCTGCGCAGCACAGGAATTGAAATCAACGTTCACACCACGGGTATCGATATTTCGGTGCGCAACACCGGTGAAATCCCCGTGAACATCACCAAAGACCACGATGTTGGGCGTTTGACCCTCACACCTGAACTGGATACCAACATCACGTTAGAGCTTGATCCTCGAGATTTGCATGGTCGTCTCGGAACGACTGAAAAACCAAATTAAAATTTATTGGTCGCTTGGAATCAGTGGCTGATGCTCGAACGCGGTGCTGAGTGTGACCACCGTGTTGGTTCTCGAGACACCAGGAATTTGTTTGACGCGGTAGAGCAGTTCCTCGAGCGCCTCGGGGGTGCTGGTGCGGACTTTGAGCATGATGTCGGTGTCGCCCGCGACGCTGTAACATTCTTCGATCTCGCTGAATTGCTTGAAGGTCGGCGCGATCAAAAAGCAACTGGTCGAACCATCGGTGCGCACGCTGACGAACGCCAGCACGGGCAAACCCAGGGCGCGAGCGTCCACCCGAGCCGAAAAGCCTTTGATGATGCCGCGTTTCTCGAGGGTTTTGACCCGAGAATGCACGCTGGCGGCACTTAAACCGACGCTCGAACCGATTTCGGCATAGGTTTGTCGGCTGTCGCGTTGCAGCTCGAGGAGGATGGCTTTATCAAATTGGTCTAGGTTATTCATGATGGATTTTTGTATTCTAAATGATGTTAGGAAGTTTTGGCAATAATCCAAATGACATATTGCAAATGAAGACCAATAGCGATTATTATTAAGCATGAATCCAGGTTTGGCGGTTAATGCAACCTCGAGACGCGATTCGTTGTTGATCGCGTTTAGCCTGTTTGCACTGTACATCATCTGGGGCAGCACCTATTTTGGTATTCGTGTTGGTGTGCAAAGCTTCCCGCCGTTTTTCATGAACGCCATTCGGTTTACCGTCGCCGGCGCAATCCTGTACGCCGTTTTACGCGCTCGAGTGGCAAAGCACCCGGTCAAACTCGAGTGGTGGAGTGCGTTTCGGATTGGCTTCTTTTTGATTATTGGCGGCAACACCGGCACAACCCTGGCAGAGAGCCTTGGGGTTGCCAGTGGACTGGCAGCGACCATCGTTGCCACCATGCCACTCTGGGCTGCCCTGTGGTCAACGCTGTGGGGGCAGCGCCCAAGAGTGCTCGAGGTGGCTGGAATGCTGGTGGGCCTGGTCGGGGTGGTGATTCTCAGCCGTGAGGGGAATTTGCAGGGCAATCCGACGGGTGCAATCGTGATGTTTATCGCGCCGATTTTTTGGTCGTTCGGTTCGATCTGGTCCAAGCACCTGACGTTGCCTCAAGGTTTGATGGCAAGCGCCACCGAAATGCTGACCGCAGGTATTTTGATGATTCCGATCAGTTTTATCCTTGGTGAACGCATGACCAGAACGCCATCGCTCGAGAGTGTCCTGGCGTTGATTTACCTGATTACGTTCGGGTCTTTGATCGCTTTCAGCGCTTACGTTTACCTGCTGAGCAAAGTTCGCCCGACGCTTGCCACCAGTTACGCCTACGTCAACCCGATTGTGGCGGTGCTGCTCGGCACGATTTTGGGACACGAAAAAATTGGCATCAATGCGTTTATCGCCATGCCAATCATTCTAAGTGCGGTGGGGTTGGTGGCGTATGCGCAAAATCAAAAAAGAGCGAATGGCAATTAATATTCTCGCATCGCTTGAGTCACAGGAGAGAATTCATGAACGTTTCGCATCACCATTTGGAAAACCTCGAGCACCGATTTCACAGCATTGAACAAGAATTGCGTCTGATTGTCGTGTTTGTGTCGGCACAATACCCGAGAAGACGCATATGAAAATCGCCGATGCAGTTCAATTGTTGTTGCTTTCGATGATTTGGGGCGTGTCGTTTTTGCTGATCAAAATAGCGGGTGCGAGCTTCCCACCCGTTTGGGTGGCGTGCTTGCGTTTGTTGCTGGGCGGGGCGGTGTTGTTCGGCATCGTCAAACTGATGAAACGCACCATGTTCACCAGGGCAAATCTGCCGTGGCTGGTGCTTCAAGGCTTGATCGGGAGCGCTTTGCCGTTCACGTTTTTTGCGCTCGGCGAACAAAGCCTCAACTCGAGTTTGGCTGGGGTCTTGAACGCCACCACACCATGTTTTGCCGCCTTGATTGGCGTTTTGATTGGCGACTCGAGTTTGACCCCGCGCCGCATTCTGGGCGTGGCGCTGGGGTTTGTCGGTGTCATGATCGCCGTGTCAGGCAGTTTGCAACTCGAGGGTTCATTGCTTGGCGTGAGCGTGATCACCTTGGCTTCAATCTTGTACGCCGTCGTGCCTTACATTGCCAAACGTTTTCTGAAAGGAGTTGACCCGCTCGCCATCGCATTTGGGCAGGTCTTGAGTGCTGGTATCATGCTGATGCCAATTGCGCTTTTTTCAAAACCGGGCATGGTCACGTTGCCCGCAATTGGCGCAATTTTGATCCTCGGGATTTTCGGCAGCGGCATCGCCTACGCTCTGTTTTACAGTGTGCTGCCCAGAATCAGCGCCACCCAATCCTCGAGCATCACCTACGTCATCCCAATCTGGAGCATTTTATGGGGCGCTCTGGCGGGCGAGCATATCGGACCCGAGACGCTGGTTGGTATCACCATCGTTATTTTTGGGGTTATTCTGATCAACACCGACTTTCAATTTTCAAGGAAACTTGCATGAACAAACCCGTCCAAACCCTGCAAGCGACACTCGAGCATCTGGATGACCTGGTGCCATTGTTGGACGCTTACCGCGTGTTTTACAAACAAGCCAGCAATTTAGAAGCCGCCAGGGAATACCTGCAAGCCAGGCTCGAGCGCGACGAATGCACGGTTTTTCTGGCGTATGACCAAACTCGAGCCGTGGGTTTTACGCTGCTGTACAACACCTTCAGCAGCGTTGTTTTGAAACCACTGGTGATTTTGAACGACTTGTACGTGATTCCCGAAGCTCGAGGCTCACGGATTGGCGAGCGTTTGATCGAACGCGGTGCGGCTCATGCGAAATTGGTCGGCGCGGCATTTTTGCGCCTTCGTACCGCGCAAGATAATGCTTCGGGGCAAAAACTATATGAACGCGCTGGATTTGTGCGTGACGAAGTGTTCTTGACGTACAACCTCAAACTTGAGGAGCAATCATGACCCCAGAAATCAAAACCGCAACCTTTGAGCACCTCGAGATTGTCGCGCCACTTTTTGACGCGTACCGAGTGTTTTACCAAGAAAAATCAGATTTGAAACGCGCCAGAACATTTTTGCTCGAGCGAATCCAGAACGCCGAGAGTGTCATTTACCTGGCGTTTGACGCCCAAAAACCGCTTGGTTTCACACAGCTTTATCCCAGTTTCTCGAGCGCCAGCACGCAAAAACTCTGGATTTTGAATGATCTGTACGTGATCCCCGAAGCCAGGGGGTTGCGGGTCGGTGAGCACCTGATTGAACGCGCCATGCAGCTTGCCCGTGACACCAACGCCAAAGGCGTGATGCTCGAGACGGCACACACGAATAAATCTGGGCAAAAATTGTACGAACGCATGGGTTTTGAGCGCGAAGACCTCGAGTTCCGCACGTATTTTAAGTCCGTGTAAACTTGGTTGATGCCCGAGTACCAACCCATCAAAACCAAGCTCGGCATTTTACGCTCGAGGGACGCGCTGCACCTCTCAAACCTCGAGTTCAAACCGCTCGAGAAAATGCTGGTTTTGACGGGTGTTTTGGACGCCCGTCACAGCAGTTCTCACCTCGAGCAAGACTTACCGTTCCACCTGCGTTTTTTCAGCGTCGTGGCGCTCGAGGTCACAGACCTGGATTCGTTTCATGGTGACCTCTCGAGCAGCTTTGACGTGGTGCTGAATTCAAACTGGTTTGAAAATGCTGGCGGGAACGTCATGGCGGGTCACAAGCATTACCAGATCATTGAGCGCAATCACATTCTGGGCATCATTGCGGACGGTTTTAAACTCGAATTTTTGTGAATTTCTGGTTTAAATCATGATGCGCCGCATGTATTCGTCAAATAAAGGTACGGTGAAAGCAGTCTCACCATGATTTGGACTCCAGATAATGCCTTTTAAAATCAATTGGTTGCGTATTGGGGCTTGATTTTGCACTCTTCGTCCGAGTTTTTCCGCAATGTCGCCAGAACGATGTGGTCCTGCACCAAGTTCAGCCATTGCCATAAGATATTTCTTCTCGTGAGGTGTAAGTCGATCTAGGCGCACCCGAAAAAAACTTTCGTCCAATGCTGCCACTGCTTCAATAGTTGCTTGATTCACGTGTTCTAAAGTGATTGGTGAGTAATCAGCAATGTCCCAGGCGTGTTTTCCCCATTCTTGTAAAAAGTAGGGATAACCTCGAGTGATATTGATAATAGCGTCCAATGCCTCGTCCGTGATTAAAACATGCTGTTGTGCAAGTGGTTTGCTGATGGCTTGTTTTGCTGCTTCGGGTGGCAAAGCCCCAATTTGTGGAAAGTCGAATAAGCGCTCTGCGTAAGATTTTGCTCGTCCCATGCGTCCTGCAAGTTGCGGCAATCCTGCACCAACCAACATGACTGGCAATTGCAACTGAGATGTGCGGTGCAAAGCGGTAATTAATGCTTCAAGTTGTTCCTCTGGAACATATTGGAGTTCGTCAATAAACATGACCAAGGCTGTACCTGCTTGTTTGGCGCTCATGCCAACCACTTCAAACAAGGCTTGTAAATCATGCTCGAGATCACCATTGTCCGCCAGTCCAGGTTCGGGTTCAATGTTTTGGTCAAAACCAATTTCAATGTCCTCGTATTTGAACTTTAAGGCTTTGGCGAACCCGCGCAGACCACGTAATGCCCGTTGTGAGTAATCTTTGACTTTTTCGGTTCGGGAAAGCTCAAGCAACGATTGTCTGAGTTGGGGGACGATCATGGCTGGAAGGCTACGTCGTTCTGGAGCTTCGATGCGCATGGTTAAAATGCTTTTTTCTCGTGCATCAGTCTGCATTCGATCAAGTAAAACAGTTTTACCTACCCCACGAAGTCCAACCATGAGAATGCTTTTACTGTGAAAACCTCGTTTGTTGCGTTCAATTGCAGTTTCGATGGTCTTTCTTAATTCGTCCCGTCCTGCCAGTTCTGGCGGTGGCGTTCCTGCACCTGGCGCAAATGGATTGGTAATTGGATTCATGACTTCAATATATATGAAGTTTAGTAAGTTTACAAATTTTTTATAAACTTACTAAACTCGATATAATTCAAAACCCGCTTCAGTTTAAAGTGTTTTACTTTCCCTTAAATTTCGCAGGTCGTTTCTCGAGGAATGCACCCACACCCTCCGCGAAATCGCCGCTCGCTCCCGCGATGTTCTGCAACTGCCCCTCGTACTCGAGCGCCTCATCCAGGGTGTTTGAAAGGTTTTTCAGGAGTGCTCGTTTGGTCAGTCCAAATGCTTTGGTCGGTCCCTGCGCCAGATTCTCGGCGAAGGCTTTGACTTTGGCTTCAAATTCTTGTGCAGGATAAACCCGTTCGCACAACCCCATTTGCAGCGCATCTTCCGCCACGACTTTTTCGGCATGAACCATCAGGTCAAAGGCGCGGTTGTAACCGACCAATCGCGGCAAAAACCAGGTGCTACCCGCGTCTGGAATCAGTGCAATTTTGCTAAAGGCTTGCATCATGTTGGCGGCATCGCTCCACAAACGAATGTCGCCCGCCAGCGCAATGCTCGCCCCAGCCCCAGCCGCAACCCCGTTCACGGCGGTGATCACGGGTTTCTCGAGGTTGGTCATGCGAGCAATCACGGGTCGAAATGTTTTGTCCAAGTGTTCTTTCATGCTGCCATGAATGCCTTCACGCAAATCCGCACCAGAGCAAAAACCACGTCCAGCGCCCGTAATCACAATCACTCGGGCATTGTCATCTTTTTCGGCGCTCGAGAGTGCGGACTGCATCGCCAGCAGCATCGCCTCGTTTGCAGAATTGAGGCTTTCGGGGCGGTTCATGGTGATGTAAAACACCTCATGCTCGAGTTTGGTCAATACCACTTGTTCAGCCACTTGGGTCATAAAAGGCTCGCTTTCTTTTGGTTGTCTCGAGTTTACCCTCACTTCTCAAAAGATGGCTCGAGTTTGCCGCTCGCGCAGTTCCAAATAAATTCTGTGGTGATGCTGTTGCCGTGCGCGATTTGCACCGTGCGTTTTGGGCTGAGCGCAGGGCAGGTCAACTGAACTTGGTTGTTTTGCACGGCATGGCGAACTTCAGCACCGTTTATTATTTCTATGACCAACAATGTTTTGGTCGCATTTGAAAATTTGATGGTCAACGTTTGCGAGAAACTGGTCTGCACCAAGACGTTCGCCTCGAGCGAAAACGGCGGTGTCCCAGGATAGTTTTTCGCCTCGAGCCTCCCCGTTTTGGTAACATTTGGGGTTTGCACGGATTTTGCCAGCAAAAAGTTCTTGCTCGAGCCTTTTTCGCGCCAGCCCACATCGAATTTGGTGTTGATGGCAAACGGTATTTTCATGGCAAAACGCCCCGTCGAATCTTGCGGAATCATGCCCAAATAATTTTGCCCCGAAAACACGGCAAGCTCCAAATTGGGCTTGTTCACGCCGCGCAACTCGAGGTCGTTGAAGCGCACGTCGCCCGAAATGTTGTCGAAGGTTGTTTCAAACTCTCTGGTACTGAACTCTTGCACGGCATAAACACGCCCGTCGCTGCTTTTAAAAACCCCAACGCCGGTGTGGGTAAAACTTGGGGTCATGATGTTTTTAAAATGTCCTGGGCTGTTCATCCAACCCGTCACGAACGTTGCAACGATCCTCGAGTCAGGTTCGCCTTCTAGAAAGGCAATGTTTTCCGCCCAAGCTTGCTCGAAACTGCCCGCCTGATGAATCCGGTCCCCAGGCGTGTCAAAACCAGGTTTGCCAGAGTGATGGTCAAAAAAATTACGATCTGCCATGTCCTTGGCATGACCTCGAGCCGCCAACGAGAGCCGTGCGTCAAATTTGAGAGCGCTCAAACCAGCCTTGGTTCGCTCCAAGTTGATGCCAGCCCAGATGCCCTGCTCGGCATTCGTCAAACCCAGTACATTTGGTGGTTCGGGCAGTGGATTCCAGGCGCTCAGCACAAGCGTCAGTGTACCTAAAGCCAGCAGCAAAGCCCAGAATCTCGAGTTCATGCCTTAGTATGCCATTGAAAGCTGTGATGACGCTGTCTTGACGCAAACCCGAATGCCCCAAGGGTCGATGCAGGAAAAACCACCTTCAATGGCAGTGGTTTCAAAACCAAAATGCTTCAGGTTTTGCTCGAGCAACCCGAGTTGCGTTTGATCTGGCAAGAGTAAATCCCAGGTCAGAAGTCGTGCATCGTCATCGGTTGACGGCTTTGATCCTGCCGCCCAGATGTTGCAACCAATCTGGTGATGGTAGCCACCCGCGCCCATAAACAACGCGCCAGGGAAATTCCAGGTCATTTTCGAAAATCCCAAGCCTTCATGGTAAAACGCCTGGGCTTTTTGCAGATCACCAACATAAAAATGCAGATGCCCCATGATCGTGCCAACAGGTAAACCTTGCCACGGTTGCTGACCCGCTGCCTCTTTTAAAGCCGTCATATCGAGCGGGTCCGCTGCCGCCAAACACTTCCCCATCGCTCGTCACACGCCATTCGGCTCGATGACGGTCACGGTAGACTTCGATGGTGATGCCGTCAGGGTCAACCAAGTACGTGGCTTCGCTGTAATGGTGATCGGATTGCCCCACATGCCCAAAAGTGAGGGCATTCGCCAGAAAACGTCCCAGATCGCCCTGCGAGGGCAGCAACAGGGCAAAATGGTAAATCCCCAACCGACCACGGTGCGGCGCAAAACGAACCCCAGGTTTTTCGACCAGCTCGAGCAAGACTTCACCGCCCAAGGTTGCCAGCCGTGCGCTGCGTTTGTTTGGCGTGTCGTCACGGTTTTTGAGTTTAAAGCCAATGACTTTTTGGTAATAATCCAAAGAACGCTCGAGATCGGCAATTTGCAGTTTCACAACCCCGAGCCGTACATCATTGAAGATTTGAAACCCAGGTGGTTTGACGCCGATTTGTTCGGGTTGAAGCTGGTGGTATGGCACGGTGGGCGAAAAATTCATGACTGCCTCCAAGTTTTAAGACACCAACTCGAGCGTTTGATTCTCTCGAGCGACACGATTTTCTGGCTTTGGATAACGGAAATTTTCTTTAAAAACCTGCGCCGATGGCAGGTCATTAAATATTTCCAAACCAATCCCGCTCAGTTCCACCCAGGCGTGACCCTCGAGTTTTCCATTGTTGCGCCGTATGCCACTGACAAAGACCACATCGTGTCCCTCGGCTTTTAAGGCGTTGTACACCGCCAAAGAACGCGGCACGCAGGCGTCAAATCTGGGACCAATCAAAAACAGCGTCCAATGAATTCCGCGCAGGATGCGTTCCAAGTGCTTGAAACTTTTGTTTTGCCGTACTCGAGGAATGGGTTCGTTGGTTTGGACAATCTCGAAAAGGTCTGTTTTTTGCCGCAACAATTTTTTGACCCGCACCACATTCGGGTATTGCGTCGCAACGTCCAATAAAGTTGGGATGGCTCGAACCAGTCGATCAAATCGCGCAAAACGCCACTCGAGTTGCCAAAATGTTGGAAAAGACTTGCGCCACATTTTGAGTTTTTCTTGGGACAAAGCTTTGTAATCCAGTTTTTGCCGCCAAGGATCACACAATGCCAAAAATGCCTCGAGCGGTTTTTCCAGATCAAAGCGTTCGGCTCGAAAAACCAATGCCTCACGGCTCAAACCCCATTTTTTGGTCAATGCCCTAAAATCAAGCGCATCATGCGGTTTAACGCCAGGGCTTTCATCCCACATTCTGGAAAGCACAATGCCCAAAAGTGCCACATCTTCAAATGATGGCACCACCACCTGACAACCCTCCCAAGCAATCTGGCTCGAGGTTTGCCACATTTCATTCGTCAAACGCCGCGCATTTTTGGCGGATGTAAACGTGTGCAATGCAAAACGATGCAAGTCCAAACGCACGCTGTGGTCGGTGGTGAACAAATGGCTTTCCTCGTGAATGTTGGGCAGCACCGTATCGGCGCGATTCCAAGTCTCGACCCAACCAGGAAGTTCTTTGGCGATTTTTGCCGCTCGAGCCGCCTCATGCTCCTTGACAATAATGTCCACATCGCCGTAAAAACGGTTTGCTGGCAGGTCGTAGACAAATTCTGCCATCATAAAACCCTTGAACAACATCGGCACGATTCCCACCGCATTCCAGGCGCGTACCAACTCGAGCACGTGCGATTTGATTCGGGCATGACGGGCTGTGGACGCCAAAAACGCGTTGCGGAACTTGGATTTTTCTGGGTGATCTGTTGGCAAGCTCGAGTAAAACAAGGGCATCAACCTAAAATCAGTCATCAACCTAGCAGGCAGGTCTGTGGCTGGCGTGATTCCGAGCAGGAATGACTCGAGGGCGTTCATGGCGTTTTAGTCTACCGTGAAAGACTTGAACTGAGAAAGCACCTCGAATTTTGAAGGCTCGAGGTGTTTTGGTGATCTGAAAAAAGGAGTTTAAGGGCAGTTGCCAGGTTTGATAATGCTTGGGAAACGATCAATCAAGAATTGCTCGAGGGTGACAGTGCCGTCGCTGAAGGTCAGGTTCAGGTTCTCAAAGGGTAGACAATTTTTGTTGGCATCCACACCGTCAAGTTTTCCAGCGAAAGTGACGAGCTTATTGTCTGCGGCGAATGAACCAGTGATTCCATCCAAGCTTACGATTCCGCCATTGGCGCTGTAAGTCCAATCTGTCGCTTTGGTTTCAAAAGCATATAGCTTTGTACCAATCTCGAGACTTAACGCAATGCTAAGAGCGCCTTTTGGAGTAAAGACTTTGTTGTATGGGATAAATGGTGTAAGTAGAAGACCTGTACCGACAGCATTGGGGTAATCTGTGGTACGTGCTATTGTGGTTCCACCCAAGTTAATATCCCATTTCACGTGGTAAGGATCATTTAAAGCGATACTGATATCGCCACTGGTCTTTAAGCCTGCTGTATCATGGCTGTAGGTTAATTTTGGAATGTCAATCAGTTTGGTTATGCCATCTAAACTGAATAATGTACCGATAAAGGACATATTGTTGATGGATGGAGACCATTGTGTGTAGCCACCAAGTGTGTTTGTCCAAGAACTACTTTCCCACTGTGATTCAAATTGTGCTTTAAGAACTACTTTTCCCTCCACAGTGACATTCGCCACGGTTTTGGTTGGTACTTGCACCTTGCTGACACCGCCGCTGTACTCGTAATTGGTAATTTCGGCTGGTGCAGATGCCGTTCCAATACTCGAGCCGTCCCAGTCAATGATGGCAATAGCAGTTTTATTGCTCAGGGTTTTCCAAGTCACTTTAAGGTCACTCGAGGTTGAATTGTTATTTGGACAGGTCGCGGCGGTGGTTGTGCAGTCGTAATCACCTGTTGGTAATTTGCTTAAGGTATTGGCTCGAGTAGAGCTGGCAACTTTGCTCGCCATGTTGGTGATTTTGTCTGCCAAAGCTCGAGAGTCAAAACCGTTTTGCGCCAATGTGACGGCGGAATCAGCCATTTGACCGAACACTTGCAACACAGTGACGGGTGCTTGACCAGGAACATGCAAACTTGAAAGATTTAATTCCTTGTAGTAATCGGTGGTTTGCGTGGTGACGCTGGTTTGCACACCCTGAGAACGCCCTACGAGGCTACTCACGGCGTCAACAACATCACCTTTTGCCGCTGGCGTGCCCGTTGGCGGTAAAATTTCAGGAATATTGACGGTCACTGCCACTGCGGCACTCGAGGCTGAATTGTTTGCCGCATCGAAAGCTTTGGCAGAATACAATTTTGCACCATTGTTTGCGCGTGCAAGGTCGACATTTTGCTCAAAAGGTACACTCGAGTCCTCACCTAATTTGGTCGTCCCATCATAAAATTCGACTTTGCTGACACCAATGTCATCGGTGGCGGTGGCAGTCAGTTTGATTGACCCAGGAAGAACCACATTGTTTGATGTGCTCGAGAGATTAACGGTTGGTGCGGTGATGTCCAGAATGTTGACCGCAACTGCCACTTCGTTGCTTGAAGCGGAGTTGTTCGCAGCATCGTAAGCTTTGGCAGTGTAGGTTTTTGCGCCGTTGTTGGTAATTGCAAAATCCAGGGCTAGTTCATAAGGCGCACTCGAGTCTTCACCGAGTTTGGTCGTGCCGTCAAAAAATTCGACTTTGGCAACTCCCACGTTGTCAATGGCAGTGGCGGTCAATTTGATCGAACCAGCCGCAGTAACCTTGGTCAAGCTGCTCGAGAGACTGACCGAAGGGGGGAGAGTATCTGGTCCTAGTGGGATGTTGACGACCACACCAACCGGGTCGCTCGAGGTGGCGTTATCTGCGGCATCGAAGGCTTTGGCAGTAAAGGTTTTAGAACCGTTGTTGGTGATTAAAAAATCAACCTTTTGTTCAAATGGTGCGGTGGTGTCTTCACCAATTTTGGTTGTGCCTTCAAAAAACACAACTTTGGTTACGCCAACATTATCGGTGGCGACAGCCGTTAATTTGATGGTGCTGGCGGTGACAACGTTGCTCGCGTCGCTCGAGAGTTTGATCGTGGGTGGTGTGGTGTCAGGAATATTGACTGTTACGGTAGTCGCTGGGTCACTCGAGGCTGAGTTATTGGCGGCATCAAAGGCTTTGGCAGTGTAGGTTTTTGTGCCGTTGTTGGTTAAATTGAAATCGATGGTTTGTTCATATGGGGCTGTTATGTCTTCACCGAGTTTGGTTGCACCTTCATAAAATTCGACTCTGCTGATCCCAACTTCATCGCTGGCGGTGGCGGTTAATTTGATCGAACCAGCAGTGATGACGTTGTTTGAACTGCTCGAGAGGTTGACTTTTGGTGGTGTAACATCTGGAGTTGGTGGACATGCCACGAGCAGAGAGGCGAGAACCAAGGCGCTGGTGATGGTCAAAAAAGTTTTTTTCATTTTTTCCTCAATATCTCGTTCACTAAAAACGATCCAGTAGACTTTAGCAGCAAAGTCAAAATACGTCTACCTGAAGTGTTAAAGCTTCAAAAAACAACCTCAAACTCGAGGTGGGAATTCACCTCGAGTTTATTTCCCCTCTCATTTGCTGGTTATTTCGCGTCGTACCAGGAATCTCCAACGCCCACCCCAACCCCGAGCGGCACGTCAAGTGCAAACGCATTGTTCATGGTATCTTCGACAATTTTACTGACGGCTTCCACGTGTTGGGTCGGACTCTCGAGCACCAGTTCGTCATGGACTTGCAAGAGCATTCTCGCGCCAAACGGTTCGAGTTGAGGCTCGAGGTAGATCATGGCGTATTTGATGATGCCGGCGCTGGTGCCTTGAATCGGCATGTTGATCGCGGCGCGTTCGGCGGCTTCGCGCACCATAAAAACCTTGGAGTTGATTTCTGGAATGTAACGGCGGCGGTGGAGTAAATCTTCAACGTAACCGTTTTCGTGACAGAATGCTTTGGTGCCCTCCAAATAACTGTTGATGCCAGGGTAGGCTTCAAAGTATTTGGCGATGAAATCTTTGGCAATTTCGTAAGAAATCTTTTTATCGCGGCTCAGACGGTGGGCGCTCATGCCGTACAAAACACCGTAGTTCACGGCTTTCGCGCCGCTGCGCTGGTCGCTGGTGACTTCCTCGAGCGGGATGCCCAGGATACCGGCGGCGGTGCGGCGGTGAATGTCTTCATTTAACCTGAAACTCTCGAGCAGCGCGGGTTCTTTGGTGATGTGCGCCAGAATTCGCAGTTCGATCTGGCTGTAATCGGCGCTGATCAGTTTCATGCCTTCACTGGCAATAAATCCCTTGCGGATTTCGCGCCCGACCTCGGTGCGAATCGGAATGTTTTGCAGGTTTGGATTCAGGCTCGAGATGCGTCCCGTCGCCGTGCCAACCTGGCTGTAAGTGGTGTGCAAGCGGTTGGTTTTTGGATTGACCATCAACGGCAGCGGGTCCAGGTACGTGCCTTTGAGTTTGGCAATCTCGCGGTACTCGAGAATCTTCGGGATGATCGGGTGTTCCATCACCAGATCCTCTAGTACACTGGCGGCGGTGCTGCGTTTGCCCGTGCCTTTGGTTTTCTTGCCCGAGGCGAGTTGCAGTTTGTCGTACAAGATTTTCTCGAGTTGATCCCTGGAATTCAGGTTGAATTCTTCACCCGCCAGTGCCCACAATTCCAGCTCGAGCGCCCGAATACGGGTTTCAAAACTCTCGGACATGGCTCTAAATTGCGCGGCATCAATCCGAATGCCCGTGGCTTCGATTCGTGCCAGGACCTTGCTGGTCGGAATCTCGAGGTTTTCATACAACTTTTTTTGCTCAATGGTGAACATGGCTGAAAGATTTGAAATCAAGGTGGCGCTGGCGGCGGCTTGGCTCGGCGCGTCTTTTGCCCAATCGTGCTCAAGGTAACGCTTGGAAATGATGCTGGCATTCACGTTGGTGGTATCCAGGGTGTACGCCATCAAGAGCGGGTCGTCTCCAGGCTCAAGGTTGATGCCGTTCATGATCCCATGAACCGCCAAGGATTTGGCATCAAAGGCATGAACCTCAACCAATCCCGCCAACGTCTCGAGGCTCGGATTTACGGCTTCATGCACGCCATCCAAATTTGGGTAGGCGAAAGCCAAAGCGGTCAAATCTGCGCTCGAAGCGAAGTTGCTCGAGAGGGTAAATCCCCAGACGGCGCTGGCGGTCGGTTCTTGCCACTCGAGTTTATTGATGATTTGCAAGGTTTTTTCTGGCATTGCCTCGAGTTCGACTGCGCCCAAATTCATGTCTTTGATCAAACTGAAAAACTCGAGTTCCGCCAGGGCATCACGCAGTCCAGCTTGCGGGGCGAAAACATTGGCTTTGACGAAGTTCGCCTCGAAATCCATGTCGGTCACGATTCTCGAGAGTTCCTTGCTCATCAAGACATTCTCGAAAGAATCTTTGATTTTTTGCGCATCCTTGGCGGGTTCTATTTTGTCCAGATTTGCCAAAATATAATCGAGCGAACCGTACTTCTCGAGCAACTTCTGCGCACCCTTCGGACCAATCCCTCGCGCCCCAGGAATGTTGTCGCTCGAGTCACCCGTGAGGGAGCGGTAATCGACCCATTGATCGACCCGCACGCCGTACTTCTCGAAGACTTCACCTGGTCCAATTTCGCGGTCGTCGCTGGCAATCACCTTGACGTTTTCGGAAAGCAACTGGTAGGCGTCGCGGTCACTGGTCAAAATTCTAACTTCAATACCCTCGGCTTCGGCTCGGGTTGCCAATGTGCCGATCACGTCATCCGCCTCGTAACCAGGCTCTTCGAGGCGCATCAAGCCCATTAGATCAACAATTTGTTTGGTTTTATGGACTTGTTCGTGTAAATCGTCGGGCGTGTCGGCACGACCTGCCTTGTAATTCTCGAACGCCTCGTGTCTGAAGGTTTTCACGGGCGGGTCAAAAACCACGATCACCGCGCCCTCTCGAATTCCCTTTTTAACGCCGTCTTTGACGTGACGCATGACGGTTTTGAGAAAACCGTAAATCGCCTGAACGGGTTCGCCTTTCGAGGTCGTCAAACTGCCCGAGGAACGTTGCAGCGCAAAGTACGAACGGTACGCCAGCGCATGACCGTCGATCAGTGTCACACGTTTGGGTTTGGTGCTGCCGACCACTTTCGGCGCGGGAATCTCGAGGTTTTCGTTGGTGGCAGGAATCCCGTGTTCCGCGAGGTAAATTTCAACCTCGGGGTCTGTCTGTGATTCTGGATTGGGCGCATCGAAAAGGCTGGGTTGGCTCATGATGGTATTGTACCCGAATTCTGTTGCCAGCGAAACGCGCCCGCTTCACTCCTTCGGTTTGACCGCCCCGCGTCCCAAATGTGACAGCGTTTCTGCAAGCCGCCACTCGCGGACTGTCCAGAGTTTGTTCAATTTATGCACCTGTCCCTGCTTGTAACCCGCACGGTGCAAACTGACCCAACCACGGTCTTCGTTTAAATCCGAACTGAGTTCCGTCAGCGGGTTGGGATGCCCAATCCACGCCACCGAATGCGCCCGCAAACTCGCGTGAACTTTCGGGAAGGTTTCTTCGAGTTCCAAACGCGTCTGACAAAATGCGATCACCACATCAAAACGACCCTCGAGCCTTAAAAAAATTTCAACCCGTGGCGGTAATGGTGCAAGTGATTCGTAAAAACCATCTGGCGGATTGAGCAAACCAACCAAAGAGCCTTCCTTGATCCCGAGTGTTTCGACCAGTTTGACGGACATGGGGACATTTTAATAAGTCTTACACTTCAAGTGCAAATACTTTCAGTGGAGACTCGAGGTTATTAAGCGTTGGGAAATCTATTTTGGATTGCCCCAAGCTTTGAAGAAGGTTAAATCCCCGACCAGCACGTTTCAAACCCGTTTTGATTTGCGCATAGAAATTTCGCTTGGAAACCTGGGCGTTGTTGCAACACGCCAAGAGCAAACCCTCAGGCGTGACAATGCTGGCGGCAAGTTCGACAAGTTCGTCATAATTGGTCGCCGCCGAAAACCTGATGTGTTTTGAAGTCGCAAAACTGGGTGGGTCAAGAACCACCACGTCAAACTTGTCTCCACGTCTCGAGAACCGCGTCAGCCAATCGAACACATCCCCAGAGATAAAATCAAAACGCTTTGGCTCGAGTTTATTCAGACGGTAATTGTCCTGTCCCCAATCGAGCACCCGACGTGAAAGGTCAAGATTTACTGCTCGAGTTGCACCGTTTAAGCTCGAGATCAGACCAAAACCGCAAGTGTAAGCAAACGTGTTCAGCATCGTTTTTCCAGCCACATGATGCTTTAACCACGCCCTGGATTCGCGCATGTCCAAGAACAAACCCACGCTCAAATCCCCACCAGGTCGAATCAGGTACTTCACACCATTCTCGAGAATTTCAATTTCATCCACGCGTTCGCCCCAAGCTGGCGCGTCGGGCGCGAGCGAATCCCGAGCCACATTCGCCACATGACGTGCCTCTTTGGGACGGCGTTTAAGGTAAATCGACACTGGGGCAAAGGTTTGTGCCAGCACCTCGAGCAAGACGTTTTCTTGCTTTTCTGAAAGTTCAGCGTACAAACTTGCCACCAAAACCCCAGCAAAAAAATCCACGCTCAAATCCGCAATTTCATCCGCACCCGAGTTCACCAACCGAAAGGCTGTCGTGCTCGGGTTTTGCTCGAGTGAAACGCGTTTGACTCGGGCTATTTGCAACAATTCCTCGAGTTTGGGTGTGTTGTTTAAAAGCGCTGGTAAATCGGGCACGACCCGAGGATAACCCAATATTGAAGTGAAACTCGAGATTGCAAATTTGAGTGAGTGAAACCAATTTTGGTTTTTGATTCAAGTCAACATTCACGAAGCCAAAACCCGCCTCTCTGTATTGCTCGAGCAATTTCTGAATCGCAACCACTCGAGAATAGCGGCGTTGGAGCATCCAAAATCCGAAACGGCATTCAGCAGTTTGGTGCAGTACGCGGAAGCACTTGGGTACAAGGTCAGTTTGAAACTCGAGGATCAAAAGGGTGGGCGAGGTTTGGAGTGAAATTGTGAAGCTCGAGTTTACTTGGATGCGGAATCGGCAAGTGATTCTTCAAGGATTTGAATTGCTTTGAGAATTGCGGTTGCGTTCTTTTCTTGCCAAAATATGTCGTGGCGCTCGCGCAACACGCTAAGAACTTCAGGTGTAGCTAGCACAATCCAAATTTTTTGATACTCGATATCTGGTGAATTTCCCCAATACGCCGAGGACATTTCTTTTTTATCGTTTAAAAGAAAACTGGTTACAAAATCTGCGTAATTTAAAGTTGAATCCAACAAAACGTTATCCCTCCAAATCCTGATGAATGGAGTCAAATCATCAAAAGCTTGCGCCAAAATGCAAAGTTGTGTATCCCACCAATATGAATGGTCAGAATCCAGTAGACTTTCGTTAATACGTGCCTTCCACCAAGCCACAGCAAATTCGTAAATTGCGTTCTGCTCTTGCAATGACCAAGTTTTCCAGCCATCATCATTTTGTCCCCTGAGTCTGCCCATGACGACTTCTGAATCAAGCCAGTCATTCTCATAGCGTGCCATCACTTCTAAAGCTCGAGGTAAAAAATGTTTGAAGTCGTTAGTGTCACCCCAATCGAAATATGCTTCTTGAACATAGAGCTGTAAAATCCAAGTTTCAATTTCACGCAATGGTTTGGCAGCCAAAGCAGCAGCATCTTTTTGGGAATCATAAAAAGTACTATCGCCAAAACTGGGACTTTGGGGGTAAGGATATTTTGAGAAAACCTCGTACAGTTTCTCGATAGCTTGCTCGAGTTCTACAGTTGTATGTTCCATTCTGTTCAACTTTACAACTCCACAAGCCAAAACCTGAAAACCAAAAAAGCTCGAGCTTCAAAAATCGAAGCTCGAGCTTTAAAAATTCGTGTTTCTTACTCTACGAATTCAATAATTGCGGTTGGCGCTGCATCACCGCGACGGATGCCGGTGCGAAGAATGCGGGTGTATCCACCGTTGCGGGTGGCAAACTTTGGTGCAATTTCTTCAAACAATTTTTTCAGTACGGCACGGTCATGAATGTCTTTGCCAACCGTGCGAATGTTGTGCAAGCTGCCACCTTTGGCGGTGGTGATGAGGCTCTCCACGTATGGGCGGAGTTCTTTGGCTTTGGCGAGGGTCGTTTCGATTCGACCTTCGCGGATGAGCGCTGTGGCCTGAGCAGTCGCCAAAGCGCGGCGGTGGCTCGAGGAGCGGCTGAGTCTTCGTCCGGATACACCGTGACGCATAATATTCCTCCAGGATGCTCGAGGGGTTCTTCTCGAGGGGGTTGTTTAATCTTTGAGTTCCAGGCTGTACATGGCGAGTTGTTTCTTGATTTCGTCAAGGCTGCGCTCTCCCACGCCTGGGACTTTCTTGAGGTCTTTTTCGGAAAGGGCGATCAGCGCGTCCACGCTGTCCACGCCTTCTTCTTTAAGGCTGTGAAGAACGCGGGTGGTTAAACCCAGTCCCTCGAGCGTGACTTTGTTGCTGGCGGCGCTGGCAACCACGGGGGTTGCTTCGATGGCTTTGACGACTGGTGCTATTTCGCGGGCAATCACGGCAGATGGGACGGGTGTGACCGTCTTTTCCATGATTTTCTCACCGCTCGAGAACACATTCAGTTGGTCGCGGAGGATGTCCACGGCTTCATCGAGGGCGTGCTCTGGAGTAATGCTGCCGTCCGTCCAGACGCGCAGGATCAAACGGTCAAGATCGGTTTGTTGTCCAACGCGGGTGTCTTCGACATGGTACGCCACGCGTTTGACGGGGGTAAAAATCGCGTCAACGGGTATGGAGTTGATGCGGTCTTTGGTGTTGTGACGCTCACTTGGGATGTAACCCACGCCCTCTTCGACGCGGACTTCCATGACCAGCTTGCCACCTTTGCCAATCGTGCAGATTGGTTGGTCCAGATTCACGACCTCAGCATCAGATGGACACTCGAGGTCGGCGGCGGTCACGACTTTCGGACCTTCGACGCGAATCGAGAGGGTCTTGGGTCCGCTGCCGTGGAATTTCACCACGAGTTCTTTGAGGTTGAGGATGATGTGAATCACGTCTTCGGTCACACCAGGGATGGTGGAGAACTCGTGCAGTACGTCTTCGATGTACACGCTTGTGACAGCCGTGCCAGGAATGCTCGAGAGTAAAATGCGACGAAGCGGGTTTCCGATTGTCACACCAAAGCCTCGTGCCAATGGCTCGAGAACGAACTCGCCGTAGTGTCCTTCAGTGCGTGCGACCAGGCGGGGTTTCAAATCCACAGGTGCCTCCAATTGCGAATGGCTTTGCTCGAGGGGGTGGTTAGACGCTCGAGGTTAGCGGGTGTGATGTTGTACTTGGACAATGATCTCGAATCTTTATCGTGTCGAACTGGTCATTTATCGTGAGTAATACTCGACAACAAATTGTTCGTTGACTGGGATGGCAAGGTCTTCGCGGGCTGGCAGGCGGGTGTATGTGCCCTCACCCTTTTCTGGGTCAAAGCCAATCCAGGGCACGGTGCGGCGACGCTTTTGTCCCTCGAGATTTTCTTTGATCAGCACCAAGCTTTTGGCTTTTTCGCTCAAGCCCACGACATCGCCTGGTTTCAGGTGATAACTGGCAACGTCCACTTTTTTACCGTTGACGCGCACGTGATCGTGATACACGAACTGACGGGCTTGACGGCGGGTGGTGGCGATGCCCATGCGGTACACGACGTTGTCCAGACGTGACTCGAGCAATTGCAAGAAGACCGTACCGGTCACGCCGTCTCGGCGGGCTGCCTCGGCGAAGAGGTTGCGGAATGGCTTTTCAGTCATGCCGTAAATACGAATCAATTTTTGCTTTTCGCGCAGACGCACGCCGTAATCGCTGGTGCGACCTTTGCGGCGTTGACCGTGCTGACCTGGCGCGTAGGGGCGCTTGGTGAGGTATTTGTTGACTTTCTCCGAGTCGAAAAGGTTTACGCCTTCACGACGGCAGAGTTTAACCATTGGACCTGTGTATCTCGCCATTAGAGCCTCAACTTCTTCCGCGCACGGCAGCCATTGTGTGGAACTGGGGTGTCATCCATGATCGAACGCACATCCAAGCCCGAGGCTTGAATGGCACGGATTGCTTGTTCGCGCCCACTGCCTGTACCGCGCACGACGACATCAACAATCGTCATGCCCATGCCTTGGGCTTTTTTGGCAGCGTCGGCGGCTGCAAGTTGGGCGGCGTAGGGTGTACCCTTTTTGCTGCCTTTGTAACCGATGGTGCCACCGCTCGACCAAGCGACAGGGTTGCCATCGGGGTCTGCAATCGTGACAATCGTGTTGTTGTAACTGGCGCTGATGTACGCCTTACCAGAACCAATGTTGCGACGTTTGGGCTTGGTCGCTTTGCCTTTGACTGGTTTCGCCATTACTTCCTCGCCGCCTTCTTCTTACCAGCCACCGTCTTCTTCGGACCTTTTCGGGTGCGAGAGTTGGTGCGGGTGCGTTGACCACGGGTCGGCAATGATTTACGGTGACGCAAACCACGGTACGAACCAATGTCCATCAAGCGTTTGATGTTCTGACCAATTTCCGAACGCAAGTCGCCTTCGACCTTGTAGGTCTTTTCGACGGCATCACGGAGTTTGGTTTGCTCCGATTCGGTCAAATTCTTGACTCGGGTATCAGGGTTGATGCCCGTTGCCGCCAAAATTTCTTTGGAACGGGTCGGACCAACACCGAAGATGTAGTTCAGCGCAATTTCTACGCGCTTCTCGCGGGGCAGATCAACACCGGCAATACGTGCCATGATTAACCCTGCCTTTGCTTATGATTGGGGTCTTTGCAAATCACAAAAACCTTGCCGTGGCGACGAACGACTTTACAGTTGTCGCAAATCTTCTTGACGCTGGACCTAACTTTCACTTGTGCCTCCTTCGCGCCGCAGGGAGTGTTCTCGAGCTTCTCGAGCTTTTGTCTCGTAGCAGCGCTCGACAGTTCGGTGGTGCTGAACTGTCTTTGTGGATAAATTTGGGTGGTTCAGATTGCTCGGTGCTTACTTGCGGTAGACAATTCGGGCACGTGTCGTGTCGTAAGGCGTGATCTCGAGCACAACGCGGTCTCCTGGCAGAATGCGGATGTAGTTCATTCGCATCTTTCCAGAAACGTATGCCAGTAATTCGTGACCCGAGTCGAGTTTGACGGTGAACGTGGTGTTGGGAAGCGCCTCGAGAATGACTCCTTCGGTGCGGACCGCATCAACTTTCTTCTCTTTTTTCGCCATTAACCCTCCGTGTTGCCCACGCCTGTTGGGGTCTGTTGCCCCGTCTGGCGGGGTTCAACGTGGGGTGCTGTTACTGCTGAGAATTCTAAAAATACCGAATGAAAAATGATTTCTTGATTTGAGTCTCGAGCTTTAAACTGCGGTTAATTCTTGGGGTTTGTAAATTGGACCGTAAGGCATTCCTTTTGGAAGGGTGAGAACCCTGGGTCCATTGGGGGTGATGGCGACGGTGTGCTCAATTTGGGCGCTGAGGCTGCGGTCATCGGTGATGGCTGTCCATCCGTCGTCTAACACAGTTACTTTGGTTTTGCCTATTGTCACCATCGGTTCGATGGCAATGGTCAAACCTGGTTTTAAAACTGCGCCCTTGCCTGCATTCCCCCAGTTTGGCACTTGGGGTTCTTCGTGCATTTTACGTCCAACGCCGTGTCCTACAAATTCGCGCACCACACTAAAACCTGCTTTTTCGACTGTTCGCTGTATGGCATTGCTGACATCGCCGAGCCTACCGTAAGCCTTACACGCACGAATACCCGCCCAGAGGGCGGCATCTGTAACCTCGAGCAATTTCCTGGCTTTGATGCTG
This sequence comes from Deinococcales bacterium, assembly GCA_025352125.1. Lineage (GTDB taxonomy): Bacteria > Deinococcota > Deinococci > Deinococcales > JAAFIG01 > JANXTZ01. The sequence goes on along the minus strand of JANXTZ010000023.1, from coordinate 12,025 downwards.
ATTTCACCCACAGGATAGGTTCGGGCAGAGTCTGCCACAAACCCTTTGTAAATTAACCCGATATCGATTGAGATGATGTCGCCAGCGACGAGTTTTCTCGCGCCGGGAATGCCGTGAACGATAACTTCATTGATTGATGCGTTGATGGTCGCAGGAAATCCGTGGTATCCCAGGAACGCCGGACGAGCACCAAATTTAAGTATAGCATCTTGAGCAATCTCATTCAAGTGCTTGGTCGTAACCCCAGGCGTAACTTCCTTACCGACCAAGTCATGAACCTGGAATAACAAGTTTCCAGCCTCGTGCATGATCTCGAGTTCGTTGGGGCGTTTTAAAATCAAGTCAAATCACAGCTTTCAAACGGGCATAGACTTCTTCGGGTGCGCCCAGACCATCAATGCGGTACAGATGACCTCGAGGCTCGTAGTATGGAATCAGGGCAGAGGTTTCCTTGCGGTACAACTCGAGGCGCTTCTCGATACCTTGGGGTGTGTCATCGGCACGTTTTTCGATTTCGGCACGTTTGGTCAAACGCAGCCGCAAAATATCTTCTGGCACGTCCAGGACTGGCACACTTGAGATTGGCGCACTGAGTTCCTCGAGCAACATGTCAAGCGCTTGGGCTTGGGTCACGGTTCTTGGGAAACCATCAAAAATCACGCGCACATCGTCCATGACTGAGAGCTTGTCGCGGATTAAAGCCACCACAATATCATCAGAAACCAGTTGCCCAGAATTCTGAATGGCTTTGATTTGCTGTCCCAGTTCAGTTCCCCTTGCCATGTGGTCGCGCAACATGTCGCCCGTTGAAAGCTGAACCATGTTTAACTCTTTGGCGAGTCGTTTGGCTTGAGTGCCTTTACCCGCTCCAGCAGGACCTAAAAAAATCACAACTTTGCTCATGCCACACCCCAAGAAATTGAAAGCAGTTTAGGCAAATACGCTGCTCGAGCAAAAACCTCGAGCAGCAAGTTTAAAGCGTTTGAACCTTTGAGCTTCACGAAACAGGACCATCCACTGGGGTACGTCCACGAATCCGACCTTTTTTGATAAAGCCATCGTAATTGCGTAACGACAGTTGCGATTCGATTTGACGCAAGGTATCGAGTGCCACACCAACCACGATCAGCAAGGTTGTTCCTGCCAATGGAAAGGTTGTAACACCTGTAAAGTTTTGAACGATGCTTGGAATAATCGCCAAAGCTCCAAGGAACATCGCGCCCCAGAAGGTGATGCGGGTGCTGATGCGATCCAAGTGGTCTTGGGTGGCTTGACCCGGACGCACACCTGGAATAAATCCGCCGTACTCACGCAAGTTTTCGGCAATGCGTTTGGGGTCAAAGTTGATGATGGTGTAAAAGTAAGTGAAACCAATGATGAACAGCACTTCGACCAGCAAGCCCGACCAAGTGCGGGTGCTCAGGGTGCTCGAGATTTGGCGAACCAGTGCAGAATTCGGGAAGGCTTGAGGCAGCAGTTGCAAGAGTTGCAAAATTGCACCTGAGAAAATAATTGGGATTACGCCTGCGGTGTTGATTTTCATGGGGATGTAACTGGCTTGACCACCTGTGACACTTTTGCCGACGACTTTGCGGGCATACTGCACCGGAATGCGTCGTTCACCTTGTTGAATCAAAACGATGCCTGCGATCACGGCAATGACCATCAAGAAAAAGCCCAGAATTTGCAGCAATTGAACTTGACCGGTGTTCATCAAGGTCAAGGTTTGGGCGATTTCCGTTGGAAAGCGCGTGACGATACCAGCAAAGATAATCAAGCTTGCGCCGTTGCCGATGCCGTATTCGGTAATGCGTTCGCCCAGCCACATGGTAAAGGCAACGCCAGCGACCTGAGTTGCAACGACCGTCAGGTAAAACAGTGGCAAGTTGCTGCCCCAACCTGGACGCAAAACGCCCTGATTGAGAATTAAGGTCGCAAAAAACAGCGCCTGAACCGCACCCAAGCCAATCGCGGCATAACGGGTGTATTGGTTGATTCTACGGCTACCCTCTTGACCCTCTTTTTGGAGTTTCTCGAGCGCAGGGACGGCGGTGGTCAGGATTTGCATGACGATGCTGGCGGTGATATACGGCAGCACGCCCAAGGCGAAGATGCTGAAAGTCGAAAGACTTCCGCCAGAGATCAAGCCAAGCGTGTTCAGAACACCGCCAGCACCACCAGAACTGAGTTTATTCGAGAGTTCGGTGGCATTGACGCCTGGGGTGGGCAGTGCCGACCCCAGACGATAAACAGCCAGCAAAATCAGCGTGACAATGAACTTCCCGCGCAATTCCGGGATTTGGAACGCATCGCGGAAAGCACGAAGCATTACGCCACCTCAGCGGTTTCGGCGCTGACCCTTTTGTAACCCAGCACGGTGATGGTTCCACCGGCGGCTTGAACGGCTTTGACTGCAGCTTCGGAGGCGGCGTGAACAGTGATATTCACTGCACCTTTGACCTCACCCCGAGCCAGAAGTTTGATCGGGTGATGCACTTTTTTGATGACGCGCTTGGCAACCAAGCTTTCGGCATTGACTGCGTCCGTGCCGAATTGCTCGAGGTCTGCCAGGTTGACCAGGTGGAATTCTTGCTTGAACGGGTTGTTGAAACCACGTTTTGGCAGGCGGCGAATCATTGGTGTTTGACCACCCTCGGATTTGTAGCTGCCCGACGCGGCGAGGCTCGAGCCTGAACGGCTGGCTTGACCTTTGTGACCGCGACCAGATGTTTTGTCTGTACCGCCTGGACCACGACCAACGCGCTTTTTGCGTTTGCGTGAGCCTGGGGCTGGTTTGAGTTCGTTGAGCTTCATTTTGCTCCCTCCTCGATAACCTCGAGAAGAAATTTGAGTTTGTCCACTTGACCTTTTGCAGATTCGGTGGTGCCAACTTCAGTGGTGTCACCGATCTTTTTCAGACCAAGGGTCTTGGCGGTCGCAAGCTGTTTGGCACTGCGTCCGATCAGGCTCTTGACAAGCTTGATTTTCATTGGGCGCTCTCCTTGAGTTCGCGCACGCTGTCTTTGGTTTGAAGGTTTTTCAGACCGTGGAACACAGCGTAGGCAACATTGACTTTGGTGCGGCTACCAATTTCTTTACTTAACAAATCGGTGATGCCCGCAAGTTCGGCAATGGCACGTGGCACGCCGCCGGCGATGACGCCCGTACCCGCGCTGGCAGGTTTGAGCATGACCCTAGATGCGGTTGACACGCCGATGATGTCGTGAGGAATCGTACCGTTTTTGAGGGGCACACGGATCACGTTTTTACGGGCGGCGGTGTTGGCTTTGGCAACGGCGGTTTGAACCTCACGGCTCTTACCGATGCCCATGCCGACGCGACCTGCACGGTCGCCGATCACGACAACCGCTTGGAACTTGAAGCGTCGCCCACCCTGGTAGGTTTTGGCGTTGCGCTCGAGTGAGATCATTTTCTCTTCGAACTCGCTGGGGGCTTCCTGACGCTCGTTGCGTCGGTTGCCACGGTCGTTTCCACCGCGTCCACGTCCACGGCTCTCTCTGGGTTGACGATCAGAAGTCAAGGCCACCCTCCCGCGCCGCATCCGCGAGCGCTTTCACTCGACCATGATACTGGTACGAGCCACGATCAAATACGACGGTTTTCACACCTTTGGCGATGGCGGCACTCGCTATGGCTTTACCCACCAAGACCGAGAGTTCAGTTTTTGTACCCTTGGCATTCAGGCTCTCAGACGAGACGGCTGCCAAAGTAATGCCTTTGGTGTCGTCGATCACTTGGGCGTAAATGTGTTTGCTTGACCGAAAAACACTGAGACGCAAACGGTCAGAAACGGCTTTTAGCTTGTTGCGCGTGCGGTGAAGGCGACGCTCTTTGGCGGTGATGCTCATTTCTTACCCTTTCCGCCGGCGGCTGACTTGCCTGGCTTGAGGGTCAGTTGCTCGCCTTCAAAGCGCACACCCTTGCCGTGGTAGGCATCGGGGACACGGACTTTGCGGACGTTTGCGGCAACTTGCCCGACCAATTGCTTGTCAATGCCAATGATCTGGATTTTGGTTTGGTCTGGAAGGTTGAAGCTGATGCCTGCTGGCGGCTCGATGATCACGGGATGGCTGTAACCGATTGCCATCTCGAGGTTCTTGCCGGTCAGTTTGGCGCGGAAACCCACGCCGTGAAGCTCGAGGTTGCGCTGATAACCTGCGCTGACACCGGTGACGGCGTTGGCGATCAGGCTGCGGGTCAGACCGTGAAGGCTGCGGTGGGTGCGTCCGTCGCTGGGACGTTCGACCACGATGTTACCCGCGTCTTCCTTAACAATCATGTCGGTGTGGTAGACAACTTTCAACTCACCTTTGGCACCTTTGACGGTCACCAGACCATCGTTGATGCTGGCGCTGACACCCTTTGGCAGGGGAATGGCTTGACGACCAATGCGGCTCATTACCACACCTCGCAAATCACTTCGCCACCAACACCGATTTTGCGGGCGTCACGGTCTACCATGAGTCCCTTCGAGGTTGAGACGATGGCGATACCCAAGCCCGCACGAATTTTCGGCAGGTTCTCGGAATTGACGTAAGCACGACGACCAGGACGGGAAATGCGCTTGATGCTTTTGATCACAAGCTCGCGTTTCGCGCCGTATTTCAAACCAATGCGGATGGCATCAAAACCACTCTCGAGCTTGACACGCTCGACGGATTTGACGTAACCCTCAGCTTCGAGGATTTTGGCGATTTGCTCTTTGAACTTGGAGGCGGGAACATCCACGCTCTCCTTGTGCCCGCTGTTCGCGTTGCGAATTCGGGTGAGCATATCTGCGATGGGGTCTGTCAACATTAGGACTCCTTGGAAGTTTTTCGTTTTCCTGGTGGACGGTATCGCCCGAACTCGAGCGACCGTATCCGCCTGGCTTTACCGAACGGCTTGTCTCTACCAGCTTGCTTTTTTCATACCTGGCAACTCGCCTTTGTGGGCTTGTTCGCGGATGCAAATACGGCACAGACCGAAGAAGCGATAAACGGCGTGTGACCGTCCGCAGCGTTGGCAACGCGTGTATTCTTGCACCTTGAACTTACCGGGGCGTGATGCTTTGACCCGCAATGAAGTTTTCGCCATAATTTCCTTTACTGACCGTTTCGGGTCTTAATTCTTACTTACGGAAGGGGAAACCAAGTCCCTCGAGCAACGCACGTCCCTCTTCGTCGTTGTTGGCGGTGGTGACGATGGTGACATCAAAACCACGGGTCGCCTCGACCATGTCGTAGGTGATCTCCGGGAAGACCAGTTGCTCTTTGATGCCGAGGTTGTAATTGCCGCGACCGTCAAAGCTGCTCGGGTTGATGCCCCTAAAATCGCGGATACGAGGCAGAGCGATGTGAATCAGCTTCTCGAGGAAGGTGTACATGCGAACGCCACGAAGCGTCACTTTAAGACCGATTGGCATTCCCGCACGAATTTTAAAGTTTGAAACGCTTTTCTTGCTCTTGGTGACAATCGGTTTTTGCAACACGATAAAACCAAGTTCCTTGGCGGCTTTGTCCATGACTTTGGAGTCGTCTTTGGCTTCGCCAACGCCTTGATTGACCACGACTTTCTCGAGTCGTGGTACTGCCATGGTTGAGGAGTAGTTAAAGCGCTTCATCAAATCCTCGCGGACTTGAGTGTTATAGTGATTTTTTAAGCTTTCAATCGCCATATCAGTGTCCTTTACTTGAGGTTGTCTTCGATGACGGCATCGCACTTTTTGCAGAAACGAACTTTTTTGTCCGCAACGGTTTTGAATGCCAAACGGGTGGTTTTGCCACAGCTTGGGCAGACCAGAAGTGCTTTGGAGGCATGAATCGGCGCTTCAAACTTCTCAAAACCACCGCGTTGGTTGTCCTGGGTTGGCTTGATGGCTTTGGTCACGATGTTGATGCCCTCAACAATGATGGTGCTCTTCTTTGGTTGAACGCGCAAGACACGACCGGTCTTGTTGCGGTCTTTGCCCTGACCAATCTTGACGGTATCGCCACGCTTGACGTGCAATGGGGTTGGCTCAGTTGCCATTACAGCACCTCCGGCGCTAAGGAGATAATCTTCATAAAGCGGCGGTCACGGAGTTCTCGAGCGACAGGTCCGAAAACGCGGGTGCCTCGAGGTTCGCCCTGAGCGTTGATGATGACCGCTGCGTTGCGATCAAAACGAATCGCGCTGCCATCGGGACGTTTGACCTCTTTGCGGGTGCGGACGATCACGGCTTTGACGACATCGCCTTTTTTGACCGTGCCACGTGGGGCGCAATCCTTGACCGAAGCCACGATCACATCACCGACGCCAGCGTACTTTTGGTTCGATGAACCCCTTGCCAGTCCGCCCATGACGCGAATGCAGTTCAGTTGTTTTGCACCAGTGTTGTCGGCGCAATCAACGTAAGTGGTTGGTTGAATCACGCTTAATCCCTGCCCTTTTCGACCAGCTTGGCAACTTTCCAAGTCTTGGTTTTCGAGATCGGACGGACCGCCACAATTTCGACGATGTCACCCGCCTTGTATTCGTTCTTTTCATCGTGAGTAGCGAACTTCTTGGAACGGGTCACGACCTTGCCGTAAAGCGGGTGCGTGAATTTGCGTTCGACTTTAACGGAAACCGTCTTGTCTGCCTTGTCCGAAACCACGACGCCCACAAAACTCTTACGCGCCATGTTATTTCACCTTCTTTTGAAGACCTTCGCCGCGTTTTTCGGTGGCGAGGGTTAAAAGCTGTGCCACCTCTTTGCGCAGGGTATTGATCTGTGATGGATTTGGAACGGTTGACACCGCACCTTGAATGCGGAGTTCCATGAGTTTTTGCTTGCGAGCCAGGACTTCTTTGTCCAGATCGCCAATGCTCATCGCACGGAAGGTTTTGAGGTGATCATTGCGCTTCATCGTAAACCTCGCGGCTAATGAACTTGGTTCGGATTGGGAGTTTGTGCCCAGCCAAACGGAAAGCCTCTTTTGCCTGTTCCACGGTGACGCCCTCAACCTCGAACATGATGCGTCCTGGTTTGACCACCGCGACCCAATACTCCACTGCGCCCTTACCAGAACCCATTCGGGTTTCGGCAGGTTTTTTGGTGATTGGCTTATCGGGGAAAATGCGAATGTAAATTTTACCGCCACGCTTGAAAAAACGGCTCATCGTGATACGGCAAGCTTCAATCTGATTGGATTTGATCCAGGCGGGTTCCATGGCAACCAAGCCAAAGTCTCCGAACGCGATGTAATCGCCGCCCTTGGTCGCGCCCTGCATACGACCCTTCATCATCTTGCGGTACTTTAAACGCTTGGGAAGCAACATGTTATGCGTCTCCCTTTCCTGCCGTGCGGCTGCGGGCTTGCGGACGACGGCGCTGTGGACGGTCTCCGGCTGGAGCGGCGGCTTCGCCCTTGGCTGGTGCGCTCGGCACTGGCTTGGAGGCGCTACGCGTCAGGTCTTGCTTGCCGATGACCTCGCCGTTGAAGACGATGACCTTAACGCCAAGCTTGCCGTAGGTGGTGTTGGCTTCGCAGAATCCGTAATCCATGTCGGCACGGATCGTGTGCAGAGGCACGCGACCATCCATGCGGGATTCTTTACGACCCTGTTCCGCGCCGCCCAGACGACCCGAAACCACCACTTTGATGCCCTTCGCGCCAGATTCCATCACGCGTTGCACGGCTTGCTGCATGGCGCGGCGGAAGGCAAAGCGACGCTCGAGTTGCTCGGCGATGCGTGCGGCAACGAGCGGTGCGCTGATGTTCGCGTTGGCAACCTCTTCGACGTTGACGGCAACGGTGCTGCCCGCACCGACGACTTTGTCCAAGTTCTCGCGGAGTTTTTTGATGCTCTCGCCCTGACGACCAATCACGACGCCAGGTTTGGCGGCTTTGATTGAAACGTTGACCTGATGCGCGGCGCGTTCAATCACGATGCTGGCAAGACCGGCGTGTTTGAGTTCTGCCTCGACCATTTTGCGAATTTTCGCATCTTGGGCGAGCAGGGTCTTGTAATCTTTTTTGTTGGCGTACCAGCGTGAGTCCCAATCCTTGTTGATGCCAAGGCGGAAGCCCACGGGATTAATCTTGTTACCCATCAGTGACCTCCGTGGTTTCAGCCTTTGGTTTGCGGGTGCGCTTTGGCTTGTCGCTTGCAGCCTCGCTGGCGACGACAGCCTTCACAGGTGCGGTAGCTTTTGCGGCGGCAGCATTGCGCGGCTTACGAACTGGTGCCTGTTTTTCCTCAAGGATGATGATGATGTGGCTGGTGCGTTTGACCATGTAATCACCACGACCACGGGCGCGAGGCAAAATGCGCTTGAGGCTTGGACCTTCGTTGACGAAAACCGTTTTGACGAACAGGTTATCCTCGAGCATGTCGAAGTTGTTGGTCGCATTGGCTTTGGCGCTTTTCAAGAGTTTCGCCACTGGTACACTTGCACCCTTGGGAATGAATTTCAGCATTTCCTCGGCATCTTTGACCGTGTGACCACGAATGGCATCGACGACCAGACGAATCTTACGCGCGGTGATGCGAATAAAACGCGCCTCGGCTCGAGATTGTTGGACTGGGGTCGGCAGTGTCATTATCTCTTGCCCCCCGCCGCTGCGCCGCCCTTGGTTGCCTTCGCATCTTTGCCACCTGAATGGCTACGGAAGGTGCGCGTGGGTGAGAACTCGCCGAGTTTGTGTCCGACCATGTTCTCTGACACGTAGACTGGCACGTGCAGCTTGCCGTTGTAAACGGCAATGGTCAAACCGATCATCTCGGGGACAACCGTCGAGCGACGCGACCAGGTTTTGATCACGCGCTTGTCTTGTTTAGCCGCCGCAGCGTCCACCTTTTTCAGCAGGTGGTCATCCACAAACGGACCTTTCTTAAAACTCCTTGGCATTCTTGCCTCCTCGCCTCTGCCAAACGCTAGCGTCTGGTGTCGGCTGGGTCAGAGGGTATCGTCCGAAACCGAACGACCCGAGCTGCCCTTACTTCTTGCGACGCGAAATGATGAATGTGCTCGAGGTGTTGCGCTTGTGACGGGTCTTCTTGCCCTTGGCAAGTTGACCCCAAGGTGAAACTGGAGCGCGACCTGCTGGAGCGCGACCCTCACCACCACCGTGTGGGTGGTCAACAGGGTTCATGGCGCTGCCGCGTTGATGAGGCTTGCGACCCATCCAACGGCTACGACCAGCTTTACCGATGACAATATTTTTGTGATCGGCATTGCCAACCACACCGACGGTGGCATAGCACTCGGTATGAACGCGGCGCAACTCGCCTGAAGGCAGACGAAGCACGACGTAATCGCCCTCTTTGCCTTGCAACTGAACGCTCGTGCCAGCCGAACGCGCCATTTTTGCACCGCGATTCGGCACAAGCTCGACGCTGTGAACCACAGTGCCGACAGGAATAAAACGAAGCGGCATGGCGTTTCCGACTCGAGGTTCTGCCTCGGGTCCCGAAACGATCATCGCGTCAACTTTTAAACCTTCTGGTGCAAGAATGTAACGCTTCTCGCCGTCCACGTAATGCAGCAGCGCAATGTTGGCGGTACGGTTTGGATCGTACTCGAGCGACGCGACCTTGGCAGGCACGCCCGCCTTGTCACGGCGCTTGAAATCGATAATGCGGTAAATTCGTTTGTGTCCGCCACCACGGAACCGAGAGGTGATGCGACCGGTGTTGCCCCGACCACCCGTTTTGTGCAACGGTGCAGTCAGCGACTTTTCCGGGCGCTTGTCCGATAATTCGCTGTTATCCAGCGTCGTTATGTATCGCCTGCTCGGCGTATACGGACGATATGACTTGGTCGGCATCTTCCTAAACTCCTTTGGTACTGACCTCGAAAATCTCGAGGCAACTTCTCACCCTATCACGTACTCTTGCACTTGTCACCCGAATGATTATTGAATCTCGAGCGCCGCAATCTTTTGACCGTCCGCAAGTTGCACGATTGCCTTTTTGCGAGCCGAGGTCTCACCCGCGAAACGACCCACGCGTTTGGCTTTGCCGCGCACGTTTTGGGTGTTCACGTCCATCACCTTGACCTTGAACGCGATTTGAATCGCATTTTTGATCTGGGTTTTGTTGGCTTTGGGATGAACCCAAAAAGTGTACTTGCCTTCACCAAACGTGGCATAGGCTTTTTCGGACAGCAGTGGAGATTGGATCACATCAAATGCGTTCATTCGGCACCGCCCTTGTAAACCTCGAGCGCCGAGGCATCGACCACGAGCACCTCATGACGCAAGATGTCGTACACGTTCAAACCAGCCGCTTTAACTGGTGTGACCCAAGGCAAGTTGCGAGCGCCGCGCCGCGCGTTGTCGTCATTGGTCACCAAGAACACGCGCTGGGAACCGTCAAGCCCGTTGGCTTTTGCCCAAGCGATAAAACTCTTGGTTTTGCCATCGGTCAAGCCAAAGCCGTCAACGGCGTGAACGTTGCCCTCAGAAACACGATCCGCAATTGCCATTTTCAAGCCCAGAGCGCGGACTTTCTTTGGCAGAGCATAATCGTAATTGCGTGGCTTGGGTCCGAATGCCGCCCCGCCACCGACGTAAATCGGGCTGGCACGATCACCGTGACGCGCATTGCCGGTACCCTTTTGCGAGTACAACTTCTTGCCCGTGCGAGAAACCGTTGCTCGGGTTTGTGTGCTGGCTGTGCCCGCACGACGTTTGGCGAGTTGCCATTGCACCACATCGAAGAGCACCGACGGATTGATGTCCGGCAATGCCAACTCGAGCGAACCTGGCTTAGCGCCGATGATTTTCACCGTAGCCATAGCGTTACTTCCCACCCTTCTTGTAAACAGCTTTCTTGGCAGCCTTGATGACCACCAAGCCACCGTTCGAGCCAGGAACCGCGCCCTTAATCAAGAGCAAGTTCTCTGAGGCGCGAACTTCGACAATCTCAAGGTTGCCAGTCGTGACGCGCTCGACACCGTAATGTCCGCTCATCTTCTTGCCCTTGTACACGCGACCTGGGGTTTTGCGTTGACCAATCGAACCCGGACGACGGTGCCACTTCTTCGCACCGTGCGAGGCGGGACCCCCCGAGAACGACCAGCGCTTGATGACACCCTGATGTCCGCGACCAATGGTAATGCCCATCACGTCAACGCGTTCGCCGTCGGTGAACACATCGGCGGCGACAACATCGCCCTCTGGTGCAAAATCACGGAATTCGCGCAAGAAACGAACAGGACTGACCTTGCTTTTCTCGAGATGCCCGAGCTTGGGTTTGTTGAGGCTCTTTTTACGCACATCACCAAAGCCCAATTGCACGGCGCTGTAACCGTCCGTGGTTGGAACCTTGCGTTGCACCACTGGGCATGGACCCGCGAGGACGACCGTGACTGGAATGGCTTTGTCGTTCTTCCAGATTTGCGTCATGCCAATTTTCGTGCCGAGAATACCCTTCATCCTCATGCACCTCCAACAGTTTTGATTTCGATATCGACACCGCTAGGCAGGTCGAGGGTCATCAGCGAATCAATCGTCTTTTTGGTTGGGTTTGTGATGTCAACCAGACGGTTGTGCGTGCGAATCTCGAAGTGCTCGCGGCTGTCTTTGTGCTTGAACGGTCCACGCAAGACGCAGAAACGACGGATGCGGGTTGGCAATGGAATTGGACCTGCGACATCAGCGCCTGAGCGACGAGCCGTGTCCACAATCTTGGCAGCCGATTGATCCAAGCTGCGGTGATCGAAACCGCGCAATTTAATACGAATCTTCGGTCCTGCCATTACTCCATCACCTCGGTTACGACGCCTGCACCGACAGTACGACCACCCTCACGAATCGCAAACCGCAATTCTTTCTCCATCGCAATTGGTTTGATCAAATCCACCTCAAACGCCACCTGATCCCCAGGCATGACCATCTCCACACCCTCAGGAAGCGACACGATTCCCGTCACGTCCGTCGTGCGAAAGTAAAATTGAGGTCGGTAACCAGCGAAGAACGCACTGTGACGCCCACCCTCTTCTTTGGTGAGGATAAACACTTGGGCTTTGAATTTCGTGTGCGGTTTGATACTCCCC
>JANXTZ010000022.1 GCA_025352125.1 Deinococcales bacterium | reverse complement strand
CCAGAATTTGATCCATGCAAATTCGTCCAACCACGGGGAAAAGCTGCTCCCAGATTTCAACTTTTGCCTTGCCTGTTGCGGCTCGAGGATAACCGTCGGCGTAACCAAAACGAACTGTTGCCAGATTCGTCTCTCGAGTTGCCGTCCACTTGGCGTTGTAACTGGCAACCTCACCCGCAAAAACGCGTTTGGTCATCGTCACCCAAGCCATAACTGTCAGGGCAGGTTCGAGTTTTAAAACGCCGTGCATGTCCTCGCCTGGAGCATAACCGTACAAGCCAATGCCAGGTCGCACCAGGTTAAAAATCTCGCGGTGCAAGCTTTTGTTCATGATGCCACCCGTGTTCGCCGCATGAAAAAACCGAGCATCGGGCTTGTGCGTCTCGATAAAATTTGCCAGCAAATCCATTTGCCGCCCCGCGTGTTCAGGCGCTAAATCTTCAGAGTCCACCAAATGCGTCATCACACCCTCGAGCACCAGTTTTGACCGTCCAACCTCGAGCAAGATTTTTGCCGCATCGGACGCTCGAGCGCCCAAACGGTTCAAACCCGTGTTTATTTTTAAATGCACTTTGATGTTTTTATGAAATCTCGAGAGTGCCTGGATTTGCTCGAGGCTGCTGACCACGAATGAAATCTTGTTTTCAACCAGTTCATCGAGCTTCTCGGGCGGGGCAGGGGTCAACAGCACAATATCGGTTTGAATTCCCGCACCTCGCAACTCGAGCGCCTCACGAGGGGTTGCCACCGCAAAACCCATCACGTCTTGCTCGAGATGCTGCGCGACCCGAACCGCACCGTGACCGTAAGCGTTGGCTTTGATCGCGGGAAGTGCGGGAAGTCCGGCAAAACCTTTCAACAATTCCAAGTTCTGGCGTAAAACCTCGAGCTTGATGCTGGCGTGCGAATCGGTCACATTTTCTCATTCATACATTTGTCTCAAGTTGCGGCATGTTCACACTAATTGATGCTTCATTCGCATTCTCTGGAATGAACTGAACCAACACCCGATATCCCAACTTTTTAGCGACTCGAGCGACTGTTTGCATTTCAAGATTTTCATTGGCTTGTTCGATGTGCACGACCCTTGATTGAGATACACCAAGCGCACTGGCAAGTTGTCGTGTCGTGAGGTGGCGTCGTTGCCTTGCCAGTTTCAGACCTTCGCCCAGGGCTTGCAATGCGATCATTTTTTCAACGGTCTCTTCGAGTTCAGCCATTGATGTTGGTTGTACGTCTTTGGGTTTGATGACTTTTGCCAACCGTGGTGGTTTTCCACGCATGGCTTCAAGTTTGGCACGGCGTTCTGGGCTTAAAGTGCTCATAACTTGCTCCGTTCTCGCCAACGATGTGGCGTGTTTGACATGGGAAAAACGGCTTGTCCAGCCTCAAGCGCTTCAAGAATTTCAATGGCATCGGAGAGCATCACCTCGTCAGCATCGGATTCTTTTTTGCATTCTGCATGAAAAGCGTAAAATTCGTTGTCCTCACCAGCAATAAAGTAAACTCGCGCACCGCCGTCACTGGTACGGTCTTTGAGTTCATAAATGGCATCAAACAACGGTTTCACATGAAGTGACTCGAGACCAAAGGTATTTAAGCCATTCAGCATAGAGATCATCTTTTTAAGGCACACAAATTTCTTTTGTTTGACCAAATCCAGAAAGTCGTCTACCAGAAGTGGTCTTTTTCTGGTGAGTTGTGTTGGATGCCAAGGACAGTACACCCATGAATTCTTCGTCATTTCTCACCCTATCTTGATTACTCTAGCATAATCAAAAACCATAGGGCAAATTGAAATCATCTGGATTCTCGAGCCGAAACCCACTCAACCATTTCGACCCATGTTTTATACTGCACGCTCGAGTTACAAAAAATGCGTTCAGATGTGGTTGTAGCACGTCATCAGAGGCAATATTTGGTGAGTAACGATGTGAGTTTGACTCGAACGGCAATGCGAGCGTTGTACCGAATTCGGCAGAATGTGGAGGAAGTGTTCAGATCGCTTAAACAGGAGTTGGGTTGGGATGGTTTTCGGTTTCGGACTGTGGAAACTCTTGAGGCGTTTATGGGCTTAACGCTGTCTGGGTACGCGGTGATTGAGGTTGCTCGAGCGGAGTGTAAGTTGAGTTTTTATAAGTTCCGTGCTGGATTGATCTCTGGCAGGTTGCATGTGTCTGATATCGTAATTGACAACTCATTCGCCACCGCGTAATTCCAGAATTAAAATCAGTTTGGGAAAATTCAAACGCCCGCTCAATTTTTCTAACCTCGAGTTGGCAAAGCACCTTGAAGTGTTGGGTTTTCTGATCTTGCCGATTTTACCAATCCATCTCGACGTTCTCTCGAGTCTAGCGTTTCATCACAAAGACCCATTTGATCACTTGCTTATTGCCCAAGCCATTGCCGAAAACATCCCAGTTTTATCCCGCGATGCCGTCTTTCAAGATTATCCAGTAAAAACTCTCGAGTGGGATGGGGTTTTTACCGATCCGAGTTTAAGCACAGAACAACTTGAAAAGCAGCAGTAATTGAACAATTTTTAGATCCTGTGAAAACTTTTAACTTCAGTTAAAGTAGCCAAGATGACTCCATCCGCGTTTCCTTGTACACTAACCCCATGTTGATTCTTGGACGTGTTGGCGGCGCAATAAATGGTTTGGATGTCAAACTCAATTTTGATGGCAAGAAACTTTTTGGACGTATCGGCGGCGATACCGTCGGTGTGGACGTGTTGTTGCACATCGATGACGACAGTGTCAAAGGTCGGGCTGGTGGCTTGCTGGACGGTTTTGACCTCGACGGCACGTTAACCTCCGAAGCTGCCGAACTCCGTGCGGGCGGCAACGTGCTCGGGCATGACATCAAACTCGAGATTCAACCCCATGCCGTCGGTGGGCGTTTTGGTGGCGGCATTCTGGGCAAAGATGTCAACCTGAACATTTCCCATAACAATATTCTCGGGCGTTTTGGCGGGGTGCTCGAGGGTGAAAGCATTCAACTCGAGACGACCGCGCCAAATGAGATCAAAGCCCTGGCGGCGGCGCTGGCGTTTGCGGTGCTCGAGCATCAAAACAAGAAATAAGGCTCGAGGATTAACGTTTTAGCAGTTTCTCGTATTCGCCGTGCAGACCAATCCAGAACCAGACAATTCCGACTTTGCTTTCCAAGCCCAGAGCACGATAATTGTCTGTGACACGCACCGACCACAATCGCCCGATTTGTTTGAATTGCAAACTTAGATGACGCGGATTTTCCTTTAAAAGCTGGTAATTTTTATCGGCAAGGGCTTGAATCTCTGTTGGCAATTTGGCGTAAAAATCCCAAAAACTTGGGCGCGTAAAATGGTTCACAGAGGTTTGATGTTTCCAGAATCAATATCAGCCTGAATTTCAGCCAACAGCCCATCAAAACGTCCCGATTCTAAATCTGATTTGATTTCTTGATCCCAAGCCTCAGCCTCGAGTTCACGAACCCAACGGGCGAACTCAAAAAACTCGTTGCTCGAGAGTTCTTTCGTCTGTTCTTTCAGTTCAACCAAACTCATAACAGTAATGCTACATCAAACTTTTCTTTGGTGATGATATTTGAATTGTTTCACGGTACAGTGAGCCAGTGAAAGAACCACTCGTCGGAATCATCATGGGATCACGTTCAGACCTGGAAACCATGCAAGGCGCAATTGACACGCTCGAGATGTTGGGTGTGCCGTTTGAGGCTCGGGTGGTGAGCGCCCACCGCACACCAGATTTACTTTTCGCTTACGCCGAACGTGCCGAGGAACGCGGCATCGAAGTGATTGTCGCTGGGGCGGGTGGTGCGGCGCATCTTCCTGGCATGTGCGCCAGCAAAACAAGCATCCCAGTGTTGGGTGTTCCTGTGCAATCCAAAATGCTTTCGGGCGTGGATTCTTTGCTTTCAATCGTGCAAATGCCAGCAGGAATTCCAGTTGGCACACTGGCGATTGGGCGTGCTGGCGCAATCAATGCCGCGCTGTTGGCTGCCAGCATTCTGGCGAACAAATACCCAGTCATTCGCACCGCGTACCTCGAGTACCGTGCCAATCAAACCAAAAAAGTGCTCGAGGACAGCGTGATCGTGTGAGTCTGATTCTTCCAGGCTCGAGCATCGGTATCTTGGGCGGTGGGCAGTTGGCGCGAATGCTGTCGCTGGCGGCAACACCGATGGGTTACAAGGTGATCGTGCTCGATCCAGACCCAAACTGTCCTGCTGCCAGCGTTTGTGACGAAGTGATTGCGGCAAAGTTCGATGATGTGATTGCACTCGAAAAGCTTGCCAGCCTTTGCGATGTGGTGACGCTCGAGTTTGAGAACGTTCCTGCGAGCGGTTTGGCAATTCTCGAAGCCAAGGTTCCACTTCGACCAAGCGCAAAAGTGCTCGAGATTGCACGGAACAGAATCCTCGAGAAGCAATTCTTGAATGACATTGGCGTAGAAACTGCCCCGTGGGCGGCTGTGAGGGTCATGGACGACCTCGAGCCAGCGATTGGGCTTGTTGGGCTGCCCGCCATCCTCAAGATCGCCACAATGGGTTATGACGGCAAAGGGCAAACAAAAGTCACCACGCTCGAGGAAGCCCAAGCTGCATTCTCGAGATTTGGGATGGATTGCGTTTTGGAGGGTTTGGTGGCGTTCAATCTCGAGATTTCCGTGATTGTGGCACGCTCGAGCAGAGGAGAGGTTCGCGCCTTCGTGCCCTTCGAGAACGCCCATGCGAACGGTATCTTAGATGTCACAACCATTCCCGCCAACATCGCAGAACCGTTGACTCGAGTCGCCGAAAAAATGGCGCTCGAGATTGCCGCAAAACTCGAGGTGATTGGCTTGCTGACCATTGAGATGTTTGTCACCAAAGACGCATCTGTTCTGGTGAATGAACTTGCGCCACGCCCGCACAATTCTGGACATTTAACCATCGAAGCCTGCCCAACTTCGCAATTTGAGCAAGCCATTCGTGCGGTCTGCGGCTTAAAGCTCGGCAACATCACGCCGCACAATTCTGGCGCAATGGTCAACCTGCTCGGCGACCTCTGGCAGAATGCTGTGCCAAACTGGAATGCTGCCTTTGAGCTTCCAAACACGCACCTGCATTTGTACGGCAAACTCGAGGCTCGAGCGGGACGGAAAATGGGACACATCACAGTGCTGGGTGAAAGCGTTCAAGAGGCTCGAGATGCTGCGTTGAAAGCTCGAGAAGCGTTAAATTCTTAACTTTTCGGCGCGTGTAAAATTAATTCAGCCAAAGCCCTGGACGTGTTGGGTTGCGTGTCCAACCATGCTTGAATGCGTTCCATTTCGTCAACTGGGGCGCTGATCCGAACTTGTTTAGAAACAAAATCTTGTTTTTTGCGTCCAGCCCCAGCGCGATACCCACCGCGTTTTGGGTGTGTGTTGTAACTGTTTTGCAACTTCAACCAGAATCCACTTTCGGTGCTGCCCAATTTCTCGAGTCCATCGGCAATGTTTGGTGTAATGTCAATTTCGCCATCAAAAAGTTGTTGTAGTTCTTGTTCGCTAATTTTGAAGATTTTGCAAGCTTCGGCGGTACCAACTCCCAATGCCTCAAGTTCGTCTTGCACACCAAAGCCAGGATGAATAACCCGAAAGGCAAGACTGTTATCGGTATAAATTTTCATGACACTCCTAGGGATAGTCCACGATCTCGAGAATGTAAACGATGTTTCCGTTTTGATCTTTGTGAATTTCAAAGCAAAGTCGGAATTGCTTGTTCAATCGAACACTAAATTGTCCAACACGATCTCCAACAAGTTTTTCGGTATGCAAGCTTTTGGATTGGTAGAAAATTCGTTCGTCTGACGCGTCAACAATGTTTTGCATGACGAAGAGGAAGCGCTTGTACACATGTTCTGGTAGAGATTCTATGCCTTCGCCCCGAAGAAATAGCGCCTCGAGTTTGCTGTCCTTGAAGGCGAATTTCACAACTCGAGATTAGAACTGACTTTGATTTTTGTCAAGCTTTTTCAAAACCTCGAGTGTTCCGTTTGGTATTCATAATAAAGTGATTTACAATGAAAAAACTTGTTCTGTACAGCGCTCAAGAAACACCCAAAGATCACAAAGTCAACCTCGAGTTGCTGCGTTTGATTGCCAAACCCAACCCGAGAATTGCTTATATTCCAAGCGATTTTGTGAACGACAGTGCTTGGTTTCAGGGCAAGAAGAATTATTACGCCCAGTACGGCGCGACCCTTGAAGAACCCGTGCGCTTTGGTGCGGTGTTGCTCGGGTCCGAATTGCAAAACTTGTTTGCGTTTGATGCCATTCACTTGTCTGGCGGCAACACACCCCAATTTTTAACGTTATTGCGCCACCATGATCTTCTCGAGCGTTTGCGCGACTTTGTGGCTAACGGTGGTGTTCTGATTGGAGTTAGCGCTGGCGCAATCATCATGACGCCCGACATTTTTTCGGCTTACGATTGCGGCGATGACCGACCATCAGAACCCTTCGATCACACCGCGCTCGGACTGGTGGACTTTACGTTCATGCCGCATGACACTTCCGAACTCGAGATTCGCTGTCAAGAACTGGCGCTCGAGTTGAACCGCACGTTGTACGCCTGTCAAGATGGGGACGGCATTGTGGTCAATGGTGACGAAATTAAATTGATTGGTGATGTGCTCGAGTTTTTACCTCAACGTTCAAAGGTCAACCAAGCTTTGCCACGCGAAATCTGAAGTGTCTCGAGAATATGCATCGCGTGCGGGTCAAGCGAATCAAATTCTCCAGTGATCGAGTTGATCTGATGCTCGAGTGCAAAATTTAGAACTTGATGCACCAAAGCCAACGTGATTGTCACGTCATCTCCAATTGTGCCAGACCAAACCAATTCGTAACTGTCGGCTTTACCTCGCAAACTCGAGACACCGATGGCTTTCCCATTTTCTAAAGCCACGAACAAAACCTCGGGAATCACATCATCCAAGTACGTTTTTTTGGATTGCTCGAGGGTTGCATCAAGTGGCGGATTGAAGCCATGTGATTGCGCGTATAAACGATGATGCAGCATTGCAATTTTATCCTCGAGTTGTGGCAGTTCGGCAAACGTTTTGATTTCGATTCCCGATTCTCGAGTTTGCGTGCTAGCTTTCTGAAATGTCTCGAGATCAATGCTGCTGGGGTCAAAAACTGGACTCCAAGTTTGCATGATTTGGATAAATCCCTGTTGCTCGAGGAACTGAATTGCGGATTGCTGACTTGTTGCGGTTTGTAAAGGTTGATTGGAGATTTTAAGCGCTTTGTAGAGCGCAAACCCAACGCCTTGACGTTGATATTCTGGTAAAACTTGAAGTGATAAATACTTTCGATGTGGATGCCAAAAACGATCTTGCAATGCCGAAAAACCGATCACGCGATCTTGCTCGAGGGCAACCCAAGCCCTGGTATTTGATTTCAAATTGAAATAAGTCCGCTCAAAATCGTCACTCCAAACAAGCTCGAGCACTTGCTGCATGGCTGCCCAGTCGCTGTTGTTTGCCTCACGAATTTGCACACCCAAGTTTGACATGGCTTCATGTCCCCAATGCCAGAACATTGACAGGCTTTTTCATGCAACGTCATACTAGACTGCAAAGCCAATACCCATAAGGAGTTTTTGTGACTCAAAACATTGATGCCATGCTGCATGAAGAACGCCGTTTTCCACCGCCCGCCGATTTTGCCGCCAAAGCCAAACTCGACAAAGCCACGTATGAGCGCATGTACAAGCAGTCGCTCGAGCAACCCGACGAGTTCTGGACTGGGATTGCGAACGAACTGACCTGGTTTAAACCTTGGGACACGGTGACGGAATGGAATGAACCGTTTGTGAAATGGTTTGTTGGCGGCGAAACCAACATTTCTTACAACTGCCTGGACCGTCACCTCGAGAAACACGGCGATAAGGTCGCTATTTTGTGGGAGGGCGAACCAGGCGATGTGCGCCGAATCACGTACAAGGAACTTCACGCCGAAGTCTCGAGTTTTGCCAACGTCTTAAAAGGTTTGGGCGTGAACAAGGGTGATCGGGTCACGATTTACCTGCCGATGGTTCCCGAAGCCGCCGTGGCGATGCTGGCTTGCGCCCGAGTCGGGGCAACCCACAGCGTGGTCTTCGGTGGTTTTAGCGCGGGTGCACTCTCAGACCGCATCAACGACTCGAGCAGCAAAGTGCTGATTACGGCTGACGGCAGTTACCGACGCGGCGCGATTGTGCCGTTAAAGCAAAATGTGGACGAAGCCCTCGAGAATGCGCCCAGCATCGAACACGTGGTCGTGGTCAAACGCACGGGGCATGAAATCAAGTGGACCGCCAAAGACCACTGGTATTCGGAGTTGATGAGCAGCGCCTCGAGCGACTGCCCAGCCACGCCTGTGAACAGTGAACACCCGCTTTTTATTCTTTACACCTCAGGCAGCACAGGCAAACCCAAAGGTGTGCTTCACACCACGGGCGGTTACATGGTGAACACCTACATCACCGCCAAGTACGTTTTTGACCTCAAGGATTCCGACATTTATTTTTGCACCGCCGACGTGGGCTGGGTGACAGGACATTCTTATGTGGTCTACGGTATTTTAGCCAACGCCGCCACGACCTTGATGTTTGAGGGCGCACCCAATTACCCGCACGCCGGACGATTGTGGGAGATCATCGCCAAGCACAAAGCCACGATTTTGTACACCGCGCCCACCGCGATTCGCAGTTTCATGCGCTCAGGCGACGAATTCCCGAACGCGCACGACCTCCGTAGCTTGAGGCTTCTCGGCACGGTGGGCGAACCGATCAACCCCGAGGCGTGGCTCTGGTATCACCGCGTGATTGGTGGCTCGAGGCTGCCAATTATTGACACCTGGTGGCAGACCGAAACGGGTGCGATCATGTTGACCACGATTCCAGGGGCGCACGATGCCAAACCAGGCACGGCGGGCTTGCCGATGTTCGGCGTCGAACCCGCGATCATGGACAAGGACGGTGTTGAGCTTGGCGCGAATGAGGGCGGCTTTCTGGTACTCAAACGCCCGTGGACCTCAATGTTGCGCACTGTTTACGGTGACAACGAGCGTTACAAAAGTGCTTACTGGGGCGAAATTCCACACGTGTACTTTGCTGGTGACGGCGCGAGACGCGACACCGACGGTTATTACACCATCGTCGGACGGATTGACGACGTGCTGAACGTTTCAGGACATCGGCTTGGCACGATGGAAGTCGAAAGCGCCCTGGTGTCGCACCCAGCCGTGGCAGAAGCCGCCGTGGTCGGACGACCCGATCCAATCAAAGGCGAGGG
The DNA here is from genome assembly GCA_025352125.1 of Deinococcales bacterium. GTDB lineage: Bacteria > Deinococcota > Deinococci > Deinococcales > JAAFIG01 > JANXTZ01. Next base: position 919 of record JANXTZ010000022.1, on the reverse strand, counting down.
TATCATCGCCTTCGTGACCCTGAAGGCGGGGCGTGAAGTCTCGAGCGAGGACTTGCGGGCGCACGTCACCAAAGAAATTGGCGCTATCGCCCGTCCCGACGAGATTAAATTCACGGACAGCCTGCCCAAAACCCGCAGTGGCAAGATCATGCGCAGGTTGCTGCGCCAGATTGCCAGTGGTCAAGAAATGAGTGGGGACACCAGCACGCTCGAGGATGTGGGTGTGATTTTGAAATTACAGCAGGCGAATGCGGAAGAAGAGTAAAACTCAGGTAGACTTGAAGTATGGCTCGAGATGCCTTTCAAAACGCGGTTCGTCATGCCCTCGAGAAAGAGGGCTGGCGCATCACCAACGATCCTTTGAGGCTCGAGTATAAAGGCGCAAAACTGGAAATTGATCTTGGCGCGGAGCGTTTTATTGCAGCCGAACGCAATGAAGAACGCATTGCCGTGGAAATCAAAAGTTTCGCCAGTGGTTCTGCCCTCAGTGAGTTTCAGACGGCACTGGGGTAATACCTCAACTACCGATGAGCACTCGAGCAATCTGACCCGTTTCGAAAATTGTTTTTGGCTGTTCCTCGAGACACGTTTGAAACTTTTTTCCAACTCCCATTCACCCAAGAGGCTGTCGAATTTCACAAATTGGCTTTGATCGTGTATCAACCCATAACGGAGGTGATTGTTCAATGGAGTTAACAGCCGGGTAGTGTCCACATCTAACTGATAGACTGAACTCATGATCCCCCTGACCTGCCGACGCTGCCAAAGCACCCACCTGCGCAAAAACGGACGCACCAAAGACGGACAGCAAAAATTTCATTGCAAAACCTGCAACTTCTACAGCACACTCCAAACCAACCATGATAAACGCGCCGAACAACACGCCATGATCGAAAAACTCAGCGCAGAACGCAACTCC
>JANXTZ010000042.1 GCA_025352125.1 Deinococcales bacterium | reverse complement strand
ACGTTTAACCTGATTCAAGATCCGCTTGATAAGGAAACGGAACACATTACGTTCGTACCACCCGCGACAGCGTTAAGAGCTGGTTTGAACATCGAATTTCGAGTTGAAGGGTACACCAAAGGTAAACCAGAAACCCGTAAGAAACTCGAGCTATCCGTTAAAATTCATATCATTGCAGGTTTCCAAACGGCTTCCCTCACTTTCGCCTCGAGTTGGGATCAAAACAACGACGGCAACTTCCCATACTGGGATTTAAGCGAACCTGTCGCTACGCTGGCGAATGGTCGCATGGCAGCGTTTTACTCCCCAGAAACAGGAGTCGAAAACTTCACCACCCGATTCCCAGTTTTAGCCGTTGACGAAGCCGCAAAGACAATGGGTATCAATTTCTCGAGCGTGACCTTCCAACCCGACGCGGCAACCCAAGGCGTGACCAACATTGGGAATGCGCCCATGCAAAACGGGATTGCGTTTATTCCAGTAACGTTTAACTCGAGCGACCCAAAAAGTATTAAACGGGGCAACGGTAAAGTAAAAACCGAAAATCGGATTAGTGAAGAATCGAACTGTTATACACACGTTAATTCAAAATTAAATCGTCTAGTACGATAGAATCATTTGATACACCGTCTAGTACGTAATTATTCCTCTAATGGAGTTACAAATGCAGAGCTAAGTAATAGGAAGCGAGTATCAAGTGATTCAATTCCACATCAACAATTGAGCAACCATTTAAGATCAATTTTGAAAACTCGAGCCAAGGCAACAACTTCATAGTCATAGACGCTTCGATTACCCGATTCAATCCGTCCAATGGTCGAGATGCTGATTTCCAGACCCTCGTGTTCCTCGAGCATTTCACTTAAGCGTTCCATTGTCCAGGGCGGGATTTGTTGTTGTCGTGCAATTCTAATGCGCTCTCCGACAACATTTTGCTTGCCCGTTTTTTGTTTGAGGGCTTGTTGCGAACGCGTCACATCCGTGACCCTACGAAAACACAATCAAAAACTCTTCTACAATTTGTAGAAATAAGGTAGACTCCTTCAAACCCGCCCCAAAGCGGTACAACTCAACCCTTCCGAAACACCCTTCACCCGCAGCGCGCGAGCATTCCCGATCCCATCGGAATAATGCCGTACTGAGCGGGTGAAATTACATGTTCGGTTTGGACGAGCCATTGAAAGGAGAATTACCTTGAAATCAACCCCAGAAAACATCATCCCAACGATCACATCAACAAGTCCGAGCATATCTTTCCCAGAACGCTTTCATGCTTTCATGCTCGAGAATGTCACCGTCCGCGACCCCGGAAGTGGCACCCGAATGATTCTCAAGTTCTCAGACGGCACCTTGCGTCGAGCGGATGTGAACCCCGAACTTCTTCGACTTGGCGACCTGAACGGAACTTGGCGGTCAACCCTTTACTTTCGAACCAACTCGAGTGGCAAATTAACCAATTTTGTTACGTTACGACGGTTGAGGACGATTAACCCAGAGGTTCACGAAGGTAGTTTCTGGAGCGCTTCGGGGAAAGTCATCATGTTGGATCGTGCGACTGGGAATGCAGTCATTCGCATATTCCCGGAGCGCTCCAGAGCCGAACCTTTTGCGGTCAGTGCTAGAGCAACACTCGAGCAAATGAACGCAGTTGAGGATGCGTTATTTGTACATATGTCTGGAAGACTCGAGGGTGATGAATTGATCGCCGATGTGCTTCAGTTGGTGAGTTTGGTGCTTCCTGATCGCTGGAAAAACTGGGTTCGACCCGCCAGACGAAAGGTGATTCTCGAGAGCGAAGAAACAGAGATTGATCTTGACGAAAATCAGCCTTTGCGCGAATGATTGTACCCGAATACGACAACACATGCGCTTAATTCTGAATGCAACGCGAGTGGTCAAATCGATTTCAATAGTTCTCAGTTTTTAGAGTTATTAGGTTTAGAAATTGAAATGCCTGCTTTTAATGTTCCTATTTTTAGCAAGTGATCGAAATTCTGCCAAAGTATTTCTGGAACATCATGGCTTAAAATTCCTCAAATCGTTGCTAATTCTGGCACCAAAAGACCAACATCTTTTGGTTCGGCATCGAGTTTGTCAATTTCGTACCAGGCACTCATTCCTGATGACCTTTTCAATGGTCTTTGAAAGGTATTCAAAACGCAGCAAGTCTATTTTGGATTCGTTATCAGCCCAGGTCTCACAATTAGCTTACCGCATAGCCTTAAGTTGTGTGGTTGGGAGTAGACAAAGATTTACGACAAATACGGGTTAAAAACCATGCCCAAGTTCAATTCTGGGGTTTTCGCAAGTTAAACCGAGTTGCATCGAATTCAGTGGCTTTGAGACCAACGAGCTTTGACGGGTGGAAGCGACCCATCAAGTTTATCGAAGACGTATCGCTTCCATAACTTCATCCACCATCTCAGTCGTATCACCGCGCAATGCCGCCGTGGCGACGTGCATCTCGAGATGCCCTCGCAGGACGACATCACCTGCTCCTTCAAGTGCGCCCTGAACCGCTTTGATTTGACGTAGCACATCCACGCAGTAGACATGCGGATTCTCGAGCATTCTTTGGATGCTCTCGAGATGTCCTTTGGCAATGGCGAGGCGGCGAATCGCCCGTTTGCGCGACTCGGACGGCATACATAAAGTTGTTTCGGCACGTTCGAGTTCAATCAAGGATGATTCGCCATGTTCAACTTTGATCGCTTTTTTCATCAAGCGCCTGCAACAGTTGCGCCATAGCCTTCGTCAATCACAGCCGCAATCAGCGCATTGGGACTGACATTTTGACCTTCTACTTTGGCAGTTCCGTTTTTGAGGTCAACCTGAACGCTTTGCACGCCTTCAATGCCTTTTAAGGCTTTGCTGACTGCGGTTTCACAGTGTCCACAGGTCATCCCGCTGACTTTCAATTCAATATTCATAGGTTGCCTCCTCTTGGTTTATCCCCTCATGGGGGTATTGACAAAATGATACTCCTGGACAGCCATCCCGTCAAGTGGACTTAGGGGCGTCCGCCTAGGCTGTCGTCTGTCTTGAAGCTTAGGAAATACCTGTAAGAGAGGTAAAGCAGGACTTCATGCCTTCAAATGGTGTGTCCAAGTGCTGTTGTCGTTTCGATGGCTTGACGTATCATCCAAATCTGAGTAGGCTACATTATGAATCAATCCCCCATAGGGGATAAGGAGCAACCGATGAATCAAACCTCCAATCAACCACACACCCAAACAACCCTCGAGATTGGTGTTGGCGGCATGACCTGCGCCGCCTGCGTTGGACGGGTCGAGCGCGGCTTGAAGAAACTCGAGGGTGTTGAAAGCGCAAGCGTCAACCTTGCCACCGAACGCGCAGTTGTCAATTACGATCCCAAAGCGACCTCGCCAAGCGCGATTCTTGAATCCATTCACGAAATTGGTTACGAACCACGGGTTGCCAATCTCGAGATGGGTATCACGGGCATGACTTGTGCCGCCTGTGTGACGCGAGTCGAAAAGGCTCTTTCAAAAGTTCCTGGCGTGGTAAACGCATCGGTCAACCTTGCCACCGAACGAGCCAGCATTCAATACATTCCAGGCAGTGCCAGCCAAACCCAGTTCAAAACCGCGATTCGAGAAGCTGGTTATGACGTGCTCAAAGCGCAGGTTGGCAAAGACCGTTCAGATGTCGAACGTGAAGCTCGAGAGGCAGAGATTGCCGTTTTGAAACGGGATCTGATCTTTGCCACAGCGTTTGGCGTGCCGCTCTTGCTGCTCGCCATGATTCCCATGCTCTGGATGCCTGCCATGATGTTCTTGCAAAGTCTGGCCCCCGCACGGGTTTGGGATTGGCTGATGCTGGCACTGGCTGCACCCGTGTACTTTGGTCCTGGCAGACGTTTCTTGACCCACGGCTGGAAAGCCTTGTTTTCTGGAAGCCCTGACATGAACAGCCTGGTCATGCTCGGCACGAGTGCCGCCTTCTGGTACAGCACTGCGGTTGTGTTGCTCGAGACGTTTGTTCCTGGGTTGATCCCCGAAAATGGACGCTCCGTTTATTTTGAGGCGGCAGGTGTGGTGATCGCCCTGATTTTACTGGGAAAATACCTCGAAGCTATTGCCAAAGGTCGTACCAGTCAAGCCATGAAAAAACTGGTCAACCTGCAAGCCAAAACCGCTCGGGTGGTACGAAATGGTGTTGAACTCGAGTTACCCCTTGATGAAGTGCTGGCAAATGATCTGGTCAGCGTCCGTCCTGGTGAAAAAATCCCTGTGGACGGCACTGTGATCTCAGGCTCGAGTTTTGTCGATGAAAGCATGATTACGGGCGAATCCATTCCCGTCAGCAAGAATGCTGGCTCGAGTGTGGTGGGGAGCACCCTGAACGGCACGGGTGCGCTGACCTTCCAAGCCACAGCGGTCGGTGCGGATACGGTCCTGGCGCAGATCATCAAACTGGTTGAAACCGCCCAGGGCAGCAAACCGCCGATTCAAGGGCTGGCAGACCGGGTCGTGGCTGTTTTCACACCGATTGTTCTGGGGATCGCCAGTGTCACGTTTGTGCTGTGGATGATTTTTGGTGGCTCGAGTGCCATGAGTTTCGCCGTTGTCAACACCGTTGCCGTGCTGATTATCGCCTGCCCTTGCGCGATGGGTCTGGCAACCCCGACCAGCATCATGGTTGGTACGGGCAAAGCCGCCGAAATGGGCGTGTTGTTTCGCAAAGGCGACGCGCTCGAGGCATTGCAGGGTGTTCAAACCATTGCCCTGGACAAAACGGGCACGCTGACCAAAGGAAAGCCCGAACTGACGGATTTTATCAACCCGAGCGACTTCGCAGATTCGGACTTGCTCCGCTTGATTGCCAGTGTAGAAAACCTCAGCGAACACCCAATGGCGCAAGCCATCGTCAACGCCGCAAAAACGCAAGGATTGGTGCTCGAGAAAGCTCGAGATTTTCTTGCAAAACCCGGCTACGGCGTTTCGGCTCGGGTGTCAGACAAACTGGTGCAAGTCGGTGCAGACCGCTTTATGACTGCGTTGGATTTGAACATTGACGGATTCTCGAGCGATGCGGCACGACTTGGCGATCAAGGGAAATCACCACTGTATGCCGCAATTGATGGCAAACTCAGCGCGATTCTTGCGGTGGCAGACCCAATCAAGGACGGCTCAAAGTTGGCGCTCGAGGCATTGCAGCACATGGGCATCAAGGTGGTCATGATCACGGGCGACAATCAACGCACCGCTCGAGCCATTGCGGCACAACTCGGCATTGACGAGGTTCTTGCCGAAGTCCTACCCGACGGGAAAGCGCAAGCGATCAAGCAGCTTCAAACGGGTGGAAGAAAAGTTGCTTTCGTCGGCGATGGCATCAACGACGCACCCGCGCTGGCGCAAGCCGATGTGGGTCTGGCAATCGGCACGGGCACGGATGTCGCCATCGAGACCGCCGATGTGATTTTGATGTCCGGCGATCTGCGCGGCGTGCCAAATGCGCTGGCACTCTCTCGAGCAGTTATTTCAAACATCAAACTGAATTTGTTCTGGGCTTTTGCCTACAACGTCGTGCTGATTCCAGTGGCGGCGGGTGCGTTGTACCCCATTTTCGGCTGGCTGCTCAGCCCCGTTCTGGCGGGCGCGGCAATGGGTTTCTCGAGCGTTTTTGTGCTGACCAACGCACTGCGACTTCGTGGCTTTAAGGCACCAGTCTTGGAGCGAGTCACAGGTTTAGTGCAACCGCGTTTGTTGAAGGTTTAATAGGAGACTTTATGGCAAAAGTTCCAGTTGGTGCGTGGGTCATGGCTCAAAAAATTGCCGATAAAACACTCTTGCGTGACCGTGCGGCGTTTCTCGAGCGCAGCAAGGTTCGAGCTGACTACCCAACGGTGGGCGGGCTGCCCCTGATTGGTCTGGGCGGTTCGTGCGGCAAACCCTGCTTTGCGCTGCCTTACACAATTACTTGGAATGGCGAAAACCTCCAGACGCTTGAAGCCATCGCGCTCGAGTTTGGTTGTTACGTCGAGTACGGCGCGTACCCACACCTCAAACTCGCGCAAGACAACACCGAGGTCGCGGCGGTACAGGATTGGAAGACCTTTGGCATGGTGTTTTTGCGTCCTGGGTTTGAACACGGCGAGGAACTGCTGGGCAAGTTGGCGACGGGTTTGCGGCAGGGTCATTGAGTCATTCGGGCGAGCTTTATCCAAACTGAACAAAACTCTGAAAGAGTGACCTTATGCTTGAACATTCGCGTCAGACAGTCGGTTCCGTCTCAAACACGGCGGTACTCGAGGTGGCATTCAAAAACTGTCACAACGGCAGCGATCAAGCCAGTCTCGAGAGGCGCTTAGCAAAACTTGAGGGTGTGACCAACGTTCACCTCGATCGTACCCGAGCTGTGGCGAACCTCAGTTATGAAGTTTCAGTCACAACGCCGCAAAAGCTCGAGGCTCACATCAAGACAGACGGTTACTTGTGCGTTTGCCAGGACTGCAAAGATTCGCAAGCACAACCCGGTCATCCGAGCATGGCGGATCACGATCACAGCCAGCACGATCATACACAAACAACACCAACCACATCAGTGCCAATGCCTGCGATGGATCATTCCAAAATGCCCGGCATGGATCACTCGAGCCTAAATCACACCTCGATTCCAGCCACAAGTCAAGATGGAGTCGAATTACCGAAAACGGTAGTACCAACCGGTAAAATGGATCACTCGAGCATGGCAGGCATGGATCATTCCAAAATGCCTGGCATGAATCACTCGAGCCACCAGCCTGCAAATGCCGATGTAGACCACTCGAAAATGGATCACGGTGAGCACGCCGGTCACGGCTCACCAGACGACATGTTCAGACGTTTTCTGATCTCGCTGGTGTTGACATTGCCGATTGTTATTTTCTCCCCTATCGGTGCGGCGCTCGGCTTGCCGTCCATGCCGCCTTTTGGCATCTCAATGGGAATTTGGGGACTGGTTTTAAGTACCCCCGTCGTCTTCTGGGGCGGCTATCCGTTCCTCTCGAGCGCCTGGCGTTCCTTGAAGCTCGGCGAGGCGACCATGATGACCCTGATCGCACTGGGCATTCTCGTTTCCTATATTTTCTCAGTGTTCGCCACGCTGATCTTGCGCTCCGAGGACGTTTTCTTCGAGGCTGCCGCCATGCTGACCACGCTCTCATTGCTCGGTCACTGGCTCGAGATGCGTTCGAGGTTTGCGACGGGTCGCGCGGTTGAAGCGCTCTTAAAACTTGCGCCCGCCACGGCTCGAGTCTTGCGAAACGGTCAAGAACTTGAAGTGCCGCTCGAGCAGGTGGTCGTCGGTGACGAGATTGTTGTCAAACCAGGCGACCGCGTTCCAGTAGACGGTGAGGTGGTCGGTGGCTCGAGTTACGTGGACGAGAGCATGATTTCTGGAGAGCCGATTCCAGTCGAGAAAACCACGGGCGCAAAAGTCACGGGCGGCACGGTCAACCAAACAGGCGCGTTTCATTTTAAGACCACCGCCATCGGCGCGGACACCGCCCTCTCGAGAATCGTGCAGATGGTGCAGAACGCCCAGGCGAGCAAAGCTCCAGCCCAGCAACTGGCGGACACCGCAGGCAAGTACCTGGTGTTTGTCGCCATTGGCGCGGGCATCTTGACCTTTCTGGCATGGACGCTGTTCAGCACTCAAGGCGTGATCTTTGCGCTGGCTGCCGCAGTCAGTGCCATCGTGATTGCCTGTCCGGATGCCTTGGCACTCGCCACCCCAACCGCGATTACCGTGGGGGTTGGACGGGCGGCGAGGGAGGGCGTGCTGTTCAAGAACGCCACCGCACTCGAGCTGACCGCAGGTGTGGACACCGTTATTTTTGACAAGACTGGCACACTGACCGAAGGTAAGCCCGCCGTGAATGGGATCGCCACAGCTTACGCAACAGAACCAAACGATTTGCTTCTGGCAGCCGCCAGCGCCGATCAACCATCGCAACACCCGCTGGCGGAAGCGATTGTGCGCGAGGCGGTCAAGCGCGGCTTGAAGGTTCTGACCCCTGAAAAGTTTGATTCCGTCCCAGGACTTGGCGTGGTTGCCAGCGTGAGCGGAACGAGCATCTTGATCGGCAACGCCAAACTGATGGCTCGAGAAAAAGTAGATTTCAGTGCGCTCGAGGCTCAGACGAGACGATTTTCGGAGGAGGCTCAGACCGCCATGTACGTGGCTCGAGACGGCAAGCTGCTCGGGGTGATTGCCGTGGCTGATGTTATTCGCCCATCGGCATTAACGGCGGTGAAAGCATTGCAAGCGCTCGGCGTGAAAACCGTGATGCTGACTGGTGATAACGCAACAACCGCTGGCGCTGTCGCCAAACAACTGGGGATGGACACGGTAATCGCGGATGTGCTGCCCGAGGACAAAGCCGCCAAAGTCAAAGCTTTGCAACTCGAGGGGCGCAAGGTGGCAATGGTCGGTGACGGCGTGAACGATGCACCGGCTCTGGCAGAGGCGAGTGTTGGCATTGCCATTGGGGCGGGGACGGACGTGGCAGTCGAAACTGCCGATGTGGTCTTGATGAAAAGCGACCCTGCGGCGGTGGCGGTGGCAATTCAACTGGCTCGAGCGGTGCGCGGCAAGATCATGCAGAATTTATTTTGGGCAGCCATTTACAACCTGCTGGCGATTCCGGTGGCGGCGGGCGTGTTGTATCCGTCTTTGGGAATCTTGTTGCGTCCCGAATGGGCGGCGTTGCTGATGAGCGCCTCAACGGTGATTGTCACGTTCAATGCACTGTTGTTGAATGGAATGCGTTTTAGAACGTTGCCACAGACGACAGTCAGCGTTTAAGGAACCCACTCCAAGAACGGGAATACAATCAAAAGCATGAAAGAGCCTGAAAAACACAACATGCTTGTCCGTGAGTCGTTCACCCGACAGGCTGAAAATTATGCTCAAGCACCAGTCGTGACCGACCGTGACAGACTCGAGCGACTTGTTCGGTTGGTCGATGCGAAGGCCACCAACCGCCTACTCGAGGTGGCGACAGGACCTGGATTGGTCGCACTGGCGCTGGCTCGACATGCCCATGAGGTCGTTGGCGTTGATCTGACCGAAGCACCGCTCGTTGTGGCTGAACGCCAGCGTCAGGCAGAGGGTGCGTCAAATGTACGGTTTGAGATCGCGGATGCCGCCGACCTCCATTTCGCAGATGGCGCATTTGATGTGGTGGTGTGCCGCTTTGGTCTGCATCATTTCATGGATGTACCAGCGGTCGTTGCTGAGATGACCCGGGTCTGTCGCCCAAGCGGGCGCATCGTCATCGAGGACTTGGTGGCGAGCAATCTGAGCGAGCGCGGCGCGTTTCACAACCACCTCGAGCGGCTGCGCGATCCGTCACATGCCAGGGCGTACCCACTGCCTGAGCTACTTGGAATGTTCACCGATTTAAAGCTCGAGATCGAACACGTCAGCTCGGGCGAGGTGGTCCAATCGTTAAATACCTGGCTCAGCGTTGCCCACACGCCAAAAATGCAGGCAGAGATCGTTCAGAAATTGTTGACTGAACATGCTGAGCTTGACCACGCGAGCCTTCAACCCTGGTGCGATGCAGACGGGGAATGGCATTTTATTCAACGTACTGCCATCGTGATTGGACGAAAGTTATCGTTTTGACCTGCTTGTCTAAACTGTTTTTCAATTGCCAATAAGACCGCTTTGTGTTCGGGTGAATCGCTGGAGTTTCTGAGCCAGAACAGCAGTCATCTGGCTCAGCACTTTTCTCGTCAATTCATCTGCGACATGGCACGGCAAGAATCCGCACAAGCCTGGCAGGCATCGATACATGCCTGCATGTGCGCGTCGTCGTTCATGGTCTTGCAACTTTCAATACACGCCTCGCAGGCATCGGCACAGAGCTTACAGACCCCCGCGTGCAGGCTCGAGCTGCGCGACATGAAATCGGCGCAGGTGATGCAGAGCTGCGCACAATCGCGCATTGCTCCAATGTGAATGGCTGCGGCGTGCATTGCGCCCTTCTCGAGACAATGTTGAATGGTGTGCTCACAGGTCGAGTGACAGTCCAGACAAATCCGAATTGCCCCGTCCATTTGTGCGTGCTGCATTGCATCGTTGTGCATTGATTCACTGTGCATCATGATTGTGACCTCCAAGGGCAACTGTAGTGAGCCAGTGTGAATTCGACGTGAGATTAAATTGAGCGGTGGGACGAAAATACAAATCTCGGTACGAACCATAATAGTGTGCCAAAATGGTATCAGCATCCCCTTCCTCAAACTGTGCTCGCCTCAAGTCCTCAACGATATGGGGGAAGCCGTGCCTCAATCGCCACCATAATCCTGAACTATTTTTGTAATCATCAGCAACGATTTGTACTTCATTTGCGTTAACATTTTGAATGGTTGAGCGTACAGTTTTAAAGCTGTAAAATCATACTCAATAGAAGTACGAGAACGCATCGTCAATGCTGTAAACGACGAACACAAAACAGCCAACTAAAATGTACAAAGTCATGACATAAAACAAGTAGGTTTGGAATATGCTCGGTGTTGAATACGGAGTCAAAACGCTCGCGGTGAATCTGTGAGCTTGGTGATTTCTGGGTTGATCGGCTTGGTTGCAGGACTGCTCTCGGGTGTTTATGGCATTGGCGGAGGGGTCATCGTCGTGCCTGGATTGCTGGTCTTGGTTGGCTTGACCCAACGCGAGGCAACAGGAACTTCGCTCGCGGCATTGCTGCTTCCCGTTGGCTTGCTTGGCGTGCTGACCTACTCCCGCCTTGGAGCAGTCAAGCTTCCAATCGCACTCTTGCTAGCACTTGGAATGCTGGCCGGTACATACCTTGGCTCGAGACTCGCCCTGAGTCTTCCAGAGGTCACACTCAGGCGTGGGTTGGCGCTGCTGCTTGTTCTGGTCGCGGGGCAGTTGATACTGAAGAAATGATCTTTAAAAACAGTCACCAACGCTCGAGTAGAAGCCTAACGTGTTTCATCTACGATAATTGGCACTGGTTTCAAGATATTGACACTACCGAATCGTTTCGACCACATTGAGGGGTATCTCGAACGTCCTGTTCTGGTTTGAGAAACTTAAGTGAAGTTGGGTTGTTGCAGTCCCAGCTTAATATGTGTATATTGAGATAAACGGATATACTTGTTGTGAAAGGTTTCCATGTCCACACCGACAATCAATCCAGCCCCCTCGAATGCCCTTCTTGACTTGATGACCCGCGAGCGCTGGATCGAAGTCGCTCGAATCGTCATCACTGCGTTGATGATCTTCCTCTACTCGAGAGGCATCCTTCCCTTGCCAGTGCTTCTGCTTGCCCTGGCGTTCGGTTTGTATCCGCTGGTGAAAATCGGCTTGCTCGATCTGATTCACGAACGTAAGATCGGCACCGAAATCTTTGTCACCGTTGCCACCAGCATCGCCATGCTCGGCGGTGAGTACGTGGCAGGTTCGGTCTTGCTGGTGATTATTTTGATTGCCGAATTCATCGCTGACCTTAACACCGACCGCGCTCGAGCCTCGATCAAAGCCTTGATTGGTTCGGTGCCGCAAACGGCACTGGTCAGACGCAACGGCAACGAAATCAGCCTGGCATTGAGCGAGATCAACGTGGGTGATGTGGTGATCGTTCGGGCTGGCGAAAAAATCCCAGTTGACGGCATTGTGCGCGGTGGGGATGCCTCGGTGAACCAAGCCCCGATCACCGGCGAGAGCATCCCAGTTGAGAAGGTTCCTGGCACACCCGTTTTTGCGGGAACTGTGGTTTCCCTCGGTGCGCTCGATGTGGAAACCCAGAAGGTGGGCGGCGACACAACGTACTCGAGAATCATCGCCCTGGTGGAACAGGCAGACGAGCAGCAAGCGCCCGTTCAGAAACTCGCCGACCGCGTGGCAGGCATCCTGATTCCGGTCGTGTTCGTCTTTCTGTTGGTGGTTTACCTCGTCACCCGTGACATTCGTTTGATCGTCACCCTGCTGATTTTCACATCCCCTGCCGAACTTGGGCTGGCAACGCCGCTGGTGATGATCGCAGCTATCGCTCGGGCGGCGCGGGCTGGCATTCTGGTCAAGGGCGGGATTCACCTCGAACAACTTGCCAAAGTTGACCTGATCGCCTTTGATAAAACCGGAACGCTGACGTTTGGGCGACCCGAGGTTTCACGAATCGAACGCCTCGACCAAACCATCAGCGAAGCAGAACTTTTGCGTCTCGCGGCGGGCATTGAACGCCGTTCCAGCCACCCGCTCGCCAAAGCCGTGGTGGATGCTGTCCTTGCCAAAGGCATCGAAATCCCCGAACCCACAGATTTCGAGGTCATTGCAGGGCGTGGCGTGCGTGTCACCCTCGAGAATCGGGTGTTTCTGGCGGGCAATGCGGCGTTTCTGACCGAGAACGGCATCCCTGAAACCTCTCTGGGTGAACGCAAAGACCAGACGGTGGTCTACATCGCATCGGACGGTCGGGCGCTTGGTGTTCTGCACCTGGCGGATACCCTCAGACCCGGTGCGAAAGCCGCCATTGCGGCGCTGAAAGCGAGCGGCATCAAACGTGTGGTGATGTTGACCGGCGATCATGCGGCCATCGGACAACGGATCGGAGCCGAACTTGGCATGGACGAAGTTTTTGCCGACCTCCTGCCCGATGCGAAACTCGAGATCATTCGCAAGCTTCAAGCCCAGGGTTTCAAGGTGGCGATGGTCGGTGACGGCATCAATGACGCCCCCGCGCTTGCCGTTGCCGAGGTCGGTATTGCCATGGGGGCGGCAGGAACCCAGGCGGCACTCGAGGCGGCTGATGTGGCGTTGATGACCGATGACATTGCCAAGATCACTGAAGCCCGAGCCATCGCCCGTCGCGCTTACCGCACCATTCAGGAGAACCTGTTCGTTGGGGTTGGCGTGGTTCACATCCTTGGTATTACCGCCGCATTGTTGCGCCTGATCGGTCCAATTGAAGCGGCGATCATCCATCTTGGACCTGACATTCTGGTATTTTTGAACTCTGTGAAGTTGTTGACTGTTCGCATCATGCCAAAATCAACTGAATCGGCTTAAAAAATAAGTGCTTGAGGCTCGAGAGGCAATTGTCCATGAAAGAGCATGTCGTTCCACCAGCTCAAAATCCTGAAAGCCTGGCGGCGATGGTTGAAACCTTCAAAGCCCTGGCAGACCCAACCCGTGCCCGGATCGTGCTGATCCTCACCCAGTCTGAACGAAGTGTCAACGATCTGGTCGAATTGCTCGAGGCGCAACAAAGTACCGTCTCGAGACACCTGGCGATCCTGCGGGCTGCCAAACTGGTTCTGACCCGCCGTGAAACCACGCACATCTACTACCGCCTCAGTGATGCCCACGTCGGTGATCTGGCACATCAGGCATTTTCTCATGCGGAACATGAGCGTCTGGGACTACCTGACCACAAAAAATCCAACTCAAAATCAACTCCAGGCTCGAGGTGAGGTCATGACCAGCGTTTTCGCACCGTTTCGGAGTTTACGCAACCCGACTTTTGCGCGACTCTACATCTCACAAGCCACCAGTCTGCTTGGCGATGCACTGACCTGGGTCGGACTGGCATTGCTGGCGTATGAACTCGCTGGTGCAAACTCGAGTATCATTCTGGGTGCAGCCTTAACGCTTCGAGTGACTGCGTTTGTGATCCTCTCACCGCTCGCTGGGGCACTGGCAGACCGCCTTGACCGCAAGTTGATTCTCGTCTCGAGCGACCTCGGACGGATGGTTGTGATCGGTTTGATGCCATTTGTCACACAAGCTTGGCAGGTATACGTCTTGATGTTCGCCTTAAACGCACTCACCGCGTTTTTCACACCGACCTACCAGGCAACAATTCCGCTGGTCACGGGCAAAGATGATTACGGACAAGCCATTTCACTTTCAGGCGCAACGTATGAAGTGCTTGGTGTCCTCGGACCAGGCATTGCCGGTGGGGTCGCCGCGTTCTTGGGTACACGTTCAATCTTCTTTTTGGACGCAATAACATTTCTGATTTCCGGTATTCTCATCCTGACCTTACCGCGTTCCCTCAATGCCACTCGAGCACCATCCGAAACCTCGAGCGCCACCACTTGGAAAGACATTCAGGACGGCACAATTCGTTTGTGGAAAGACGCAAGCATTCGCTACGCACTGCTGCTCGAGCTTGTCGCATCGGTCGCTGGGGCGCTTGTGCTGGTCAACACGGTTGGACTGGTGAAGGGCGGTCTGGGGCTTGGCAACCTCGAGTACGGTTGGGTGATGGCGGCTTTTGGGGTGGGCGCGACACTGGCGGCACTGGCAGTTGGGGCGCTCGAGAAACGCCTGCCCCGCACCCGTTTTGCACTGTTTGGGGCGCTTGTGACCACCCTGGCGGTGCTGCCCGCGAATTTTGTCGGGGTCATGCCACTTCTGGGACTTTGGTTGCTGGCTGGGGCGGGACAGAACTGGGTCAACCTACCCACCCAAGCCTTGATCGCTGACCGCACGCCGCTCGAGGTTCAAGGGCGGGTGTATGGCGCTCATTTCGCTTGGAGTCATTTGTGGTGGGCGCTGGCGTATCCTCTGGCGGGTTGGCTCGGCTCAAGTTTTGCCAGTCGCAACTTTATGATCGGGGGAATGGTTGGGCTGGCGTTGTTGATCGTGATACAAACAATGCTTGCTCCCAGCAACGCAACGCTCGAGAAGCCGCCAACATTTTCCAAAGACCGATGACGCGGTTAAACCATTTTGCGAACCTTTTCAAAACTGGCGTGAAATCCAGATCCTACACCAAGCTGACTTTTAACCCGCAGTTTGCCACCCATTGCCTCAACCAAGTGCTTGGCAACCGTCAACCCCACACCCGCCCCAACGCTGTCATCGTTGCCCCTCGAGCGACTTGGGTCGGCGCGGTAGAAACGCTCGAAAATATGCGGCAAGGCTCGAGCATCAATGCCCTCACCGGTATCGAGAACCTCAAGCGTGGCAAGGTGTTCTGTGACCACAACGCGAACAGTGACATGACCGAGGTACGTGTGTCGCAACGCATTGGAAAGCAAATTGTGAAGCACTTGCGCGAGACGGTCCGCATCCCCAATAATGGTGGTCGGCTGTATCTCGAGTCTCAAATCCAGACCTTTTTGGACAAAACGCGTTTCGAGTTGATTACACACCTCCTGCGCGACCAGGTCTAACCTGACGGGTTCGAGCACAATGGTGACGGCTTTGGCTTCGATGCTGCTGAGGTTTGAGAGGTCATCCAGCAGGCGCTCGAGACGGTCCACTTCACGACCAATTTTTGGCGCGGCGAGTTCGATGCTGAACACCCCGTCAAGCATTCCCTCGGTGTAACCACGCAAGCCCGAGAGTGGGGTTCGCAGTTCATGCGCCACCGTGCCGATCAATTCCACGCGTCGGGCTTCAGTTTGCTCGAGGGTCTTTGCCATGAGGTTAAAATTCTGGGTCAGGTTTCCGATTTCATCACGACTCCCCTCATCCAGTCGTTCGTGATAGCCGCCAGCCGCGATCCGTGCCGAGGCTTGAGAGACACTGACGATAGGCGCAACAATTCTTCTCGAGATCACCGCACTGACCAGAACCGCTATCGGGATGGTGATGAGCGCCGCCATCAGCAACGATTGCGTCAGGGCTTGGTTAAATCCTCGCTCGAGATCGTGTTGCAACTCATGGTTCTCGGCAGCATTGACAGAATTCTGACCCACCGCCCGAGCCATCTCCTCGGCGTGAGCGCGGTAAAAACTTGGGGCGGACAACTCGAGCGTCATCACCAAGACGGCACCTGCCGTGACCACCACCAGCAAAAATGAGATCAGAATTTTGCCGCGCAATCCAAGATTCTTCACGCCCGAGCCTCGAGCATTCGGTAGCCCACGCCGCGCACCGTGGACAGATAACGCGGGCGTTCGGCATCGTCACCAAGTTTGCGCCGCAGACTTGAAATGTGCACGTCCACCACACGGTCAACCCCAGGAAAACCATTGCCCCAGACCGCATTGATGAGTTCATTGCGACTGAACACCCGCATGGGTTGCGCCAGCAAGGCGCGAAGCAAGTCAAACTCGAGCGCACTCAAGGGGATTTCAACGTCCGCGAGATAAATCCGGCGGGTGTTCGGATCGAGTTTTAAGTCTCCGTGCCGTATGGTTTCAGCCGAGGGTTCAAATCCAGTTCGGCGCAATATCGCTTTGACCCGAGCCACCAACTCGCGCGGGCTGAACGGCTTGGTCAGGTAATCGTCGGCTCCGAGTTCCAAGCCCAACACGCGGTCAAACTCATCCCCTCGAGCGGTCAACAACAGCACTGGCGTGCGGTTGTCTGGACGAATCCGTTTGAGGATTTCGATCCCGTCAATTCCTGGCAGCATCACATCCAAAACGATCAGTTGCGGTTCGAGATCAACGATGCACTGCAAACCTTGAGTTCCGGTGCTGGCGGTGTGTACCTCAAAACCTTCACGCTCGAGGTACGCCTGCACAATCTCGCGCACGTTGGGTTCATCGTCAATCACCAAAACTTGGGGCACACGTCATTGTATGGGATAAATCGGTGCTTTACACAAGCTTAACAAAGCCGATTAAAATCTGTCCTAAACGCCAATATCACCTTTATCAAATTTGAACATAACCTAGATATTGTTTAATTTGAGGTATTACATATGAAGAAATTACTTTTGAAATTCGGAATTGTTGGCACTTTGGGCATGGCTGCGTTGACTGCATCTGCCGTGGCGCAGATGAACATGGGAGACATGAACATGGGTGCGATGGGCGACTCCGGCGCAAAAGCCTTGGCGAAGTTAAAAGGCAAAGCCTACGACATCGCGTGGATGTCGCAAATGATCGAACATCACCGTGGCGCGGTGGAAATGTCAAAAATGTGCGTCAAAAGCTGTGTTGACAAAGAGGTCAAGGCGGCGGCACAAAAAATCATCAACGACCAGGACAAAGAGATTAAATTGATGAACACGTGGTTGAACAGTTGGTACAACGCCAAAGCCGACCCAAAGCAAATGGCGCTGATGAAAGCCGACATGAAACCGATGATGGACAGCTCAATGGCTGGCATGGCACCAATGTCTGATATGTCCATGCGCGTTGACCGCAGCTTTCTCGAAGGGATGATTCCGCATCACCAACACGCGGTGGCGATGGGCAAAGACGCGACCAAACGCGCTTTGCGCCCAGAGTTGCGCAAGTTTGCTCAGAACGTGGTGGACAACCAGGGCAAAGAAATCAAGCAATTTCAGGGTTGGTTGAAAACCAAAAACATCTGAACTCGAGCCTCCAGCCTGCCTGAAAGTTACGGCAGGCTTGTTCTATTGGGGTGATTGTGAAGCAATTGTTGATCGCCATATTGTTGCTGAGCAGCGTGGCAGCAGCACATCCAAGTCCAAAAACGTCAGTCAAAACCGAAAACGGTTTATATTATCAACTCGAGCCTCGAGCCTTGAAGACGCAACTTCTCAAAAAAGACTTTGTGCTGATCAATGTTCACACGCCTTTTGAGGGCAAAATTGCTGGCACGGACGCGTTTATTGCCTTTGACAACATCTCGGGTGCCAAGAACTTACCGAAAAATAAAAACGCCGAAATTGTGATCTACTGCCGCAGTGGACGCATGAGCCAGATTGCGGCGGTGCAACTGGTCAAGATGGGATACACCAACCTGCGCGAGTTGCGGGGCGGCTTTAACGCCTGGGTGGCGGCAGGCTACAAGCTCGAGCAAAGGCAGCGCTGAGGGTGCCCGATGCAGTCTCAATCTTTGGTTTTCTGATCCCCGTGGTTCGAGCCTCGGTGATTCTGGGATTGCTGCTTGCGGGTTGGTTGGCGGTCCGCTTCTCGAAATTGACCGGTGACGAAGCCAAAAAGCTCGAGGCGGCGGTCTTTGGTGTGACCATCGCCGGGCTTGTTGGGGCGCGGTTGGGATTTGTGATCCTGAACTGGAAAGCCTTTCAAAGCAATTTGCCCAGTGTTTTTTACCTTTGGCAACCTGGGTTTTCGCCTTGGGCGGGCATTTTCATCGGAAGCATTTACGCTTACGTGCGTTACGAGCAACACCCGACATATCTGCGATCCTTCATGGTGGCGTTCGGCACGGCGGCGCTGATGCCATTGCTCGCCTTTGAAGCCACAACCTTGCGCCTGCCCGGCTCAAAAACAGTAAAAATCGGCGACCCTGTCCCCAATGTGCGCATGGTCAACCTCGAGGGCAAAACCGTGAGCTTGAACGGTTTGCGCGGAAAAACCGTGGTGCTGAACTTCTGGGCGACCTGGTGTCCACCGTGCCGCAATGAAATGCCGATGCTCGAGTCGGTCGCCAAGGAGTACCAGGACAAGAACGTGGTGATCGTCGGACTTGATGTCGGCGAGGCTGCCGACAGGGTGCAAGTTGCGGTGACTGAACTTGGCGTGACCTATCCAATCTGGCTCAACGGGGTCAACACCGGCTCGAGCCAGGCGGTGTTCCAACAATTTGGCGGTATGGGACTGCCAACCACAGTTTTGATTGACAAGAATGGGATTTTGCGAGGGCGACAAATCGGTGAGTTGAACCGAGCCAGTGTGACCGACTGGTTGTCAAAACCCTGAAAGACCATGAGACCAAACGATTGACCAGCATCACGCACCAAAAGCCCTTGACTCACATTGGAGATATCAATGCTGCGATTCAGACCAAACCGATCAACCCTCTCTCGATTCGCTGGCTTGTTGACCACCTTCGCCCTGACCAGTCTGGTCTTGGCACAGACCAACCAACTAACCGTACAAAGGGGTGATTCCTTGTGGAATATTGCAAAACGTTACGGAATACAGGTCGCCACCCTGAAGCGATTGAACAACCTCAGATCAGAACAACTGCAACCTGGTCAAACCCTGCGCCTTGCCGCACCCACCAATGCAACGGCTCGTGTGGTCCGAACCTCGAGCCGTCAAGAGCGGGTTTTGTATCCATTGCGCGGTGTCATCACCACCCGTTTTGGGGCGCGTGGTTTAAACGGCAAAGCCCATTTGGGTCTGGACATCGCCGCGCCGTGGGGGACGCCGGTGCTGGCGGCGCTTTCGGGAACGGTCATTCGGGCAGGCTGGGACCGCTTTGGTTACGGCAACTTGGTCGTCATACGCGGCACAGACCAGCACGAATACTGGTACGCGCACAACTCGAGTCTGACAGTGCGGGTCGGGCAAAAAATTCAACAAGGGCAGGTGATCGCTCGGGTTGGTTCGACGGGTTTCTCGAGCGGACCACACTTGCATTTCGAGATTCGTTCAAGCGGCTCTGTGGTGCTCAACCCAAGCGCGTTTCTGCCGCGCAGCACGGTCATGGTCGCCAGCTATCGTGGGCGCTGATCCTGGCTATGGCATTTTCAAGCGCCCCTGCACTGGCGGAAACGCCGTTCAAGCTCGAGTTGCGGGTCTTTGAACGGGAGATTCGAGGGGCTGAACTTCGCACGAACCTCGTCAACAAAGACTTTGCGCTTCCAGCCCAGGCGGTGCGACGCAGCCGCAATTTCACCAAGCTCTCGAGCGCCCTCGAACCGAGCCTGACCAGCATTTTTTTGCGCCTGGCACGTCAACCACTGGATGCCCGCTGGGTTCAAACCCGGGACGGTTGGGTTGCCGGGCAACGCAGCGCCTGGGAAGTTGATCCGTTGGCAACCAGAGAGAAATTGCTTGAAGCCCTGATCGAAGGGCGAAACTCGAGTCCGCTGGTGGTCAAGGTTACGCCACCCACGCGCAGTGTTGAGCGGTGGTACGCCGAGGGTGTGCGTTCTTATTTCGGTGGTGGCGAGAGTGCTTTTTATGGCTCGGCACCGTTTCGGGTGCAAAACATCCGTGTTGGGTCAGCCCTGGTGGACGGGATCACCATTCCCAAAAACGGGGTCTTTGACTTTAACCTCACGGTCGGCGACATCAGTTCAGAGCGCGGTTTTGTCGATGGCTACGTCATCAAAACTGGAACCCTGGTGAAAGAGGTCGGTGGTGGAATCTGCCAGCTCAGCACCACCGTCTGGCGGGCGGCGTACCTGAGCGGTTTGCCAATCGTTCAGCGAAATTTTCATTCGTACCGGGTCGGCTATTACGAACTCGCCACGCCAACGTTTCGCCCGAGTATCGGTTTTGAAGCCACGGTCTACGCCCCGTATAAAAATCTGAAGTTTGGCAACGACACGGGCGCACCGATCTTTATCCAGGTCAGTCTCAATCTGAGAAGTTACACGATGCGTGTGGACTTGTTCGGCGCAAAACCAGACCGACGGGTGCGTATTTCCAGACCCATTTTTGGTTCTCGAAAACCCGCCCCCGCGCCTCGCTTCCAAGCCGATGCAAGTGTTCGCCTCGGGCAACAGCGGCAAATTGACCGCGCCGTGGATGGCATCAGCGTCTGGCAGAACCGAACCGTACTTTATGACAACGGTGGGCTGCGCCTCGACCGTTTGTATTCCAATTATGTGGCTTGGGGTGCGATTGTTGGGGTTCATTCCAGCGACCCACGGCTGCAAAATCCTCGAACGCAAGCCACAAAGGCAGTCAAAAACAAGTGGTGAACATCTTTAGCGCCAGCGCAAAACCCCGTCCGCAGTGGGGAATCTGGTGGCTCAGTTCGCTGTGCGGTGCGTTCCTGGGATGGCTTTTCATCCCACCGATTTGGTCATGGCTTGCACCGCTGCCTCTGGCGATCATTTTTTGGTCCATAGATCAGGCTCGAGATTCAAAATCGGCTTTCTGGACTGGGTTTGGCGCAGGAATCGGCTTCTTCGCGGTCTTGCTGGCGTGGCTTCCACAGTCGTTCGCGGCGTTGTTCGGCTGGGTTGGTGCGGTGCCGATGCCTTTTTTGGTGCTGGCACTCGCTGGTCTTTGGGGCGCGACGGCGGCACTCACGCGCCGGCTGGCACAACGCCACACGATATTGGCATTGGCGGGATCTTTTGTAATCCTCGAATGGTTGCGAAGTCTGGGACCGCTGGCTTTTGTCTGGGGAACGCTCGGTTATGCGCTCGAACCAACACCCCTGGTGCAGGTGGCTGAGTTGGGTGGGATACACCTGCTCAGTGTCTTGGTCACGCTGAGCGCCAGTAGCTTGGCATTGCTCCTGAAGCGCCGCCCAGTGACCTTCATGGTTGCCTCGAGCCTACTCGGTTTAAGCGCCGTGTACGGTTTGACCCGTCCAGCGCCAGCCGCCCCAAATCTCGAGGTGCTGCTGGTGCAGGGATCAATCGGTCCGCTGCAAAAAGCCAGGGGGCGCAGTCAATCGGAACTCGAGTTGTACAAACGCCTGACGCTGGGGGCGCTGGCACGCGGCGCAACACCAGATTTGATCGTATTTCCAGAGGGCGCAATTCCAAATCCTCCCGACGTTGCCGACACCAGAGCGGCGCTCGAGAGCATTGCAAGACCGACAATTTTTGGCGCAGCCCCGTACATTGGCGGTCAACGTTTCAACAGCGCGTTCGCCTGGGATGGGACGCGGGTGACTGGGCGATTTGACAAGATCAAACTCGTGCCGTTCGGCGAATTTTTCCCGCTACAAGACGAACTGCAATTGATCTACCAACCGATTTTTCGTGGCATGGGTTTGGAGGGTCTGCGCGGCACTGCGCCTGGTACGCAGTCCAAACCGCTCGAGTTGGGTCAGATCAGGGCTGGAACGTATATTTGCTACGAGAGCACCTTCCCAGGCATCTCGAGACGCATGGTGCTGAACGGCGCGAACCTGTTGGTGAACATCTCCAACGATGCCTGGTTTGGAACAACCCTCGGAGCGGAACAGCACTTTCAGATGGGTCGCGTTCGTGCCATTGAAACGCGGCGTTGGATCGCCCGAGCCGGCAATGACGGCATCACGGCGGTCATTGACCCCCTGGGGAATATCAGGCAACGTTTTGCGCGTTTGGAGGTGGGGGCATTTTCGGCTCGGGTCGGTTTGAATGATGTCATCACCCCGTTTGTGCATTTCGGCGATTGGGTGATCGCGGCGGTGGTGTTCGGGTTGTTGGGCATCGCAATCAAACGCAATTTTGTGCACGACTCAGACGTTGACGCGTTCGCAATATAATTGAGAGTTTGAAGAAACCGGGGTCATCATGAAATTACTGGTTTTTGCGATACTGCTTTTCAGCCCCATCACCGCACAAGCTCAGGTTGCGACCCTACTCGAGTCAAATGTCGCCATGCGAAACGCGAGATTGCTCAGGGTTCAACTCGGTACCGGCGTTGCCCTGAATGCCTCGCTGATGGCGGGGCAACGCTCGGGCATTCTCGAGTCCCCAGCGATTGCCCGCCGCCCGTTTGACCGTGCCGTGATCTCCTGGAACGCCATCACACCCATCGGAACCTGGCTCGAAATTGCCGTCCGGGCGCGAATTGGCAGCCATTGGTCAAGATATTACCGCATTGCAACGTGGTCCAGCGACCCTCGCCTCGAGCGGCGTTCTTTTGCAGGTGAGCGTGACGCCTCTGGCAGCCTTGACACCGATACCCTGAAATTGACTGACGCCGGCAACGCCGTTCAAATCAGGATCACGTTCAATACTTCACTCACAGGTCAAACGCCCAGATTGCGGCGTTTGGCGGTCAGCAGTTTTGACTCGAAAACAGCCTACCAGGTCAGCCGAGAAGCCTCAGACCGTCGCGCTTGGGGCGTGGACATCGCCGTTCCGGTGCGTTCACAGATGATTTACCAAGGCGGCGGTGAGGTCTGGTGCTCCCCGACCACCGTCACCATGCTGCTCGAGTATTGGGGACTGAAGCTCAACAAAAGCCTGGCACAGCGCGTACCAAAAGCGGTCGCAGCAATCTGGGACAAGGTTTACGATGGGGGTGGCAACTGGGTTCTGAACACGGCATATCTGGGCGGCAGAGGCTTGAAAGCCTATGTGGATCGTCTCGCCAGCCTCAATCAAGCCGAAGCCTTTATTCGCCGTGGTCTGCCTTTGGTGGTTTCGATCAATTGGAAATTGGGAACGCTGCGCGGCGCAAAACTCCCGACCTCGAACGGTCACATCTTGT
Source organism: Deinococcales bacterium (assembly GCA_025352125.1). GTDB lineage: Bacteria > Deinococcota > Deinococci > Deinococcales > JAAFIG01 > JANXTZ01. Next base: position 10,994 of record JANXTZ010000042.1, on the reverse strand, counting down.
TGTTGCGCGGTTTTACCAAAAATGGTGATCCGATCACCAACGATCCGGCGGGCAAGACCGAAACCCCAGGCGACATCGTGACGGTCTACGACCGGGCAGAATTCGAGCGGGCTTGGATCGGGCATTCTGGCGGCATCGTCTACGTGGTTCAGCCCTGAGGGCAGGCTCGGGCTTTACACAAACTTAACAGGTGTCAAAATTTATTGTCCTGAGCGCGAAAAATGCCTTTATTCAATTTGAACACGTAGACGTTAGGGTACAACTCGAGGTGACACATGAAAAACAGTTCTGCAACGAAAACAATCACAATCAATCGTCGAGAACTTCTGGCACTCGGCGGGGCGGCACTCGGTAGCCCCGTGCTGTCTCGAGCCTTCACCCAGACCAACCCTTTTCCCCAAGCCCCAAGCCTTGAGGTTACAAGGCAGGGCAATGTGGTCGAGGCGACCCTGACATCGGCACCCGCCAACCTGAACATCAATGGCAAGAACGCACAGTTGATGACCTACAACTCGAGCCTGCCAGGATCGGTGCTGCGCGTGCACGAGGGTGACACGGTGCGTTTGACCTACACCAACAACCTCAAAGAGGTCAGCAACCTTCACCTTCACGGTCTGCACATCTCACCGAAGGTCGATCAGCCGATGCTCGAGGTCAAAAACGCCGAATCGCACGTCTACGGGTTTGAACTTCCCAAAGGCTCGAGCGGCACCTACTGGTATCACCCGCACGTTCACGGCAACGTCGCGACCCAGATGGCGGCGGGTCTGGTCGGCGCGATGATCGTCTCGGGACCGCTCGATGCGATGCCCGAATTGCGCGATGCCGAAGAGCAGGTGCTGGTGCTCAAAGACCTGGCACTGGTGGATGGCAAGCCAAAAGAACACGACATGATGGACTGGATGAACGGGCAAGAGGGCAGCTTGATGCTGGTCAACGGCGCGTTCAAACCGACCCTTCGCGCGGCGAAAGCCACCTTGCGGCTCAGGATCATCAACGCCAGCAATGCGCGTTATTACAACTTAAAACTCGAGAGTCATCCGTTTTATTTGATTGCCACGGATGGCGGTTTTATCGAAAAACCCGTGGCGCTTGAGTCACTGCTGCTTGCCCCGGGCGAGCGAGCCGAGGTGCTGGTGCAGTTGACCAGCGAGGGCAGGTTCAAATTGCAAAACCTGCCCTACAATCGAGGCATCATGAAGATGGGCGGCATGTCAGGCATGGGCAACATGTCGGGAATGGGTGGCATGACAGGCTCGAGCGAGACCCAACCCACGACCCTGATGACCGTGATCGCCCCAAGCAATCCCAAACCGCTGGCGCTCCCCTCGAGCCTGTTGCCCGTTGAAAAACTTGACCTCTCCAGGACGGTGGTGACGCGCCGCATCGAGTTCAGCGAGCAGATGATGCAAGCCAAATTTTACCTCAATCAGAAATCATTTGATCCAAACCGAGTGGATTTTCAAGGCAAACTGGGCACGCTCGAGATTTGGGAACTCCACAACAAATCCGACATGGATCACCCGTTTCACCTGCACAGTTACCCGTTTCAGGTCATTGACCGCAATGGCAAGCCCGAACCCTACCGCGCCTGGAAGGACGTGGTGAACCTGAAAAAGAACGACCTGGTACGAATTGCCGTGCCGCTGCGCGATTTTACGGGCATGACGGTCTACCACTGCCATGTGGTCGAACACGAGGATCGCGGCATGATGGGGACGCTCCAGGTCAACGATTGAAGCTCGAGCCTCGAATGACTTCACGCTGGCTGTTCCAGCCCTGCCAGATCGCATAGAATGAACGTCTTCGACGAGGCAGCCCTGTGAACACCAACCAAGTGAGAAATTTGATCGAACGCTGGCGCACCGATCCTGGCAGCACCTACCACACCTGGTTTTTGTGGGATCAGCGCCTGAAGAACTTTCGTTCGATTCGGCGCGGGCTTGAAACCGTGGTGCTCGAGATCAAAGTCGGGGTCTTTGGCAATCAATTCAAAGGCTCGTCGCTCGAGACGGTGGTGCATTCGATCGCCGAACAGCGCCAGATGTTTCGGGGAGCCGATCACGCTTTTGTCTGGAAGCCAAAATTGCGGATTCCAGATATTTACGAGAACCGCGAGAACCAACTGTCCTTCGCGCATTTCCTGGACACCTGCGCCTGCTGTCAACATGAGGCTGAGGTCTTGAACGCGATCCACCAGCTCGATGCCCACCGCATCAAGGGCTTGGGTCCAGCAGCCGCCAACCCACTCTATTTTCTGCATCCCACACTCGCGCCGCCCTTCAACACGGCAATCGTCAACGGCTACAACGCCCTGACCGGCGCGAAGGTCAAGCTTGGCAAGTGGTCGGAGTACCTGGCGATGCGTGAGGGAATTTTACGGCTCAATGTGCAGTTCCGCGATTTGCTCTCGAACGACCTTGGAGCGATTGCAGGACTGTTGTTCGACATCGGAAGTGGGCGGTATCTTGCGCCTCCAACCGGTGATGATGAATCTGCTCGAGCCACCTGGGAAGCCGATCTCGAGCGGGTGCGTGAAAGCAGTGTTTTGCTCAAGGCAATCGAGATGAGTGACAACGTAGATCGCACCCACACCGAAATCCAAGGCTGGCTGCGCGATCTCGGTTTGGCGCTGGGTTTTCAGGTCTGGATTGCCAGCAATGACCGCAACCGCAGTTACGGCGCAGGCAAACTCAGCGATGGTTGCCTGATGACCCTGCCCGATTGGATCAGCGGTCAGCCAGGCGCGGACATGGTGCGTTTGATTGATGTTTTGTGGCTCGAGCGAGACGGTTTGAGCGTGGCGGCAGCGTTCGAGGTTGAGCACAGCACCTCAATCTATTCGGGCATCGTTCGGATGCTCGACCTGGCACTCGGAGCGCCCGAACAAACCGTTCAAGGTCTATACCTGGTCGCCCCAGACAAACGCGAATCGGAAGTGCGTGAACAACTCGCCCGACCCGCCTTCTCGCAGGTACGCCATTTGGGGGTGCGTTACCTGCCATACGGTGAACTCGAGCAACACCGCGCTGCGATGGCTCGCTTTGGTCAGGGCATCAAAGCCCTCGAGGCGGTTTCAAAACAGTTGATTTAGGAGCACCAATGAAACCAGATTTGAAACCAAAGCGCGATCAAACCACAAAGAAATCCCGTTTTAACTTCACAGCCCTGTATTTTCTGGTGTTTGGCATTGGAATCAGTGTTTTTGCCTGGCAGTCTTTAATCCCACGAATGCCCGGGATGTCTGCCAGCGGTGGATACCCCATGAAAAACAATGGTTCCACCTCTGCCGGTAACGACTCGGGCATGGCGGGTATGAACATGGCAGCCCCTGGCAATACTGCTTCAGACCCGACCTCCGCTGGCAGCCCCTCGAGTATGGCAGGGATGAACATGGGGGTCTCTGGCGAGGTGACCACCGTTGGTTTGGCTCAGCTGAAAGGCGACCTGCACAGCTTAATGGTTGGACGCGACGGGCGTTTGTTTTACGGTCAGCACCATGGGGTGCAAATCTCGAGCGACGGTGGAAAAACTTTTGCCGCCGCCCTTGGCGGTGGTGACGCGATGGGCATGGGAATGACCGCAGACAAGCTGTACCTCGCAGGGCACGGTTTTTTTAAGGTCAGTTCTGACGCTGGTCAAACCTGGCTTCAACCTGGTGTTGGTGACTTGCCTGGAACAGATATTCATGGTTTCAGCGCCGCACCGAACGGTTGGCTGTACGCGAATCTGGCTGGACGCGGTTTGTACCGATCAACCAACGATGGTCTGAATTGGACGGCGGTGACGCTCGAAACTCGGAACGCCACGACCATCACCGCGACCCAGGGCAATCCACCGGTGCTGTATGCCAACACGACAAATCAGGGAATCTTTCGCTCGAGTGATGGCGGTCTGAAATGGCAGTGGTTGCCTGGAACCCAAGATTCGATCCCGAGCGCCCTGGCGGTTGATCCTGACAACCACACGGTGATGACCGCGACCACTGGGGGGATGCTCTTGCGCTCCGGTGATGGTGGTGAAAGCTGGGAAATCCTGAACGCACCAGATGCACTGGCGTTGGTGGCGTTGCATCCAGCAAATCCCAAGTGGGTGTACGCGGTGTCCAAAAAGGGGCATGTGTACTCCAGCCTCGATGGTGGAAGCTCTTGGGTTCAATAATGACACCCTCCTTGCCCGAATTGCGAGCATCACGATGAGCGCTGTAATTTCGAGGCTCAGACCTGGGGTGCGTGTTTGCTATACTCGGGTCGTGAACGTTAGGTCATTATACAGACCCATTCAGCAGCGCTTTTTCGCGTGTTTGACTGTGTTTTTAATGCTGGCTTGGTCGTTGCCGCTCGGGCAAGGTTTTAACAATACTTGTGTGGGTTCGCAGCTTGTCATGGATGCAGTTGCGCTTCAAAGCGCTCATGAAACGCAAGCAATACCAATTTGCCCACCAGTATGCACTGTGCTTTCTTGCTGTGTTGTGTCGTGTCCGGGCAGTGTTGCCATGTCTTCGGACACCTTGCGAATCCTCATGTTCACCAAAACGTATGAATTTCTCGCGTTTGACCCAACCCTGCGTTCTCAAGGCACAAACATCTTCGACCCACCCCCCAAAGCCTGACAAAAACCAATTACCTGTTGACCCTCGAGACATGGCTTGAGTGTGAGTTCTGATGGTCATATTTTTATTTCAACTTGTTCAGGCTCGAGTTGGAGATTTTCAAAGCGCGATGGTGCGAAGTGATGCCAGCCCATGAATACGGCGTTGGTGTTGGATTGGAGTTATTTCATGGACGCTATGCAAAACAAAAAAACCAAATCGGCTTCTAGCATCTTGGTGATGCTTGTGGCAGCCGTGCTGATCCTGACAGGTATTTTCCTGTGGGTGTTTCTCAAACCACAAAGCTCGGGCATCGTGCTTGGCAAGCTCGAGGGTGACATGCACTCGTTGCTGTTCACCGCTGACGGCGCGTGATGTACGGGCAACATGGTGGCATTCAAATCTCGAGCGACGGTGGAAGAACCTGGAACGCCCCGAGCGGTCAGGGCGACGCGATGGGGATGGGGGCTGCCCAAAAGAATGTCCTGTACCTTGCGGGGCACGATGTGTTTCAAAAAAGTCTCGATGGCGGGAAAACCTGGACGAACCCTGGATTTGGCAACCTGCCCGGCACGGACATTCACGGCTTTGCGGTCAGTCCAGACAGCAATTGGCTGTACGCCAACCTGGCAGGAAAGGGTCTGTACCGCTCGACGGACGGTGCTCAAACTTGGCAACCGATCAGCAGTGCGACGGGTGGCGCGATGGCGCTCGCTGCCGGTGCTGGAACGCCACCCAGACTCTTCGCAGCCACGATGGAGGGTCTGATCCGCTCGAGCGACGGCGGCGCGAGCTGGGCGGCGATCCCAAATTCCTCGAGTCTGGTTGGCATGGCATTGGCAGTCGATCAAAAGACCAACACGATTTACGCCTCCTCGAGCAAAGGCGTGGTTCGTTCGGACAACGGGGGTGAATCCTGGACAGAACTCGGTGGTCCTGGTGAAGCGGCTGCGCTGATCGCGATTGATCCAAAAGATTCAGCGCACCTCATGACCGTTTCAGGCACAGGGCAGGTGTTCTCGAGCCTGGATGCGGGTAAGACCTGGACGGGACGGTAGGCTGATGCTCAAAATCTTCGGAATGTGTTTCAACCCAAAGGTGTTGGTTGGTCTGGCTGTGGTTACGCTTGGAATGGTTGTCCTGGTTTCACCGAGTGCGGCGTTGCGAGCCTTGCCGTTCTTGCTGATGGCAATATGTCCGCTCTCGATGGTCTTGATGATGGGTGGCATGGGGGCGGTGAAACGCGGAAACACACAGCTTCCAAAACCCATCAACCCAGCAGATCGGGCACTCGAGATTCATGATTTACGCTCGAGACTCGAGGCGCTCGAGCGGGAAGACAAAATCATCCCCGCACTTGAAGCATCCCGCCCATGAACAGCGAACCTGAAAGTGCCCGTTGTCCTCGAGTTGGATTCCGCAGATTATTACCGATTCTCGCATGGTTCTTGCTGATCGGAGCGCTTGGATATGCGCTCTTAAAACCAACAAACGAGAAAACCAGTCCGCTTGTCGGGAAACTCGCGCCAGAATTTCGTCTCGAAACGCTGAATGGTAGCACGCTGACACTCTCGAGCCTCCGTGGGCGACCTGTGATCGTGAACTTCTGGGCTTCATGGTGTGTGCCGTGCCGTGATGAAGCGCCGTTGCTCGAGGCAGCCCAAAAGCAGTATGCGGCAAAAGGCTTGTTGTTCATTGGAATCGTCAACAATGACATTCCGAAAAATGCTCGAGGGTTTGTCAAAGAATTCCAACTTTCGTATCCGAATCTGATTGATCCTAAAGGAAAGGTCGCCGTGGATTACGGTGTGACGGGGATTCCTGAGACGTTTTTCGTTCGCCGCGATGGAATCATTGTCTACAAGAAATTCGGTCCGTTTGACCTCGAGGAACTTGATGGGCGCATTCAAAAAATAATGGGCAAAACGACGGTGAAACCATGAAGCCCCTCGCACCTCGAGCAGCACAATTCATGATGTTGGGCGTGTTGTTTGTGTTTGGGATATTGATTGCCCTAAATTGGTCGGCACTGCATCCCTTAGCGCGTCAATTGGCGCATCGGCTCTACATTATTTCTGGGAGTTTGTACGCCCTCATTAGCACACCACTGAACAATCTTCGTTTGGCGCTCGGTACAAACCCACTCGCGCCCTTGCTGCTTGGCATGATGGGAGCAACCGCACCGTGTCAACTCTCGACGGGGGCGGTCACCCTTGCCTTTATCGCCAGCGACCAGCACGAGGGTGGCGCATTGAGGCGGGCTTTGGCCTACACCGCCGCTCGCGTTTTGTTTTACGCCGTGGTTGGTGGCGCGGTGGTCTTGCTGGTTCGGGGGCAGGTCTACGCGCCAGGGGAATTTTTTACGGGCGTTCGGAAGGTTTTTGGACCACTAACCCTGATTGCAGGTTTGGTGACGCTCGGTGTTCTCCGCCCTCGATTTCAACTCGGTGATCGGTTTGCTGCTCGAGTTCAAGCGTTTGGTGAAGCTCGAGGTGGAGTTCTTGGAGCGTTCCTGTTGGGGTTGGCATTCAGTTTGGCGTTTTGTCCAACGCTGTTTTTCTTGTTCTTTGGAGTAACCCTGCCGCTTGCCGCCCAAACCCCGTTGGGGGTGTTCTACCCAGCTCTCTTCGCTGTCGGGATGAGCCTGCCAATTTTAACACTTGCCGCCCTCGTACCAAACAACTCGAGAAAAGAAGCCCTGAAAACCATGCGCGGTTGGCATCGTTTTGCGACCCCGATTGCTGGTGTGGTTTTTGTGTTGGTTGGTGTGTATGACACGTTCTTATATTTGTTATTTTAATGCAAGGTGTCAGTCGAAATTCAATGCTCGCGGCAAGTTCTCAAATACAGCAACTGTTTCGAGTCTTAAACGCGATTCAAATTTGAGTCTGGAATTGCAAAATCGTTTTCGTGAAAAATTTTCTCTCCTTAAACCAAAGCTCAACCACATTTGTCTTTGGTTTGCAGCTCACCTGGAGTCCCATGTCTCAACCGAAAGTAATTGAACAAACACCACCTATAGTGGTTAAGGAGTCAATTCACTCCGTGACCGACTTGGATGTCGCATTTGACCTGAGCGCACAAATAGACGTGAGCACGTACGGCATATTCATAGACAATCCACTTCCAGAACACCTACAAGCCTATTTTACACTGACCAAAGCTGACCTCGAGCTGCTTTCACAACGTCGTTTACCACACACCAAACTCGGTATGGCATTGCAAATTTGTACCTTGCGGTTTCTCGGCACGTTTCTTTCCGACCCAACAGCAGTCCCCAACAATGCGATTGAATTCGTCAGAACCCAATTGGGTTTTGAAATCGTAGACCTCGAACCGTACCGAGAAATGCGGGACAGCCGTTTCGATCACCGTAGAATCATTCGAGAACACCTTGGCTACAAAGAATTTCAAGGAGCGATTGTTCTCAGGGTGGGTCGTTTGCTGCTTGAGCGCTTGAATGTTTCAGAAGAAAACGAATTTGTGTTGTTTGATCTTGTGACTCAAACCCTGATTGACCAAAATATTGTGCTTCCTGGTGCGAGCGTTATTCAGCGCTTGATTCGTCGCGCTCGCAAACGGGTTCGACAGCGTTTGTACAAACAAATTTATTCCAGATTATCAAAAACTTATCGCCGCAAACTCGAGTCGTTGTTACTCGTCCCAGATGGTGACCACCGCACTGTTCTCGATCAATTGCGATCAGCACCGAGTCACGCCAGTTCGAGAACCATCCTGACCGCGTTATCTCGAGTGGCTCGAATCCGAGATTTCAAAGTGACAACCTTGATGCTGGAAGACATTGCCGAGAACCGCCTTGCTGTTTTGGTGCGAATGGGCATGTCCACCAAAGCTGCCATCCTTGGCTTGCAGAGTCGTGAGCGCTGTATGGCAACCTTGGCGGTCACCATGCGACACCTCGAGTATCAAGCGGTTGATGAAGTTTTGATTGTGTTTGAAGTCCTCATGCGCGAGCTGGGTTTACGCGCTCAAAGACGAATTCAACGTGAGAGATTGAGGTCACTCAAAGATTTGGACGCAGCCGCTTTAACTTTGCGTGACGCGGTTCGGGTGGTACTCGATCCAAATAATCAAAGCCGAAACCTTCGCAAGTTGATCCTCCAAGAGTTCAGTGAATCAACCTTGCAAACGGCAATTCTGAATGTCACTGAATTGACCACAGCAGCGGAAGACAGCGAAGTTGAAATCTGGCAGAACGCCCATAAGGTGATCTCTCGGTTTATTGGTCCTTTGTTCGACACTATTGCATTTGACGGGACGCACACCGCTAAATCACTGCTCGAGGGCATCACATTTGCCAAGCGACTGGGCAAAATTTCTCGAATTCAATGGGGTTTACCACCACGCGGGTTCATCCCAAAAGCTTGGTTGCCATTGATTTTCCCAAATCGGTCAAAAGGTGAGGATGGTGATTTCAACCGCAACCAATACATGGTCTGTTTGATTCAGCAGCTTGAGAAGGGATTAAAACGTGGCGAAGTGTTTGTCAATAATTCAATTAAATACGTGGATCCTCGTGCTCGACTGGTCGAGGAAGATGCCTGGCAGAAAGTTAAACTTGAGGTTTATCGGTCTTTGCATTTGCCTTTGAAAGCCACAGAATTTATCGAAAAGCAGTCGAAGCAGTTGGATACCAGGTTACACGATTTCAGTCAGAGCATTGCTGAAAATCCAAGTGTCAAACTAAAGCTCGAAAATGACGAACTCAAAATTACGCTTACACCCCTTGAGAAACTCCCTGATAATGATGTGCTGCTTGAGTTAAACAAGGACATCAATGCAAGGCTGCCCGAAGTTGGTTTGTCAGAATTGCTTCTCGAGATCAACGCTCGGACAGGATTTATCAGCGCCATGCTCGAGCCTGACTCCATTGAAGTCAGAGCACCAGAGGCACAGCCGTTTCAAACGTTTCGGCGTTATGCAAAACATCTCGAGACCAGCATGGCAGCCATCCTGCTGGCTGAAGGGTGCAATATCGGCGTTAAAGGCGTCAGTCAGGAATCCTATGCGGCTTTGAAACTTGATCGTTTAAATTCGATCAAAGACAGGTATTTAAGTGTTGAAGCTATCCAACGGGGCAACAAATGCCTGGTCGAATACCACTCCGTGCAAGCCCTCAGTCAACAATGGGGCGGAGGTGAAGTCGCCAGTGCCGACGGGTTGCGTTTTGTTGTTCCCGTTAAGAACGTGATGAGCCAAGCCAACTCGAGGTACTTCGGATTGAAACGTGGAATCACGTATTACTCGTTGATGAGTGACCAGTACACGCAATTACACGGTATGGTCGTGCCTGGAACAATGCGTGACTCCTTATACTTGTTGGCAAGTTTGCTCGAGCAGAACACGATCCTCGAGCCGCAAGAGATCATGACTGACACGGCAGGCTACAGCGATGTGATCTTTGGCTTGTTTCAATTGCTTGGTTACCGTTTCAGTCCACGATTAAAAGACATGGGAAAGGCACGATTTTGGCGAGTTGACCGCAAAGCCAAATACCGCGAAATCAATGACCTTGTGAAAAATACGGTCAATACAACATTGATTCATGAGCAATGGGAGGATGTGATGCGTATGGTTGGTTCATTAAAACTCGGTAAGGTCAAAGCCACAGAAGTCATGCGAGTGCTGGCTCGCGGTGGCACGCTGAGTGGTCTTGGACGAGCCATAGAGGAAATCGGACGGATCAGCAAAACCTTGTACTTGTGTGATTACTTGGAAGACGAATCGTATCGTCGGCGGATTCACACCCAACTCAGTCACGGAGAATCCCGTCATGACGTGGCACGACACGTCTTCTACGGGCAAAAAGGACGCTTATACAAACGTTATCAACGGGGTCTCGAGGAACAACTCGGGATTTTAGGGTTGGTTGTGAACGTAGTGATCGTCTGGAATACGGACTACATGAGCGCAATCCTCAGTTTGCTTCGAGAAATGGGGCATGATGTCCTGGATGCGGATGTGGCTCGAATTTCCCCGTTGAAAGTGAGGCATATTAATGTTCTTGGGGAGTACAAGTTTAGTTTGCATCCTGATTTGCTCGAGGGTGATTTACGACCACTCCGTGATCCGAATGCGAGTATTGGCTTTGAAATCGAAGAATTTAATAGCGAAGAAGGCGTATCAGACGAGTTTATAGACGATGAGTGATGTTGGTCACGTGATTTTATAAGTTTGGCGCGTGTGTTACGTGTTTGATTTGCACTAATCCGAATTTCGGTTTTTACTTTACCAGTACCCCTAAACTGGCGTTAGCCCGAAAAGGCTTGAAAATCGATTCAAGCGCAAGTGTTGGAAGTGTCAAACCTGACGCTCGAGTGAAACCAAGATTTATTGTGGTGGTGGTGGCTTACGAAGTTGTGGCGGTTGGTGTTACGGCGGT
>JANXTZ010000032.1 GCA_025352125.1 Deinococcales bacterium | reverse complement strand
CTTCGATATTTCGCAGGACACACAAGGTGATACAAGAGCACCGTTACATTATGACGCTTATGAAGGAATTTGCTCATGCAATAGCGTAAACCCAGTGCGAAACGAACGAAGCAAGCTTCGAGGAATAAACCCGCAGAGATTTAAATATTTAATGATTTTAAATCTAGATTCACAAGCACATTGAGGTAATAGTGTCTCACTCTAAAAATACTTCCAAGAAAATGTGCTATATTTTATCAGAGGCAACAAGTGCATTTTACAACCTCGGAGTTTTACACGGTGAGATTGAACACTTTAGTACAATGAATTGGGAAATTATTGTAATTTGCGGAAGCAGAACGAAAATTGATGAAAGTAAGATGCCTAGTAATTGCAGAGTTAAGTATACATTACTAAAACGCGAACCTAGCTTATTTTTAGATTTAATAGCTCTATTTCAAGTAATCAATATTTTGATCATCGAAAAACCAAATATTGTTTGCTATGCAATGCCAAAAGGCGCTTTAATTGGAGCGATAGCATCTTGGATAGTTCGTATTCCTACTCGAATATATTTACTTATGGCTGCCAAATTTGAAACTTCAGTTGGAATAAAACGTCGAATATTAATTTTTTTAGAAAAAATAACCATCAGCATGTCAACAAGCGTACTTTGTGTAAGCGATAGTCTTCGTAAATTCTTCTATGAAAATAACGTAACAACGCATCCAAATATGATATCAGTGATTGATAAAGGTAGTGCAAGTGGTGTGGATTTTGAATACTTTAATTCAGATTTAATTTCAGAAAAATCTCGAGCATCCAAAAAGATCGAGCTTGAAATATTAGACGGTGAAATTGTTGTAGGATTTGTTGGTAGAATAAACAAAGATAAAGGTGTTGAAGATTTAATAGACTCAATATCAGAATTAAAAAAAAATGGAAACTATAAACATCTAAAATTACTTATGGTTGGGAAATTTGATACTAACGACTTTATAGACGAAAAATATTTTCAAGCGATAAATACTTTAAATTGGATAAAACACGTTTCATATATTGAAGACATAAGATTACTTTATAAATGTATGGATATATTTATTCTACCTACCCACAGAGAAGGTTTTCCAAGTGTAATTCTCGAGGCTTACGCTATGAGAGTACCAATTATCACTACAAATGCAACAGGAGCTATAGATTCAGTAGTAAAAGAGGTTACTGGATTAATTTTCTCAGTTTCAAATATAAATGAATTAAATATTTGCATCAAAGATTTAGTTCATAACGAAAATAAGCGGATTTTATTAGCTGAAAACGGTTATCGATGGGCGCAGAAGTATTTTGAAAAGAACACTATGATAAAAAAAATTAGCAACTTTTATTTAAATGAAGACCATGAATAAAGTATTTCAAAGTAAGGCTAAGATAGTTGCAATCTTTGTTATTATTTATTTTTCGTTTGCTCTTTTTATATTACCCAAATTACCTGATCAGTTTTTTCGGGATTCACAGACTATTAGTATACTATTAAATAGATTAAACGAAGCATCTATTAATGTTTTAGTGAAAGATTTCCCTTCAAATTTTGTTTATTCTGCTGTAGTCTATCGCTTATTTGGTTTTACAAATCTTTCATCAGAAATGCGTGGGGTTTTTGTATTTCTCTTAGCAATTTTAGTTCTCGTATTCACGATTTATCCTTTTCGTATTACAATTTTAAGTTTAATTTTTCTTCTAATCTCTGTAATTCCACTTTTTGTTTTCCAAAGTCAACTCACCAAAGAACTTTTTGTGCCGCCTTTAATTTTTCTTTTTACCAAACATTTTACAACTACGACAAAAAGATATCGTTTCTTATCATTAATTTTACTTTTGTTTTACTTTATAATTTTTTCTTATTTTATTCGGAATTATTGGATAATTACCGGCTGTTTTTACTGTTTTTTAAGAATTTATTATAATTATTTTCCCAAACATTCATTGGTATTACCAATTTTATTGATTTGTTTTATGTTAATTTTATCTAGCAATATATTTTTACATAAGTATATTACAGATTACAGAGTTCAATTAAATATTGGTCGAGATATTGTGGATACATCTTCAATTATCAATAATCCCATTTTAAATACTTCATTAATTTCAGATTTTTTTAATATAGTTTTAGCTTCCTTTAAATTTATATTTCCTGTTCTATTTTTAAACTTTCAAAAATTATACATAATTATATATACAAGCATCTGGACAATATTCCATTTTCTTATTTTTTGGAGATGGCAATATAAATTTAAAAATAACACAGTTTATCGTCATTTATTTTACTTACTAGTGTCATTTTTAGTTACTCAAGCAATTTTCGAAGGCGATCTAGGTTCGGTAGTCAAACACAGTACAGGAGTAATCGGAATTTATGTCATTCTTTTTTCAAAAAAATAAATCGTCGTGGACTTTAAATTCTTTCCTTATTATCCTTGGAATCAGTTTAATAGGTGTTTATACTATAGTGCAATATTTTATTTTTCCAATTCTATATAAAGATTTTTGGTATATCTATCCTTCAAGTATTAATTTATTTAAACTTAGCTCTGAAAATCAATTTTTAAATATTGAAAGCAAAGAAAATCAACAGTGGAAAATTAAAAGATATTCATTAACAAATCAAGAAGATTTAAATATCTCGTTCAAATACTTAATGAATACCCTAAATGACAGTAATTGGTTTTTTATGAAAAAAAATATTTTATTGAAGAAAAGTAGTCAAGGTGAAGTTTTTTCATTTATTGATGGTGGAAATATTCATAGGATGTATGAGATTCCAAAAAATGTTAAAAAAATTTTTATCTTTACAGACATTACAACAAAAGGAAAATCTCGAGATTGCAATGGCATTTTTATTTTAAATGCTGGTAGGTCTAGTTGTTTACCAATTTTTAATTTGGGGAATTCGCAACAAACCACTTCTTCTTTTGAGGTAAAAGATGACCCTGTGATAACACTGGGATTTACAGGTTTCGTTGATTCAACTATTTCAGTCTCTAAAATTTCAATTTTTTATTTTGATCCTCTCAGTGAAAAAAAAAGGACTATTCCAATCATGAGACCCGAAAAGGTAAGTTTAAGCGTAAATTCTCCAGATTCAACTATATCCCAAATATTCTACTTGCCGATAAACAATCAAATGACAAATTTTCAAACAACAGTAAAGACGTTGGATCAACAATCTATTAACGTAACTTTAACTGTTGCTCCTAAAACAAATATTTCTGTACAAAATTTTGCAATTTATCAAAATAAACGTGAAATTAAGCCAGTTTTATTCAGTAGCATTTTTGATTTACCTATGTTTATTTTCTTTAATAAAAACATCGCTGGACATTCTTTGGTTGCAATTGGCTTACTTTGTTTATTATTGTCAAAGCGCTTATCCTGGTTTATAATTCCAGTTTTAATAACAGGCACAGCCGTATATTTAACTGGAAGTCGCACGGCTTTAATTGCTTTTATAGCTGGAATAATTTGGAGATTATGGTTTATTGGATTAAAAAAACAATTTCTTATAATAATTTTTTGCATTTCTATTTCTTTACTAGGACTAATTGTATGTTTGTATCCTGAATACTTATCTAAACTTGGTATTTTTGAGCAAAGTGGTATTTCTCGTCAGAGCATTTGGCATGTTGCTTTAAATCAGATCCGTGAATATCCATTCGGTGGAAATATGGAGAATTATTCGGATGTTTACCTACGATTCTACCCACAAAACAAGTTAAACCAAGTTAACCACGCTCATAATTTTTGGCTGCAAATGGGTGTTCAGTTTGGTGTTTTTGGGTTATTAGGGAGTTTAGTATTGACAGTAGTCGTTTTATGGATCGCCTGGAATTTTGGTACGTGGCAAGGTTTAAGTTTTGTAATACCTTTTATTATTATGAACATTTTAGACTATTCTTTAGACTATCCAGGAGTTTGGATTCCTTTAATAATTGGTTTATGGTATTTAAAAAAGTATAAGGTTCGTGAAACCCCTGTTAAGATAGCTGCATAAGTCTTGAATTTTATCTGGGCTGATTTAAAAAGTTAACGACTTAGAAACGGCTTTGATTTCTATTTTTAGGTATAAAAGTTTTTATCATTGAAAATACTAGAGATTTGATATTTTTAACTTTTACTAAACGACCATGCATTGAAAGTGCATGGGTTTGATAACGGACTGAAAGTCCTCTCAATCTTCTAAAATAAACTTTTCTCCGTTCTGATTCGGCACCCTCCGATGATGCTCCAAATACTCCGCCACTAACGTCTCCGTCACTCCACCTGTACTCCATGCTCCGTATCCGACTCCCCAGAAGTGCCGACCCCAAAAGCGTTTGGCTAAATGTGGAAACTCTTGCTGTAACAACCCTGAT
>JANXTZ010000048.1 GCA_025352125.1 Deinococcales bacterium | reverse complement strand
GCGACAATGATGGCTGGGTGGGTGTGACTTCTGGCAAGGTGTTCGAGTTGATTTTGTTCATCGGTTGTCAGGGTGCGTAGCGGGTGGTTGTGAGGGCGTGGCATTCTGAAATGTTACTCCCACAGCAAGTGACCCACTAGTACATTTGGTCTGGTGGACGTTTGCCTCGAACAATCACATGAATATCCAAGTCGCTGTACGCATCCAACTCGTTTCGAGCACCGCTGCTAATCAAGACAACACTGAGGGTATTGCTGTCTTGTGCAAACAGATTTGCAATGGTTTTAAAAAGCTGCATTGATACAGTGTGATCAGTGTTCTCAGTTCATGTCTAAGCAGTCTGGCATATTCAATTTGAAATTCACGCGTGCTATCTTCCACGCATGAATTCTTCTCAATTAACCTCTCGAGTTGAACAACTGATTCAGCCACACATTGAAGCTGGAGACATTCTTGGATTGTCTCTGGCAGTAATTCAGGGAAACGATATTGTTTATTCTGGTGGCTTTGGAAAAACCAGCACCGAAGAAAGCGGTGTCCTTGTCACACCGAACACGCTTTTTGCCTTGGGTTCGGTGTGCAAAACACTGTGTGCCGTCCTGGTGATGCGATTGGTTGAAGAAGGCAAGATCAATTTGGATACGCCTGTAATCGAATACATTCCAGAACTCAAATTCAGCAACGAAAATTTAGGCAAAAAGGTTACAACACGACATTTGCTCAGTCACACATCGGGTCTGCCCGCATTTGGAAAAACATGGGGATCACGTGACCCAGATTCGCTGAAACGATTTGTCCTCGAGCAAGTTCCTTATTACACTTTTTTTGCGCAACCAGGCGCGATTTATCTGTATGCCAGTTCCGCTTTTTGCATCGCCGGATATGTTGCCGAAGTGGTCACTGGTCGTTACTACGAAGATTTGATTCGTGCATATGTGCTTGATCCATTGAGCATGACCCGTACATCTTTCGATCCCACTGAAATTCTGACGTATTCGGTTGCCTTGCCTCACGACAAAATGGATGATGGCAGTTTAAAAGTTTCCCATCAAATCCCCTACAATGTGTGTGGCAATCCCTCAGGGTTTGCATATGGAAGTATTCTGGATTTGACCCAACTTGCAAAGATATTTCTCAATTCGGGCAGGCTCTCAAACGAATCCCTTTTATAGCCATCATCAATTGCTTCAATGACAGCCGCTCATGGCAGCCTCGATTTTTTAACGTCAACACGTCCTCTGAAAAATTGTTTCAAGAAATCTGGCTTGGGAATGTTCACAGGAAATTATCGAAGCCGACCCTTCTGGGGTCACGATGGTCGAATGCAGGAATACGTGACCCTTTTGCATTTGTTTCCCGAGGACAATACCGCGCTTGTGTTGATGACGAACAATTGTGACGAGGCAGCTTTGTACAAAATTGTGCCTCAAATTTACAACTCCCTTTTGGGACTCCCTGAAACACCTGAACCGAACGAAACCGTGATCCCTCCAGCCGTCATACTCAATGTTGAACATCCAGAGCATTACGTGGGTCGATACCTTTCAGGAGGCGTTTTCTCGAGTGTTTCGATGGTCGAAAATCGATTGATGTTGGAACTCGAGGACGCTGTTTTGACTCTCTTTCCGATTGGTGAATATCATTTCTATGCGCATTTTCCAGAAAAGCCGCACTTTTCGATCAAGTTTTTGCAGGCTTTCGACACACGCATTTCGCACGTCATGATCGCACGCAGTCTGTATGAGCGCATGGATATGGATGAAACCTTCCAGCCAAATTTTATGAAACTAAAAACATATGAAGGGCTGTACAAAGACCCCAGCAACACAAGCTACAATCAACTGCTGCGGGTCGAACTGAAAGATGAAAAGATCATCATCTCAGAATCCAGTTTTGAAATGCCATGTACCGCACTGAGCAATACTCTGTTTTTGTGTCCATACGGGCTGATAGAGTTCCGGCACACGAAATCAAACGTTCCCATTTTGATGTGGGGTAAGGCAACGCCGTATTTTGCCATAAACGAAATAGTATGGGAGAAAAGCAAAGTCGTTCAATACCTTGCCCCACCGTATACAGACTAAAATGCAGAACCTTTTCCGCAAGTACAGTTTTGATGCGCTCGAGAATTGGTACGACCACTTTGGCGAACACTTCAAGCAAGGTTTTGTTACCTGTTGCTAGATTACTTCTGGTTTTGTTCATTGAATTTCACCAGCAAACCTGTCAGATCAAGCGAATTGACCACGCTGTTCGCGGTGCGTTGCAATTGTGCTTCGGGCAGGTTGCCGATCACCCAAACCCAGGCATCGGCATTTTTGGTCAGCAATTTGCGCATGGCAAGTTTCGGGGTGGCTCGGGTTTTGATCGGTGAAAACACAAGGACCATCACGCTCAAACCGTTGCTGGCTCGCACCTCGAGCGCGGGTTGGTTGTCTTGACCCACGGTGCGAACCTTTAAGCCAAAAATTCTGAAACCTTCAGGCAGCGCAATGTCGCCCACGGTTTTTGCCAAGAATGCCTCGAGTTTTGGTTTGAACTCGAGTTTGCCCAAGCTTCGTCCGTCTTTGCGCACGGTTGGTTTGCCTTCAATGCTGGTAAACCGCGCCTGGCTGGTGATGGTGTTGTTAAAATCCGTTTCCTGGTGTGCCAGCCGAATGTTCCATTCGCGGTCAATCCAGAATTGAAAACTGGCGGCGTCGTGGTTGTTGGGCGTCAGCGTGATTTTCCAGGTGTTGCGTCCCGCGACCTGTTCGCCATTTTCGATGCTCGAGCTGAAGTTTTGACGCAGCAAATTTGGGTTGATTGGTGGCGGTGCAGGCAGGTTTTCTTTGGTTTGATTGGTCTCTTTGCGCGGCGGGAAGATCACGCTTTCAGTCACGACACCCTTGAAATTTAAACCCGCCTCGGTTTGCAAGGACTTCAGCAAATAATTCAAGGGGTTTTTGGGCATGATCGGAATGTTCTGCGCGAACGCCACGCCCAGAAGCAGTAAAACAGCCATGACTCGAAAAACGTGCATTACCAACCCTGACTGGCTTCCTGATAGGCGCTAAAGGCTTCGGTTGGATCGGCATCGGTGCTGGCGGGTCGGAACACCAGAACGCCAATCATGACCGCTGCCACCGCCGCGCTTGCCGTGACAAACTTCATGATGTTCAGTTGCAGCACTTTTCTGGCACGGGTTCGCTCGAGTTTGACCGCTTCGAGCGCGGGTTTGACGCTGGCATAATCCACGGGTCGCAACACCGCGCCGCTCGAGAGGTAATTTGCCCAGGTTGCATCAGTTTCACGCTCGAGTTTTAAGGCGTTTAAAACTGTGGGTGCGGCGTTCTCGTCCACTTCGCGCAACTCGGCGGCGCTCGAGAGAAAGCTCGCCCAGCTTGAATCTTCTGGCGACAGGTTTTCGAGTTTTACATCCTGATTGCGCTTCATGGCTTGTACCCCCACGCCTCCAACTTTTCCCGCAGTGCGCCCCGCGCCCTGGACATTCTGGACTTGACTGTTCCCAATTCTACACCCAGCACAATTGCCGCCTCGGCGTAATCCAAGTCACCAAATTCGACCAGCACGAAGGTTTCCCGAAACTCAATCTTGATCTCACTCAAGGCTCGCTCGAGCGCAGAGCGTAAATCTCGGCGCTCCATCACGTCAATCGGGTGCGCTCGAGCGTCGCTGACCTCCACGGGCATCTCGAGGTCGTTGTTGGTTTCTGGATGCTTGCGAATTCGGGCGTAACAGCAATTTAAGGCAATTCGGTGCAGCCAGGTCGTGAACTGAGATTGATTTTTGAAACTCTTTAAGGCACGGTAGGCGCTGATGAACGCATCCTGAATCACGTCATACGCCTCTTCGCGTCCAACAATCCTCGAGGCGACCGCGTGGATTCTGGGGCTGTGACGTTGCACCAGTTCGTCAAACGCCTCCTCGCGCCCGTTGCACGCCAAGCCCACGAGTGCGGCATCGTCCAAGCTCGAGAGTTGGGTGGAAATCAAATGGTTTTCCAAGGCGAGAATCATCTTAACCGTTGGATGTCAAGGGCTGACAAAAAGTTCCCAAACTTCAGAACCCCGATTTTTCAGGTATTGCTCGAGTTCTCAAAAGTCAGAATTCGTTTCTCCGGCAAGCAATTTGAACCTTTTGGCAAAAGGACACGTACACAATTTTAAGGAGTTCACGCGTGACCCCAAGTTATGCCATGCCAATGCCAGTTAGAATACCGCCCATGATGTCAACAGATACCTCGAGCCTGACCGATGCGGTCTTGGTCGCACGGCTCGAGTTTGAAGACCAGGCGGCGTTCTCGGAATTGTTTGATCGGTATTCAGGGGTTGCGTTTGGGCTGGCAAAACGGATCAGTGGCTCTGAAGCCCGAGCTGAAGAAATTGTGCAAGATGCGTTCATGAAACTCTGGCGCAACCCTCGAGGGTTTGACCCAACGCGGGCATCCTTGTCCACGTTTTTGCTGACCTTGATTCGCAATGCCAGCATCGATGTGCTGCGCCGCGAACGCCCAAGTGTGCCCCTCGAGGACGATGAGGGCAACTTGCTGCCGATTGCCAGCAAGGACGCCACGCCACTCGAGCGAGCCGAAATGCAGCAACTGAGTGTCGCTGTGCGAACCGCCATGCTTGGGTTGAGTGAAGCCCACCGTCAGACCGTGGAATTGGCGTACTTTGGTGCGCTCTCGAGGGAAGAAATTTCGGAACGGATGAACGTTCCGATAGGCACGGTCAAAAGTCGTTTGAAGTACGCGCTGGACAAACTGCGCGATGTTTTGGGAGGATTGCAATGACCCGTTTGGAATTACAAGAAGCCTTGCCCGCCGTGATACTCGGCGTGGCGACCCTCGAGGAACGACGGGCGGTTGAAGCACTCCTCAAAACCGATCCCGAATTTGCGCGTGAAGCCACAGAACTCGAGGCGGTGCTGACCGGACTTGCCACAAGCGAGGCTGCAAGTGTGCCAGCCGGTTTAAAAGCCAAAATCATGAATGCTGCCAAACTCGAGTCTCAAACCCGTACACAAACTTTACAAAGCCGTGCCAACACCTCGAGTGCCCCAGGCAGCCGCACTCGAGCCTCCGCGCCGCGTTCGATCCTGCAACGTTTTGCGCCCGCGTTTTATGTGCTTGGGGCAGTCATCATTTTCGGTTTTATGTCACTCATGCCCAACATCTTTAAAAGCGCCCACGACCCCGTGAATGCCAGCGTGGTTGCCTCCACTCGAGACGGTGGTCTGGTGTACGCCAACTCTGGCGCAGTCGTGACGCCCGTGGTTTTGATCAGCTCGAGCGGTCAACGTCAAGCCATTAAATTTTCGACGAGTAAACCGTCTTACTTCACGAACGCCGCCAGCCTGGACGGTTACAGTTACCTGCTCGATGCCGCCAACAACAAACTTTTTATCATTGACGAAACAAGGGGCGCGATGGTTGACCAGTGGGACGTTCCCGCAGGGGCGGCAGGACTTGCCGTGCAGGGCAGCACCGTGATTGTGAAAAGTGCCGAATCTGGTATCGTGCTCGAGTTCAAACGCAATCGGGATGGCAAAACCA
Source organism: Deinococcales bacterium (assembly GCA_025352125.1). Taxonomy (GTDB): domain Bacteria; phylum Deinococcota; class Deinococci; order Deinococcales; family JAAFIG01; genus JANXTZ01. Next base: position 16,741 of record JANXTZ010000048.1, on the reverse strand, counting down.
TGCTCGAGGCTCGGATTGCACCAGAAAAACCAGCATCCACGATGCCGATGGACGACCTGATGGATGATCTGCTGATTCTCGGCTCGAGGGTCTACGCCACGCATCATGTCATGGGGACGGTCAGTGTGCTCGACCGTGACACCAACAAGGAACTCAACCGTTTCAATATTGGCGCTGCCCCCGTCGCACTTGGGCAATACGGAAAAAATTTGATTGTGCTCGATCATGCGGGCGCACTGATCGCCGTGAACGCCAACTCTGGCAAACCCGTGCAAACCCTGAAACTCGAGGGGCAAGCCGACAAAATGACCATCATGCACGGCATTGCCTACCTTTCAGACCGCAGCGGGTTTGTCACCACGGTCAACCTCGAGCAATTCAAAGTCGAGAACCGCAAGCAATTTGGCAACAACGCCCGCGATGTCAGTCCGATGATTGATGGTCACGTTGCCGTTGCCACAGGTGAGGGCGGCGTGATTGTGCTCGATGACAAGCTCGAGAAAATGAACACGTACTGATTTCTCGAGTTCCAAATTTAAACCCCGCATTCGAGTCTCGAGCGCGGGGGTTTGATGGTTTTGAATTTATCTTGAAGCGGTGAACAACGGCATGGTTTTCACGGCGCTGTCAATCAAATTAAGCACTGGAGTTGGATAAACGCCCAGGAACACCACGCCCAACAGTGCAAAGCTGAGCACCGCAACGGCGGTAGGGTTCAGTTCGATGGCTCGGGTGTCTTTGGGCTCGAGCAGGACGGAATTGATGATGACGCGAAAGTAATAGTAGTAGGCGGGGACCGTGTTGAGCACGGCAACAATAGCCAGTGGAATCAGGCTGGCATCCACGGCGCTTTTAAACAGCAAGAACTTGCCGAGGAAACCTGCCAGAAGTGGCACGCCCGCCAAACCCATGAAAAATCCCGCCATCAGAATGCCTGCCAGTGGGCTGCGTTTGACCAAGCCTGCGTAATCCGAAATCTCCTCACCCACCCCAGCGTCACGCAAGCTCGAGACGAGCAAGAACGCGCCGATGTTGGTGATGGCATAACCGGTGATGTACAGAATCAACGCGGCAGTGCCAGCGCTCGAGCCGACGGCAACACCGATCACGATGTACCCCAGTTGCGCGATGCTCGAGTAACCCAGCATTCGTTTGATGTTGGTTTGTTGCAGGGCTTGAAGGTTGCCGACGGTCATGGAGAGGATGCTGAGCCACATAAATGCGTTTTTCCAACCATCAAGTAAAGCAGGTTGAATTGTGAATGTGCTCGTCAGAAGGCTTGAGAGGGCGATCACGACGCCCGCTTTGGGTCCGACGCTAAGAAGCCCAGCGACCATGCTCGGAGCGCCCTGGTAGGCATCTGGCGTCCAAGAGTGAAACGGCACGAGGGCAAGTTTGAAACCAAAGCCGACCAGCATCATGGCAAGTCCAAGCCAAACGAGCGGAAAGCTCGAGACGGGGCTGCCAGCCACGCCCGCCAAGGCGCGACCAATCTCCTCGTAGTTGAGGTTGGCAATCCCGCTCGAGGTGGCGGCGGCATAGACAAGGCTCATGCCGAACAGCAAAAACGCACTGGCAACCGCGCCCAGCAAAAAGTATTTGCTGGCGGCTTCGTTGCTGTAACGGTCATCGCGGTAATAGCCGACCATGATGTATGTGCTGTAACTCGAGAGTTCGATGCCGATGTAAAGCACGATCAGGTTGTTGGTGCTGACCATCAGCACACCGCCCAGAATGGTGAAGATGATAAATCCAAAGAATTCGCCGATACCGGCGCTGTATTTTTCGGGGTTTGACATCACGCCGCCCGTGACCAGCAGACCAATCAAGCCCATAATCAATGTACCGAGGCTCGAGATTGGACCCGCCTTTAAAACGCCGTAATACATGCTTTGGTCGTTCCAACCCAGCACCGCAAGCATCATCATGACGGTGAACACGGCAAGTGTTGCACCGCCAAAAACCTGTCCCGCGCTGGCTTGTTCGGCGTTTTTGCCCGCCGCCGCAATGAAGGTCACAATGCCCGAGATGGTCAGCAAAATAACTATCGCAACAATCATCTCGAGACTCCTAATGCCACAACCTTGACCGTGTTCAAGAGCGCCTGGGCGCTCGAGTCAATCCAGGGCGAGAGGGCGTTGGGGTACAAACCGAGCACGATTGCCAGCACCAACAACGGCGCGGCTGCCGCAATCTCGAGGAAGCTGAGATCGTGGAAGGCATGGCTGGCTTCATGTTTGACGATGGTTACGCTCGAGCTTGGGGCGTGGTCGTCGTGCGCGTGATCGTTCGAACCTGGGGCGCGACCAAGCAGCACGCGTTGAATCGCGTACAAGATAAAACCTGCGGTGATGATGATGCCCAGCAGACTGATGTAGGCATACGGCGCGGTCACAGGATTTTGCACCGCACCAGAAAGCGCGGTGAACTCGCCAATGAACCCTGCCATGCCTGGAAGTCCAAGACCTCCCAGGAACGCTGCCCACATGATCGCGCCGAGCATTGGCATCGCGGCATACATGCCCGTCATTTTGGCAATCTCTCGGGTGTGGGTGCGGTGGCTCAAGAAACCGACCATCATGAACATCAGACCCGTGATCAGACCGTGCGCGACCATCTGATAGACCGCGCCGTGAATGCCCATCGGGGTCAGGCTGACAATTCCCAAAAGCACGTAACCCATGTGATTGACGCTCGAGTACGCGACCATGCGTTTCAAGTCTTTTTGTGCCATCGCGCAGTACGCGCCGTAAATCACGCCGACGGTGGCGAGGATGGACAGCGCGACCTGGTAATCCTGCATTTGCTGCGGGAACAAACCCAGGTTGAAGCGCAGAATGCCGTAACCACCCATTTTAAGCATCACTCCCGCCAGCATGATCGAACCTGCTGTTGGCGCTTCGGTGTGCGCGTGCGGCAACCAGGTATGAACTGGGAAGGCGGGAAGTTTGATCAGGAACGCCACAATAATACCCCAGAACATCAGACCAACACCAGGCAAACTCGAGACGAGCGAAACGTGATCGCGCAGGATGCTGTAATCAAAGGTGAGCGGGATATTGGCGCTGCTCGAGATTCCGAAAGCCAGTGCCAGAATCCCGACCAACATGAGCACCGAGCCAGTCAGTGAGAAGATGACGAATTTGACGGCGGCGTAACGACGATTTTCGTAACCCCAGACGCCGATGATAAAGAACATCGGAATCAACACAACTTCCCAGAAGACGAAGAACAAAATCAGATCGAGGCTGGCGAACACGCCTGTAAGCGCGGATTGCATGACCAAGAACAGCGCGAAAAAGCTTTTCTTTTCCTCGTCCCAACTGGCAAGCACGCTGACCAGAGTTAATAACGAGGTCAGCACCACGAACGGCAAGCTGATACCATCAAGCGCGACAAAGTACGAAACACCAACTTGCGGCATCCACGGCACTTTCTCGAGGAACTGCAAACCGCCGTCCAAGTTCAAGCCCAGGTACATTGCGCCAGAAATGATGGTGCAGACCAGACTTGCCGCCACTGCAACGCGTTTGGCAAGTTGGGCTTTGTTGTCGCCTGCTGCGGCAATCAGCGCGGCAATGGCAGGAATCAAAATTAAGAGCGTAATCATTTGTTGCCCCCTTGCGCGAAGGCAAATGCCAGCGCGATGACCGCGCCGCCCACGACCATCAACCAGGCGTACAAGCCAACCGCGCCAGACTGAGCACGGCGCAATGTGTCACCGACTGCGCCCGTGACGATGCCAAAACCGTCCACGATGCGGTCAACCACGTTTTTATCAAACCAAGCCAGGGGATATTGAATGTCTTCAGCGAGTCTGACAAAACCGTGATAGTAAAAGTCATCAATAAAGTAACGACGCTGCAAAAGGCGCGTCAACCAGATTGGCGCAATTTGTTTGGTGTGATCTCGAGCACCGCCGTAAAGCATGTAAGAAGCCCCTGCGCCAGCCGCGACCAGCAAGATCGACACGATAAAACCAGGGACAGCCGCGCCGAGTGGCACGAGTTCTGGAGCTTCGCCAAAGTAAACAAAACGTTGAAACCAGCCGTTGGCAAACGGTGAACCGACAAAACCCATGACCATTGCCATTGTCGCAAGCAAGACCAGCGGGATAATCATCTCAGGACCGCTCTCGTGGGGGTGGTCGCTGACATGATGCCCGTGCTCGTGCGCTTTTTGAAGCTCGAGTTCGGTTTTAGAAATATTCAGGGTGGGTTCACCCTCGTTGTTCCAGGGTGCCGCAGCCCAAGGGCTGGCGGTTTTGGGCTTGTAAAACGCAATAATCATCATGCGGGTGGTGTAAAACGCGGTCAGGATTGCGGTGATAACAGCCATCAACCAGAGAATCCAGTACAGTCCACCGGCACTCTGCACGGCGTGAAGAATCTCGTCTTTGGACCAGAAACCTGCAAATAGCGGTGCGCCCATGAGTGAAAGAGCGCCGACCCAGACCGTGCCGAGCGTCCATTTCTGGTACTTGGCAAGCCTGTCCATCTCGAAGATATCTTGCGTGCCCGAACCATGAATCATGCTGCCCGAACCGAGGAACAACAACGCCTTGAAAAACGCGTGGGTCAGCAGGTGAAACAGCGCCGCCGTGTAACCGAACGCACCGAGCGACAAGAACATGTAACCAAGTTGCGAGAGCGTTGAAAACGCCATGATCTTCTTGGCATCGGCTTGCGCGGGAGCCATGCTCGCGGCAAAGATCGCGGTAAACCCACCGATCAGCGCCACAAACGGCAGCACATGCCCCACCTCGAGAATCGGGTAAGCCCTGGCAACCAAGTAAACACCAGCCGCGACCATCGTGGCGGCGTGAATCATGGCGCTGACCGGCGTTGGACCTTCCATCGCGTCGGCAAGCCAGACGTGCAACGGAAACTGGGCGCTCTTGCCCATCGCGGCGATGAACAGCAGCAGACCAATGCCCCCAGCCGCAGTAACACCCAAAACCCGCAGCAATTCACCACTCGCGCCAGCCTCGAGAATTGTTGGAATGTCGAGGGTTTTGAAGCTCGAGTACAACCAGAACAAGCCCGCCATGAATGCCAGATCGCCGACGCGCACGGTCATGAAGGCTTTTTTCATGGCTTGTTGCGCGGTCTTTTTCTTGTAGAAAAAACCGATCAGCAGGTAACTCATGACGCCCATGATTTCCCAGAACAACAGCACATGGAACAGGTTTTTTGCCATGACCATCGCCAGCATCGCGGCGGCAAACAGGTTGATGTAGGCAAAGAAAGTTGGGTAACGCTCCTCGCCAGCCATGTAACCCACGCTGAAAAGGTGAATCAAGAAGGCGACAACCGAAACCATCAACACCACGATGCCTGCGGTTTGATCGAAGTAAAAGCCGAACGGCAAGCCAGCCTCGCCTTTGATGGAAAGCCACGACCACTCGCGCACGAATGGAAACCCACTCAGCGCACGGTTGCTTGAGGGCAAAGCCTCGCGGAGCAATTCGGCTTTCTTGTCGGCTTCTTCGGTCAACGCCGTGATCGGTTCAACCACAGCCGTTTCGCCTTCAGCAGTCGTGGTTGGTTTGGTGGCTGCTGAGTGATCGGCAGTTGTTGATTCCGCACCAGCCGTTTTGTGATGCTCGAGATCGTACAGTTTCTCGAGCGGTTCGGCTTTCCAATTTGGTGCGGCGCTATTTATTTCAATGAACAAGCCAATCGCAATCGCGGCACTGAGCGCCATGAGGGTCGTGGCGAGCCAAGCGCTGCCTTTGCTGCCGAGGGCTTTGGAAAAAACCGAGATGATCAACCAGCCCAAAGCCGGCAGCACGGGAATCAAAATGGCAAGATCAACCATTTGAAGTCCTCCAGGTGATGAATGTTGCGAATCTCGAGATCATTGTTTCATCTCCATGAGGTCATCGGTGAGCACGCCACCTTTAGAACGGAAAACGTTAATGAAAATCGCCAGACCCACCGCAACCTCGGCGGCGGCAATCGCCACGATAAACAACGCGAACAAGTGCCCGTTGATGTTCACCGTGTCGGTGTAGGCACTGACCGCCACAAAATTCAGCATCGCGGCGTTCAGCATGATTTCGACACTCATCAAAATGGCAATCAAATTACGGCGCGTCAACACCCCGTAAATACCAACCAGAAACAACAACCCACCCAGAATCAAAAATTGTTGCAAGCTGATGCCGTTGTTGGCGAACGAACGGATGGTTGAAAGAATGCTTTCCATTAAGCAACCACCTTCTCTCGAGCCTCGGGAATCACGGCATCGGCGGCTGGACGAGCTACAGCATCGGCTGCTCGGGCTGGCGTCTCGAGTTCGCCTTGAGTCACGCTCTTCTCGACTTCAGAAAGCACACCAACGTTGCCTTTGATGGTTTCGCCCTCGCGTTTGGTCAGAATGATTGCGCCAACCATTGCCACCAAGAGCAAAATACTGGCAATCTCGAAGGCGAACAACGTGCCAACCTTGCCCGTGGTTTCCGCCGAACCGAGCAATTTCTCGCCCAGCATCGCCGCACTGACGGGCGTGACGTTCTGCGCGTTCAAACTCGAGCCTGAACGAGAGATGTACAAGACAAACCCGATTGCCAGCATGACCATCGCGCCAATGGCGGCGACGGCGGTGGCAGGAGATTTCAGTTTTAAAACCCTCGATTGCGTCATGAAAATAATAAACACGGTCACAATCGGAATCGCACCCGCGTTGATCAAAAATTGCAACATGCCCAAAAACGGAGCGCCGAGCATGAAGTACAACATGCCAATCGAAAAGAACGACAGGGCAAGCGCCAGAGCGGCATTGAGGAGTTTGCTCGAGCTGACCGCGTAAATCGCTGTGGAAATGATCGCCAGCGAGATCAGGTAGAAGAAAACAGGATTGACCATATTTATTCCCCCTTCTCTTTCGGAATCCAGCGTTTGATTTTCGGATTTTTGGGTTCCTCAGAAACGGGGGCGCTCGAGGTTTCGACGGCAGGAGTCTCGAGTGATGCGGGTGTAGATTCGGGTGTCGCAGCAACGGGCGCATTGCCATGCGTCCCTACGGATTCGACGGGTTTTGCAACTTCGACGGGTGCGGGAATCTCAAGTTTTGCGGTTTCAACCACAGGTGTTTGAGATTCGACGGCAACAGGGGCGGCGGCATCTTTTGGAACGAAACGTTTGATTTTCGGATTTTTCGGCTCTTCACTGGTCGCGGCGGGTGCGCCAGTCTCGAGGTTTGCGGCTGGAACAACAGGTGCGGTTTCAGCTTTTGGTGCTGGGGCAACAGGCGCGGGTTTCGCCTCGACAGGTTTGGCTGGCTCGAGCGCCGCAAGCCCGGAGGTGCTATCTGTAGCGGCAAGAAGTAACGCAAGACGGGCTTTTTCCATTTCCTGCATTCCACCAGGTTGATCCTCGACTGGTGCTTTCACAATCTTGCCGTGCGTTGGATTTTCGGGGGTTTCGACGCGGTATTCCACGCCAACCTTCGGACTGTACCACTGTGCCGCACGCAAACCTTGCAGGTCCAAAAATTCCTTGTCGGCTTTTAAACTCTGCAAATTTGGGGTGCTCATCTCGAAATCTTGAATCGTGACAATCGCCTGTGCGGGGCAAGATTCGACGCAGGCGGCACAGTACATGCAGTTGACCAGATCAATATCAAAACGCTCGAGCACGAAGCCCTTGCCCGCAGGGTTGCGCTTGCGTTCGATGGTGATGACCTGACTCGGGCAGACCTTCTCGCACGCCAGGCAAGACACGCAACGGTCAGAGCCGTCCTCGTTTTGAATCAGTGCCAGCGATTGCACGCTGACGGGCGGAAGCTTGGGCAATTCAAACGGGTACAAATCGGTGAAGACGGGCTGGAATTGCTCGTCGTAAGTCTTCTCCATCCCCTTGCCCACGCCAGAAACTGCACTCCAAATGTCTTTGAGCAAACTCATGCAAGCTCCTTTTTTGGACTCGGAAGTTTAAGACCAAACGCTCGAGAAACAATAAACAGCAACAACGGTATTGCCGTGACATACGAGAGGATTTGCCCAACCGCAGGATAAAGCCTCGAGACTGCTGCCAAGAGTAAACCAATCATGGAGAGCGGAATCAAACCCTTCCAGCAGAGTTCCATGAGTTGGTCGTCACGAAAGCGTGGCAGTGTGGCACGAATCCACATGTAAAAGTAGACGCCAGCCGCCGCTTTCAAAAGCGACCAGAAGGCATATTGCAAGTTCTGACCGATGCCGCCAGGGGCAAACATGGTTTGTAGCAAGCCCAGGATGCTCGAGGCATTGGCTGGGTTTGGAGCGGTGGTGTGAATCACGAGTTCGCCAATGTACGGAATTGGTATCGACGGCGCGTGCCAGCCGCCCAAGAAGAAAATCGCCAGAATTGCGGGCAGCAGGTACAACTCGGCAAATTCGGCAACAAAGAAAAAGCCGAAACGCATTCCTCCGTACTCGGTGTTGAAGCCTGCCACAAGCTCGGACTCGGCTTCTGGAAGATCAAACGGTGTCATTTTGATTTCGGCAAGTCCCGCGATCAGGTAAATCACAAACGGAATAAACAGTGGGAAAACATTCCAGACTGTCGATTGGGCTTGAACAATGTCGGTCAGGTTCATCGAACCGTTGTAAACCACCACCGACAAGAGCGCGATTGAGAGCGGCACTTCGTAAGAAACGAGTTGCGCGGCGGCACGAAGCCCACCCATCAAACCGTACTTGTTGTTCATGCTCCAACCCGCCAGCAACACGCCGTAACCGCCGAGCGTCCCTGCGGCGATGATAAACAGCGCCCCAGAGTCCACATTCGAGAAGACCCAACCAGGCGCGAACGGCATCACGGCGATCATGATGAACGCCGAGACAAACACGATCACCGGCGCGAGCGTGAAGATGGTTTCCTCGACCATGCCTGGGCTGAAATCTTCTTTGGAAACCAGTTTGAGCGCGTCGAACACGGTTTGCAGCACACCTGCAGGTCCGTGATGCAGTGGTCCGTAACGGTTTTGAACTTTTGCCAGGTATTTGCGCAACATCAAAATGTTGATCAGTGCGACCACAGCGACAAACAAGAACATCAAGACGGGTCCCAATAAACCGTAAACCAGGTTGTACCAGAACGAATTCTTGGCTGCACCCAGAACCTCGAGCAGCGCCGGCAAACCCTGATAGGTCAACGCCAACACCAGCAAGGTTGTGCCGAACAGGGACACGTAGCCAAAAATGGCGGACAACAAATTGCCTTTTGGATTGTGGTTGTTCAGCAGAGGATGGTATTTATTGCGCAATTTGAAATGCTTGTTTTCGGGAATGGCGACCCGCTCGAGCGGCATCCGTGGTTCTTTGTTTTCATACAAACTCATCGGTCCACCTCCCCAAGCACGATGTCAATGCTGCCCAGAATGGCTATCGCATCCGAGAATTTGGAACCCACAAACATGTCCTGAAGCGCTTGCAGCGTACAAAAACTGGGGCTGCGGTGCTTGGCGCGGAACGGTTTTTCGGTGCCGTCCGAAATCAGGTACACGCCCAGTTGCCCCCTGGAAATCTCGACGGCACGGTAGCGTTCGACGCCTGCGACGGGTTTGAGGCGCGGCAGTTTGGGCAGGGTTGGACCAACTTTAGGGTATTGCGCAATTGCCTGACGAATAATCTTGATGCTCTCGTAAAACTCGCGGAAACGTGCCCTCGAGCGGCTGTAGGCATCGCAACCGAGTTCGACGCAGACCTCAAAATCGACAAACGGATAGGCGTCATACGGTTCGTCCTTGCGCAAATCCCAGGGGATACCGGAACCGCGCAAGTTTGGACCCGTCACGCCGTGATTGAGTGCCACCTGCGGATCGAGCACACCGACACCAACGGTACGCGCCTGAAACACGGGCGCATCAATCGTCAGCGCCTCGTACTCGGGCAATTTGGTTTCAAAGAACTTCAAGAACTCGAGAATGTCCTCGAGCATGGCAGGGTGATGGTCGCGGCGCACGCCACCAAAGGTGAAGTAATTTGGCAGCAACCTCGCGCCAGCCGTCTTTTCAATGATGTCAAGAATCAGTTCGCGGTCACGGAAGGCGTACAAGAACGGGGTGATCGCACCCAAGTCGAGCATATACGTGCCAATCCAGACCAGGTGAGACGCGATTCTCGAGAGTTCAAACAGAATGGTGCGGATGTACTTGCTGCGCTCGGGGACTTCAATGCCCAGCATGTCCTCGACCGCCAAGCAAAGCGGCAGTTCGTTCTGCATTCCAGAAACGTAATCCATCCGATCCGTGTACGGAATGCACATGCTGTAGGTGCGGACTTCCTCGAGTTTCTCGTGGTTGCGATGCAAAAAACCGATGTGCGGAATCGCTCGGGTGACACGCTCGCCGTCCACGCCGAGCACGACCTTCAAAACGCCGTGCGTGGCGGGATGCTGCGGTCCCAGGTTGATCAGCATTTCATCGGTGCGCCCCTCGACAGTCTCGAGCGCGGTGGGGTTGAGAACGGCGGTCATTCGCCCTCCTTCTTTTCTTTGGGAACCCAACGTTTGATTTTCGGGTTTTTGGGTTCTTCTGAAACGGGTTCGCTCGAGGTTTCAACGGCAGCAACGGGCGCGGGTTTGGGTTCGGGTGCGGTGGTGGCAGAGGCGGGCGCATTGCCATGCGCACCTACATCGGCAACAGGTGCGGCGGGTGAAGAGGTTTCAGCAGGTACAGATGATTCGGCGGCGGGTGTTGCAGGTGCAGAACCGTCTTTAGGAACCCAACGTTTCGGTTGCTTTTTGGCGAGTGCATCACCAGCAGGCGCGGTAGCGCTCGAGGATTCGGCAACGGGCGCAGGTGCATCTCCAGCAGCAAGCGCGGCAGGTTTGGCTGGCGCATGGGCGACTGGAGCAGCCACCGCCGAGAACGGCACAAAACCCTCTTCCCAAACCGCAGGAGTCGGGAAGGTTTTTTCCGTCCAAGTGCTCACCAAGTACCCCCTGGTGTTGTATTTGCGTTGTAACGGGTGAATCGTCCAATCATCCTCGAGCAAAATCCGGCGCAAATCTGGATGGTTTTCAAACGTGATTCCCACCAAATCGTAAGCCTCGCGTTCGTGCCATTCGACACCGCCCCACAAATCCGAAACGCTGGCAATTCGAGCTGTGGAATATTTAACATCTGTAATCACAATCGCTTTGGTTTTGGTCTCGAGGCTCTGCAAGTGCAGTGTGACCCGCAAACCAAATTCCATGTCCGAACCACTCAAGCAGCGCGGGAAATCAAACCCTGCTTTATACAATCGCTCGCACAAGGCGCGGTAATCCTCTGGATGCACAAAAAACGTGGTTTCATCCAGGTAATTTTCACTGCGTACCCGCAAACCACCAATGAAACCCTGCACTGCCCCAGACTCGAGCGGCGCAACTTTAGATGCAACCTGTGCAGCAAGCGTCATAACGCGATCCGTCCGTCCTGCCCTGGCTCTGCCAACGGGTCAAAATCGGCGTCCATCAGCGTTCCAGGCACGTAACGGGCGGCTGGGTCTGCCACTTTGTCGCGCAACAAGAGCAAGGCTTGCATCAGGGCTTCCGGGCGCGGAGGGCAACCAGGCACGTAAATGTCCACCGGCACAATCTTGTCCACACCCTCGAGCACGCTGTATCCCTGACGGAATGGTCCGCCCTGGTTGGCGCAAGCGCCCATGCTGATGACCCACTTGGGTTCGGACATTTGTTCCCACAAAATCCGAACACGTTTGCCCATTTTCTTGTTGACCGTACCCGATACGATCATCACATCGGCTTGGCGCGGGGTGTTGCGGTAAAACACGCCAAAACGATCCATGTCGTAACGGGTGGCGCTCGAGTTCATCATCTCGATGGCACAGCAGGCAATCCCGAAGGTCAATGGCCACAAACTGCGTGACCTCGAGAGGTTGATCAGATCATCCAGGCTTCCCATGATGACGTTTTCGGGGCGTTTGTCGACTCCTAGTAAACCCACTTTAAAGCCCCCTTCCGCAGTGCGTAAAAAAAGCCGAGGAACAAAATCACGATGAACGTGACCACACTGAGCAGCCCAGCCAGCCCGAGCGAATCGAACGCCGCCGCCCACGGATACAAGAGCGCCGCCTCGACATCAAAAATCACGAACAACATGGCGAACAGGTAATAATTCAGGTTGAACTGAACGTTCGTGTCGCCAATCGTTGCCTCGCCACACTCATAAACATCGTTCTTGGCTTTGCTCGCGCCAAACCGCCGCGAACCCGCATAGGTAAACGCGAGTTTGGCGATGCCGAGCGTGGCGTAAACAATACCTGCCCCCAACAGGGCGAACAAACCAATGTACAGAGCGCCATTCACCTGTGTTGCGTAATCCACAAATCCTCCTTCATGAACGCTCGAGTTTGATCTCGGGCGGATAGAAACCTTTAAACCATTACATTCTAAAGATGCGCCCTGTGCGAGTCAAACGACAAAACTCCCGCTTTGACCCAAGCTCAAAAATGAGATTCGAGTTTAGAGGGGTGATACTCGAGTATCCTAACTGTTTTTGCGACTCGAGGGACGGGACTGGGATTGCTCGAGCATCCCGACGTGTTGAAGTTCAGTATGGGAATTGAATAGGGGAGATTCCCAACTTTGCGCTATACTCAACCCATGTCACGCGCTGCGCCAGTGCAACACATCAACAACTTTGAAACCTTCCTCGAGGTGGAAAGTGTCAGCCTCGAGCGGCACGAATTTGTGGATGGTAATCTGTTTGTCATGCCAGGAGGAACGGACCGTCATGACCACGTTTGCAATGGAGTTCGTGCATTTTTGTTTCTTGCGGCACAAAAGAGCAATTTTAGACTTCATGGCAGTGACATGCTTGTTCGCACCCCAGAAGACAATGGATATTATCCCGATGCGTTTATCGTCAAGGATACCAGCCTTGATTCTTCAAGGGTCAAACGCCGTCCAAGTGTAATTCTCGAGGTGTTGTCCCCCAGCACCGAAGCCATAGATCGAGGCGAAAAACTCCGCAATTACCGCAGCATCCCAAGTCTCGAGCAGTACATTTTGCTGTCCCAAGACGAAGCACTTGGGGAAGTTTACTCGAGACAACCTGATGGTTCTTGGCGGCACGATATTTTGCAGAACACAGCGACGCTCGAGATTCCCAGCATTGGTTTTTCGGTGTTGCTGGCGGTGTTGTACGAGAATTTGCCTGAAGCTTGAAATGATTCTTGAATGATTCTGTGTCCGAGACTTGAAAGTAAGGAAAAAACCAACTAAAGTAAGAACATGAAAGCCGTTGCAAAAATTACCAGTAAAGGTCAAATCACCATTCCACTCGAGATTCGACGCTTTTTAGGCGTGGACGCTGGTGACTCCCTCGAGTTTGAAACGAACGGTTTAACAATTGAAATCAAACCTCAACCCAGAGACAATCCATTTCGTCAATTTCGTGGTTTGGAACGTGTTGGCAAGGGCAAAAGTTTGGCGCAAATCAAAGACGAATCTGCGGTTTCACGCGGTTGGTCTGAGGAATGACCAGTGTTGACACGAATGTTATTTCGGCGCTTCTCGAGGCAGATGACGTTCACGCCGAGCTTGCAGAAAATGCTTTGCTGGCAGCGTCGGCGCGTGGCAAATTGCTGATTTGTCCAGCCGTGTACAGCGAACTGATTGCAAAACCTAAACGCACTGTGGCAACCGTAGACCGTTTTCTGAGCGCCACCCGAATTGAAGTCGATTGGAATCTCGAGGCGCGAATCTGGCAGCTTGCGGGTTTGGGTTTTCAAATCTACGCAAGCGCACGCAAAAAACAGAAATTAGCCGAACCACGCCGTATTCTTGCCGATTTCTTGATTGGTGCTCATGCCTTTGATCGTGGTTTGACGCTGCTGACTTTGGATTCTCGGGTGTACAAAATAAGTTTTCCAAAATTGAGTCTTGAAATTCTCGAGGCTTGATGTTTGATGAAGCTCGAGCGTTACAAGATTTTTCGGAATTCTGGCATCAAAAAAACCGAGACTCGAGTCTCGGTTTTAAAATTCAGATGCTTGAGCTTTAGCTGCTGACGGTCACGCGAACACTTGGTCCCATCGTGGTCGTGATGAACACGGTTTTCACAAATTGACCTTTAGCGGTGGCTGGTTTTGCACCCTCGAGCGCCTGGTAGAGCGCTGCGAAGTTCTCGGCAAGCTTGGCTGGTTCAAAGCTGGCTTTACCGATTGGCGCGTGAATCACACCGGTTTTGTCGTTGCGGAATTCGATCTGACCCGCTTTCAGGCTTTTGACAATCTCGCCGATGTTCAAACCGACCGTGCCAGATTTCGGGTTTGGCAGTAAACCGCGAGGTCCGAGGATACGACCAAGCTTAGAACCAATGGCTGCCATCATGTCTGGCGTGGCAACCACGGCGTCAAAGTCGAGCCAGCCGTCGGCAATTTTTTGCACCAGTTCGTCGCCGCCAACAATGTCAGCGCCAGCAGATTCGGCGGCGTTCAAGCCCTCACCTTTGGTCAGTGCCAGAACGCGCACGGTTTTACCGGTGCCGTTTGGCAGGGCAACCGTGCCACGAACGTTCTGATCGGACTTCTTGGGGTCGATGCCCAAACGCACGTGAACTTCGACGGTTTCGTCAAATTTCGCGCTGGCAATGGATTTCACCAAGTTGGTGGCTTCTTCGACGGTGTAAACTTTTTTAGGGTCAACCAAGCCGGTCAGTGCCTTATAACGTTTACCTGACATTATTTCGGACCCCCTTCAATGGTGACACCCATGCTGCGTGCCGTGCCTGCGACCGTACCTGCGGCAGCTTCGATGCTGGCAGCCGAAAGGTCGGGCATTTTGGTCTTGGCAATCTCGAGGACTTGATCCCAGCTCAGTTTGCCGACCTTGTTCTTGTTTGGCGTGCCGCTGCCCTTGGCGATGCCGCTGGCTTTGCGAATCAGGTAGCTCATGGGCGGGGTTTTGGTGATGAAGGTAAAGCTGCGATCCGCGAAAATAACAATCTCGACTGGGATGATTGCGTCGCCCGCGCTGGCGGTGGCGGCGTTGAATTGCTTGCAGAACTCCATGATGTTCGCACCGTGTTGACCAAGGGCTGGACCGACTGGTGGGGCTGGAGTTGCTTTACCGGCGGGAAGCTGAAGCTTCACGAAACCAACTTGTTTCTTTGCCATATTTGCCTCCTTAGCTCCCCCGTTCTCAAAATCTCAAGGTTGGGGTTTTGACGCTAAGTTTTACTTTGCGCTCGTCTGAGCGTAAAAGTCGTGTGGGGTGTAACGGTTAAGTCTTGGAGACTTGAGAAAACTCGAGTTCGACGGGTGTCTCGCGTCCGAAAATGCTGACCAGCACTTTCAACTTGCTGCGCTCGAGGTTGACCTCACTGACAATGCCCGTGAAATCGCTGAACGGTCCTGCGGTAACGCGCACGGTGTCGCCCTCTTTGAAGGTGGCTTTGACCTTGACTTTTTCTTTTTTGTTGCCCATCACGCCCATGCCCTCGAGAATCCGGTTGATCTCCTCGGGTGAGAGCGGGAACAAATCGTTTGGACTGCGCGGATTTTTCGTGCCGACAAAGCCTGTCACGCCCTGGGTGCCGCGAACAACCTCCCAGGCTTCATTGAGTTTGTCAGGCTCGAGTTCGTCATCGACATCCATTTGCACGAAGATGTAACCCTGATAGGTTTTTTTCTTGACGGTTTCTTTTTTGCCGTCTTTGTGCTCAATCGCATCTTCGGTTGGAATCAAGACCTGAAAGATTTTCGTGCCAAACATGCCAAGTGCCCTCGAGCGACTTTCGATGTTTAAGGCAACCTTGTCTTCATAACCAACGTAAGTATGAACCGAGTACCATTCGATTGCCATTACAAAACCGTCCTGACGAACAAACCGAACACCAGATCGAGCAACCACAATAAAATGGTGAACCCAATCACGAAAATCAGTACGGTTTGCGTGCCCTGAATGACTTCATCCCGCGTGGGCCAGTTGACCTTGCGGAGTTCTTCATAAGATTCGCGGAAGTACGAGATCATGCCGTTCATTTTGACTCCTGAAACTCGAGATTGATATTTTCAACCCAGAAAATGAAGGCTTAAATCTTCTGTTCTTTAAAAACCACGTGCTTGCGCACAACAGGATCGTATTTCTTGATCTCGAGTTTTGCGGTGGTGTTGCGGCGGTTCTTCTCACTTGCGTAAAAGTACCCCGTGCCTGCCGTCGAAACGAGCTTGATAATAATGCGTGGACCGTCTTTTGCCATAAAATTTCTCCTTCCCTCCCCCGTTCAAAGACTTTCTTGAAAGGGGTGTGTTGCGCTGGGCACAACTAACGGGTGTTTTGATGCTCGAGGGTTAAGACTCGAGTTTCTAAGTTTAGCATTCTAACCCAAAAAGAACTATTCTTGATCCCAAGACGCACCTTCTTGACCATAAAATGCACCTTACGGGCATGGTCGCTAACGGGCGGGATCGCTGGACAGGATTACCCGCCCATAGTCTGATTGAAATTATTCTAAGACTTCGGTTACGACGCCTGCACCCACGGTACGACCACCCTCACGAATCGCAAACCGCAATTCTTTCTCCATCGCAATTGGTTTGATCAAATCCACCTCAAACGCCACCTGATCCCCAGGCATGACCATCTCCACACCCTCAGGAAGTGACACGATTCCCGTCACGTCCGTCGTGCGAAAGTAAAATTGAGGTCGGTAACCAGCGAAGAACGCACTGTGACGCCCACCCTCTTCTTTGGTGAGGATAAACACTTGGGCTTTGAATTTCGTGTGCGGTTTGATACTCCCC
>JANXTZ010000033.1 GCA_025352125.1 Deinococcales bacterium | reverse complement strand
GACCGCATCAAGCACATTCCTGGTGTGATCGGCACAGGTTTGTTTCTGGGGTTGGCGAAAATTGCTTACGTTGCTGGGGAAAATGGCGTTCAGAAACTAAAGCGCTAAAACTCGAGACGGAATTCGACACGGTTTTTCATGGAACTTTGGTACGTTAAAGCATGAACTTAATTCGACCAGTTCTGCTATTGGCTTTCTCGAGTTTGGTGGCTTGCGGAACGACACCAGTACCCGACCCTAAACCGCCAACACCGCCACCCGTACAACCATTTTATGCTTTAGCTTTTACCCCCAAAGCCACTGAATTCGCATTGTCACGCGGCGAGAAAAAGACTATCACCATTCAAACCTCGTTGCTTGCACCAGGGATCACCAGTGTTGGTTTAGCCATTGTGAACAGCGATGTTAATTTGAGTTTCTCGAGCCTAGAAACAAAAGTAAAAGACAATGGCAGTTGGAGTTTTGACGTGACTTTGGCAGCAAATGCACCAGTACCCGTTTCTCCAGAGACTTACAAACCTTATTTTTATATTTATGACACTGGTTACGATAAGAACAACAACGCATTAAATGGAATCCAGATTCGTCAAAAATTTCAATGGCTTGTACCTGACCCAATCGCTCCATAAAAAAGTGGCTCGAAATGTTAATAATCTCGAGCCACCTTGGTTTAAGAATTAGTTTGTAGCACCTAAAGCATCTTCAAGCTCAAGATTTGATGAATTGCCTTCTTTGATATATAAGCCACGCCAAGCATCTTCAGATTCATACCGACCATCAGGTGCTGCAATATCAAGCCCAGGTTTTACAAATTGCTTAACTCGCCCCACTCCTGGTGCATCAAATAGTGTAATGCCATAGACATCAGAATAGAAAACACCATCAGCAGCACTGCCATTTAAAGTATCATTTGTTTGGCTATATTTTAGTCTTGGCTGATGTAAATCTATAAATCTGTTGTCACCGTGTGAATTATTGAGGACAAGGGTTTTACATTCAATATCTGGGCACGTTGTACCAGGATTTCTAATATCTACATCCATACCTTCTTTAGATGGTGACGTTAACCCAAGTATGGAATTTAATCCACCATGCCAATTTTCGTAACCACCATTGTCAATGGTCGCAATCCGAATTCGTTTGGACAATCCTGGAGCATCTTTCAATATCGCTGCTTGATCGTCACAAACCATTCCTGGCATGTTTGGTGTTTGAATAATTGGTGATTTTCCTGGTGCAATTTCTTTGTTACCAATACTTGCACCAAAATCACCTTTGTAACCAAGTTGCGCCACTATTTCACCAGTCTCGAGTTTGGTCACTGTGACTGTGACTGTATGTTTACGCGTACAAACACGATGAAGATCACCAGTCTCGGCATGAACGTTAATGTACCAACCGTAGCCAGTTTTTTCATCACGGATGGCAAAACCTTTAAAGCCTTCGTGGACTTCAGGTTGATTGCTATTGACATTGGCAATGTACTCGAGCGGTATTCCTGGCAAACCAATCAAAGATGGGTCAGAACCGTGCTCGTGGCGAAAGTAACACCAGTAAACTGGGTCAATTTGTGGATGCCAAGACGGATACGATTTTCCGTTTGGCGCTTCACTCGAGTACAAATTATCTACCCAACTTGGGCAAACTTCGTTGGGGACTGGAATTGGTGATGCAACATCAACACCCATTGGCAACCCAGGTGCAACTGAAGCCTTACCATCTTTTTCTGCCAACAAAACCAGATAAGAACCATTGTCTTTGCCTGGTGAAGGTAAGGCAACCTCGCCAGCAGCAAAACTTTTCGTGTAGGTGCTGCTGCCATCTGCCAATGGTGTTGCACCTTTTGTCCAGCTTGAAAGCCAACTTGCGGATTTCTTCCAAACAATGGCAATCGTGGCATCGCGGTTTAAAGTTAAACGCAACCAATCTTCACGGGTCGAATCCGAACCAGGCATTTCCAGTTGATCCCATCCAGTAAATCCTGGGTATTTGTTAAACCGAGGTTTGTATTTCATGCCCCAGTAGACGGCTTGGAGTCTGATTTTGCCATCGTTTGGCGAACCTGCCTGTGCAACAAAATACCGTGATAACAGTGTTGGTTGAACACCAGCCGCAGGATAAGTGAAGTTACCACTCGAGAGTTTGGGTTGAATGGTTTCATAGGTTGGCGTCGGGTTACTGCCACCGCAAGAGGCGATTGCCGTGGACAGAATGACGGACAATCCAATTCCTTGCATCCACTTTGGTTTCATTTTCATAGATTAAGTTTACCTAAAGATTCCTGAGAATTTGTTCAAAACCGGAGTGGTAATTAGCTCATGCTACACATTCTAGACTCGAGTCTGACACTTAAAAATTGCGTGCAAATTCGTTTGGTTTTTCGAGGGTCGGTTTTCGACATCAACCTGGAATCTCACAGTAAAATCATGGCTCGAGCCACAATGAACTCCGAAATCCCACAACGTTTTGCCCAGGTACGCGCGTTATCATGAACCTGTGAACCTGCTCGAGGTTGCCGCGTTAATCGGCACAATTGTTTTCGCCGCCAGCGGCGCAATGCTCGGTGTGCGCAAAAAATTTGATCTGCTCGGCGTGATTGTCCTCGGTTGCGTGACCGCCGTTGGTGGTGGCAGCTTGCGCGACACCTTGACGGGGCAAACGCCTCCAATCTGGTTTAAAGACGAACGCCTGCTCTGGGCAGCGATTTTCGGCGCGTTGCTGGGCTTTTTCGCCTACCGCTACCTCGAGCGCCGCGAATCCGAACTCGAGTTTTTTGACGCGCTCGGGCTGGCGTTGTTTGCGGCGACCGCCGCCAACAAGGGCATTGAACTTGGTTTTGGGACGCTTGGAGTGATTTTTGTTGGCACGGTCTCTGGCGTTGGTGGCGGCGTGATTCGGGATGTGCTGGCAAAGGAAGTGCCCAGAATATTTCTGAAAGGCGAGTTGTATGCCAGCACGGCGGCGGCTGGAAGTTTGACCGTGTTCATTTTGCATCGCTTCATCGCCAGCGATCTGGCGGTCAGCGCAGGCGTGATCGTCACGCTTGCATTGCGTTTGCTCTCGAGACAGTTCAACATCACCCTGCCCGCCCGCGACCCCGAAAAACCATTGTTCCCTCGAGATTCCACAGACTGACAAAGCCGTGTTAACCTCGAGTCGCCAATTTTTCGAGAAGAGGAGCAACAACATGGATTTAACAGGTCAACCCGCCCCAGAATTTAACCTCAAAGCCCACACCGGCGAGGACATCACGCTCGAGGGGTTCAAAGGCAGCAAGAATGTACTCTTAATTTTTTACCCGCTCGATTTCAGTTCGGTGTGCAGCATCCAACTGCCAGAATTCAGTGCTTACAAGGACGATTTCCTCGAGCATGACACCGTTATTTTGGGCATCAACCGCGACAGCATTTTTACGCACAAAGCCTGGGCTAAAGAGTACGGCATCGAAGTGCCACTGCTTGCCGACATGAACTTGGCAACCGCCAAAGCTTACGGGGTTGCCATTGAAGAACGCGGCATCAGCACCCGAGGCACGTTCTTGATTGACAAGCAAGGCATTGTGGTTTTGCAGCACGTTGAGAGTTCAACTGGCGAATTCTCGCTTCATGCGGACGAAGTGCTCGAGAAAGTCAAGACGCTCGCTTAAACGAAAAAAAGCAATTGCTTACTCTGCTCTCATCCCCGACCCTTCTTGACCCTGAACGTGCACCTTGCGGGCAGGGTCGCTTCTCTCAACATCGAGAGAAGGGAGTTTATTTTTTTAATACGTGTTGCTCGAGGATTTCATCGTTCTGCAAACATCGGGAAAAGTCAGTCTCGGTTGTTAAAACTTGTGGCTCGAGTTTTAAATCGTGGGCGCAACACCAACGTCAAACAATTTTCGTTCGCTCGAGATTGGCGTGTTTTTAAAGAAGGGCATGACCAGTTCGCCAAAGCGTCGGCATTCGTCCAGATGCGGATAGCCCGAGAAAATGAAGGTGTCGATGCCGATGTCTTGATAGCCACGAATTTTGGCAGCGACCTGTTCGGGATTGCCGACAATGGCGACGCCGACGCCAGAACGCGCCATGCCGACGCCAGCCCAGAGGTTGGGTTCGATAAACAGATCACCTTTCGCCAGGGCGGATTGCAAAATTTTGATCTGGTTGCCCTGCCCTGTGGAGTCAACTTTGGCGTGAGATTTCATGAAGTTGTCGCGTACTTTGGGATCAATCTTGGAGATCATGCGGTTTGCGGCAGCAATGGCTTCCTCCTCGGTTTCGCGCACGACGACATGTGTCCGAAGACCAATTTTTAAGCTTCGACCAAACTCGAGTTCAAGTTCTTTGATACGGGCGATGCGGGTTTTGAGCATGTCTATCGGTTCGCCCCATAAAAGATAACAATCGGCAAGTTCGGCGGCGATGCGCATGGCGGGTTCGGATGCGCCACCAAAATAAAGTGGGATTGGTAGCGCGGGCTTCGGCTCGAGGATGGTGCCAGCGTAATGGTAACGCTCACTTTGATACTCGAGTGCGCCCTCTTGCGTCCAGAGTTGGCGCAATATCATCATGAATTCTCGGGTTCGTTCGTAGCGTTGCTCGTGCGGTTCAAAGTCGCCGTACATGGCATTTTCGGCTGGGCTTGAACCCGTCACAATGTTGACCCGCACCCGACCTGGGAACAGGTTTTGCGCCGTGGAAATCATTTTGGCGTAGATGGCGGCATCGAACATTCCAGGACGAACGGCAATCAACAAACCCGCATTTTTGGTTCGTGCCAGCGCCGCGATTGCCGCCGTGTAATTCTCGAGCGTGCTGTGGTAATTCGTGGCGGTTAATAAGCTCGAGAATCCCATCTCGCCCGCCGTTTCGATCAGGCTCGAGATGTATTCCAGCGTCGGTTTGCGCGGTGGGAGTTCTTTGGTGCCAAGGTATTCGCCGTCGTTTTGCAGGACGCAAAACCATAAAAAATCGGGTTCAATCATGCTCGAGTCTCCCCTATCCTTTCACGCCGCCAGCAGTCAAGCCGCTGATGATGCGACGCTGAAATATTAAAATCAAAACCATGATTGGAATGATGGTGATGATGATGGCGGCGCTGATCAGTGGCCATGGAAAGCTAAATTCGCCCTGGTACAGCATGACACCGACGGGAACGGTTTTCATGTCGGGCGCACTGTTGAAGGTCAGCGCCAGCAAAAATTCGTTCCAGGAATTGACGAACGCCAAGATCGCCGCCGTCACCACCCCAGGCGCAGCCAGCGGCACGATCACGCGCCACAACGCCCCAAACCTCGAGCAGCCATCGATCATGGCGGCACTCTCGAGGTCTTCGGGGATGCCCTGAAAAAATGCGGTCAGTACCAATGTGCTGATCGGCAGGCTAAAGGTGGCATACGGAATGATGAGCGACCAGTAGGTGTTCAGCCAGCCCAAGCCGCGCATGATTTGAAACAGTGGCACAATTAAACTGACAATTGGAAACATGCTGGCTGCCACGATGATGATGCTGATGATGCGGCGATAACGCAGTCTGAGACGCGCCAAGGCATACGCTGCAAATGCGGCAACCGTCACGCACAAAACGGTGGACAGGCTCGAGATCACCAATGAGTTCAGAAAAAACCGTGCGAAGGGTTGCGCCTGAAAAACCTGCGCGTAATTGCCAAAATTTGGCGTTTGCGGAAAGTACGTGATTGGCACTTGGGTCAACTCGAGTTCGTTTTTGATGCTGGTCAGAAAAATCCAGACGAGCGGATACACGCCGTTGACCACCAGCACAACCAATGCCACGACGATCATGATCTTTTGCCAGAAAGTCTTGTCGCGCACTTGCGAGTTCATGATTCCTCCGGGCGGATAAACCGCAGGTAAATCACGGTAATCACCAAGGAAAGCGCGAACAGTCCGAGGCTGACGGTTGAACCGTACCCAAAATCGGTGAACTCGACGGTTTGCTTTTGCACGTATACACCCAACGTCTCGAGCGACTGACTCGCACCAGCGCTCATGAAGGCATACGGGATGTCGAAAACTTGGAGCGCCGAGAGCGTTCTGAAGATCAGTGCCACCGCAATCGCGGGACGTAACAATGGCAGGGTGATGCGCCAAAAGACTTGGGTGCTGGTCGCGCCGTCCACCTGTGCCGCCTCGGAAAGCTCGAGCGGAATGCTTTGCAAACCGCCCAGCAAGATCAGCGCGACAAAACTCGAGGTTTTCCAGATCACGGTCAACACAAATGCCACGGTGGCAGAATCGGGGCGGATCAACCAGTAAATTCGCTCGAAACCCAGACGCACCAGAATGTCATTGAAAACACCGTACTGCGAGTTGAACATCCAGGCGAACATGGTGCCAGTGATGATCTGCGGCATCGCCCAGGGCAGCAGCAACGCGACCCGAACCAGCCAGCGCCAGCCCGTCTCGAGGTTGGCGAGGAGTGCCAGTGGCAAACCAATCAAGAACGAGCCAGTCACGGTCAAAAAACCAAACCAGATGGTACGGGTGAAGGCGTCGAGAAAGCGTTTATCGGCCAAAAGTCTTGAAAAATTTTCAAAACCGGTCGTGACCATGCTCGGCTCGAGTGTGTTCTGAACCCGTAAAGACATCAAAAATACGTTCAGCATCGGGTACAGCATGATCCCAACCAGCAGCACGACGCTCGGGGCAAGCAACAAAATTGCCAATTCGGAATCGCGTAGATTGCCGCTGACAAACCGTGCTAAAAATGTTGCGCCCCGAGTTTGACTGCGGGGCGCGGTTGAAAGTTCTGGTTGACGCACAGTTACCTCTTTACAAGGGTGGGAACTACGCCCCCTCGAGACTCGAGTGTTACTTCAGAACGCCTTCCAAACCAGCCTGCATGTCTTTCAACGCCTGATCGGTGGTTTTTGCACCGCTGACCACGGCATTGACGTTGGTGCGGATGATCTCTGAGACTTTTGGATAGTTGGCGGTCACCGGACGCGGCTTGGCACGCAATATCACGGGGTAGAGTTGGGTGTAATGCGGGTTGGCTTTCAGCACAGCACTGTTGTTGTAAAGCGCTTTGCGCACGGGCAAGAAACCGCCCTTGATCGAAAGTTCGGCTTGGGCGTCGGAACTTGACATGAATTTCAAGAGTTTAAACGTGGCTTCTTTGTTCTTCGAGAAGCTGCTGAGTCCCCATTGCCAACCGCCCTGACAGTTGGCGCTGGAAGCGTTTATTCCAGCAAAGTTTGGCAGTTTTGCCACGCCGATCAAACCCTTGACCTTGGTTGGGTCTGGGCTGTTGCCCTGGAAGTGCGCCCAGGCGTAAGACCAGTTCAGACCGAACACGGCATTGCCTGCCTGCATGATCTTTCTCGAGTCGTCGGTGCGGGTTTCAGCCATCGAGAGCGGGCTGACTTTGGACGTGTTGATCGCGCCGACCCACAAATTGAGGGCTTTGCGACCCGCCTCGGTGTTGACATTGACTTTGCCATTTTGCAGCAACTCGCCGCCCGCCGCCCAGAATGGCTGCAAGAAGGTACAGACCGCGCCCTCAATTGGTGCACCCTGGAAGTTAAGACCTTGCAATTGCGGGTTGTTTTCGCCCTTGGTGACGGTCTGCGCCTGAGAGATGACCTCTTCCCAGGTCTTGGGCACTTTGAGGTTGTATTTGGCGAGCAAATCTTTGCGGTAGTACAAAAATTGCGTGTCGGTGCTGGCAGGCAGCGCCCAAATCTGAGAATTAATCTTGTCGGCATTGATCGGTCCTGGCAGGTAACCGGACAAGAACTCTTGGGTCTTGGCTGAGCCGCCCAAATACTTGTCCAGAGGCTCGAGCCAACCTTGCGATTGAAATTGCGCCGGACGAATCACGTCGATCAAAAATGCGTCCAAACTCGAGTCTTTGGCGGAGAGCACCGTGGTCAGGTACTGGTTTTGCAATTCTGAGGTCGCGCCGCCAAGTTCTTGTTTGACCTCAATGTCAGGATTGGCTTTTTCAAAACGGTCAAAAATTGGGCGCATCAGGTCTGGTCTAAAAGTCGAACCGAAAAACACGGTGATCGTGGTTTTACTTTGGGCTGTGGCAGCCGATAACACCAATGCGCCCGCCGCCAAACCAAACGCTGCAAGTGTTGCAATATTCTTTGCTTTCATACGTCCTCCTCCACAGGTTGACCCTGATGGAAACCCATGCACCATCTGTGCTTGCGCTCGAGTTTAACACTTCAAAGTTGGTGGTCAAGCATTACCCACGACAAAAACAGCGACCTGTATCCTAATCCAAAATGTTGATCCGATTGCTGTCAAATACGATTCCGCCCGCGCATCCCAGATTTGGCGATCCAGAACTTTTGAGTGATTCATTCAAACTCGAGCTTTCAACGACAGCCATTCGAGGAGATTCTGGCAAACTTGGAACTTTGAATCACAAAACCGCGTATTGTGTGATTATGAGCGCCCGTTTAATCTTGATTGAAGTCCTGGTTTTTTTAGGTTCTTTCGCCGTTGCCTGGTTGCTGCGCAAGCTTTTGGGACGCCTGATCCGAGGCTGGAAAGTTGGCTTGTGGGGACTGTTGTTCGGTTTGCTTGGCGCAGTCTTGACCGTTGTTGGTTTGGAAACGCTCTCTTTCGATTTTCAATTTGTTGACCTTGGGGACGGCTTGAATTTCGTTTTGGTCGCCATTCGGTTGTTCGGCTTGACCGCCTTGGTGGCGGGCCTTCTTGGCGCGGTGGTTGCCAGTTTTGGACCACCAAAGAAAAAAGCCTTGCCGCCCGAGCCGCCACAAATCCTTTAAAGCAACGGGTTCGCCATTGCCTCGAGTGCCGCCGACAAACCATCTAGATTTGTTCCACTGCCCTGCGCCATGTCGGGCTTGCCGCCGCCCTTGCCGTCAATAAACGGCAAGCCAATTTTCAAGACATCATTGGCATTCACGCTTGAGCCAGCACCGCAAGCCACCGCAAGCAAGACTCGAGCGCCATCAATCGCGCCCAAAATCCCGATTGCGCCCGCTCGAGCAGCGATGGCTTTTGCCAAATCCACCAGTAAACCGGCATCCTTAATTGTGTGAACCACCACTGGAAAAGATTTTTCGAGCAAGTTTGTTGCCAGCAATGCGGCGTGCGCCGTCTTCAAACCCGAGAGTTCTTTTTTGCTGGCACTCAATTCGTCTATCAGCGCCTCGGTACGGGCTGGGACTTGCTCGAATGCGGTTGAGAATCTAAGCCCGAGATTGCTGACAAAATCGTGTTTGAAGCGGTAATCGCTCAAGCACCTCGAGCCACAAATAAAATACACTCGGGTCGCCCCAGATTTGATCCGCTCGAGTTTGAGAATTTTGACCATCCCGACTTCACCGCTCGAGCGCAAGTGTGTGCCGCCACAGGCGCTGAAATCGAAATCACCAATTTGCACCACGCGAATCATGCCTGAAACTTTGGGCGTGCGCCGCAGTGGAACCTTGCCAATTTCGGAATCATGGACTTCATACGTTGTGATTTGATGGTTTTCCCAAATTGCCTGGTTGCAAATTTCTTCAGCCTCGAGTGCCATGTCTTCCGTGATGGTCTGCTCGAGGTCGAGCGTGCAGATACCGCGTTCCATGTTGACCGCAATCACGTGAGCATTCAGGCGAAAAAAAGCTTGACCCAACATGTGCTCGCCCGTGTGTTGCTGCATGTGATCAAAACGCCGCGACCAATCTAGTTCGCCATTTACCTCCGCACCGACCTCGAGCGATACCTGTCCTTTGAGAACGTGAACAATCTGGCTCTCCCCTTTTGATTCACGCACCTCGAGAACCCGAGCTTGATCCAAAAAACCCGTGTCAAACGGTTGCCCGCCTGCAGTAGGGTAAAACGCGGTTTGATCGAGCACGACCTCCGAATTGCCCGAAACCAGAGCCACCTCGAGCACGGTGGCACGAAATTCTTTCAGGTAAGAATCTTCACGGTACAGCTTGCTGATGGTCTGTGTCATGACTTAAAAGTATAAAGGTTGTTAGACTCTGGGTTGTGAAGCCAGCATCCTCGGGTCAACCGTCACGCCTCAAAATCAATTCGGTGCTTTTAATGGGTTTGGTTGCCATGTCATTTGCCGCGATTTTCATTCGGCTTTCCGTCAAGGCGTCCCTCTCGAGCAACGCCACTTTTGGCGTGGTGATCGCGGCGGGTAGAATTCTTGTGGCTGCCCTGTTCGCCTCACCATTCGGGATTCAAACCCTGAATCAAGAACGAAAAACCCTGAAGCCTCAAGATTTTCAAAAAGCGCTAAGGCTCGGTGTTTTTGCCGGAATTGCCTTGGCTTGTCATTTCACATTCTGGATCGTCAGTCTGGGCTTGACCTCGATAGCCGCCAGTACCGCCATTGTCACCTCAAATCCGTTGTGGCTCGGTCTTTACGCCTGGTTGGTTTTAAGACAAAAACCCAGTCAAATGGTCATCAGAGGACTGCTGGTGACGTTTGTTGGCGGTATTTTGATAGGCATTGGTGACGCCACGGGTTCTGGTGGTTTTCAAAATCCACTCTTGGGTGATGGCTTGGCATTGCTCGGCGCATTCGCGGGCGCTGCCTACTATTTGCTGGGGCGCAACAGCCAGCATTTGGGCTTGAGTTTGCGCAGTTACGCGGGCATTGCCTACGGGACGGCGGCGCTGGTTCTTGCGCCAATGCCATTTTTGTTTGGCTTGCAACCATTTTCATACCCGCTCGAGACTTACCTCTGGATACTTCTGCTCGGTTTGATTCCGCAATTGATCGGTCACACCAGCGTCAACTGGGCGGTCAAATACTTGAATCCAGCCGTGGTCGCCTCGGTGGTCTTGCTCGAGCCAGTCGGCAGCGCCCTGGCTGCGATTTTTTTGTTCAAAGAAATTCCTGGACTTGGCATTGTTCTAGGCGGTCTGGTGTTGCTGGCTGGCGTTTTGATGGTGGTTCGCGCCCCGCAAAACCCCTCAAACTCTGGCAAGTCCAGCCTGGGTCCCTCGAGCCAAACCTGAAAACCACCACGCCACGCGCCAGAATGCGTTATCATCGAATCAATGGCAATTGCTGGCACGGTCCTGCTCGACAAATACACGATTGTGCGCCCCATCGCCAGGGGGGCAAGCAGCGTCGTGTACTTGGCGTTTGATCTGTTCGGCACGCCTTACGCCGTAAAACTGTTCCCCAACGAAATGGCATCTCGAGCCGACCGCGAGTTTCTGGTCGGAAAAGACTTGCATCACAAGAACCTCAATCCCGTTCTCGAGCGCATCACGCTCGAGGGGCAACCAGGAACCTTGATGCCGTTCGCACCCGGGCAGCGTTTCAGCGAATGGGTCGCGTATCACGGCTTAAAGCAGTTTCTCGAGGTTTTTGTTCAAGTGCTTGAAGGGCTGTCGGTGATGCACGAAAAAGGTCTTGTTCACCGCGATTTGAAACCAGACAACATCGTGGTTTCGCCTGGGATCAAACCTGGCAGCCTCGAGGCAAAGTTGCTTGACTTTGACTTGAGCGGACCCAGCAACGAGGTTTTCCGCGACCGTCTGACGCCTGGAACACTGGCGTACCTTTCACCCGAAGCTGTGCGAGGCTTGCCCCTGACGCCCGCCGCCGATTTGTACTCGGCTGGTGTGATGCTCTACTGGGGCATCACCGGTCAGCACCCATTTGAGGGCGAACCCCAAGAGGTCATGCGGGCGCACCTGTCGCAACCGCCGCCAGACCCCTCGAGTTTGCGCGAAGGGCGGCACTCGCACGTGCTCGATCAGGTGGCGTTAAGACTGCTCGAGAAAAATCCTGCGAACCGTTATCCAGACGCCTTGAGTATTTTGACGGCACTGTCCAAAGCCACCACGATAGAAGGTTAAGTTACGCCCAAATTACTGCTCGTTTTGCCTGCAATTTCAGCATCAAACCCGAGAACCACAAGCTCGAGCGCCAATTCAACTCCTGCCAAACCAGATGCGGCAAACCAGCGTCCATTCGGGTTTTTGCTGGCTCTAGACTCAGTCACATTGCCAGGGTTGTATTTCCAGATTGTTTCAGACAACGCCCTCGTGGTTGTGACCTCCAAATCGGTCAGCAAATTCGCCTCGCCGAGTATCAACGCCCCGCTCGAGATTGATACCAAATACTTAACTCGAGCCGCCTGAGCACGTAAATACCCTCTGGTTTGCAAATCTTTGGAAATTTTTTCTGCACCCAAACCACCAGGCACAACCAAAATATCGGGTTGTGGCGCTCCTGCGAAGGCATAGGTTGGCGTCATGACCAAACCGCCAGCCCCACGAATGCTGGCTCGGGTTTTGGAGAGCGTGAAGACCTCGAGCGGATTTGGCGGCGGCTCTACACCCTCTGCCACCTCACCCTCGAGAATTTCGGGTTGCGGTAAGAAAGCTCGAGCTGCGCCAAAAACGCCCATGACCCCAGCCACCTCAAACTCGGACACCTCATGAAAAATCAGAACGCCAACATTCATGACTCGAGTTTAACGCAAGATGAATGACCAAAGAGCCGTTGGCAATAAACAAACCCCAAATTTCGGGGCGATACTCAAGAAATGATTGGTTTGGTACGGACTGATTCTGGAGATTCAAGCCGAAACTTGGACACCCTTCCAAAACGCGATCCGACCCGCAATTTCTTTGGCGGCGTCTTTTGGCGCTGGGTAAAACCAAGCCGCATCTGCATTCACTTTGCCACCCACCTCGAGCGAGTGGTAACTGGCGACGCCCTTCCAGGGGCAAGTGCTGTGGGTGCTCGAGGGGCGCAAGAATTCGGTTTTGACGCTGTCTGCTGGAAAGTAATGGTTGCCTTCCACCACGACGGTATCGTTGCTCTCGGCGATAACTGAATCGTTCCAAATGGCTTTCATGATCGCATTCTAGGCTTTCGTTGGAACACAAGCTGTAATCAGGCTCACCAGACGGTATACTCTGATGCTCAAGAGAAAATACTCGAGTTTGAAAAATAAATTTCTCGAGGGAATCTCGAGTTGGAGGTTCTTATGGGATTGGGAATTGGAATTGTCGGACTGCCAAACGTCGGAAAATCAACGCTGTTTAACGCCATTACCAAAGCTGGGGTCGAAGCGGCAAATTATCCGTTTGCAACGATTGACAAGAACATTGGGGTTGTGCCGCTGCCTGACCACCGGCTCGAGGCACTGTCCAAGGTTTTTACCAAAGGGGATCGTGTCCCGCCAATTATTCCGACGGCTGTCGAATTTGTGGACATTGCAGGGCTGGTCAAAGGCGCAAGCAAAGGCGAGGGTTTGGGCAATCAGTTTCTTGCCAACATCCGCGAGGTCAACGCCATCGCGCACGTGGTTCGTTGCTTTGAAAACAACGACATCATTCACGTCGCAGGAAAAATCGACCCACTCGACGACATCGAAACCATCAACCTCGAGCTGGCACTTTCCGATTTGGCAACCTTAGAGCGGCGCGTGGACAGACTGCGTAAAACCGCCAAGAACAGCAAAGAGGATGCAGAGTTGCTGGCAACAGTCGAGGCGTTACTCGAGCCACTTTCCAAAGGCATTCCAGCGCGTCTGACGGGCATTGAAGTCCCCAAAGAACTCAGTTTAATCACCAGCAAACCCGTGATATATGTGACCAACGTTGACGAAGCCAGTTTGAGTGAAGACAACGAACACGTTAAAAAAGTCCGTGAACTTGCCGCCAAAGAAGGTGCTGCCGTCGTGAAAATCAGCGCCCAAATCGAAGGTGAAATCGCAGATTTAAGCGATGAAGACGCCGCTGTGTTTCTCGAGGAACTGGGTTTGACCGAATCAGGACTCGAGCGACTGGTACACGTGGGTTACAAGGCGCTGGGATTGATTACCATGATTACCAGTGGCGAGAAAGAAGTACGGGCTTGGACGGTCAAAGAGGGCACGAAAGCGCCACAAGCCGCAGGCGAAATTCACAGCGACATCGAACGCGGGTTTATTCGTGCCGAAGTCGTGGAATGGGACAAACTGGTGGAAGCTGGCGGCAATGTGAACGCCAAAGCCAAAGGTTGGGTGCGGACTGAAGGCAAAGAATACGTGATGAAAGACGGAGATGTGGTGCATTTCTTGTTTAACGTCTAAATCGTTAAGCCTCTTCAAATCAGGTGGTCCAAAATCACGACTGTTCATATGGTCGAGTGGCAGCTTATACTGTGCTCGCAACACAGCAAAAACAACGTCTGGAATTGCCCCTTTTGGGGCGGGAGGTTATTGTGAAGTACAGTACGAATGGTTTGAAAATCGGATTGGCGCTTGGCGCAGTCGCACTCATCTCGAGCGGAGCAATTTTGGCGCAACAAGGAAAACCTGCCGTCTTTAAAGTGGGCGTGGTGACTGCACTCTCGGGCGACAATGCCCAGGGCGGCGCGACCACCAAACGCGGTTACGACCTTTGGGCGAATAAAGTCAACAGCCAAGGTGGAATCGTCAGCGACGGCAAAAAGTACAAGGTCGAACTGGTGTATTACGACGATCAATCGAGCGGTGCCACGGCAGCCGCAGCTTGCGAGCGGATGCTGACCGAACAAAAGCTTGATTTCATTCTGGGACCATATGCCAGCAGCGCCACTCGAGCTTGCGGACCAATTGTGGACAAGTACAAAGTGCCCATGATTACGGGTTCTGCCGAGAATCCTGCGATTTGGAAAGACAAGTACAAGTTCGTCTTCGGCACAATCCCAAGCGTGGACATCATTGGTGCGGCACCCATTCGTGAAATTGCCAAAGGCAATCCAAAACCTCAAAGCATGTACATCGTTGGTCTTGACGATCCGTTTGCCAAAGCTGGTGCGGATACCTTCAAGAAGCTTGCGGAGCAACTGGGCATCAAGGTTTTGGGCTTGGATATTGTTCCAGCCGATGCTGATTTTACCCCAGTGTTCAGCAAAGCCAAGCAAGCCAACGCCGATATTTTGGCGATGGCAACCCAGCCCGAGCAGGGCATTCAGATGATGAAAGTGGTTAAACAACTTCGCATCAACGCCAAAGCTTTTGTCCAGCACACGGCTCCAGGCTTTGCAGACTTTACGACTGCCCTTGGCAAAGATGCCGAAGGCGTGATTGGTGCAACCGTCTGGCAGCCAGACATCGAATACAAATTTATCAACGCGGGCGCTTGGAAGTCGAGCAAAGAATGGTTTGCGGACTACCAAAAAGCCTACAACCGCAACACTGCCGAGTACACCGAAGCTGGCTGCACCGCCGCCGGTATCGTCTTCGAGGTTGCTGTGAAAGCCGCGAGAGTCAAACCAGGCATGAACGAAGCCGACCGTATCCGTCTGGTCGGCGAACTCGAGAAAGTCAACATTCGCACGTTTTATGGACCGATCAGCTTTCCAACCAGTGGCGATAACTACCATGACAACATCAAGCTTCAACCGTTGCCGTTTCAGATTCAAAACGGACGCCCTGTGATTGTTGGTGCAAAATCACCCGACAAAACACGTTTGGTTTACCCGACCCCAGCTTGGGACAAACGCTGAGTTGATTTTCTTGGGCTGTCAGTGAGAACACTGACAGCCCCTTTTCAATATAAATAAAGAGGAACAATTGAACTTATTTTTGCAAAGCTCCATTGATGGCTTGCTGATCGGCGGCGTCTTGATCGTGCTCTCCTTGGGGATGTCACTGGCGTTCGGAGTCATGCGAATCGTCGATTTCGCCGTGGGTGAATGGCTGATGCTTGGCGCGTTTACCGCTTTTTTTCTCAACTCGAACTTGCACATTGACCCACTTCTGACCACGCCAATAGTTTTTGTGGTCTTTGCGCTGGTCGGTTTTTTTCTGCAACCTTTGATCGAACACGTCTCGAGCGGCAAACGCGCCCACGCGAACCTGATGGGCTTGGTCTTGACCTTTGGCATCTCCCAGGTGATTCGTGGCTCGAGCCTGGGTTTGTTCGGCAAGGACAACCATTCGCTCAGCAGTGCCTTGACGGATTTTACTTGGTTTTTTGGTCCTCTGGTCGTGCCTGGCGCTCGAGTGGTGACGTTTGCCTGTGGTTTGCTGTTGACGCTTGGATTTTTGTTTTTTCTGTATCGCACCCCGCTCGGTCTGAGGGTGCGGATGGTTTCTCAAGACAAAGCCAGTGCCAGTTTGCTCGGCGTGGACTCGAGCCGCATCAATTCGTTGGTCTACGCGCTTCATGTTGGTTTGACGGCAGTGGCGGGCGTGTTTATCGGCTTGCTGTTTACTTTTAGCCCCGAAATTGGCGCCCGTTACGCGCTGTACACTTTTTTTGTGGTCGTGTTGGGCGGCATGGGGTATTTACCTGGCGCAATCGTTGCCGCCTTGGTACTGGGATTGGTGCAAAGTTACGTCACCGCGTTTCTCGACTCGAGGTACATCAGTTTGGCAAGTTTTATCATTTTGTATTTGGTGCTGGTCATCAGTCCCAAAGGCATTTTAAGACGGGGTTTGGTGTGAACCTGATACAGACCCGAGGCTTGTCATGAACAGCAGACTCGAGAAATCAGGCTGGCTTGGGGTTTCAAACTCGAGCGTCTGGCTTTTGGGCGCGGCATTGGTGGTGCTGCTCGTCTTGCCCTTGTTGATTCCAGTTTTTTGGATGCGCATCGCCACCGAAACCCTGATGTGGGCGGTTGTCGCGCTGTCCTGGAATTTGATTGGTGGTTACACGGGTTACCTAAATTTTGGTCATGCCGCGTTTTTTGGCGTGGGCGCGTATGCCGTGGGTATTTTGATGACCCGGGTCGGCATTCCATTTGTCCTGGCGCTGCCGTTGTCGGGCGTCATTGGAGGCGTTTTTGCGGTGCTGTTGGGTTTGCCGACCTTGCGGGTTCGCGGCGCATATTTTGCCATTGCCACCTGGGCTTTTGCCGAAGCCATGCGCCAGATCGCACTGCTTGCCGAAGGCTTGACCGGCGGCGGGGAGGGTTTGCGCTTTCCCGCCCTTTCGGACAACCGCCCATTTTATTATGCAATGCTTGGCTTGTTCGTGTTGACCCTGATTGGTTTGCATTTTTTTCTGCGCCGCAGCAAGTACGGTTATTGGCTGGTCGCAGTCCGCGAAAATGAAGACGTGGCGAAAGCCATGGGAATTGACGTGTTTCGAGCCAAGTTGATCGTTTTTGCAATTTCTGGTGTCATCGCTGCAATGGCGGGCGGAATTTACGGGTACTGGATCACAATCATCAACCCGAACGAAGTCTTCAAAATCTTGATTTCAGACAACGCCGTGGTCATGAGCTTGTTCGGAGGACTTGGCACCTTCTGGGGTCCTGTGGTGGGCGCTTTGATCGTCCATGTTGGCGGGCGTCTGGTCTGGCTCTCGTGGGGGTCAGACACCTTGTACATTGTGGTGCTGGGTGCGGCTGTGGTGCTGGTCGCGCTGTTCATTCCCGACGGCATCCTGGGCGCACTCGAGCGGCGACGCAGCGGCAATGCCTACAAGCAGGATGTCAACAAGTGATTCTCGAGCTGCAAAACATCGTCAAGGACTTTGGCGGTTTGAGGGCAGTCGCCAAGGTCAGTTTCACGGTCAAGGCGGGCGAGATTCTTGGCATTATCGGACCCAACGGCAGTGGCAAAAGCACGCTGTTCAATCTGATCTCGAGGCACATTCCACTCTCGAGTGGACGCGTGATTTTTGACGGACGTGACATTTCAAACGCCCCGACGCATCTGTGCTCGAGGATTGGTTTGAGTCGAACCTTTCAGATTCCAAGCCCTTTTACCCGCATGACCGTACTCGAGAATTTACTGGCGGTTTACAGTCCATCACCGCTGCCCAAAATGCGGATCAAGGCACTCGAGATTCTTGAAATGCTCAAACTCTCGAGGCTTGCCAACGAACGGGCAGATTCATGCTCGGGTGGGCAACTAAAACTGCTCGAGATTGGGCGGGCATTGATGACCGATCCAAAAATGTTGTTGCTCGACGAGTGCGTGGCGGGAGTCAATCCGGTGCTGCGTCAAGAAATCGTGGCGTTGCTGCAAACCTTGCGTGCCAAGGGTTTAACCATTTTGCTGATCGAACACGACATGGATTGGGTGCGGCAACTCTGTGACCGCCTGATTGTCATGCACCAAGGCGAATTGATCGCCCAAGGTTCGTTTGAAGAGGTTACCAAAAACGCCATCGTGCTCGAGGCGTATCTGGGAGCGTGAAGGGAACTTGAGATGTCACTGATTGCAGGCAATATCACCGCCGGTTACGGCAAAGTTCAAATTTTAACCAACGTCGGCATTAACGTAGCGCCTGGAGAGGTGCACTGCGTTTTTGGACCCAACGGCAGTGGCAAAAGTACGCTCTTAAAAGTCTGTGCGGGCGTTCTCAAACCCTGGTCGGGTGCGCTCGAGTTAGATGGACAAAACTTGCTCGGTTTTTTGGGACATGAATTTATTCGGGCAGGCATCGTCACCGTGCCACAATCGGGCGGCGTGTTCAGCGAACTTTCGGTGCTCGAGAATTTGCAGGCGGGCGGTCTGGCATTGACCGACAAAACCGCCGTGCGAGCCAGCATCGAATCGATGCTCGAGCGATTCCCAATTCTACGCGAGAAAAAACAGGCTCGAGCGGGATCACTCTCCGGTGGTCAACGAATGCTCTTGGCTTTTGCTCGCGCCCTGGTTTCAAAACCCAAAGTCTTGCTGCTCGATGAACCCTCGGCTGGACTTGCACCCGTGGTGGTCAAAGAGGTCTTTGGTTTAATCCGAGACCTTCGGGCGCAAGGACCAGCCATTCTGTTGGTCGAACAAGCTGTCAAAGATGCCCTGCCCCTGGCGGATAAGGTCACGGTGCTGGCACAAGGCGAAGTCCAATTTTCGGGGTTCGCCAAAGACATCAACGAGACCGAATTGGCAAAAGCGTATCTTGGTTTGGCAAAAGCTTAATGCTCAAAGACAGATCACGCCCCAAGAATACGTGATGAAAGACAGGGATATGGTGCGTTTCTTGTTTAACGTGTAACTCGCGCAAGTTGAAATCCAAGACTGTATGAATTCTCGAGAGGAATCACTATGTTTGAAGCGTTCATAGTAGAAAAGCTTGAAGCGTATGTATATGCGCTCATTGACCCACGAACTGAGCTTCCCTTCTACATTGGCAAAGGTCGCAATAATCGAGTTTTTTTCCATGCAGCATGTGCGCTTGAGTTTCCAAATACAAGTGATAAATACGATATAATCACTGAAATTAAGAATGCAGGATTTGAGGTCAACCATCTGATAATTCGTCACGGAATGACAGATCAGGCAGCCTTTGAAGTTGAATCTGCGTTAATCGATTTTTGCACGATTATTAAACATTCCATCACGAATATTGTCTTGGGACACGGAGCAAGCACTTTTGGCGTAATGACTGCCGATGAAATTATAAGAAAGTATAAATCAGAACCGTTGTCAGAAATCGAGGACGGGTTTGTCCTCATCAACATCAACAAATCCTATAAGCAAGCCAAAGGTCAGAAGTCTTATTACGAAGCAACTAAAGAACATTGGGTAATCGAAAAATCAAGAATTGGTACTTTGCGCTATGCTTTGTCAGAGCACAAAGGGTCTATCATCGAAGTTTTTAAAATATTGGAGTGGTATCCCGTAGAGACAAAAGGCAAAAGCGGTAAACCACGTATTCGCTGGGGTTTCAATGGACACGTTGCAGAAGACGAAGTGCGAGTTCGTTACTTAAATAAATCTGTACTTAAAGCGCAAGGCGCTGCAAACCCAATCAGGTATAACTACGGAAAAAAAACCATAATCTAAAAGTCATTCAGACTTGCCCAAATAGTAGCTCAGGCGAATTGTTTTAACCTTAAACGATCCAAGGAATTCTAGAGGTATTTCTCGTAAATTATCGAACTCGAGCGCAACCATTTTAAAATCCTTGTTTACAATGTTGCAGATGAGGTGATAACCCAATGGATATAAAAAAGCTCGAAAGTGCCATAGAAAAAATTTTTGCCGACCTTACCCCGCCAAATTATCGGTTGGGATCACTCGAATACAATTGGATTTTTGATACCAGCAGGCATCATTATCAGTTGCTACTCGAGGGTTGGGATGCAAACACCCGAATTCTCGAGATTTTGGTTCAAATTGATGTGAAGAACAATTTGGTGTGGTTACAAGAGGACAACACCGATTATGGTGTGGCGGAAGCGCTCGTAAATGCTGGAATTCCAAAAGAAACCATCGTTCTTGGTTTCCATGCGCCTTACAAACGCCCGTACACAGGTTTTGCGACAGGCGATTGACACTATTGATGTCGAATCGCTAAAGTTTGACCATGAGAACTCCAGTTAGCCTCAACGAGCAACTGCTGACCGACGCAAAACAAGACAAGCTCGAGCAACCTCTACATCAAACCTTACCAACTCGAGCTTTGGGCAAACCAAAGCTGAAAGTGGATTTCTCGAGCAATGCCAGCATTCAAGAATTGCTCGACAAGAGTGTTGACATAGGTTCTCGACGTTAACATCTTGATTTTGCCAAGGGAATAAAAGGCTCGAGGTTCACCATCAACCTCGAGCCTTAAAAAATTCAATTACTTTTTCTTGTTGTCCCGCTCGAGCTTTCTTCGGTCTTGTCTCGAGATTTTTGGAATGCGGGTGGTTTGGCTGCTGCGTTTGATGAACGGGTTGTTCATTGGTTGCGGTTCGGCTTCACCGTCGTTTCTCGAGTCGTCCGAGGCTTGCTGTTGCGGTGGGGCTTCAAAGTTGACTTGCAACCTAAAAATAAACTTGGTGATCTCGGCTTTGATGGTTTCGGTCAATTCGCTGAACAATTTGGTGGCTTCAAACTTGTACTCGACAAACGGGTCTTTCTGTCCGTAAGCCCGCAGGAAAATACCGCTTCGCAGCACATCCATCGCGTGAAGATGCTCTTTCCAGAATTGATCGACCACCTGCAAGACCACGTACCGCTCAAGCGAACGCAGCAAGGGTGCGCTGAGTTCCTTCTCGCGGGTGTCGTAAGCATCGGCAATGAAGCTGACCAGTTGCTCTCGGGCGTTGTCAATCTTGTGACCGCGAAGCGCTTCAAAATCAAAGTTTTCAAACGCTGGGCAGGCATCGACCAGGCTGGCTCGGAGTTGCTCGAGGTTCCACTGATCGCTGTCGCCCGAGAGGTGCATGTCGGTTTGTCCTTCGGTGTAATCGCCGATCATGCCCTCAACCATGTCCACAACGCCCTCGTCGTTGCCCAAAAGCACCTCGCGGCGCTGGGCGTAAACGACTTCGCGTTGTTTGCTCATGACGTTGTCAAACTCAAGGAGCTGCTTGCGGATTCCGAAATTGCGGTCTTCGACGCGTTTCTGGGCGCGTTCGATGCTGCTGGTGACCATCTGGGCTTCGATTGGTTGGGTGTCGTCCATGCCGAGGCGATCAAGCATCTTGATGACGCTTTCGTTGGCGAACAGGCGCATCAAATCGTCTTCAAACGACACGTAATATCGGCTCGAGCCTGGGTCGCCCTGACGCCCCGAGCGCCCGCGCAATTGGTTGTCGATGCGGCGCGACTCGTGACGTTCCGTGCCGATGATGTGCAAGCCACCGGCGGCTTTGACCTTGACAAAATCTTGCTTGAAGGCTTCTCGAGTGTCACGAATGTTTTTGACATCCTCATCGGTGACTTTAGGCAAATCGGAACGCAGTTTGTTTATGGTCGCGTCGTCGTCGCGCAAACAGGCGGCAACGAACAGTTCAACGTGGTCATCGTAACGACTCAAACCTTTTTTCTCGAGCAGCGCATACGCGGCAAATTCGGCATTGCCACCGAGTTGAATGTCCGTGCCGCGCCCTGCCATGTTGGTCGAAATGGTAATCGAACCCGAACGTCCCGCCTGGGCGATGATGTCGGCTTCAAACTGGTGCTGCTTGGCATTCAAAACCTGATGCTTGATGCCTTTGCGAAGCGCCTGCAAGGTTTTAACCTCATGCTCGAGATAGGTAAAAGTCTCAAGCGCATTTTTGGGGAGCATTGGTTTGAGGTCAGTCAATTTTTCTGGGGTGAGTGCTCCAGCATTTGACAGTAACTTGTTGGCATTCTCGATAATTTTGGCTTCCGCCTTGACCAGTTGCGAGAGCAGACGCCCGGCGGTGGCTTCGATAAATTGCACGTAACGGTTGGGTTCGGACAGCATTTTGGACAAGAATTCAGATTTTTCAATGCTGATTGTGCCGACCAGCACGGGTTGCGCAGCTTCAGAGCGCACCACGATCTCTTCGATCACAGCTTTGAATTTGCCAAGCTCAGAGCGGTACACCACGTCCTGGTTGTCTTTGCGGATCATTGGCAGATTGGTTGGAATCACCAGGACATCCGCGCCGTAGAGTTCGACAAATTCTTTTTCTTCGGTTTTGGCGGTGCCGGTCATGCCCGAAATTTTGTTGTACAGCTTGAAGAAGTTCTGGTAGGTGATGGTCGCCAAAGTCTGGTTCTCGCCGGCAATCTTGACATTCTCTTTGGCTTCGATGGCTTGGTGAAGCCCTTCACCGTACCGACGACCTGGCATGAGACGACCCGTGAATTCATCGACAATCACGACCTCGTTGTTTTCATCGACGATATAGTCTTTGTCTTTGTGGTATAGCTCTTGGGCACGAATGGCTTGTTGCAGCATGTGCCCGAGTTCCATGTGCTCGGTCGAGAACAAACCGTCAATCGACAAGAGTTTCTCGGCTTTTTCAATCCCATTTTCGGTCAGGTGAATCTGACGTTGCTTCTCGTCAATGGTGTAATCGCCAGTCGCCACAGTGCGGGTTTTATCCCCAGGCACAACCGCGTCACCTTTCTCGAGCATCCCACCAATTTTTGCCATTAAATAATAATTGCTGGTCGATTTCTCGCTCGCGCCCGAAATAATCAGTGGCGTGCGGGCTTCGTCGATCAGGATGCTGTCCACCTCGTCGATGATCACAAAATTCAGTGGATGGTCGGATCGCAAGACCAGTTGATCGGGTTGATTTGCCATGTTGTCGCGCAGGTAATCAAACCCAAGTTCGGAATTGGTTACATACGTGATGTCGCACAGGTAAGCCACTTTGCGGGCGCTGGGGTCTAGGGTTTGTTGAATCACACCAACCGTCAAACCCAATTCTTTGTAGATTAAGCCCATCTGTTCCGCGCCTACTTTGGCAAGGTAATCGTTGGTCGTGACCAAGTGGCAACCCTTGCCCTCGAGCGCGTTCAGTGCCAGCGCGAGGGTGGCGACAAGGGTTTTACCCTCGCCCGTTTTCATTTCCGAAATTCGGGCTTGGTGCAGTGCCGCACCGCCAATCAATTGCACGTCGTAATGGCGCTTGCCGAGCGTGCGTATCGCCGCCTCCCTGGTTAATGCGAAGGCTTCGGGCAGCACGTCGTCGAGCGATTCACCGCCCGCAACGCGTTCTCGCAGTTTCGCATAAGCGGCGGCAAGATCAGGGGTGTCTTTGGCTTGAGCCTCGAGCGCGTTGACTTTGATGACCACATCTTTGGTCAGTCGTTGCACGTCTTTGGCGTTGTTGTCAAAAAGTTTGTTTAGGAATCCCAGCATGGCGAGTCACTATAGCACCCCGCGCGTTCTGGCAAAGGGAAGTCAGTCACCAGTTTTTAAAATTTCTCGAGAAAGCAATCTAAAAAGTCGCATTTCGAGGCTGCGCGGGTGACCGAATCAAAGCTTCAAGCCAGTTGATGAACGACCGCTTTTGCCGCCAGAACCTCTTGGTAAACGCGCTCATAAGCCGAAACAGTGGTTTCCCAACTGAACCGTTTGACCGATTCGAGGGCGTTTTTTGACATTTCAGCCCGTTTTTCTGGATTTGCAACAAGTTCGTCTATGGCTTGGGCAAGCTCGAGAGGTTTGTCGGCATTGAACAACAAACCGTTCTGTCCTGGAATCACAATGTCCCTCGCGCCACCCGCAATGGCGCAAATGGCGGGCAAACCCGAAGCCATCGCCTCGACGGTCACATTGCCGAAAGTTTCGGTGATCGACGGAAAAACAAACACATCGCTCGATGCGTAAGCTTCATACAAAGAAGCTCCAGACAACTTACCCGTAAAGTGCGCCTCTGGCAGCAGTTGCTCGAGCTTGGCGCGGGCGGGTCCGTCACCAACGATCACCAGCTTGCTGCGTCCCTTGTTGTTTAAATGCTTCCAGGCTTGTACCAGTACCATCGGGTTTTTCTCCCAGACCAACCTCGAGACAAAACTGACAATCACACGTTCAGAATCTTCGCCCAGAATGCTCGAGCGCCACGCTTCAGAGCGGTTTGTCGGTGAAAAACTGGCGGTGTCCACGCCGTGCGGAATGTGAATCAGGTTTCTGATACCGTGCTGGGCAAGTTCCTCGAGCGTGGATTGTGAAGGCACGATCACCGCCTGGGCGGAGCGGTACATGGTTTTCAATATTTGCCACACCACGGGCGCGGCAAGCTCGAGGTGGTAATACTTGGCGTAACTTGGAAAATGGGTGTGGTAGGTGGCGACCATCGGAATGTTCGCCTGACGGGCGTAGCGCATGGCAGCCCAGCCCAGAGGGTCGGGAGAATGCACGTGAATCAGGTCGGGTTTGTCTGCACCCAAAACCTTGCGCACACTGTCCTGCGTGACCATTGCCAGACGGTATTGGGTCGAGAATGGAAACGGAATGCTTGGAACGGTACGAATATCGTCTTGCGGAATCTCTGAGCCGATGGGCGAGATAAACAAATGCTGGGCTATTCGGCGATCAAACAGTTCCCGCAATCGGTACACCACCCTGGTCACACCGTCATGTTCTGGACGCATTGTACCCAGGAAATGTGCGACCTTCATCGCCCACGCTCGAGCCAAAACCAAATTGCCAGATGCCGCATAAAATGCCCCGTCACAACAAGGTTTTTGATGGGTTGGAATTGATGGTTTGGCAAAAGTGTGATCATTGGAATCCAGAGTTTAAAGCGTTGAAGATGCCTTGGACATTGGAAAACGCCTTGGCACAGACTCAGTATACCGTAGCATTCGATAGCCTTGGTGCATGTTAAATTCAAATATGCAGCAATCGCCTTGTCATAAATTTCGACGCAAAACTCGAGCCTAAATCAAGTTGCTTTACTCTTGCGCCAGTTGACCTCCGTCAATCACCAAGGTTTCACCCGTGACAAAAGATGCCTCATCGGACGCCAAAAAGGCAAAGACGTTGGCGACCTCGCTGGGCGTGCCTTGCCGCCTCAACGGAATTTTTTGCAGGTATGACTCGAGAAACGTCTCGTTTGAACCACCCTCCAGAGCGAGCGTCGTGCGAATCAAACCGGGCGCAACGCAATTGACCCGAATGTTGTGGTCGGCAAGTTCAATTGCCAGGGTTTTGGTCAGCAAAATCACGCCGCCTTTAGACGCGTTGTACGCCACCAAGTCGCGCTCACCCAGCAGACCGTTGGTTGATGCCATGTTGACTATCGCACCGCCAGACCCCATTATTACCATCTCACGGGCGACACGTTGTGAAAGCAAAAACATCGATTTGAGGTTGACGTTCAAGGTTTGGTCCCAAGCCGCCTCGGAATGCTCGAGAAACGGCGAAAACACGGCTATACCCGCGTTGTTGACCAAAATATTGATGCCACCAAAGACATCTAGCGCTTTTTGAACCACCGCATCACAAAAGTCGCTTCGGCTGACATCGCCGACCAAACTGTGAACCTCTCCAAATGCGGCAAGTTCCAAAGCCGTCTGCTCGAGTCGCTCTGGCACGATATCGCAAAGAAGCACCCGAGAACCCTCGAGCAAGAATTTCTTGGCAATCGCTTGACCAATCCCGCGCCCAGCCCCAGTGATAATCGTGGTTTTACCCTCGAGCCGAAGCATTGATTACTTGTCCCCAACGTAAGCGATCACATCAATTTCGACCAGAATACCTGGCAATTGACTGCCCACCGTGGTACGCACGGGTTTGGGGTCGGGGAAGTAACTCGAGTAGACCGCATTAAAACGACTGAACAATGCCAGATCGCTGAGGTGCACCGTGGCTTTGACCACGTCACCCAAGTTCGCGCCCGCCTCCGCCAGAATCGCTTTGATATTACTGAGCGTCTGGGTGGTTTGCTCTTCGATGGTTGCTCCGATGACTTTTTGGGTTTTTGGGTCAATCGAACCTTGTCCAGCGACGAAAACGAAATCGCCAACTTTTAACCCCTGCGAATAAGGACCGACTGGCGTGGGCGCGTTTGAGGTTTGAATTTGAACTTTTGGCATGAAAATCTCCTTTGAAAACTCGAGTTTCTGACATTTGCATTATGACTTATTCTCACGAGAGTGAACACGAGGTTCAACCCTACAGGACACATATTTTAAAATCTCGAGCAATTGCTATCCACTTTCCCCGCACCAATCAATTGCCGCTCGAATAAAAATCTCCACCAATTGCAAGTATCCCTCGAGTTCAACATGTTCGTCTGGCGAGTGTGGATTTCCGCCAGTGGGTCCAAGCAAAATCATGGGGGTCGGACTGTACAAATTAAAAACATGACCGTCACAAGCGAATTCTGCCCCGCGAATACTGGGGTCAACACCTCGGGTTTTTAAGCTGGCTCGAGCGAGCATTGTCACTCCTGAATGTTCGGAATTGATCTCGCTACCATCCAACCAACGAAGCGGCGTGAACCGTGGACTGAAGTTTGCAAGAATGGTGTTTGATTTTTGAGTCTCGAGATAGAAAGCTTGCAAATCTTGCAGCACCTGGTCTTCGGTTGTTCCAGGAAACGTTTCAATCCAGACCGTGAGCCAAGCCTCCGAAGGCACACGATCCGCAAAAAACGGCAGACTGACATCACCGGCTTTGAGTTGATTGACCAGCACTGAAAGTTTGGGATTGCTTTTGTACAATTCGGGGATGCTCGAGCTTTGATTGCGGTATTCTGCCCAAACCTGAAGCATTTGAATGAAGTGTGAAATGGCAATGACGGGGTCAACTGGTTTTTGGGTACTGAACCCCCAACCTGACTTGCCCTCAAAACTGACTTTCAGCATCAACCCACCGTGATGCGCGGGACAGATGTGCAAATTGGTCGGTTCAGGCACGATTGCGAGATCGCTATTATACTTTAACCTGGCGGCAAGCGTGCCATTGCAACCGCCGTATTCCTCGTCCACCACGCTTTCAATCATCAAGTCGCCGTTCAGTTTTATCTCGAGATCATTTAAGGCTTTCACCACCATGACCGACGCCAGCAAACCCGCTTTCATGTCGTAGGCGCCCAACCCCCACAATTTGCCGCTCGAGATTTCACCAGCCCAGGGTTCATGCGACCAGGGTTCAGAGCCGACTGGAACGGTATCCATGTGACCCGAGAACATCAATGAACGTCCCCCACCAGTTCCGTGCCGTATCGCCATGACGTTCGGGCGGTCTGTACACGGTCTGTCAGCCCAGTATTTTGAATGCTCGAGCAAACCCGCAATACTTGAGATTTCGTAAACGTCAACCTCGCAGCCGAAACCCTCGAGCACGGCGGCAAGTTCGAGTTGTGCCGATTTTTCGTTGCCGTTTGGCGCAAGGTTTTCGGTGTTGAAACCCACAAATTTTCGCAGGGCATCAATCATGACCTCGCGGTTTTGTTGCACCCAGTCGTGAATTCGGTCTGACATAAACACCTCGAGTTACGTGCGCTTGCCCCGCGCCAGAACTTGCCAGATTTTTTCAACAACGCCACCCCGCATACCAATCAATTCGTCGGACAGGTTGACCGTGGTGCAGACATGAATTGGGCAAAACGCCAGTCGATCTCCCACCTCGAGTTTGACCCCTTCGCCCAGTTTCACCACGCCATGTTCTTCGGACATGCTCTCGAGGTAAGCGTCGTGGTGAACTGCTTTGGCATAGCCCTTCAGGTTCAGTTTGCTGGGGATGCTGTCGCCGCAAAAGGTTTTGGAACCGCCGTCAATGGTGACTTGCCCATCTCTCGAGTGGCTGATGACGGTACAGAG
Source organism: Deinococcales bacterium (assembly GCA_025352125.1). GTDB lineage: Bacteria > Deinococcota > Deinococci > Deinococcales > JAAFIG01 > JANXTZ01. Next base: position 69,630 of record JANXTZ010000033.1, on the reverse strand, counting down.
AATAGACAGCGCGACATTTTGGTAATCTACCGCGCCAAGTTCTGCCATCATGTAATCGCCAAAAATATACGTGCCAGGTCGAACTTCGGTCACCCCAGCAACTCGAGCCGCGTACTTTGCGGTTGGCGTTGAGCCGATGCTGACATTACGAATTGGAATGCCACTTGAGCGCAACTGATCGGCAAGACTTGCGAAGAACTCGCCCTCTTCAAGCCCAATTTCTTCTGGTGTTCGTCCCGCTGCCGCCGCAAAGAAAATACTACGAAAACCAAAAATCCCGTCAAGCTCGAGGTTGGGAAGTGATTGAACGATTTGGCAAAGCTTGAGCGCATCGGCGGGCGCAACCCCGCTGCGATTCAAGCCGCCATCAATCTCAATCCTGACTTTCAGAATCAAAGCCGCCGCTCGAGCCGCGTCGTTCAACCCTCGAGCGCCAGTTTCACTGTCCACGCCAACAATGATCTGACACCCGTTAGCGAGTTGTGCCACGCGCCGCCATTTTGCCGCGCCGACAATCGGGTAGGCGATAAAAATGTCTTTGATGCCCTGTGCGGCAAAAACCTCTGCCTCGGCGACTTTTGCCACCGTGATTCCATTCGCGCCAGCCTCGAGTTGCAATTTGGCAATCTCTGGGACTTTATGGGTTTTAACGTGGGGGCGCAATTTGACGTTGTGCGAACTGATTTCGGCTTGCCACGCAGCAATATTGCGCTCCATTATGTCCAAGTCCACCAGCATCGCGGGCGTGTCCAAATCCTCGAGTGTCATGCCTGGTTCTATGTTCAAGTTTTCTCTCCTTTCAACCCGCAAATTCTGGACTCGAGAAACCTCGAACGCCAACATCGAGTGCCAGCAACGCACCATCAAATGCGTTGGGATTGGTCAAGCCTGTTCGCGCCGAGGTCACGTACAGAATCTCGAGACTTTGACCGCCAAACGTGCAACTGCTGGGTTGGGTGACGGGCAGTTCGACCACGCGGTCAACCTTGCCGTTTGGGTCAAAACGCACCAGGCAGCCAGCCCCCCAACGGGCATTCCAGAGAAAACCGTCTGCATCAACGCTCGAGCCGTCAGGCGCACCGCGCTCGAGATTCGAGAACAACCTATTGTTCGAGATTGTGCCTTGCTCGAGGTTGAAATCAAAAGCGTACATTTGAGCCTTGATGGAGTCCGCAAAGTACATGGTTTTGGAGTCTGGCGACCATGCCAAACCGTTTGAAATCCCAATGTTAGACAGCATTTCAAGCGTGCTCGAGTTTCGTTCGATTCGGAACAGCGAACCAGAACTTTGCGTAATTTCCTGACCGTTGCCGTGCGCATCAAAATTATTCTGCATCGTTCCCAGCCACAACCGCCCCGACCCATCGCATCGCGCATCGTTGGAACGGTTTTGCGGGTTTGAATCTGGACAACATAAAGTCTCCAGCGAACCAGTATCGGGGTCAAACAGCACCACGCGACGCTCGAGCGTCAACACAACCCCGCCTGAGGCTCGAGGCACAACGGCGCTGCAAATTTCAGGAAGTTCCCAAGTTTCAATTCCAGTTTGACCCTGCCTGAACAGCCGTTTTTCGGGAATGTCCACCCAGTACAACGCCTGCTCTCGAGCCGCCCAAGCCGGAGATTCACCGAGCGTATTTCGGATTTCAGTCACAACTTCAAGGTTCATACTCAAGCTTTCATAAACGCGGGCAGATATTGCTGCTCGGCGGCGACAAGCTCTTCGAACATGGCTCTGATCTCTTCGGGCGAACAGACCGCTGACGTCAACGGGTCAATCAAGAGCGCGTGAAAGGCTGCCTCACGGTTTTCCTCGAGCACCGCTGTTGCCATTAAATCGTGCATGGCTTGATGCACTTGATCCAAAACCGCGAGTTGCGTGGGCAGTTTGCCGAAGCGCGTCGGTTGAATGCCGTTTTTATCGACCAGACACGTCACTTCCACGCAACCGTCTTGCGCCAGATTGTCGATCAAACCGTGGTTGATGACGTTGCCCGAGATCACCTGCGGACGGTTGAAGACAATTCCCTCGATGATGTTCGAGGCGAATTCTGGACTGCGCTCGAGCGAGATGGCGGCTTCACCACGGCGCTCACGCTCGATCAGGGATTTGACTTCATTGTCGTGATCGATGCGCCACTGTGGCCAGTGGTTGGCGTAAAAACTGCTCTCGCCCTTGTACTCGGCTCGGGTGTACTTGGCAAGCAAGTCCTTGCGTTTGCGAAAATACGGCACGTACTCGGAAAAATGCCCGCTCGATTCGGTCGGAAACGCGCCGAAGTGTTTGAGCATTTCAAATCGAATGATGTCCCGCTCGTAAATTTCTGGTTTTTGGGTCAACTCGAGCAATTTGGGCATGATGTCAGTGCCATTGTGAAAGAGTTCAAAAATCCAGGACATGTGATTGATGCCCGCGCAACGGTAGGTTAGTTCTGAAGCGGGCAACTCGAGAAATTCGGCAAGCTCATTGGCGGTGTTCTGAATCGAGTGGCATAAACCGATCACGCTTAATTTGGTGGCTCGAGAGGCGGTCAAGACCAGTGCCGACATGGGGTTGGTGTAATTCATGATGACCGCGTTTGGCGCGAGTTTTTCGATGTCGCGCACAATTGAAAGCCAGGCTGGGGCGGTGCGAAGAAATTTCATCAGACCGCCAGGTCCGGCGGTGTCACCGATGCACTGATCGACCCCGTATTTGAGTGGAATGTCGTTGTCGAAACGCACCGTCTCGAGTCCTGAAACTTCGATGGTGTTGATGACAAAATCGGTGTTTGGCAGCAATTCCAGACGGTTGGTGCTCGAGTGAACCGTGAAATTCTTGTTGAAGCGCTTGACGGTCAGTTCGGCAATCTCGTGCGATTGCGCGAGGCGCACTGGGTCAATGTCGATCAGGGCAAACTCGCCTTGATCCAGTCCTAGTATGTTGAGAATATCAACGATCATTTGCTGGGCAAAAACCGCACTGCCAGCACCGATAATGGCGATCTTGGTCATGAAATTTCCTTTTTTTGATGAGGCGGCTCGAGGCAGCAAGAGCTGCCCTGTGTAGTTCAAGCGATTAAGCTCGAGTACGGTTTAAATCCAAAGTGGTGGATTTAAGCCTGTGAGGTCCTGACCAGATTTTAAGGGTTTCATAATTCACCTGTGATGTCTCTGAATCACACTATCACAGGTTGAAAGTTCTGTTGTAATCCAATTTTGGGCGGCATCACGTAGAATCATGAAACAGCAAGAAAACCCGAGCGTCAGGAGATACTTTTATGAAAGCACTCGTTTGGGAAGGTCCACGTTTGTTTGTCATGCGCGAACAAGACAAACCTCGAGCGTCAAGCAACGAGGTTGTGCTGCGGGTGGCATTTGCCGGTATTTGCGGTTCGGAACTGAGCGGTTATCTGGGACACAATGCCTTACGCGTGCCGCCACTCGTGATGGGTCACGAATTTTCGGGTGAAATTGTTGAACTGGGCGGGTCTGCACCCGAGGTCAACCCTGCTTTAAAACTCGGGCAGCGCGTCACGGTCAATCCCTTGGCTTCGTGTGGACATTGTGATTATTGCAAGGCTGGCTTAAATCACCTCTGCCCCTCGAGAAAACTGATTGGGGCACACCGCGCTGGGGCATTTGCTGAGTTTGTCAGCGTCCCCGCCGAACTGGTGCATGTGCTGCCAGAAGGCACCTCAACCCGAGTTGGAGCACTCGCCGAACCCGTGGCAGTGGCGGTGCGAATCGCGGAATTGGCTGGAAACGTTCAAGACCAGACTGTTTTGGTCATGGGCGCGGGTCCAATTGGTTTGCTGGTCTTGCAAGTTCTGAAAGCCCGAGGGGCGAATCAGGTTTTTGTCGCCGATTTAGACGTTGAACGCCTCGAGATGGCTGAAAAATTGGGAGGCGAAATCCTCAATCCAAAAGCCGTTGATGTTATTGCTACAGTACGAGAAGCCACAAACGGTTTGGGCGCTTTTGTCAGCGTGGATGCGGTTGGGGCAGCCGTGACTCGAGCGCAGTGCGTTTCGGCAACCCGCTCAAATGGCACGGTCATTCTTTCAGGTCTGCACGAGGAAAACACCCTCATGCCGACCGCCGACATTATCCGGCGTGAAATTTCCTTAAAAGGCTCGTTTGCCTACACCCCAGCCAATTTTACCCAGGCACTCGAGATGCTGATTCAAAACCAAATTCATTTGGACAACATCATCCAAGCTCCACTCGAGGAGGGTGGCAAGTGGTTCGAGCGCCTCATTTCTGCCCCTGGCAATATCGCAAAAGTGCTGCTGATTCCAAGCTCGAGCTAACAAAATGCTCAGGTTCAACTTTAAGAGAGGAACTTTTCATGGTGAAACCCCAGAGATTAAGTGCTTCACAGTATGTCTTCGGCATCGGCGTATTGATCTCGTTTGGCAGCTTGCAACTGCAATCTGACTCGAGCGCCTTTCCCGCCTACCGCGCGATGGCGGTCAAGCAACTGCATCTGGTCGATGAACGCGTGAAGTGTACATATTGTCATGTCAACGCAACTGGTGGCGACCCCTGGAATCCATTCGGACAAGAAATCCAAGATGCCTTGACCGAAAATTTCCCGCAAACCCTGTATGAAGTTTTGAAAGAAAAAAATGATGCCGACGGGGATGGGTATTTTGATGCGCTCGAGGTGTTTTCAGGATCGTTGCCAGGGGACAAAAACACCATGCCATTGGTTGATGCCAAGACCTTGAAAGAACGGTTTGAGAAAGCTGGTGGCTTTGAATTGTTTAAACCACAATGAGAAATCTCGAGCCGACTTCCACGGCTCGAGTTTGATAGGGTGAATCAATTTGCGGCATGGCGCACCCTACCCGAACATTGATGTTTTTCGCTTTTTACGCCAGTTCTTCTATCGCCCCAAGCTTACGAAACCGTGCGGCACGTTGCTGCATCAACTCTGAACTCGAGAGTGACTCGAGGCTGGAAAGTTGCTCGAGCAGCGCTTTTTTCAGGTTTTCGGCTGCCAGGTTGGCGTCGTTGTGAGCGCCGCCTTTGGGTTCTTGAATGACCGAATCGACAATGTCAAATTGCAGCAAATCTCGAGCGGTCAGTTTGAGGGCTTCGGCGGCTTTTTCGGCTTCTTTCACGTCTTTCCAGGCGATCACGGCGCACGATTCTGGGCTGATGACGCTGTAAACGGCGTTCTCGAAAATCAGGACTTTGTTGCCCACGGCTATCGCCAGCGCCCCGCCAGAGCCGCCCTCACCAATCACGACGCTGATGACTGGCACTTTCAGGCGGGTCATGCGTTGAATGCTCTGGGCGATCAGCCAGGCTTGCCCGCGCTCCTCGGCGGCGATGCCAGGGTACGCACCTGGGGTGTCAATTAAGGTGATGATGGGCAGCTCAAATTTTTCAGCCAAATCCATCAGGCGCATGGCTTTGCGAAAACCTTCGGGGTGCGCCATGCCAAAGTTGCGTTGAATGTTTTCTTTGGTGTCGCGCCCTTTTTGCTGCCCGATCACGACCACACCGCGACCCTCGAGCCTCGCCAGACCGCCAACAATCGCGGCATCCTCGCCGATGGCACGGTCGCCGTGAAGTTCGCGGTAATGCGTGAAGGTTTTGGCAAAATAATCGAGCGCCGTCGGGCGACCCGCGACCCGCGCCAGTTGCACCCGTTGCCAGCGAGAGAGCGCGTCAAACGTTTCGGAACGCAGCCGCTCGAGACGTTTGGTCATCAACTCGAGTTCGTCGGTCATGTCCACGCCGTTTTCCTTGCCGTAAGTCTCGAGTTCCGCGATGCGCGTCTCGAGTTCGATCACCGGTTTTTCAAATTCGAGCGCCATGCTTAACCGCGCCTTCCGAACAAGCCGCCCTTGGCGGGAGGGGGAGTGACTTCGACCTCTATGGCTTTGACCTCGACGGCGGGCTGGTTGGTCATGGTGCTGATCAAATCTGCCAGCATTTGTCTGTGCTCGCGCCGGTCGAGCACCATGTCGATCATGCCGTGCTCCTCGAGAAATTCGGTGCGCTGAAAACCTTCGGGCAGGTTTTGTTTGATGGTTTGTTGAATCACGCGTTGACCAGCAAAACCGACAAGTGCGCCAGGTTCGCCAACGATCACGTCGCCGATGGCGGCAAAACTGGCTGCCACGCCGCCCGTGGTTGGATCGGTTAAAACCGTGATGTACGGCATTTTTTCCATCCCCAGTTCCTCGAGCGCAAAGGTGGTTTTCGCCATTTGCATCAAGGACAGTGCGCCCTCCTGCATTCGCGCCCCGCCAGAGGTCGCCACCAAGACCACCGCACGTTTTTCTCGAGTGGCAATCTCGACGGCACGGGTGATCTCTTCGCCCTCGGCGCTGCCCATGCTGCCGCCAGAGTACTCAAAATCCATGACGATCAACTGAATTCTCAAGCCGCCCAGCGTGGCACGACCCGCCATGATCGCATTTTCGCGCCCCGTTTTTTTCTTGGTGCGCTCGAGCCTGGACGGGTAACTTTCGGTATCGGTGAATTTCAGCGCATCGACCGAACGCACCTTGCCGGAGGTCAACTCGAATGAACCCGCGTCGGTTAAGGCTTCAATCCGTTTTTTCACGGGCAATCGATGATGAAACGCACATTTGGGACAAACCCGTAGCGCCTGCTCAAGTTCCTTGTTGTAAATTTGCGCCCCGCAGTTGGGGCATTTGCTCCACAAATCTGGCAGGTCGTCGTTGGATTGTTCACGTTTGGGTCCGCGCCGTTGAAAGAATCGTGCCAGAGTCATGAATGGCTCCCGTGCGCGTTTTGGTGTTGAAACAAAGACTTCACATTTGTATTCTACTTGTTCCGAACCGATTCGGTGTCACCCTGAACCCAGTTCAATTATTTGCCTCAGACTTAAATGACGTAAACCTGACGTGTTTGGATCAAAAAAAATGACCTCGAGCCAAAAATTTGAGGCTCAAAATCGCGGGACGGTGAAAATTTCTCAGGCTTTGCCAGCCGCTTTTTTTGCTTCGGCTTCAGGAATCCCACGAGATGGATCGATTTGGCTGGAAATCGCGGCAGCGTTCATCTCAGAGCGTCCACTGAAGACAGCACCCGTTTCAATGTCCAGGCTGGTGGCTTTGACATCACCGATCAAGCGCCCCGTTTTGGAAATGGTTATTTTCCCCCTGGCATTCACGTTGGCTTTGACCGAACCGTGCAACAACAAACTCTCGACCTCGAGCACCTCACCTTCGATGCTGGCTCCAGTCGAAACCTCGAGCGTGCCTTTGACGCTGACATTGCCTTTGATCGCCCCGTCGAGGCGCAAGTGACCATTGGTGCTGAGGTTGCCAGTGATCAGTGAACCTTTGTCGAGGTAGGTCATGCCTGCGGTCTGTTGTGGTTGGGCGGGTTTTGCGCGTGAAAGCATGAGTCTCCTTAGAAATGCCATGACCGTGTTGGATTCATGGTTGAAGCGGTCCCGACGGAATTGGTTTGTAACGCTCGTGGTACAGGTACGGACCTGGATTGATGGGCGTGTTGTTGATCCGAACTTCGTAATGCAGATGCGGTCCGGTGCTGTTGCCCGTCGAACCCACCAACCCGATCACGTCGCCGGTGTGGATTTCGCGCCCAGGATTGACCAGCAACTTGGACAGATGCCCGTACAGCGTTTTGATGCCGTAACCGTGATCGATGATGATATGCAAACCATAGCCAATGTTCGTCCAACCTGCCGTTTGCACAATCCCTGGCGCGGTGGCGCGAACGGTTGAACCCAGACTGGTGGCAATGTCCCAGCCCGTGTGTTTCTCGAGCCGCCCCGTCCGAGGTCCAATGCGGCTGCCAAAACCACTGGTGATCCGTCCAGAGGTTGGAAAGCCTGCTGGGATGGCTTCCTCATGGTGCAATATTGCCTCAAGTGGTCCCAGTGTTCGCTCAAAGTTGGTGTCTGTTGTCCCAAGTTCAGACTCGAGCACCGCAAACGCCTCCTCGGGATTGTCGATTTCAGTGTTGTTCGCGCCGCCGCCCGGTCTGGTGCTGGCGGGACGAACCCGATCAATTTTGGCACGGGTTTCGATGCTTGAGACTCGAGATTCGATGGCATTGAGGCGTCCCGCCATTTTTTGCGCGGTTTTGGTCAAACCCGACACCCGGGCTTGCGAGAGGTTAAGCTGGCGTTGCAAATCCGATTTTTCGGCGTTCAACCGCGCGTTGCTGGCAATCATGCTGACATTGGCGCGAAGGCTGGCAGCCAGTAAAATTGGTGCTCCGAACGCGCCCAAACCCACGGCAAAACCCAAAATGGCAAGCGCACCCAGCCACCACCAACCGACACGCAAACGCCTCGAGCCGCCGGCGTCGGGAATGACCAAAACGGTCATGCCCCTGGAATGGTTGCGGTGATTTGGCTTTCGAGAAAAAGGGAACATTTTGGCTCCGAACAATGAGAGACACGGGTCAGTTGATCTGATCGACTCGTAATTCTACAGGAATCCGAAGCCCCCGTGTGTTCAATTTAGAGATGCGATCACGGGCGGTCTTTGGCAATCAAACCAGCGTCCGTTTGCTCGAGCGCCTTCAAGACATTGTGCTCACTGAGGGCAATGTCCGCCGCCAATTCGTCACGAACTTTTTCGATGCGGGCGATCAGCGTCTCGAGGTCACCCATACTGGCACGGGTTGCGGGCAGTGCAGGGTTTGAAGGGGTTTCTCGAGCGAACAAGCCACCCAAAAAACCGCCGGACTTTGGTACGGGCGCACTGCCAGGCTCGAGACGGTTCAAGACCTCTCGAAATTGAACCTCGAGTTGCTGCTCGAGCGCCTTGAATCGGCTGGCTTCCTCGCGGTTGAGGGTGTCGCGCAGGTTTTCGATCTTGTCGAACAGATCGGCACTTTTGGCTTTGGCGCGGGTGGAGCTGAGACTCCAAAAGAGGCTGTAAATCCCTGCCAAGCCGACCAAGGACAGCAAACCAAACAAACGCATTGGCACAATTTGTGAACCCATGAACGGCACCACGATTTGTGTACTGCGCATGAGTGTGCTGGCGTTGACGAAAGAAAAAATCAGCACGGCAATCAAAACCAAAAAGAATAAAATCCAGTACAAACGCATGAAGACCTCCCGTGAGTCGATGACATATTCTACGCCGGAGAAAAGGGTTTATCCACGATCAAACGTGAACAGATTTAAGCGCACCAAGCTCGGTTGCTCGAGTTTTAAGGTCAATTCCAGGTCGCGTAAAGAATCACCGCCCAGGTCAAAAAAGTCACTGTCCACACCAATTTTCTCGAGATTCAGTACGGCTTGAAACAAATTCACCAGTTCAAACTCGAGTCTCGAATTTGGTTCTCGAATGCTCGCCCCCAGCGCCCAAGTTGGCAGCCCGAACAAAACGCGACTGTCAATTTTGCCGTTTGGTGTTGTTGGCATGGTTTCAAGAAAAGCGAAACGCTTTGGACGGGCGTAGGCGGGCACATTCTCGAGCACCAATCGAATTGCCGCAGGTTCCAGATGCCCGACCATGTAAGCGCACAGCCAGCCATTCACATCCAACTGCACCTGTGCCAGCTTGGCTCCAGCGTTCTCGAGAATGCGTTCAATCTCAAACGTATCCACCCGAAAACCGGCGACTTTGATTTGCTTGTCTGCCCTGCCAACAAACTCGAGTTCGCCGTTCAAATTCCAGCGTACCAGATCACCCGTTTTGTGGGGCGTATCAACATTCTGGGCGAGCACCATTCCAGAAATCTCGAGTTCGCCGATCACGCCAACGGGAACAAGATGCCCAAACAAATCTTTGACCTCGAGTTTGGCACCCGGAATCGGCTTGCCGAGCGTGAGATTTGAACTGGTCGTGACGGCGACCGTGGCTTCGGTGGGACCGTAGGTGTTCAGCAAAACCGTGTTGGGCGCGACCAGTTGCCAGTCTTGTACACTTTGAGATTTTAACGCCTCGCCGCCCACCACGCACAACCTCAAATCTTTGGGCGCTCGCAAATCCAAGGCTCGAGCCTGCTGGGACAAAACGGCGAAATAGGCTGTCGGCAAGGAGATCACCGTAATTTTTTGGCGCTCGAGTTGAGCCAAAAAAGCCCGAGCGTCCAAGTTTTCGTCACGCAGCACCAGGCTTGCACCGCAAATCAGGGTCGGGAAAACCTCTTCGACGTGCGCGTCAAAGCTCAGGTTTGCAAACTGCAACACCCGATCTGAGGAATTTAATTGAAAGGCAGCCACGGCATGATGCGCGTAATTGCTGAGGGACCGATGTCCAATTTGAATGGTTTTGGGCGTTCCAGTCGTGCCAGAGGTCCGAATCTGATACGCCGTTGTTGGTCGAAACCCAAGTTGAGGATGATCTTCAAACTCGAGCGGCGTGACCTCTGAGGCTAGCAGGGTGACTCGAGGTAAGTCGCTTTCGGGCACAACGTCAGCAATGTTCCAATACGCGCCGCCCGCTTTTAGCACGCCCAGCATGGCAATGATGCTTTCAAGGCTTCTGGCGATCTGCAAACCCACGACCTCGCCAGGGTGCAAGCCTTTGGTCAGCAACAGTTGGGCAACCGCATTGGCTCGAGCATTCAATTGACGATACGTGAGCGCCTGATTCCCAAGCAGCGCCAACCTTTCGGGTTGCTCCAATACCCGAGCCTCAAACAGTTCAATCACACTTTGCTCCGTCGAAAACGCCTCTCCTCCATCCACCCATTGCTCGAGTTGGTTTTTTTGTTTGACCGGTATCATCTCGAGTTGCGAAATCGGGGTTTCTGGGGCGCTCAGGATTTCCTGGAGCAGGTGTAAATAGCAATCTGCCCATGCTTCAAGCACTCCAGCTTGCAAAACTGGCGAGGTAAAATTCAGTTTGATGCCGTGTTCATGTTCAACAACGGTCAGCACCAGTTCCGCCTGGGTTTCTTGTTGACGCATCTCGAGCGGCGAGACTTTCAAGCCTGGCAATTGAAATTGGAGCGCACGCGCAAGATGGTTGAACAAAAAACGGTAGGTTCCAACTTGCTCGGGCGGGTGGCGCAGGCTATCCCAGGTTGCAATATGCGTGGTTTTGAGCAACTCGAGAAACCACATTTCAGGCTCGAGTGTAATGTCAATCGGGTGCAGTTGGGTAAAAAGCCCGACGGTCTTCAAATCCGCCCGTGAGCGCCCCAGCATGGGAATTGCCAGACCCTCGCTCGAGCCGGTCAGCCGCCACAACCAGACGCGGTACACGGCTTGAAACAGGCTCGAGATCGTCACAGAATGACGGCTGGCAAAATCGCGCAAGTTTGAGACCAGCGACCTCGGAAGCTCGAGTTGTTTTGACTCCGCCACACGCGCCGGTCGTCCGTTCACGGGTCTGAGACATGACCTGCTCGGGGTTTGCCTGACAAACCCGAGAAAACTGTTCGCGGCTGGAAATGTTTGACCCGCATACAGTTGTTCAATGTCGCGGGCAATCAAACCCGCACTCCAGGCGTCACCTGCAATGTGGTGCATGGCATACACCATGACCCAAGCGTTTTGTTCGCGCCAGACCACCAGCCTTGCCACAAAACCGTGCTCGAGGTCAAAAGGTTCTTGCAACACTTGCTCGAGGCTGAGGGATGGCACCGCCCGAACCTCGAAGCCGTCGGCGTGGGCGGCGCTATAGATTTGGACGGGAAAATTCTTTTGCAGCACAAACCGTCTCGAGAGGGCATCGTGACGCGAGGTGATCGTGTGCCAGACCGTCCGAAGACGCTCGAGGTCCAAATTTCCGCGAACGCGGGCTGCCGCGCCAATATGGTAAGTCGGATTGTCAGGCTCGAGTTTCCACAACAACCACAACGCCTCTTGACTGGGCGATAAACGAATGGCTGGCGCTGGGTTTTCCATCAGAATTTTTCATCAGAAAAGGCGACCCTGAGGGTCGCCTATGGTCAAACTCATTTTAGAACACGAATCAAAATTTTACTCGAAAGACCGAAATTATTGTGTTTCGCACGACTATTTCTTGATCGGATTCAAGTACACCGAGATGGCGCGGTTTTTGGGCAGGCTGGCTTTGCCGTTGAACGTGCCGTAACCCGGACGTTCGACGGTGTACGCATAATCACCCGAGGGCATGTTGAGCCAGTTGGTTTCGGTGCCCGCCTTGTTTCCCAGATTCTTGGCGTCTTGCAACAGTGTGACTTTGGCATCCAAGGTTTTGGGGTTGGTGAAGCTGAAGCGCAACTTGCAAGGGCAGGCAGGACCTGTTTTACCTTTCTCAGAAATATTGAGCGTCAAGAGCGAACTCGAGCCTGAAATGCCCACAACGCGGTAATCATGATCGCCTGGGGTCGGGGCGTCCACGCCAAAACTCCAACTTCCATCGGCGGCAACCTTCGCCCGTCCAAGGGATTTTGCGCCGTCAAAAATCTCGAGTTCCTCGCCTGGTTTGCCCGTGCCGCGCAAGGTAAAGGGCGCGTTGGGCAAGAAACCGTTGGCTTCCAATTTCGGCTCGAGAATCACTGGGGTCACGCCAACACTTGGGGCGGCAACGTTCAGATTCAGGATGTTCGATTCGACTTCTGGCGCGGTCAGGGATTTGAGTTGCACTTTCACGTCACCGCTTGGAAGCTCGAGTTGCCGGTTGATGGTGGCGTCGTTGCCGACCGTGACCGTTCCTTTGTTTTCGCCGTTGACGAACAAATTGTACTTTGCATTGGGCGTGCCCTGCCCGACCAGATTGACGGGGCTGGTCTGGCTTTTCCCCGTGATGGCGGGTGGATTGAGGTCAATGGTCGGAGCGCCAACTTGGGTGTTTCCAAGTAAGCCCGTGAACACAGCTCCCAATGCCAGCAGCGCCGCGCCCGCAATTTTAACGGGGTGAAACGGGTATGCCACTCCGCGACGGTTGTCGGTCGTGTAAGCCTGACTCATGATGCCGCTTTCGCCTTCGCACGTTCCGCTGCCTCGAGAATCCACTTGTCGGGTTCAATTTTTTGCCACTCTTCGGGTTGAATCAAACTGTGAATTGATTCGAGGCTCATTTGCGAAAGTTGAGCAAAGGTCCAGATGCCTGCCGAGTTGAGGCGGTGCTCGTAAACGTCGCCGACACCATCAATTTTCTCGAGGCGGTCACGGTCAACCGGAGCTTTGGGGGAAAGTGCCAGGGCGGCAAGTTCGGCTTTTAATCCGGCAATTTCAGTTTCATGGTGATTTGGGCTTTCAAGCGGTTTGCTCGAGGTGGCATTGAGCGCGGCGATTTGCTCATGTGCTTGCGAGAGTTGCAATTTCAAGCCCGCCATGTCGGCGGCGCTGTGGTTTAACAAACTTTTGGTCTTCGAGAGTTCCGCCTCGAGTGATTCAATGCGCTCATTTTGCCCAGAACCACCCGAAACTTGCGCCGTCTCGATTTGAGCGGTCAGGAATGAGATTCTGGCGTGCAATTCTGAATGCTCGAGTTCCATGGCTGCCAGTTTGGCTCGCAAATCTGCCGAGTCGGACGCATTGCCGGTTTGTCCGTGTTCAGATTCCAAGAATTGAATTCGCTCGAGCGCCGGTGCAAGGCGGTCTTTCATCAGCATCACGCCGTCGGCTTTGAGCTGATCGACTTGGGTTTCCAGCGCCGAGGATTTACTTTTGACAGCCTCGAGTTCGCTGGTTAATTTGGCTTTTGACCCGTCGAGTTCGGACTCGAGGAAGGTGATACGGGTCTTGCTTTGAATGAACGCCTCGGTCTGTTCACTGTAGGTTTGAACCCTGGCTTTGAGGCTGGCTATTTCGGCATTCGCCGCGTCAAGTTCGGACCGTTGAGCCGACCCCTCAAACCCCGCTTTTAACTTCGCCATCTGCGACTCGAGGCTGGCGGCTTTTTCGGCGCTGGGTTTTAAACCGTCAATCGCTTGATTGGCGGACTGCAACTGGGCTTTCAAACTGGCGATTTCGGCTTGAGCGCCGTCCGCCGTTTTTTTATCGACCATGCCCGCAAGTTTGGCTTTCAGTTTCTCGAGTTCTTCATTGGCGCTCAAAAATTTTGAATCACTTTCGATGATCAACGCCTGGGCGCTGCTCAGTCTGGTGTGCAAATCGGCGCTCGTCAAATCTGCCGCGCTCAACTTCGATTGATTCGCCTCGAGATTGGCTCTCAGCGATAGCGCCTGGGTTTCGGCGTTCGAGGCTCGAGCCAAAAGTGGTGCGTTGTTGGTTTGATTGCGCCGCCACAGGTAAATGTCGTAAATCCATTCGATACACCAGAACAGCAAGCCGCCTATGAACAACCAAAAAATCGGATTTTTCTCCATCCGTGATCGTGCCTCCCTTTAAGCCCGTGTTGGGCAAACTTAGAACTCCAATTAAACTATCACTTCTCCGACCCTCGCGCATCATCATCGATCTACGGCAGGTTTTTGGCTCATCAGTCCATGACCAAAGTCTTGGTACACTGTTATCGAGTATCACAGGGCGCACAAATGCTGTGCCGTCTCGGGTTCACAAAAGGGGTGTCTATGAAAAAATTAGCTCTGTTGGGCGCAGGACTTGCCGTCGTCGCCGTGACCGTTCACGCGCAACAAACGCCAGCCGAACTGGTCAAACAGCAATGCGCGAGCGCCAAGGTGACCGCCGAATTCTGGCACGGTTTCACCAGCGCCAGCCAGCAAAACGTGGTCAACGCCCTGGCAGCCGAGTTCAACAAGACCACCCCTGGTCAATGCGTCCTGCCGATACCGCAGGGCAATTACACCGACCTGTCCACCAAACTCAAAGCCTCGTTCGCGGCGGGCAAAGTCCCGACGATGGCGCAGGCGTTCGAGAACAACATGGCTCTCTACCTCGAGAATGACAAACTGGCAGACCTGACCAAGCTCGGATTTCGTTCCAACTTTTTGACCAAAGTCTTTGTCAAAGCCGCGACCTTCAACGGCACGGTCTACGGTGCGCCGTTCAACAAGAGCGTGCAACTGTTGTTTGTCAACAAAGATTTGTTCGCCAAGAACAACGTCAAAATACCGCAAACCCTGTCCGAGATGGCGAGCGCCGCTCGAGAATTGTCTGGCAAAACGGGTCAACCCGCGTTCTGGTTCACGCCGTCGGCGAGCACATTTTCCCCAATTTTCTTCACGCTGGGCGGCAATTACGACGCGACAGGTAAAATCGTGCTGAACTCGCCAACCGCGATCAAAGCGCTGGACTGGCTGCTTGACCTGGTGAAAGACAAAGCCGCCAAACCGATCACCTCTGGTTTTATCAACGGACAACTGACCGACACTTACGGCATGAGCTTTGACACCAGCGCGGGCATTCCATTTTACAAGAGCGCCGCCAAATTCAACCTCGGCATCACCAACCTGCCAGGATTAAAACGCGGTACTCCAGGGACAGCCTTGATTCAAGGCACGCACATTGTCGTCTTCAAAGACGCCAGCTCTGAGCAACAAAAACTGGGCGCAAAGTTCCTGAATTTTGCCATGCAACCCCGCAACAGCGCCATTTTCTCCACGCAAACCGGTTATGTCCCCTCGAGCGACCTGGCGCAAGACACCACCGAATTCAAAGCCTTCGCCGCCAAAAACCCAGACGCATTGTTGGTCGTGAAGCAAGCCCGTTACGCCGCCTTCGAGCCTCGGATTTCGGACTGGGAGGCACTGCGCTTCAACATTCTCGAGACGGCAATCAAAGAGGCGGTGGCAGGCAAATCAAGCGCCAAAGATGCGCTTGATAAAGCCCAAAAGCAAGCCGAAGATTTGCTGGCTGGTAAAACCAAGTAACGCCAAAACCTTAGGCTCGAGCATGGACGCTCGAGCCTTTTTTGTTTAACGCCGCGAATCCCTGGTGTCCTGAATTCCAAGTTCAAACGCATCTCTGAACTCATCCTCGAGTGCAGCGTCGTCAATTAGATTTTCGAGGAAGGTCTCGTCCCGCGCCCAACGCACGCGAACGTTGTGCGCGGTTTGAACGGTGCCTTTTGCCGCAACCTGATCGCCCAACCAGCGCAGCGCGGTCACAGGGTCGCTCGAGGGCGTGAACCAACGCTCGGTTTGCACCTCGTTCTCGCTCGAGACGGTCCAGACGTTGGCTTGAATTCTGCCGCCCACGCGCCGCAAAAAAACCTGATCGACTTCCCATTCTCGAAAGCGGCGCATCGCTCGAGGATTTTGCGCTTGTTGGGAACGTTTCGACATCGGCTCGAGGCTAACAATTCTCGGCGGTGAACACAAGAATCCCAGGTCCATTTCAGTTGCAAGCTCCGAAAACGGTATGCTGAACTGAATGACTGCTTTCAACCCATCCAACAAATTTGCGCTCGAGGGTTTGACCTTCGACGACGTGCTGCTGCTGCCCGCGTATTCCGAGATCACCCCCGATTTGGTCAGCCTCGAGACGCAACTGACCCGCAACATCAGGCTCAAAACACCACTCGTCTCGAGCGCGATGGACACCGTGACCGAAACCAAAATGGCGATAGCGATGGCGAGGGCTGGCGGCATTGGTGTGCTGCACAAGAACATGAGTCTCGAGGCGCAGGCGGAAATGGTGCGCAGGGTCAAACGCAGCGAATCGGGCATGATCGTGGACCCGATCACGCTGCCGCCAAATGCGGTTTTGCAAGACGCCGAGGATTTGATGCGCGAGTACCGCATTTCTGGCGTGCCAATTATTGACGACGCTGGCAAACTGATTGGCATCATCACCAACCGCGATTTGCGTTTTGAAGAGGATTATCAACGCCTGGTCAGCGAGGTCATGACCCGTGACCATCTTGTCACCGTTCCCACAGGCACGACCCTCGAGCAAGCGCGAGAGGTATTTAAACGCAACAAAATTGAGAAACTGCTGGTGGTGGACTCAAGCGGCAAACTGACGGGTTTGATCACGATCAAAGACCTGCAAAAACGCATTCAATTCCCGAACGCCGCCAAAGACCAACTGGGGCGCTTGCTGGTTGCGGCGGCTGTGGGATTCAGCAAAGACTTCGCAGACCGCTCCAAAGCCCTTGTGGACGCTGGTGTGGATGTTCTGGTACTGGATTCGGCACATGGTCACAGCAAAAACATTCTCGAGGGCGTCGAAACCCTGAAAAACCGTTTTCCAAATGTGGACATCATCGCGGGCAATGTCGCCACGGCAAAAGGTGCTCGAGCCTTGATTGAACGCGGCGTGGACGCCATAAAGGTCGGCATCGGTCCGGGTTCGATCTGCACCACCCGAGTTGTGACCGGCGTGGGCGTACCTCAAATCACCGCGATTCTCGAGGCTGCCACCGAAGCCGCCGAATCCGATGTGCCGATCATTGCCGACGGCGGCATCAAACAAACCGGTGACATTCCCAAAGCCATCGCCGCAGGAGCCTCGAGCGTCATGGTCGGCAGCATGTTCGCAGGCACGGAAGAAGCCCCAGGCGAGTTGATCTTGCGCGACGGCAGGCAGTACAAATCCTACCGGGGCATGGGCAGTTCGGGCGCGATGAGTCAAGGCTCGAGCGACAGGTACTTTCAATCTGGGTCACGCAAATTTGTACCCGAAGGCATTGAGGGCATTGTGCCGTTTAAGGGCGCAGTGTCCGAAGTGATTTACCAGATGCTCGGCGGACTGCGGAGCGCAATGGGGTATACAGGCTCGAGCAGCATCGAGATTTTAAGGCTCGAGGCTCAATTTACCCGAATTACCATGTCGGGCTTGATCGAATCGCACCCGCATGATGTGACAATCACGCAAGAGGCACCGAATTACAGCAGGTAATGTTTCGTATTGTCTTCTCTAAAATTAGCTCTATAAATGCGCGAAGACTTCATCTATGGTTAAAGTTTCACCTTTGGCAATCTGTTCACGACTTTCGCGTAATAACCGGTGTAACCCTTGCGAACGTGACAATACCAATCGCTCGAGGTCATCTTCATCGGTCGGTGCGATTACCACGGCTACGGCTTTGCCATTGCGAGTCAGCACAACTGGAGTACGAATCGCTTCGTCCACAATGCTTGAAAGTTTATTTTTTGCTTCAGAAATCGAAATCAGTTTCATCATTTACCACCTTTCCTGCAATGATCAACCGCTCGCCAATCTTTTCACCAATTAACAAGATACGTACTTCATCGGGTTCGTTGTCATTCCCTTGGACGGTTTCGACATGTTCAAGTTGAACGACATCGTACAAAACACGGTAACAATTGCGAGGACCACAACGAAGTTCCCAAGTAGCACCATAAATTTCTGGATCGAGTTGTTTGCGGTTACGTGTCAAAAGGGTTGGGGTGAAAAGCAATTGCTTGAGAATCGCATCTCGAATGAGAGGATGATGTTTGACTGGAATAAATCCGAGGCAAACTTGAAAATTTCGGGCGAAGACAACACGGTACGCCTGCGGCATTCGCCGAATTATACCCTGAATTCGGCGAAGAATTCAACAGCGATTAGAAAGCTCAAATCCTGAGTATCGAGAACCAGAATCAATCAACAACTGTCTCAAGCAAATACCGATCTCCAACGTGAACAAAACCAATTTTGCGATTTACTGCAAGCATGGCGACGTTGTTGGCATCGTTGCTGGTTTCAATATATTTTGCGCCCGAATCTCGAGCCAATTGTGTGCTTTTGGCTTTGACAACTTGGGCTAAACCTCGTCCTCGGTGGCTTCTGGTCACACCTGTTAAGTGCGCGTGCCAAGTTTCAGAATCTCTTGGTGTAGCTCCCGCCATTGCTACAAATTTCGAGCCGTCAACAGCCAGAATCCAATGTTGTCGAGCATCCCAGTAAATTTTCCAGATGAAATCGTTGAATTGCTCTAACGTTTCAAATTCGCCTTCAAAGCCTGTGTCGTCTTCAACACTCTGACGCACTAGGTTGTACAGGTTTTCTCGAGTTTCGGGTGTGTCTGAAAAATCGCAAAGGGTTGCGAATCTGATGTTTTTAAGCTTTAAACGTTGCTCGAGTTCTTGAAATAGAAATGGTTGAAAGTCTTGCTCTTCCAGCCTCGAGAGCGCCGCTTTGTTTTTGATTTTTATTTCTTGAAATGAAAACTTCTGACTTATTTCAAGATTCATGTTTTGGACTTGCGTAACCATTTTTTCTAGCAAATCGTCTTCGGTGACGTGTGATCGAGCTTCGGGCAAAACACCCAATGACACAAAACATTTGTTGTTCAATTCCCAAAATTGCGAGAATCCGACAAACTGCCCATCAAGAATTGCGGTCAATCGATCTCGGATTAAATCTTGGTTATGATCTGTAGCAATCACTGGACGATATCCAAGGACACGTTGATCCCTCAGAAATACATTCATGGTTCGCCACAAATACGCAATGTCGTCAATTTCAAACTTGCGAATCTCGAGCATCAATTAAACGCTTTCAGTGTTGCGTTCAAGTTGGGTTTTAATCCCTTTAAACTCGAGCGCCGCACCCACAAATGCCTTGAACGGTGGGCTTGGGCGCATCGGGCGAGACTTGAATTCTGGGTGCGCCTGCAATCCCAAGAAGAACGGATGATCGGCAAGTTCAATCGCCTCAACCAATCCAGCACCGCGTTCGAGTTTGCCTTTGGTCACGCCAGAAACCACCAGTCCAGCCTCTTTCAAGGTTTCGACGTAAGCGGGGTTGACCTCGTAACGGTGACGGTGACGCTCGAGCACGTCCTTAGAGCCGTAAACCCGCTCGAGCAGCGTGCCTGGAACGATCTGCATACTCCAGTCGCCGAGGCGCATCGTGCCGCCCATGCCTGCGACCTCAAGTTGTTCTGGCATAATTCCGATGACGGGGTGTTTGCTGTACTCGTCAAATTCGGTGCTGTTCGCTCCCTCGAATTTGGCTTGATGACGGGCAAATTCGATCACGGCAATTTGTAAGCCCAAGCAAATGCCAAAGTACGGAATTTTGTTCTCCCTGGCGTATTTGGCTGCCAGAATCTTGCCCTCGATGCCGCGATGCCCAAAGCCAGGACCAACCAGAATGCCGTCCGTGCCAGCAAAAGCGGCATTGACGTTTTCAGGCTCGAGTTCCTCGGCATTGACCCAATTGATATTGACCCTAGAATTGTGATAAATCCCCGCGTGACGGAACGCCTCAAGAATGCTGATGTAGGCATCGCCCATTGCCACGTACTTGCCGACGAAGGCAATGTTGACTTCAAAGGCTGGGTCTTTGAGTTTCTTGATCGCGTCGTGCCAGAACGACAGACTAGGCGGGATTTTCTCGAGTTTCAAGCGCTTTTCGACGGCGCGTCCCAAGCCTTGAGCCTCAAGCGCGAGTGGCACTTCGTACAAATATTCGACATCAAAACTCGAGAAGACGCTTTCAGGGTCAACGCTGGTAAACAGCGCAATCTTGCGGCGCACGTCATCCTCGAGCGGGGTTTTGCTGCGCACCATGACAAAATCTGGGGTGATGCCGACACCGCGCAACGCCGAAACGCTGTGCTGGGTTGGTTTGGTCTTGACCTCGCCGCCAGAGACGGTGGGTGCGAGCGTCAAATGAATGTAGGCGGTGTTTTCGTAGCCCTCATCGAAACGCATGGTGCGGATTGCCTCGAGGAACGGCAGGCTTTCGATGTCGCCGACCGTGCCGCCGACTTCGATCACGCAAATGTCGGCTTGAACCTCGAGTGCCACGCGCCTGATGCGGTCTTTGATTTCGTCGGTGATGTGCGGAATGACTTGCACGGTTTGCGATAGGTACTCGCCGGCGCGTTCTTTTTCGATCACCGATTTGTAGACTTGACCCGTGGTGATGTTGCTGGCGCGTTTGACTTCGATGTCCATGAATCGTTCGTAATTGCCGAGGTCAAGATCGGTTTCAGCGCCATCGGCGGTCACGAAGACCTCGCCGTGCTCGTAAGGGCGCATCGTGCCAGCATCAAGGTTGATGTACGGGTCAATTTTAACGGCGGCAACGCGGTGTCCTCGGGCGCGAAGCAATGCGCCCAAACTCGAGGTGACGACGCCTTTTCCAAGGCTTGAAACCACACCACCGGTGACAAAAATGTATTTCATCAAAAACATCCTTTACTCGAGCCACACCTATTTTTTGGCTGCTCGAGATTTTGAAAGTGGCGAAAAAAGAAAATCCGGCGGGCATCAGCCCCTCCGGGATTTCAGGATAGCACGTTCGGGTTTCGATTGGAAATCAACCTGCGATTTGACAAAACTTGGTACGGACGAGACGCGTCACGTCCCTCTGGACGCGATTTCTCGAGTTTGACAACAGATTTTATCCCAATCAAATCTCGAGAATCCATCAACGTTTAAACGGATTCCAACCTTTTTTCTTTTGGCTCTCCAGCGGCTTTTCTTCCCTGTACGTCTCTTTTTCTTGTTCCAAGCCGCGCTGCAAAAACCTGGCAAAGTCGGTGCGTTCGGCTGGAATTTCGTTGACAACGGGAAGATTGGGCGTAAGCGGCGGTTCGACAATGTCAATCTCGAGTTGCTCGAGTCCTGGTTTGGCGATGATCGTGCCACCTTCAATTTTATGTCGGTCATCATAGACCCGAACGCCTGTTTGTTTCATGGCTTCAAGCTCGGTGCGCAAGGTTTTGATTTCAGTCTCGAGCGGCACGATGGCTCGTTTGACGATCTCTTCGATCAAGGCTTTCAGGGCGATGCTGTCATCCATAAACGCATTCTAGTTTATTTTGGGCTTCACAGTTGCAATGTGATGGTTTGTTTCTTTCCGTCACGCAAAATCTCGAGTTTGAGGCTGCTGTTTGGACTGGCGTGGGCAATGAGGGCGGCAAGTTCGGCAAAATTCTCGAGCGGCATACCGTCAACCGATAAAATCAGGTCGCGTGTTTTGATGCCTGCACGTTCGGCGCTCGAGCCTGGCAGTACGGTTTCGATTTTGGCGGGCAGGTCATTATTGCCGGTCACCCCGAGCGTGGCATGTTTGACCTTACCGTTTTTGATGAGTTCCGCAGCGATTCGTTGTGCCACCGTAAACGGCACGACAAAGCCCACACCGGCACTCGAGCCTGCCCCGCCAATAATGGCAGCGTTAATGCCCACAACTTGCCCTTGAGCGTTCAGCAAAGGTCCTCCCGAGTTCCCTGGATTGATGGCGGTATCGGTTTGCAACAAATGCACAAGGGTCAATCCCTCGGCGCTAAAAACCCGTTCTCGTCCCGATACAATGCCGCTCGAGAATGACCCTGGGGCGCGTCCAAATGGATTGCCAATGGCGTAGACGCTCGCGCCAATGTCTGGGATTTCAGATGCCCACTCTAGGACGGTGCTTGGAGCACCGATTTTGAGCACCGCGATGTCGGTCAGCGTGTCACTGCCAATCACTTGTGCAATTTTGGCTTTTTGATCAGGTTTCTCGAGGGTACGGTTGGAATCCTCGAGCATCACCTCTCGCGCACCGGCAATGACGTGGGCGCTGGTGACAAAATAGCCATCTCCAATGTGAAATGCCGTGCCGACCCCTCGAGCCTCCAGGTCATCGAGGCGTGCCAGATCGGTTCTGACGGTCATGACGGCGGGTTTGGCGCGTTTGTAGATTTCAGGGACGGTCAGTGAACTCGAGGTTGCCATTTGAGCGTTTGAGGCTGTTCTGAAGGATGGATTTAAACTCAAGAAAATTGATCCCAAACCAAGCATCACCCCAAGAATGGCAAGCGCCCAAAGCGGTTTCATTGATTGTTCCGCAATTCATTTAAGGCGGCAGAATCTTTGGGGTCAGTCCCGTACAGCAGTGCCAGGTAATAACTGACCCACGCCCCGAAATACCACAATCCCAATTGTTGGGCGTACAGTTCGGTGCTTGGTGCCGGCACCTGAATCACCTCGGAAACTCGAGATTCAAGAACTTCTTGCATAAATTCCAAGGCTTCGTCGCTGCCGCCGAGCAGCAGTGCCACCAAAGAATCGCCCGTTTCGTGGCGGGCTTCAAAACCACTGGCAACAATGGTTAAGGGATTGCGTTCAATTGGAATGCTCATCGACTTTCCAAGGCGCGAGAGCATGAGTTGCCAAGCCCAGATTTGGCTTTGAAATGGCGTCCCAGCCAGCAATATTGGTGTGCGCGTCCAGAGTTTCCAAGCCAGTTGCTTGGCGGGGTTGGTGTCCGAATGAACTTCGGTATTGCACGTTTCGCGCAAATCCTCGAGCACAACCTCGGCAGCCTCGGCGCTGCTGGCACGATCACAGGCATAACAAAGCGCCTGCAAGTACGTGTAACTCGAGAATGGTGAGATTGGGATCAAATGCTCGAGATCGGCAAGCGGGTCGGTGAATTTGAGGGTCAAACCCTTTTCGTCGCGGGTGGCTCGAGTTGCTTTTAAACCAATGCCCATACGGTACAGGGTTGCACCCGCAGCCTCGGCTAAAATCATGCCCGAATCGGCTTCGCCAAAGTCCAAGCCACCCAGCAGGACAAATTGCGTGCCGCCAGCCACCATCGAGGCGTCAATCCAATCTCGGGCAACCTCTGCCGCCCAGGCACCCTCGCCGAAGCCAATGATGCCGTAAGGTGCAGCCAGAACCTTTGTGGGTCCAGCATAAGACCGTGGCAAAGCCTCGAGCGTTTGGGCAAGGTGGGTGGTGTCAAGGTCAAAACGTTCGGCAGAATCAAGCACGCCTTAGTTTATACAATTTGCGGGTGACAATAAAAAATCACGGCTTGAGTTGCGCCGTGATTGTAAATTTGAATTTTGAATTAGGCAGCGCTTTCAATCGTTGGATTCTTGAAATTCTCGAGCAAGCCCAGCAGTTGAGACGGGCGAAAGGGCTTGGTGATGAAGTTCATGTTGTTTCGCGCCCCCTTGCGACGGTCTTTCAAGCCGCTCGGGGTGGTCAGCAAAATCAGCGGCACACCTTTGGTTTTTTCGGCATGGAACAACTGCCCTGCCATGTCAAAACCGTCCATGTCGCTCATCATGATGTCAAAAATTATGGCGAAAGGTTTTTCTTCACCCCAGGCGAGGCTGATGCCCTCAACGCCGCTGGCGGCGGTTTGCACACGGTAGCCGGCTTGGGAAACCATCAACTCGAGCGATTCACGCACCGTTGGGTCATCGTCCACGATCAACACCAGTTTCTGGTTTTTCTCGGGCTTGGCGAATTCATTCATGCACTTTCAGGCTAACGCAAAAAAAACGAGAGGCTTGGTAAAAAGCCTCTTCTCCCTTGTGGGTTTTATCATGATTTACAAATAATGCCGACGCACGCCATACTTTAGGGCAGGTAAACCAGAGGATTGATTGGCGTTCCGTAACGTTGCACCTCAAAATGCAAATGTGGACCGGTGCAAATCCCAGAACAACCCTCGTAACCAATAATTTGCCCTCGAGCCACCACAGCCCCAGCCCCCACCGCGATTCGGCTCATGTGACCATAAATGTTGACCACACCGTTTCCAACCGCAATCCGAATGTTCAGACCAAAATAACCATAGCCCGCCTCGATGATTGTTCCCGTGTGCGCCGCACGAATCGGAGCGCCGTAACCCGCAGCAATGTCCAAACCGGTGTGAAAGTTGCTCGAGCCAATCCAAAATCCGCGCCGTCCAAAGCCCGAGGTGATTGAACCTTGAAGGGGCCAGATATAACCGCCGCCGTAACTCGGCGTGGGATGGAATTCGGGTTGGGCTTTCACCCGTTGTACCCGCGCTGGGGTGCTGATTTGCGCCCTGGCAAGAATTCTGCCTTGGGCTTTGGTTTGGCTGGCTTGTTCTGCCAGTTTGGCTCGAGCCTCACGAATGTGCTGTCTTGCCAGAATCTCGCGCTCTTTGGCGTACTCGAACGCCAGTTGCTGCCTGATCTCGAGTTCGGCAGCTCGACGTTGCTCGAGGCGCTTGAGCGCATTTTGCGGGGTGATTCCAGGCAGCAAGACCCGGTCTCCTGTGGTCGCGTTCATCAGGTAATCCAGCGTGTTGATTTGGGTCATCGCCAGGGCGTCCACACCGTACTGGTCGGCAAGCTCGAGCGGCAATTGACCCGATTTGAGCGCCAGCAAAACCCCGCCGCCATTGGTCGGAATCAGTAGCACCTGCCCGACCCGAATCTGATCGAGGCTGCGCAGGTCAGGGTTCGCGCCGATCAAATCCACGCTGCTGACGCCAAAACGGTTGTGAATCATACTGAACGCCTCACCGCGACGAACCGTGTGTTTGACAACTCCTGGCGGTAATTTCGAGACTCGGGTTTGAACCTTGGTTGCTTCAAAAATCGGAATTTTTAGGGTTGCCCCAGGACGCAATTGGTCTTGGCGCATCGCGTTCTCGAGTTTGATCGCTCGATTTGAGACATCAAAACGATTTGCAATCTTCGAGAGCGTGTCCCCGATACGAACTCTGGTGTAAACCACGGCTTTGGTGAGGCTTGGTCGCTCGAGCGTCACGGTTTTGCTGGCTTGGGCTGGCACGAGTGCCCAGACGTAATTGCTGAGCTGAAAACCGGTTGGGGTTTGAAAACTTGCCGCCTGCGCGAACGAAAAACCTGTTGTGACCAGCGCAAGTATAGCTTTGTGAATCGCGTTCATTTGATTCCTTGGGGCATGTTTAGGTTCCCTTTCGAGTTAAACATTTGATTTGGGTGAAAATCTCAGCAACTCTAAGTTTTGAAGACCGCTAAAGTCAAATTTTTTAACCGGCTGCCAGGGTGGACAGAAACTCTTTGTTGGATTTGGAACGTCCAAGACGCTGCAACAGCATTTCCATCGCCTCGGCTGGGTCCATGTCCGAGATGACTTTCCTGAGCAACCACATCTTGTGCAGGGTCTCATCGCCCAGCAGCAGCTCCTCACGGCGCGTACCCGATTTCAGAATATCGATGGCAGGAAAAATACGGCGCTCCTCGAGTCGCCTCGAGAGGTGCAACTCCATGTTGCCCGTGCCTTTGAACTCCTCGAAAATCACGTCGTCCATCCTCGAACCTGTCTCGACCAAGGCTGTTGCCAGAATGGTCAGTGAACCACCGCCGCGAATGTTGCGGGCTGCACCGAGAAAACGTTTGGGCCAGTACAGTGCATTGGAGTCCAAACCACCCGAAAGCGTGCGACCCGTGGCTGGCGTCACCAAGTTGTTGGCTCGAGCCAGACGGGTGATGCTGTCCAAGAGAATCACCACGTGTCCGCCCTCCTCGACGATGCGCCGCGCCCGTTCGTGGGCGAATTCGGCAACCCGCACGTGGTTGGCGGGCGGTTCGTCAAAGGTGGAGGCGATCACTTCCGCGCCCGTGACGCTCTCACGGAAATCGGTGACCTCTTCGGGGCGCTCGTCGACCAGCAGCACAATCACTTTGATTTCGGGTTCGTTGGCGGTGATTGCGTTGGCAATGCGTTTTAACAGCGTGGTTTTACCCGCTTTTGGCGGTGCAACGATCAAACCGCGCTGCCCACGACCGATTGGTGCAAGCAAATCGACCACCCGAGTCGAGAGCACGTCTGGCAGCGTCTCAAGCCTGATTTGGGTGTCTGGATGCTCTGGGGTCAGGTCGTCGAATTTTGGTCTAGAAACCGCGTTGGTCGGGTCTTGCGAGTTGACCGCCTCGATTTTGGTCATGGCGTTGAACCGCTCATTTTCACGGCTCGGACGTGCCGTGCCAACAATAAAATCGCCCGTCCGAAGTTGAAATTCTTTGATTAAACCCGCCGACACGATCACGCTGCGCGATTCAGGCGTCAACAGCGAATCTTGCAAGAACCCGTAACCATCCTCCGAAATCTCGAGATAACCCTGTGCCAACGATTGCCCGTCGCCCTCCGCATTTTTAGCCAGGATTGCCAGCACGAGCGCATCCCGACTGAGTTCTTTGGGATTTTCGACCCCAGCTTTACCAGCCATGAGGTGCAATTCTGCAAGAAGTTTGTGTTGAAGCTCGAGAAACGTCATGTACGACCCCACAGTATGAATGAAGTGTGAATCAAAATGTTATTTGAATTTTTTGGCATCTGCCATGAACTTCTCGATGCCCGCGTCGGTCAACGGATGCTTGACCAGCATCTGAAAAACCTTGGCTGGCATGGTCGCAATGTGCGCCCCCGCCTTGGCAGCCTCGAGCACGTGCACAGGATGACGGATGCTGGCGGCAATGATGTTGGTCTTCAAATCGTGGGTGTCCAGAATAAGACGAATGTCACGAATAAGCTGCATTCCATCCCAAGAAATGTCATCGACCCGACCCAAAAACGGCGAGACATACGTCGCACCCGCTCGAGCCGCCAGAATCGCTTGGTTGGCGCTGAAGCACAGCGTCAAATTGGTTGGAATGCCTTGACCAGTCAGGGCTTTGCAAGCCGCCAGACCGTCGGGTGTGATCGGCAACTTGACGACCACGTGATCCGAGATTTTACGAAGCTCGAGTCCCTGCGCAATCATCTCGTCTTTGACAAGGCTGGTCACCTCGGCAGACACCGGACCTTGTACGATGCCAACCATTTCCTGAATGACATCTTCAAACTTGCGCCCACTGGCGGCAATCAAACTTGGGTTGGTGGTCAAACCCGAAACCACGCCCCAAGCGGCAATTTCACGAACTTCATCGACGATGGCGGTGTCCAAGTAAAGGTGCATAAATCCTCCAAATAATAAACGAATGAATCAAGCCGCTAGGAAAAACAACACATTTCCGCGTTTCAAATCTCAAGCTCGAGTTTCGCGGGATGCCTTAGTTTGCTCTTAAACCACCCAATTGTGCAAGCGACAGCCAACCAAATGCACAACATCGCACAGAAGTTAAAAGCTGTTGCCTTGTTCAGAACAGTTCAGAATACCAATTGCTCCAGATGGCAAACCAATCGGGCGCAAACACCCGAGCGCACTTCAGAACTTTACCGTCCATTTGGCGTCAATTGACACCATCGGGCAACTTTCGTAACATGGAACAGACAGGCTTTGACGGGGACAGTATCTTTTTGCACGTCTCGAGCGAGTTGCGGATGGTGAGAGCGCAACGACACGACAAGAAGCGAAGATCACCCCCGAGCCGCACTCCGAAATTGAGAAATTGGGATTCTCGAGAGTAGACAGTGACGGACGCACCCGTAACCGTGCAAGCGTCTAAACGCATGAGGCTCGAGATTTTCGGGCGAAGTTGGGTGGTAACGCGTTATTGCGACCATGCCCGTAAGGTGCATTTTATGGTCAAGAAACGCCCCAACACGAGATGTTTTCGTGTTGGGTTTTGGTTTTACTCTGGGAGGTCATTCACTATGGCGAAGTTTTTAGAAATCAGTCCACAACCCAATTACAAAGAAGTCGAATCCAAAGTGCTCAAGTTTTGGAAATCGCAAAATATTTTCGCGCAATCCGAAGCCAAAGCTGCATCCAAAGGCGAGTTTGTGTTTTATGAGGGTCCGCCGACCGCCAACGGTCAACCCGCCATGCACCACGTTCTGGCGAGGGCATTCAAAGATTTATTCCCGCGTTACAAATCCATGCAGGGTTTTCATGTCACGCGCAAGGGCGGTTGGGACACGCACGGGTTGCCTGTCGAAATCGCGGTCGAGAAAAAACTTGGGCTGACTGGTCGCAATCACGGCGCAACTCGAGCGGAGATGGAAGAGTTCAACAAACTCTGCCGCGAGAGTGTGTTCGCCAACATTCAGGATTGGAACACGTTTACTGAACGCATGGGGTACTGGGTTGACCTCGAGCATCCTTATGTGACGTATCACAACGATTACATTGAAAGCGTTTGGAATCTGTTGAAGCGCTTGTGGCAAAAAGGTTTGGTCGAACGGGATTATAAAGTCGTGCCTGTCTCGCCGCGCATTGGGACAACCCTGAGCGCCAACGAAATCGCGGATGGTTACCGTGACGTCAATGATCCGAGCGTGTACGTGCGCTTGCCGATCAGGCTCGGGACGATGCCAAAAGCGTTGAAAGCCGAACTCGAGCATCAAAATGTCAGCCTGGAAAACCTCGAGAATCCGGCGTTGGTGGTTTGGACGACCACACCCTGGACGCTGCCCAGCAACACCCTGGCAGCCGTAAACGCAGAACTCGAGTATGTGCTGGCACGTTCCCCGCAAGGGCATGTGATCGTCGCGGCGGGCGCGGTGGAACGCATGAGTCAACTGTACAAAGACCTGCCACCGCTCGAGGTTGTGGCTCGGTTTAAGGGTTCTGTCATGGAATTTCTCGAGTATCACCAGCCGTTCCCAGAATCGTTTGAAGAACTCAAGCTCGAGGGCAAAGCGCATTTTGTGGCGCTGGCAGATTTTGTAACCGACGATGACGGTTCGGGCGTGGCGCACGAAGCCCCAGTTTACGGCGCGGAGGATTTGGCGCTCGGGCGGCAATACGGTGCGCCGTTGTGCTTTGGCACGGACAAAAACGGCATCATGCAAGTGACTGAAGCCAAAGGAAAGTTTTTCAAGGATGCCGATAAAGATTTGATTCGGATCATGAAAGAGCGCGGCGTGATGTACCACGCGGGTCAACTCTTGCACTCTTATCCTTTTCATGACCGCACTGGCGACCCAATTCTGTACTTTGCGCGTCCGAGCTGGTTTGTGCGCACCAACAAAATGCGGGCAAACTTGGCGGCGCAAAACCAGAAAATCAACTGGTATCCGCCGCACATCAAGGACGGGCGTTTTGGCAATTGGCTCGAGAACAACGTGGACTGGAGCATCAGCCGCGAACGGTATTGGGGCACACCACTGCCGTTCTGGAAATCTGAGGACGGCGATTTGCACGTGGTCGGCAGCATCAAAGAACTTTCGGAACTCACGGGGCGTGACCTCTCGAGTTTGGATTTGCACCGTCCGTTCGTGGACGACATCACGTTTGATTTGAATGGCAAAACGTTTTCTCGAGTTCCCGAGGTGCTGGACGTTTGGTTTGATTCGGGCGCAATGCCCTCGGCGCAGTGGCATTTGCTGCTCGAGGCGGATGGTTCGGCGCAGCGCCAAGAAAACCTCGAGACGTTTAAAAAGCATTTTCCAGCCGATTTTATCTGTGAGGCGATTGACCAAACCAGGGGCTGGTTTTACAGTTTGCACGCGATCAGCACGCTGCTTTACGATTCGCCAGCTTACAAGAACGTGATCTGCCTGGGGCATCTGGTGGACGAAAAGGGCAAGAAGATGTCCAAAAGTTTGGGCAATGTGGTTGACCCACTGCCTGCCTTTGATAAATTTGGCGCGGACAGCGTGCGTTGGTACATGTTCACGGCATCTGAGCCAGGTGACACCAAACGATTTTCGGAACGTCTGGTGTCTGAGGGTCAACGCGGGTTCGTCAACACGCTCTGGAATGTTTACAGTTTTTTTGTGCTGTACGCCAACATTGACAACCCAAACCTGAGCAACGCGCCGAACATCGAGCAACGCCCAGAAATTGACCGTTGGTTGATCTCAAGGCTCGAGCAGACCAAAGAAGTCATGACCAAAGCATTGGATCATTACGATGCTCGAGGTGCGGGTAAGGCACTGGATAAGTTCGTGATGGAGATGAGCAACTGGTACGTGCGGCGCAACCGTCGGCGCTTCTGGTCCCAGGATGGAACCGTGGACTCGAGCGCTTACGCCACCCTGTACGAGGCATTGGTGACTTGTGCCAAATTGGCTGCGCCGTTCACGCCGTTCTTGGCTGAAAGTTTGTACCAGAATTTGGTACGAAACCAGGATTCTAGTTCACCTGAAAGCGTTCACTTGTGCGAGTGGACAAATTTTGATGCCAGTCGTTGCGATTTGAACCTGATTTCTGAAATGAACGC
Organism: Deinococcales bacterium; assembly: GCA_025352125.1. Lineage (GTDB taxonomy): Bacteria > Deinococcota > Deinococci > Deinococcales > JAAFIG01 > JANXTZ01. Next base: position 39,079 of record JANXTZ010000033.1, on the reverse strand, counting down.
CGTGCTGATCGTGGTCGAACTGGGGCGTGCGGCTCGAGCCAAAGCCAGTCTCGGCAACCGCCAACCACTCCCTCGCGCCCTGGTGTACGCCAGAAACTCGAGTGATGTGACGGCATTGACCCGCTTGAAAGACGTGGCGCTCGAGGAATTAAACGTTGAAGACATGGAATTTTTGACGGGCGTGACTTACAAAGTTCGTCCGAACTTGCCTGTGCTGGGCAAAACCTTGCCAAGTGATGCCAAGAAGCTGATGCCACAAATCACGGCAGCCCTGGCAAATCCCGAAATTGCCGCTCGAGTTGCCGAGAATTTAAACGCTGGCAAGATTGAGACCCTCGAGATTGACGGCGTGAACATTGAACTGACACTCGAGAAAGTCTTGATTGACGCGGAAGCGCCAGCAGGATTCGAGTCGGCACTGTCAGAAGGTTTCTTGGTTGCACTTGACACGAATTTAACGCCAGAACTCAAACTCGAGGGATTAAAACGTTACCTGGTGCGCATGGTCAATCAGGCACGAAAAGATGCCAAACTCGAGGTCAGTGACAAGATCGAATTGCGACTTGAACTCGAGGGCGAGTTGCGAGAAGCCGCCCAAGAAAAACGTGAATCGCTGGCGCTGGAAACCATGTGCTCGAGCATCGAATTTGGTGAACCTGAAGCTGGGGATTTTGTGGTGGCGCTTGAGGACGGTGGACGGTTGGGATTGACCAAGATTTAAAATTTGAGGCTCGAGGCTCTTGCTTAGAATCTCGAGCTTTCTAAGTTTTTGCACCCAATCCAGACTCGAGTTCATGAAAGTACTTTTTCAGTTTCCTGTGCTAGCCTTTTTGGGTGCAGACCCAAACCGTTTCAAGTATGTTGCAACGGTTAAACCCAGTCGTTTCCAAGCGCTTGGGGGTTGTTTTAAATGTTTACGGCGAGCCTGGGATTGGGAAATCTTGGACGGTTGCCCAGGTTTTAAAAAGTATCCCGTGTCAAACCATGACTTTACCCGCCACCATCGTTGATGCTGGTTTGGCGGCGGGGTTACCGCGTCCAAAAAAACTGCCAGTCTGGGCTGAAAAACAACTTATTCACCTCGAGCGTGGCGAATTTATCGATGTACCGGTGCTTGTGAACACCTTGACGACCATATTGGCAGGACTTGCGCCTGTGGTGTTGCACCTCGAGGATGCCCATGAAGCCAGCCCAGAGCGCCTTGAGTTCATTCAACGACTGGCTTTGGCAGTCAAACGCATTAAAGGCATTGGTCTGATTGTCTCGAGCCGCAGAACACCTTTAGAGCCTTTCGTTTCTTTTAAAATTGAGGCGCTCAACCGCGCCCAATCCGATGCGTTGCTGATTGGCGAGTTGGGTTTCGAGTTGCCGATTGAGGGTTTGGATTATATTTTTGCCAGGGCGCAAGGCAATCCACTGTTCACGCTCGAGTTTTTGCGCTATTTAACCCGTCAAGGTTTTCTCTGGTCGGACGGTAAAAATTGGCACTGGCGCACGCCGCCGACGGGTTTTGTCCCTGTGAGTTTGGAGGCGCTCTTGGAGCGGATCACCAGTAGTCTGGTGCTTGATGCCGACACCAGAATCGCGCTCGAGGCGCGGGCGATCTTGAATCTGCCGGTCACCGTGGTGGGTCAAATATGGCAGCAGGTCAGTGACTTGCCTGAGGTCAGCTTCAAGCAGGCAAAACGCTCACTCGAGGCGAGCGGAATCGTCGTGACCGATGTTTTCAGTCACGCACTGATTCAGGAGGTGGTCGCGGCGGCAATTGCACCTGCCAGGCGTCGAGAGCTGGCTTGGCGGGCTTGGCGGCAACTCGAGCCATCAAATCCTGTCTTGGCGACGCATTTTATTCAGGCGGCGGCGCGGGATCATTTGGAGGTTTTAAACTTACTCGAGCGGGCAATTGCGGCGTCGAGCCAACCAGAGCAGGTCGCCCACCTGTTGGCATTGAAGGTGCAATGGACGCCACTTTCGAACAGTTTTGAGGTGGCACTCGAGGCGTCGAAGGCTTTGCTCGAGGTCGATTTGAAAACCGCCATCCAACTTGGCGAACTGGCTTTTTCACTTTTCCCCAGCCGTGACGCCTTGTACTGGTTGGTCGAAATTCGGTTTCTCGAGCGGCGCTTCACCGAGGCGGGCAAGTTGCTCGAGTCTCTACCCGAGGTCGCACACGCCTCAATACAATACTGGCAACTCAGTGTTCGGCTTTGCAAAGAATCTTCAGAATTTCGTTTGGCACTCGAGCGTTGGCATCGGCATCCCGAATTTCATGCGTTGGCGACGCCTAAAACGATTCGAAGTCTGGCGTGGTGCATCATGGAAACCGCCGTTCCAGATGAAATTGTCTACGCCACAGATTTGATCTCCAAAACCTTGGCTCGAAACCTTGGTTTTCAAGACCGTTACTTGCTGCTCGATGCCAGGGGCAATCTGGAACTGCGTTTGAACCGGTATGAGATTGCCAAAAACGATTTTTTGGAGGCGCTCGAGTGCGCCAATCTGGCAGGTTCGCACTGGTGGCGGGCAAAACTGTGCAATGACCTGGCGCACGTGCATTACATTCAGGATCAAAATGGGGAGGCTGTCAATTACATTGAATTGGCGTATCAGATCATGCTCGAGCATGGGCGGGCTTTTGATCTGGCGCACATGCAGGCGCGTTTGGGTGTGGTCTGCCTGGAAAAGGCGCAATTTGAAAAAGCCGAATCGTTGATGCAGCAAAGCCGTGAAATTTTGCAGCACATCGACAGCGTCGAACTCTGCGAGGTCAATTTGCACCTGGCAAATTTGTATTTGGCTTGGAACACCGCCCACAGCGCCGTTCTGGCACGTTGGTACGCGGACGGCGGTTTGAAGGTGGCACGCAGGCTGAATGTGCCTTTCACGCTGTGCTTGGCATTGTTTCGCGCAGTTCAGTGCGAACTCAAATTTGGCGATCTTGACGCCGCCAAGAAATTGCTGCCAGAGTTCTCGGTAAATCTTGAAGGTTTAAACATGGCTGGTCTGGAGGCGCGACTTTCATGGGCGCAGGGCATGGTTTTGGAAGCCAGCCACGACATTTCTGGTGCACTCGAGCATTACCAAACCGCCCTAGCAGTGTTCGAGAACCTGAAAGACTGGAGTTTGATTCATCAGGTGCAGCTCGAGATTGACCGTTTAAACCATGACGCGGCTCGAGCCAAAACCCATGGGCTTTGGTTTGCGGCACACGGTTTGCTGCGTTTGGCGCAATTGGTGTCGCGTTATTTTCCTGGTACGGTTGAAATTGTTGCGCCCGAGGTCGTGAAAACGATTGACAGTTCGCTCAGAATCAACGTGCTCGGCACGGTGTCACTCGAGCGGCAAGGACAAACCATCAATTACCGTGGTCGAAAGCGTCTGGAGTTTTTGGGGTACTTGCTCGAAACCCGCATTTCTGGACGCGTCGAAGCCCCGACGCTCGAGATCATTGACGCGCTCTACCCCGAATTGCTCGAACCTGAAGCCAAATCGGCGCTCAAACAACTGGTTTATTTGCTGCGCAACAAACTCGGCAGCGACGTGATTCAGAGCACCGCTCAGGGTTACGCTTTGGGTGCCATCGCCAGCGATGCCGAAGATTTTCTGGCGACTGGCGATCCAAGTTTGTGGCATGGCGTCTATTTGGAAGGTCTATCCGAGGGCTGGCTGCCTGGGGTGCGCGACGCGTTGGTGCAGGCAATTCGTCAAAAAATTGAGAGTCTGGCAAAGACCGGTGCCAAACAAGCCGCCAGACTTGGACAAATTTTGCTCGAGATGGAACCGTATGACCGCGACACCCTCGAGTTGACCTTACGCGCCATCGGCACGAATGAAGCGTTGAGCGGTACGCTATACCGATCTGCCAGAATCCGTTTTGAACAAATTGGTGAATCCCTGCCCAGCTCGAGCGACGCGTTCTTGAGAATGCGTGACGAATCGTTTTTGGTCGATTGAGATTTGACCAGTTTCGTGACAATTTCGTCATCAACATCTTTAAACCTCATGATAATCTCGAGCCATGTTCGAAAAACTCCGTCAAGCCATGCAACAGCATGAAATTCAAGTGTTGTGGGTTTCAAACCCAGCCAACGTGCGTTACCTCTCGAACTTCAGCACCCCAAAAGATGGCAAGGTGCTGGTGACGCTCGAGGATGCGTTTTTGATCACCGATGACCGGTATCTGGTGCAAGCCAAGCTCGAGTCGAAAATACCCGTCAAAATGGCTCGTTTTGAGGCGGTACTCGAGTTTGTTCACGAAATTGTGCGGGGTCGCCCATTGGGTTTTGAAGCCGACGACACCAGTTACAAACAATTTGACGCGCTGCGGTCCTTAAATGCCCCATTGCGCCCAGTCGAAAACCTGGTGGACAACTTACGCGCCGTCAAAACACCGCTGGAACTGACCAAAATTCGTGAAGCCGCCCGACTGAACGATCTGGCACTCGAGCGGGTACTGCCCAAAATTGTGCCAGGTGCCGTCGAGCGCGACATTGCCCTGGAGATAGAGATTGAGATGCGCCGCGCCGGAGCAGATGGTTGCGCCTTTGAAATCACGGTTGCCAGCGGCGAACGCAGCGCCATGCCTCACGGTGGCGCGTCTGGCAAAGTGATTGGCGATAACGAATTGGTGACGGTGGACATGGGGGCAAATTATCAGGGTTATCTGTCCGACATGACCCGCACCTACGCCACCGGCAACCCAAACGAAGAACTCAAAAACATTCACCGAATTGTCGCCAAAGCGCACCAAGCCGCACTCGAGAAGGTACGGGCTGGCGTGAAAGCCTTCGATGTGGACTTTGCCGCCAGGGACGTGATTGCCAAAGCCGGTTACGGCGAGTATTTTGGTCACAGCGTCGGGCACGGTGTGGGCTTGGACATTCACGAGCAACCCAGCGTGTCCTACCGCAATGAAGACAACAAACTCGAGGCGGGCATGGTCATCACCATCGAACCTGGCATTTACCTGCCCGAAAAAGGCGGCGTGCGGATCGAGGATTTGGTGCTGGTGACCGAAAACGGTTTTGAATTCCTCAGCCACGCCCCGCGCAACAGTGTTTGAACCTCGAGTTTCAAAAAGAGTTTCAAGTTACCTCAAGCCTTCCAAAAACTGGTACACTGCGCCGCGTTACCGAACTTGGAGTCCAAAAGGCAAGCACAACCAAGTCGCAGGAGTCAAGAATCATGGACATTACCCCATTGTTAACACTCGAAACCATTGGCAGTTACTTGAAGAAAAAAGAAGTCAATTATGAGACCGAAACCAACGGCACAAACCGTTTCCTGCGCACCAACTGGAAGTTTGACATGGGTGACGCCGCCGTCATCATCAGCCTGAACGATGGACCCGACGGGACAAGCCGCCTCGAGATCACCTGCGTGACCCACAACCAATACCGTTCGCGCCGCGCCGACGTGCTCGAGATGCTGAACGCCCGCAACCGAGAACGCGCCTTTGCCCGCAGCATTGACGAGGATGGTAACGTCTGGCTCGAGTACATTGCCTTTTACCCGATTGGGATGCCCTTGAGTGAAACCCTGTTCGACACGATTTTTGGCGGGGTTTTGGTGCATTTTCAAGACGATTATGCGACCCTCGAGGGTGTGACGCCAAAAGCCCAAGCTTGAGGGAAGGTTGCAATTCACAATTCAGGGAAAACCTGAAAACCGTGACTCGAGATGCCACTCGAGCCACGGTTTAAAAATTCGTGTCAGCGTCTGAACCGCAACAACAAAATAAAAACCACAACGTACAGCACAATCACAATTGGCACAATATACTTGCGAATCGGTGAAACGGGTCTGGTTGGCTCGAGAATAATCGTGTGCTTTGGGTCATGTTCAAGGTCGGCAACCGCCATGGCGGGTTCGCGTCCGAGTTGGGGAAGCGGGTAGTTTTTGCTGCGTCTGCCCAGTTTTTTGACGCGGGTGAGGACCACCGTAATGTTGTCGGGTCCTCCGTTGGCGTTGGCGGCGTCAATCAATTTTTGGGCAACCACTTCTGCGGGGTCATTCTGATTTTTTTGCACCATACTCAGGATCATGTCGTCGGTCAACATGTTGGACAGACCATCCGAGCAGAGCAATATGGTGTCGTTCTCGCGCAGTTCAATGCCGAACAGATCGAGTCGCAATTGGGGTCTCGAACCCAGGGCATTGGTGATGACGTTGCGCCAACGGTGGTTGCGGGCTTCGTCTTCGGTAATCACGCCCTGGCGCACGCGTTCCGCCACCCAGGAGTGATCGCGGGTCAGTTGCTGAATTTGATTGCCGCGAATCAGGTATGCCCTCGAGTCGCCCACGTGCCCAACGATTGCGGCATTGCCGTCAACCACCAGGGCAGTCATGGTGGTGCCCATTCCCCGAGATTCGCTGCGCTTGCTGGCGTGCTGATAGACTGCCAAATTGGCGCGTTGCAACGCCCTGGGCAAGCCCTCTGGCGGCACCTGACGGTTTTCGCTCATGGCTTCGACCAGGGTCTGGGTTGCCATCTGACTGGCAACCTCTCCGGTGCGGTGTCCGCCCATGCCGTCTGCCACGATCATGACCTCGCCGGCAGAGACGCTGGCGGTTGCCCAGGTGTCTTCGTTTAATGACCGCACTTGACCCGGATGAGAAAGTCCAGCGATTTCGAGGGGTGAAGTGGTCACTGGTGCACTCATCTGTTTGAATTATAACGTCTCAAATGACTTCTGGTGTGCGAATAACGCACAGTTGACTCGGGCTTCAAGACTCCACCAGCAGTCTGGCATAGAGGGCTTGATACTCGAGCGCGGCGGCGTCCCAACTGACGTTGAGGTTCATGCCCGCGCGTGCCTTGCCTTGCCAAATTTCAGTTTTCCAGGCGCGTCTGGCGTTGGTCAACGCCTCGAGCATCGCGCCAGTTTGATAATCATGAAAGCCGTAGCCTCGAGATTCTGGCACGGTGTCGATCAGCCCTCCGGTGTAACGCACGATTGGGATGGTGCCGTAACGCATCGAGATCAGTTGCGACAAACCGCACGGCTCGAAACGGCTCGGCATCAAAAAGGCATCTGCACCCGCATAGATTCGGTGCGCGAAGGGTTCATCAAACTTATCGCTGAAGGCGACCTGGCTGGGCATTTGGTTTTTCAGTGCTTTGATCGCATTTTGGTAATGTTCTTCGCCCGAGCCGAGCACCACCACATTCCAGTCCTTGACAATTTCTGGAAGTGCAGGCAGCACCAAATCCAGACCTTTTTGGTCGGTCAACCGTGTGACCATACCCAGTACCGGACGCGAGGCATCAAGTCCCAACTCCTGGCACAACGCCGCTCGCGCCGCAGATTTGGCTTCCAGGGTCTTGTAACGGTGCTCGAGGAACTGGTCTGTGCCAGGATTCCAGTATTCGGTATCGATTCCATTTAAAATGCCCTTGACACTCCTGGAACGCAAAAAACCGTCAAGCCCTTCGCCGTATTCTGGGGTTTGAATCTCGAGCGCATAGGTTGGCGAAACCGTGGTGATGGCGCTGGAAAAAGCCAGTCCCGCCTTGGCGCAACTGGCGTCACCGTAATACTCGAGTCCCTCCTGTCCCGCGACCTCTGGCGGTAATCCTGACCACGCCAGCACTTCGGGAATGTTCCAGCGTCCCTGGTAGGCGAGGTTGTGGATGGAGTAAACCAATTTTGCTTTTATGTTGCTGTGCGTCACGAGCGGCGCGATCAAACCCGTTTGCCAATCGTTGAGATGGATTACGTCAGGTTTTAATTCTAAAAACCCGAGAACAGGCAAAAAAGCACGACAAAAAGCGCTGAAACGCCGTACATCGTCAAAATACCCGTAATAATTGGCACGATCAAAGGCGTGCATTCCCAAAAAGATAAAATCCACGCCCTGCGAAGAGATTTTACCAATGCGCAATGGCTGGTACAACCATTCAAAATCCAGCGTTCCAATCAATTCAGGCGTTGCTTTTAAACTCGAGTACCACGGGCTGAAAACATGAACCTGCAAACCGAGCTTGGCGAGGGCGAGAGGCAAGGCTCCCGCAACGTCTGCCAAACCACCCGATTTGGAATACGGGTGAACCTCGCTGGAAACGAAAGCAATTTGACGACCCATGAAATCCCCCTCTTGACACAAACCCAATTCCTGCCTAAAGTTAACATCCTTTGGGCTTGAGGCATGTAAGTCCAGGGCAACCCAAGATTCGGCTGGAAGCTAAAACTTCCCAGCCCATTTTTTCGTGAGTCAAGGCATGGTAAGCTGCTTTTTCGTGATTGCAGGAAGTCTACTTTAAAACGCGGCAATCACAATGAGTTGTTCAGGTTAAGGGAGGGGTATCCGTTGAGCGCAAAACGCACCACAGCCACACCAGCAAAATCTGCCCAAGCCGAGTCGAGTTTGACATCAAAGAGCAAAGCAAGCTCGAGTATGGGCAGTCAAAAACTCGCAAAACCCTCCCCTAACGTGGCTTCAAAACAAGAAGTTGCCAAGCCAATTGCAAGCAGCAAAAAGCCAACCGCAGTGAGCAAAAGCACGGCTGGCAAAGCCGTTGCAACAACCGCCAAACCAACCCCCAAGACCACTGAGAAACCCAAACCCATGACTGTTGCCAAACCATCCAAACCAGTTGCCCGAATCGCCGGAAAACCCACCGCCAAAGCTGCGGCAAAACCTGCCAGCAAGATTGACTCCAGCGCACTCAAAGCCAGCACCGTCAAAGAAAGCCCTGTCAAAGCTGGCGCGGTCAAAGCCCCTGGCAAAGCTGAAGTCAAACCGATCAAGGTTGCGCCCAAAGTCGAGGCGAAACCGGTCACCAAAAAAGCGCCCAAAGCGCCAGCCAAACCCGTCGAACCCGTCAAAACCATTCGCTCGGACTCCAAGCCAGCCAAGGCGGCGGCGGGCAGCAAACTTGCCAAACAGGGCAAACCCGAATCGGCTGGCAGCAAAAGTGCTGGAAAATCCGAGCGTCCCTGGAAAGACACGTCGGCAATCAAAGCGCTGGTCAGCAAAGGCAAACGCGAAGGCGTACTGAACACCGCCGACGCCACCGACGCGCTCTCCAAAGCCCTGATCGAACTGGGTTTGAACCCAGACGAAACCGACGAATTCGACGACCTGATGCTCTACCTTCAAGCCGAGGGCATCGTCATGGAAGACCTTGCCGAGGAGGAAGAACTCGAGATTGAAGAAGACATCGACGGCGGCAGCGACGAGGAGAGTGAAGAGGACACCGAAAACCGTTTCGCCGAAGAGAGCGCCCGTTTGACCACCAACGACCCCGTGCGCCAATACCTTCACGAGATTGGGCGGGTTTCGCTGCTGACGCTCGAGGAAGAGATTGACCTGGCACGCCGCGTCGAGGAGGGCGAGGAAGCAAAAAAAGACCTGGCAGCCGCCCCCGACGATCTCGAGGAACGCTCACGGCGCGGACTGGTTCGCAAAGGACAGGACGGCGACGCCGCACGTCAGCATTTGATCGAAGCCAATCTTCGTCTTGTGGTCAGCATCGCCAAAAAATACACCGGACGCGGCATGAGCTTCCTGGATTTGATTCAGGAGGGCAACCAAGGGCTTATTCGTGCCGTCGAAAAGTTCGAGTACAAACGCCGTTACAAGTTCTCCACCTACGCCACCTGGTGGATTCGTCAGGCGATCAACCGCGCCATTGCCGACCAAGCCCGCACGATTCGTATTCCGGTGCACATGGTCGAAACCATCAATAAGCTCACCCGCACCGCCAGGCAATTGCAACAAGAACTGAGCCGCGAACCCAGTTTTGAAGAAATTGCCGAGGCGATGGGACCAGGCTGGACCGCCGAGAAGGTCGAAGAGGTCCAAAAAGTCTCGCAAGAACCCGTCTCGCTCGAGACGCCAATCGGTGACGAGAAAGACAGTTTCTACGGCGATTTTATTCCAGATGACAACCTCGATACACCCGTGGACAACGCCGCCAAGAGCCTGCTGTCCGAAGAACTCGAGAAGGCACTGGGCAAACTGACCGAACGCGAGGCGATGGTTTTAAAACTGCGCAAAGGTCTGATCGACGGACGCGAACACACGCTCGAGGAAGTTGGACAGTATTTCAACGTGACCCGAGAGCGCATTCGCCAGATTGAGAACAAGGCGCTCAGGAAACTCAAATACCACGAAAGCCGAACCCGCAAACTCCGCGATTTCTTGGATTAAGCAAGCATCACCAGAGATTCTTGTTACAAAAGGGCGAGCGAATTCTCGCCCTTTTTCATCGCCAAACTCGAGCCACAGGAGCATTCAATGAAACTCAATCACCTGAATTTGATCGTCACCGACGTTCCCGCTACCAGCACATTCTTGGAAAAGTATTTTGGTTTGCGCACCATCGCGCCAGGCAACAACAACATGGGATTCATGACCGACGACACGGGTTTGATTCTGATCATGTTTAAAGGCAAGGATGTCAGTTACCCCGAAGGTTTTCACATCGGTTTCATTCAAGACTCCGAGGCGCAGGTCAACGAAATCAACCAGCGTCTCAAAGCCGATGGTTACGACGTACCGGCACCGCGACGAAATCAACAAGGTCGCTGGACATTTTACTTTGATTCCCCCGGCGGGTTCGTGATCGAAGTTGAATACGTGACGTTCGGAAAATAATTCAATCAGAAATCTCGAGTGTCAAAATGCGGAACATTTTAGTTGTTCCGCATTTTATTGATGATAGTCTTAAGCTCAAATCATTCATGATCGGAGAAAAACATGCTGCTGGAAAAACTGAGCGAGGTTCAAGATTACTTGCGCGAAAACCAGATCGATGGTTGGTTGCTGTTCGACTTCAAAGGCATGAACCCATTCGTCAAAAAAACATTGCAACTCGAGGGGGATTTTATGCTCTCGAGGCGTTGGTGGGTCTTCGTTCCGGCGAACGGGCAACCCAGCGTGACCACCCACGGGATTGAACTGGGGTCGTTTCCCGATATTGGAATGCCAAGATCGAGTTACTCGAGCCGCAGCGATTTGACCAACAAATTGCGTGAGACACTGGGTCATTCCAAACGCATTGCGATGGAATTTTCGCCTTTGGGGAACAACCCTTATGTGTCCAAAGTGGACGCGGGAACAATTGATCTGATTCGCAGCTTTAATGTTGAGGTTGTCAGTTCTGGCGATTTGCTGCAACTCTTTCAAGCCTGGAGCGCACAACAACTCGAGGCTCATAAAAAAGCCAACGTTGTTCTGACCCAAACCAAAGACGTGGCACTGGCACGAATCAAACATTGTTTCTCGAGTGGCATTGCAATAAATGAATTTGAATTGCAAAGCTTCATGTGCGATTTCATGGTTTCCAAGGGCATGACTTACGATCACGGTCCGATTGTTGGATTTGGCGTGCACTCGAACGACCCGCATTACGCACCCCAGGCATCAGTTTCTAAATTGCTCGAGCCGGGTCCAATTTTGCTGGATTTGTGGTGCAAAGTGGCAGGCGAAAACTATTACGGCGACATCACCTGGATGGCGCACCTCGGCACACCAAGCGCCGCGTTCATCAACGTTTATGACCGTGTGACCGCCGCTCGAGACGCGGGTTTAAAGTTTCTCAAAACCAAACTCGAGAATGCACAGGAAGTGCGCGGTTTTGAGGTGGATCAGGTTGTTCGTCAAGTCTTGATTGATGCAGGTTTTGAGGCAGCGCTACTGCACCGCACTGGGCACAGTTTGGGCACGGTCACAACCCACGGTGATGTGGCACATTTTGATTGCATCGAAACGCTCGATGACCGACGCATCCTGCCCAACCTGGGGTTCACCATCGAGCCTGGGGTGTATCTGCCCGAATTCGGGGTGCGCAGCGAAATCAATGTTTACAGCACCGGCAGCGGACTCGAGTTGACCAGCGCGATTCAAACGACTTTGGACGTGCTCTGAATGTACCCAGTCCGCACTTCAACCAAAGCCGTCATCATCAAAAACGATTCGCTGCTGGTGATTCTCGGGCGCGGCGAGACAGGTGACGAGTATTATTCCCTTCCAGGTGGTGGACAAGAAAAATTCGAGACGCTCGAGGATTGTCTAATGCGCGAATGCCTCGAGGAAATTGATGCTCGAGTGATCGTGAAAGACATTCTTTTTGTGCGCGATTTCATCGCCAGAAACCACAAATTTACCGCATCTGAACCAAACTTTCATCAAATTGATTTTTTCTTTGAATGCACGCTCGAGCCTGGTGAAGTCCCAAAAAATGGCTCGAGTCCTGACAGTGACCAGCTCGGCGTGTACTGGCTGCCGCTTTCAGAACTCGAGACAGCAACGTTTTACCCCGCCCATCTCAAAACCGCGCTGCTCGCTCGAGATCGGGTGTACTTGGGCGATGTGAACTGAAATGCGAAATTTTACGGTCACCGGCACGAACAACCCATTCACTTGCGCCAATTGCGGTTTGGAGGTGCTGCCGCTCGAGAATGGTTCGGTGCGCAACCACTGCCCAAAATGCTTGTACTCGGTTCATGTGGACGTGAACCCAGGCGACCGAGCCAGCAATTGTGGCGGGGTTCTCGAGCCTGTCGGCATGGAGCAATCTGGGAAAAAAGGCTGGGTGATCGTGCATCGCTGCCAAAAATGCGGAATGATTCGGCGCAACAAAGCTGCGCTTGAGGACCCAAATCAACCTGATGACTTTGATGAGATGATACGGCTCTCGAGCAAGAGACGCGAACAATGAATCAAACATCGTGAACGCTTTCAGTTTTGACGAACCACGAAACGAAATACAAACGCCCCTCACAACGTGAAATGCCCTCCCCTCGAGATTGAGGGAAGGGTGAAGAGCAACAAGATCTTGTGATTGCCCATGCTTGCATTGAGGACAGTCGTTGCATTTGCGAGGAAGCAACTGGTCTTCAAGGCTTCAAAACTTACTTTTTCAGATCGGCGCAAAGTGGCACATTGCTGAGGTCAGTAGCAAGATGTACATTGATGTACGCGCCCAGATCACCGGCGACGGCTGCGGTCAGACCAAGCAAGCGAACCGTGCCATTGCCAGAGGCATCGGTGGTGAAATTCGCAAAGCCCAAAGTGATCGGTCCAGCCGATTGGCAAGGGTTGGTCGAGGCGACACCCAGGGCATGATAATGGGCGGCATATTGCGTGTTGGCTTGCAAACTGGTCACAACCAACGTGGTGGCTTTTGTTCCGTCACTGAGGGTCACAATTTTTGCCACACCACTGGCGTTGCTGCCACCTTGAGCGGTAAATGATTTGTCACTCGAGGTTCCGGTGATGGCGGGCAAGTCTGTGCCTGCTTGTTCAAGGTCGGCACACAGTGGCACGGTGGCGAGGCTCGAGGCGAGGTGCACGTTGATGTAAGCGCCCGCCGAACCAGAGATCTTGCTGGTTTCGCTCAAAAGTTTCACGCTGCCACTTCCGCTGGCGTCGGTGGTGAATGATTCAAAGCCCTCGGTGATGCCACCGCCCGAAGCGCAGGCGCTGCTCGAGGCTGTGCCTTTGGCGTGATAATGGGCAGCGTACTGGGTCAGTGGCGTCAATCCGCTGACGGTGAGTGTGGTGGCGGTTGATCCGTCAAGCAGCACCACTTTTTTGGCGTTGCCGGATGCGCCCGAGCCTCCTTGAGGTGTGAAGAGGTATTGCTTGGCGCTGGCGGTGAAAGAACCTGATCCGTTCGTGTTGCAACCGGCGATGGTCAGGGCGAGCATGGCGGCGGGAATGACGGTGGCAATTCGCAAAATGTTCATGGTTGTACCTCCATATTGGTCAAGCGCGTTCAGGCTTGCCTACGTTTTTATACGGGGCACTGTAGCGGTTTAGATGTGATTTTGGGTTAAGCCATTTTTCATGCAAATCATAGAATTTGGGTGCGGCGGCGCGTATATGAATTGAGGCAATACAGATTTTTTCATTTAAAAATCTGTTCAACCAGTCACAATTCTTGAGCAAACTCGAGTTCGCAAGAAATTCTGAAGTCCAAAATGTGACTTTTCATTTTTTACTTTCACAACAAAGCCAAGCAGTTTGCAGGTCATTCAGATCATTTAAAGAACCGGTCTTCTTTGGTTTGCGATTGACCGAGCCGAGTTTGCTCCAGGTAATCCGCCCGAATCTCGAGCAACAAATCCTTGGCAAACTGCCGCGATGAGGGCAATGTCAAACTCAGATTTTGTTCTCGAGTCTCGAGCCACTCGGAAAAACCGCGTTTTGCAGTGGGCTGGTTTTTGGCAAACAAGGTTTCAATCAACGCTTCCAAACTCGAGCTGCTTTTGAAAGCCTGAACGCTGCCAACCCACAATTCTGTTAACTGATCTGGAAAATCGGTTTGCTCGAGGCGTTGTTTGGTCAATTCCACAAAAGCAACTTCAAACTCTGGAAATTCGGAGGCGACATCACCAAGTCCAATCACCATCGACCAGTAATGCCAGTACAAATTGCCCTCCAAACTGACCAACGCCGCCGTGTCACGCTCGAGTTCGAGAATCCTGGCGAAGGCGGCGTCAAAACCAACCCGTCCAAACGCGCCGATGGCTTGCGGCACAATTTCGGGAATCCAGGCGTGACCGACTCGTTCCGCCTCGAGTTCACTGGCGATAATTTCATGCACGGCTTGGCTTGCCTTGACCAGCACCAGATACGCGATGGCTGAAGTCTCGAGGCGCAAGAATTCGTCATCTGGGTTCTTCTCCCAAGGCAAGCGAATGATTGCTCGAGCCAGGGCGATCATTTCAGGATCAGGCGCGAGGATTTCCAGACTTGTAGCGTCAAAAATTCCTGTGCCCTCTTTGAGTTGCAAAAGCCATTGTTCTCGGGTCATGCGTTTAGAATAACTTGGTGTCGTTAAAAGGTACTGGTTCAGGTCCACTTCCGCCGCTGCTCGAGCAGTACGTCAAACTCCGTGACGAACACGCAGAGTATTTGTTGTTCTTTCAGGTCGGCGAGTTTTTTGAAACCTTTGGCGAGGATGCCGAACGTTTCGCTCGAGCCTTAAATTTGACCTTGACCCACAAAACCAGCAAGGACTTTTCCACACCGATGGCGGGCATTCCGATGCGTGCCGCCGACGCGCACATCGAAAGGTTGTTGCGGCTTGGTTACCGTGTCGCGGTGGCGGAACAGGTGCAAGACCCCGCGCTGGCGCAGGGTCTTGTTGACCGTGAGGTGACGCAGCTCATCACGCCAGGAACGGTGATTGACGACGCGATCTTGCACGGTGAGGAAAATTATCTGGCGGGTGTTGCCAGTGGTGACGGTTACGGACTGGCGCTGCTGGATGTCAGCACGGGCGAATTCAGGTGCTGTCACGTCTCGAGTCGCGGTGCATTGTACGACGAACTGGCACGCTACCGCCCGAGTGAGGTTTTGCTCGCGCCAGAACTTCAGGACAACACGGTGTTCTCGAGCGAGTTCAACGCCAGGTTCAGAGCCATGCGCTCGAGCGCCAGTTTTGAACCCAAAGATGCCCAGGAGGTTCTCGAGCGGCAGTTTGGCAGTTTGCCTCAAGGACTGGAACTCGAGGCGCTCTTGAGGGCTTGTGGTGCGGTACTGGCATATGCGGCTCGGGTTGCCGAGAATGCCACCCTGCCAGCCGTACGGCGCTTGGTGCGATATGACCCTGGAGCGCAGATGCGGCTCGACGAAACCGCGATTCGGGCGCTCGAGATTTTTGAACCAATCAACCCAACGGCTCACGAGACTGCGACCTTGTTTGGTGCGCTCAACCAAACCCGCACCGCCCCAGGTCGCAGACGGCTTAAGGACTGGCTGCGTTCTCCCCTCCTCGACGTGAACTTAATTAACGACCGACTCGAGGCGGTCGCCGATTTGTACCGAGACTCGAGCACCCGCCAGAGTATTCGCTCGAGTTTGTACCGCGCCCACGACCTCGAGCGGTTGGCGGCTCGGGTTGCAAGTGAACGCGCCAACGCCAGAGATTTGAACGCCCTTTGCCGCACGCTCGAGCTTGTGCCAGAAATCCGTGCCAGCATTGCCAACCTCGAGTCAAGGTTATTGCGCGACATTGCCAGCCGTTTAGATCCGATTGAGGAAGCCGCCAGTCTGGTTCGTGCCTCGCTCGAGGAAAGCCCGCCCCTTCGATTGACCGATGGCGGGTTGATTCGAGACGGTTTTGATGCCGAACTCGACGAGTACCGCAAGCATTCAATGACAGGACGCACCTGGATCGCCGCGCTCGAGGAATCCGAACGCGCCAGAACCGGCATTCACAGCTTGAAAGTGGGGTTCAACAACGTTTTCGGCTATTATCTCGAGGTCACAAACCAGCACCGTGACCGTGTGCCCGACGATTACAAACCCGTGGCAACCCTCAAAGACCGTCAACGTTTTACCCGCCCCGACCTGCGCGAACGCGAGCGCGAGATTTTGCACAATGAAGACCGCGCCAGCAAACGCGAGTACAGCGTGTTCCTCGAGCTACGGGTTGCATTGGCAAAATTTACGGAACGCCTTCAATTCTTGGCTGGGGCACTGGCAGAACTCGACGTGCTCGCCAACCTAGCCGAAGTCGCCAGTGAACGGGGTTATGTGCGGCCAGAAATTCTCGAGAATGGCACGGTGCAGATTGAACAGGCGCGGCATCCTGTGGTTGAGGTTGCCACCAGGGACAGCAGCAATCAGTTCATTCCAAACGACATCAACCTCTCAGACTCGAGCCGAATCACGCTCATCACCGGTCCAAACATGAGCGGCAAAAGCACCTACCTGCGCCAAATTGCCCTGATCGCCTTAATGACCCAGATCGGTTCGTTTGTGCCCGCCAAAACCGCCAAAACCCGCGTTTTTGACCGCATTTACACCCGCATCGGCGCGAGTGACGACCTGGCGGGCGGCGCGAGCACCTTCATGGTCGAGATGCGCGAACTCGCCAGCATTCTTCACGGCGCGACCCCCTCGAGCCTGGTGATTCTGGACGAGGTCGGACGCGGCACAAGCACCTTTGACGGATTGGCGATTGCCTGGGCAGCCTGTGAATTCCTGCATCAAACCAGAGCGTTCACGCTTTACGCCACGCACTATTTTGAACTGACGCAACTCGAGCAGAAACTTTCGGGCGTGGTGAATTTGCACGTTGCTGCCCAAGAAGAAGCCGCGCATGGACTGCGGTTTTACCATCAGGTCATGCCAGGACCCGCCAGCAAAAGTTACGGCGTGCAAGTCGCCAAACTTGCAGGATTGCCGCCCGAAGCTGTGGCTCGAGCCGAGGCGCTGTTAAACAGCCTGGAATCAAACTCGAGCGACCGTGTGAATGTGGTTGCCAGGGAATTGTTGGCGCTTGATGTCTCGAGGTTGACGCCGATGCAGGCGCTAATGAGGCTCGAGGAATTGCAAAAAGAGTTACGAGGAAGCAATGGCTTGGGATAAATTGTATGGGCGGATTATCAAATCTGGTATCGCGATGGATTGGGGTGCATTTCTAACCGAAAGTGTTATGCCTTATCTCGAGGGCGCGAAACACATTTTGGATTTGGGTTGCGGTCAAGGGCATGATTCGATTCGCTTGTCTCGAATGGGATTTCAAGTCACAGGAGTTGATATTTCAGAAAACGCTATTGAAGAGGCTCGAGGACGCGCTGGAACTGAAAAACTGAAAATTGATTTCAAGAACATGGATATGTCACATGGGCTGGGCTTTGCAGACTCGAGTTTTGATGTGGTGCTGGCAAACCTGAGCTTGCATTATTTTTCGCTCGAACGCACACAATTTATCTTCCAAGAAATTGATCGAATTCTCGAGCATAAAGGCATTCTTTGTTTACATGTCAATTCGCGCGAAGTAGGCGAAAAACGCCGCGCAAATGGCAGTATTGTCTCTGAACTTGAGCCTGAATTTTTTCTCGAATGGGACGGTGTCAGCCGACGATATTTTGACTACAATGATTTGGAATTCTTGTTGCAGAATTGGGAAATTGAAAATGTAGAGAAACGGATTTTGCAAGACGAAAAAGGGCAAGTTCGCAAAACATGCTGGCAGGTTATCGCCTCCAAAAGTTGATTTGCGAAACCTACCAATTATGTGTAAAAACCACGCAATTTCGGCTTTTTGTCCACTTTTTTCCAGTGAACTAAACAAAAACTGTCCATTTTTGTATGCCGTACTATACAAAAATCAGAATTCTAGCTTATGATTTACTCACAAATGCCTTCATCCGTCTCAAGTATTCACCCGCCACCTCGAGATGGTCTTGTTCCCATAACGTATGCCCCAAAAATTCGCCCGAATAACACCCATCAAACCCTGTGGCTTTGATCGCATCAACCCAGTCAGAAATTGGAATTTCACCGTCACCCACAAGCACATCGCGCAGCAAAGTTTCGTCCACCCACGGCGCTCCAATCTCGGGTCGAAAACCGTCAGAAATATGCACGGCGTAAATCAAACTGGGGTCAAGCGCCCGAATCTGTTCTGGGGTTGCCCCTCGAGATGCCCAAAAATGCCAGAAATCAATCACCAACCCAAGGTTAGGTTTGTTCACAGCCTCGAGCAAATCTTGGCATTGTTCGAGCGTGTGAATCGGTGTCCAAGCCGCAGCCTCGAGTTGAAACCGAATGCCAAACTCGAGTCCAATATCGCAAATCTGGGCAATATTTTTGGCGGTTAATCTGATTCTCTCGGGTTCAGTAAATGGCTCGAGTTCGGAGAAGGCATTGAGTTGAATGGTCGGGCAATCTATGACGTTAGCGAATTTGCAGAGCAGTTTGGTTTTCTCGAGAATCGCGGCAAAGGCTTTCGCGTCTTGGGTTTCGACAGCACCTATGATGTCAATGCCACTGGCAAGAATGCCGTGCTCCTCGAGTTTTTCAGCTACATATTTTGCGCCCAAATTTGACGCGATATAACGATCCAACTTGTCGGTGTGCAACTCGAGTGCGTCATAACCCGCCTCGCGTGCCAGCCTGATGTCGCTGATGATGTTGGAATAACGAATGGTCAAACCGTGCAAGGCATAAATCATTGGGCGATTCCTTTCGGGTAAAATGAGTGTACCGCACAAGCAACTCGGCTCGAGTGAATGGCTTGAAAACCACCGGTTCACATTCTCAAAAGTCCGAAATCTCAGGAAACCCAGTTAATCTCCAGCCATGAAACTCAAAATATTGCTCGCATCCGCTCTAGGTTTAGTGGTTTTCGCCTGCAACGCCGCCACGACAGCCATCTCGAGCGTGGACGTTTTTGCGACCAACAAATTGCTGGCAAAATCGATCAATTTTGGCAATGCACTCGAGGCACCAACCGAAGGCGCATGGGGTATCGTGCTCGAGGAAAGTTACTTCGAGGCAATCAAAAATGCGGGCTTTACGGGCATTCGGTTGCCCATCAAATTTAGCAGCCATGCGTTAGCCACTGCGCCATTCACGATTGACAAGACTTTCATGGATCGCATTGATTGGGCGGTCAATCAAGCCACCACCAGGAGTCTGGCAATTATTATTGACATGCACCATTACGACGAACTGATGACCGACCCTGCCGCAAACAAAGACCGTTTCTTAAGCCTGTGGCAGCAAATCGCCACGCATTTTAAGGCTGCACCATCGAGCGTGGTTTTTGAAATTCACAACGAACCCAATGGCAACATCGAACCGCTCTGGAATGAGTACGCGGCGGCGGCGTTGAAAGTCATTCGTGAATCCAACCCAACCAGGGCAGTCATTGTTGGTCCAAATGGCTGGAACAGTGCGTGGCGCTTGCCCGAGTTAAAACTGCCCGACGATAAAAACTTGATTGTGACTTTTCACAATTACGAACCATTCGAGTTCACGCATCAAGGCGCGGAATGGATCAGCCCAAGTCCTGCGGTTGGGGTGGTGTGGCCAAAGGCTGGTGCTGATATTCGTGCCCCTTGGCAGAATTGGTCTTGGGACACAACCCTCGAGCCGAGCGGCGATACGGCATTCAACGTCACGTACAACAAGGGTTATGCAGGGGCATACTTCCACCGTGACGCTGGCGCGGCAGGCTTCTCGAGCCTCAAAATCAAGACCGATCAAGCTGTCGGTTTAACCGTGACCTGTCTCGAGAAAAATCTTCCAAGTGGAAATCCGCCAGGAGCGAGTGTGCAGACTCAAGCGGGGGTTACGCTCGAGATTCCACTTGTCAGTTGCGGCAATCCAAAAACCTTGGGCGATTTGATGCTTCAAAACAACACCAGTGCCGCCGTGCCAATTTTTAAACTCGAGCAACTTGAACTTGTGAACGCCAGCGGCAGCGAATCGTTGTTCTCGAACGCGCAGGACAAAGCCGCAGCTTATTTGGAATATGCCGCAGCTTGGGGACGCGCAAATAACCGACCAATGTTCATGGGCGAATTTGGCGCGTACAACAAAGCCGACACAGTTTCTCGAGTCAAGTGGACGACCTTCATGCGTAGCGAATCCGAAAAGCGCGGCATGTCATGGGCATACTGGGAGTTTGGCGCGGGTTTTGGCGCTTACGACCGCACAGCAAAAGCTTGGCGACCAGAATTACTGGGCGCGTTGATTCCAAAGTAAAATTTAGACAACAGCTTTATCTTTCTCGAGCGCCTGCGCAACCTCGAGCGCGGCACGTTCACCGGCTTCGATAGCGCCCTCAACGTAACCGTAATAGTAGACGGCGGTTTCCGTGCCAGCCCAGTGCAACCTGCCGATGGGTTCACGCAGTTCGTTAAAACCACCCGTCATGACCCCAGGTGGGGCGTAACACTGGTAGCCACCACCAATGAACGGTTCGGTCAGCCAGTCGTGGTCAAAATATTCTTTGGGGTACAGCGCCTCGTCACCAAAAACCATTGCCAGATTCTCGAGCACTGCACGACGTCGCGTCTCGAGTGGACGGTCCGACCAGAACACGGCATCGTCGCCACCAATGAAGGCGACCAACGCAGGATTTTTGCCGTCGTGGCTGGTGGCGTCCATCGTGTGGTCAAAAATCAAGATGTCAGGATCGATGGCTTTGGTGGGTTTCTCGAGCCAGAACGCACGGTCATAGACCGCAAAGCATTTGATGACGCTGCCCATCTCGAGGCGCTGCATCAGTTTCATGCGGCGGCGAGGCAGCACGGGATCAAAGTCGATTCGTTGCGCTTGGTTGGGTGGCAGTGCCATGACCACCCGTTTGGCTTGGACGAACGCACCCTCGGCTACGATTCGCACGCCTGCGCTGTCGTTGTCGTGCCAGTGCTCAATTTCGTAAACCGAACAGTTTAAGCGCAAGCGATCACCCAAAGCGTCCGCCATGCGGGTACAGATCGCCTGCATTCCCTCAACCAGCCTGAAGGTGTGGTTGCCGCCGTCCAGGTCGAGCAAATCTTCAAAACCGCCCGCGCTGCCAATCGAATAGAGCAAGAACAACATCGAAAAGTCTTTGGGTTCAATCGTGTACTCGGTGCGCACCAATTGATCGAACAGATGCCTCAAATACTCACTCTCGAGGTTCTGACGCTTCCACTCCTCGACGCTGACAAAATCGAGTTCGGCGGCGTTCGGCGTGGCTTCGGGGTTGGTGATGTTGACCTGCTCGACCAGCCACGCCAGCTTGGCGGTGAACCATTCCCATTCGGCTTGGGTCAATCGGTCCATCTGTGAGAGCGGTTGCGTGGACAAATCCATGCGCCCCGCGTTCTGCTGCGAGAACGTGGTCAAACCCAGTTCTTTTGCCAATTCCGAAATTTTAGGCATTCCAGGACCGAGCCACTGCCCGCCCAAATCAAAAACCGTGCCGTCTTTGGTCACATGCGACAACAAACGTCCACCGACACGGTGGCTTGCCTCGAGCACCAGAACATCGTGACCAGCCTCAATCAGTTTTCGCGCCGCGATCAATCCCGATATTCCTGCGCCGACCACCACGACATCACACGTCATATTCGTGCTTTGCATTATGAAAACAACTCCCCATGCCAAAACGCAGGCATTCCCGACTTGCATCATCATACTCCTTGGGTGATGAGCGTGTTTGTAGCAGCGAATCTGAAATGCTTATACTGGAATCATTCGCTCGAGTTTCAACCAAAATTTATCCTCGAGACTTAGGGGTTTTCATGTTCGCACCAGGTTTGCTCAAAGACAAAGTGATTCTCGTGACCGGCGGTGGCACAGGCTTGGGACGCAGCATGGGAACGCGATTTCTCGAGCTTGGCGCGAAACTTGCCATTTCAGGTCGCAGGCTCGAGGTGCTCGAGGCTGCCGCCCAGGAAATGATGGAAGCCACAGGCGGCGAAGTGTTGCCGATTCAATGCGATGTGCGCGACCCGAACGCCGTGACCGCCATGATGGACGCCGCCGAAGCCAAGTTTGGACGGGTCGATGCGCTTTTAAACAATGCCGCCGGCAACTTCATCTCCCCCACCGAGCGCCTCTCGCACCGAGCCGTGGACGCCGTGTTGGGCATCGTTTTGCACGGAACGTTTTACTGCACCCTCGAGCTTGGCAAACGCTGGATTGCCGCCAAACACAAGGGCGTGGTCTTGAACATTGCCACAACCTACGCGCAATCTGGGTCTGGATACGTTGTCCCAAGTGCTGCCGCCAAAGCGGGCGTGGTCGCCATGACCAAATCCTTAGCCGCCGAATGGGGCAAGTACGGCATTCGTTTGAACGCCATCGCACCCGGACCGTTCCCCACCGAGGGCGCGATGTCGCGCCTGATGCCCACCCCAGAAATTGAAAAACTCTTCACAGACCGCATTCCACTGCGCCGCACTGGTGAGCACCTCGAGCTAGCCAACCTTGCAGCGTACTTATTAAGTGACTTTGCGGGCTATATTACTGGCGACGTGATCTCGATTGACGGCGGCGAAACCGCCTGGGGCGGCGGCGAGTTTAACGTGCTCGATGCCGTGACAAACGACCAATGGGACATGCTCGAGGCGATGCGGAAGAAGTAAAACTTGACATTCAACACAAGCCAAATTCAGTATTGAAGCTGGGACTCGAGAAGCGTAAATTAGAGGCATGACCATGATGATCCCAGCTTCCGACCAGGCAATGAAGATTTTAGACTCTTATCGGCGTTCAAGACGCGTTTCTCGAGAACAGGCGTTAGAAGAATTACTGGCTCGTGCCGAAAAAACCGTGTCGTTTGAAGCACAAGTTATGAAAGTAAAAAGCCGCAACCAAGGTTTTTCAGCCGCACAGATTCTGAAAGAAACTCAAAATGCAGTAAATGAAGTCAGAAAAACCAAAAAGAGGGCTGCCAGAACGTTGTACTTGACACAAACATTTTGATTTCATCTTTGATTAGTGCAACAGGTACACCACATCAAATTTATCTGGCTTGGTTGGCAGGTTCGTTCACACTTGTCACGTCTGAGCAGCAACTCGAGGAATTTAAAGACGTTTGTTCCAGACCTCAAATCCGCAAGTTTGTTAAACCACTCGAAGTTGGCAATTTTGTCAATGCCATTCGTAAGCGAGCGTTATTTCTTGAAGCTTACGAATCAAGTGATATCTCAAGCGACCCCGACGACAATTACTTGTTTGGCATGGCATTCACTTCTGGTGCAGCTTTTGTTGTTTCAGTTGATCGAGAGCACATTTTAAGCGTTGGGAAGGTCAGAGGTGTGGCAGCAATTACACCCACTGTTTTCTTAAAATATTTCAAATCAAAACGCAAAAAAAGACTTGCGAAGAAAACCGTATAATCCTTCGGTGGCTTTGACCTCGAGCAAAAATCGAGTGATCCAAATGCGAGGTGTTTGATGATCGATTTCCCAGAATTAACAAAATATTTTGGACTCAAAGAGCAAGGTTTGAGCGCATCAGAAGTTACAATAGTTGCTCGAGATAACGGTTTGAGTCCAATTGAAACTATTTTTGTCCTCAAAGAAGTATTCCAACTTTCCGTTGCCAAAGCCAAAGAAATTTTTATGAACGCAAAAGGCAACGAACATCATCTCGACTTTCACAAACAACTGATGGACGATCTGGACAAAATCAGTGAAGAAGATAAACTCGAGCATCAAGGCGGTAATAAATGATTATTGTTAAAGTTGGCGGCTCGGACGGAATCAATTACGACGCGGTTTGCAATGACATTGCGGACTTGTGGCTCGGCGGTCAGAAACTTATTTTGGTGCACGGTGGCTCGAGCGAAACCAACCGCATTGCAGCACTTCTTGGGCATCCGCCAAAGTTTGTCACCTCGCCTTCTGGGTACACGAGCCGGTTTACAGACCGTCAAACGCTCGAGATTTTTGAGATGGTCTACTGCGGCAAGATGAACAAGGGTTTGGTCGAACGACTTCAAAAACGCGGCGTCAACGCGGTGGGTTTGTCAGGATTGGATGGCAGGATTTTCGAGGGCAAGCACAAGGATTCGGTGCGGTCTGTCGAGGACGGCAAGACCAAAATTTTGCGCGGCGATCACACGGGAACAGTCGAAAAAGTCAACACACATCTGTTAAACCTGCTTCTCGAGAATAATTATTTGCCTGTTTTAACCCCTCCAGGCTCGAGCTTTGAGGGTGTGGCGGTCAACGTGGACGGTGACAGGGCTTCGGCGGCGGTGGCGACGGCAATGAAAGCCGAGGCATTGTTGCTGCTCTCGAACGTGCCAGGACTGCTGCGCAATTTCCCAGACGAATCAAGCTTGATCACGCAGATTCCGGCGCTCGATGTCGAGTCGTACCTCGAGTTTGCCCAGGACCGCATGAAGAAAAAAGTCTTGGGCGCTGCCGAGGCGGTGCAGGGCGGTTGCGGTCGCGTGATCTTTGGTGACGCGAGGCTCGATAAACCTGTCAGTCAAGCGCTGGCAGGAAAAGGCACTGTCGTTTCCTAAGCCGTTACGCCGATGCTCGAGCGTCTCAAAACGCATTACACTCAGGGCATGAATTTTACAAGTCGAGATTTTGTTGGTGTTGAAGACCTGCCGATCATCACCGCTTATTTTGATGAGGTCAGGAGATTGGTCGGGCATGACCAGGGAATTTTTCTTCATGCTGGTGATGTCTGGTGGCGTTACGGGCAGCAAGAACCCGAACTTCACCAATTTCGGTTGTGGTTTGAAAATGACAGGTTGATTGCGTTCGGTTGGCTTTTGTTTGAACGTGATCTCGAGCTTCACCTGCATCCCAAACTCGGGGAAGCTGATTTTGACAGGCTTGGACTCGAGATTGTCAATTGGGCAAAAAGTGTTTGCCCAGGCGTTATCAACTCGGACTGCGCCACAGAAAACATCAGATTGATGCGGTTTTTCGAGGCTTGCGGTTTTGAACCAGAAGAGTCCAAAGGCTTCATGTTTGCCAAAGACTTAAACGAACCTATTCCCGACCTCGAGTTACCTCTTGGTTTTCAAACGCGTCATGTGCTCGAGCACGAATTTGAGGAGCGGGTGAATGTTCACCGTGATGCTTTTGATCCTTCAAAGTTTACGCTGGAGCGTTACGCTCGAGTTCGTTCAATGACAGGGTACAAACCCGAATTTGATTTGGTGGTTTCAACGCCCGAAAACGAATTTGCCTCTTTTTGTCTGATCTGGTTGTCAGGCGGCGTGGGCTATTTTGAGCCTGTTGGAACTCGAGCAGCGTTCAGACGGCAAGGCTTGGGTCGTGCGGTCATTCTCGAGGGTTTCAGGCGCTTAAAAGCTCTGGGCGCACACACGGCGATGGTGTTTTCAGGAACAAAAAACCAAGCATTTTACGAATCTTGCGGTTTTCGGGTTGTCAACCATTTTAAAGATTGGCGTTTCAAACAAGAATTTGAAAGCCTCGAGTTGCCAGCCTGAACGTGCATTGCGAATTGGGTACATTTCAAAGGGCTTGTGTTCGTGATAATCTCAAATCATTCCAGGAGGTAATTCATGAGCATCGCCGTACTGACCGATTCGACCAGTGACATGACCCCAGCCATGCAGGAAGCGCTTGGTGTGACCGTTGTGCCGCTTTATGTCAACTTTCAAAACCGTGTTTTAAAGGACAATCTCGAGATCAAAACCGACGAGGTTTTTGCGGGCATCAAGGCGGGCGCGGCAATGCCCAGCACCAGCCAACCGACGCCCGCAGATTTCATGGTTGCTTACGAAAAACTCTTGCAAACCCACGAAAAAGTCTTGAGCATTCACATCTCGAGCAAACTTTCTGGCACGGTTGCGAGCGCTTCACTGGCTGCCAAGGATTTTGCTGGACGGGTCGTGACCTTTGATTCCGAAGTCTCGAGTGGAAGCCAGAGCATGATGTGCGAACGGGCGGTCAGGCTTCTGAACGCTGGCACGGGTCTTGAAGAGGTATTGCAGGTGCTCGAGCGGGTACGCAAAGTCACGAATTTGCGCTTCAGCGTCGGGTCGCTCGATTTCCTGAAGAAAAATGGTCGAATCGGTGGCGCTCAGGCTTTGATTGGTGGGTTGCTGAACATCAAACCAATTTTGCACTTGGTGGGCGGCAAAGTTGAAGCCGCCGGTCGCGTTCGCGGCTCCAAAGCGGCACTCGAGGATGTGGTCAGCAATTTACGTGCCCTGCAAGCCAAACATGGTCGCGTCAGAACCGCCTACATTTACACCGACAAGCCAGAAGATGTCGAACCACTTCGTGCGGCAGGGCGCGAAATGGGCGTCGAAGAGTTCAGCGTGACGCAGACTGGCACGGTCATTGCCAGCCATGTCGGACCTGGAACGTACGGGGCGCTCAGCGAACCCGTTGATGTCTGATGGATGAACTCGAGGTCATGTTGATTGAATCAAATTTTGACCCTTGGGAATCCGTCTCGAGTATTCTGGATCACTCTGGTGAACGTGCAAGTCGCTTGAGGGCACATGTTCTCGAGACAAAATTGCTGTACTGGAATTTGATTTGCAGCACTTTAAAACTCGAGCCAGCGCCCACGACCTTGCTCGAGTTGATGCACTTCGAATGCAGGATGACGGGTTTATTGAGTCTCGAGCAACGCGCCACAATCCTGGAATATTCTGGGCGCGAGTTGAGCGTGGCGGCATTGATTCGGCTTTCAGCGCGTCACAGCATTTGGCACGCGGGGCAGATTGCGCTCTCCAAATTTTAGGACACACGCCCCCAGGAAGTAGCCTAAAATGCCCTCATGTTCGCTCGAGTGTTGATGACCTTTTTATTTTTGCTTGCACCGCTTTCCTTGGCGCAAGCAAACAATATTCCCGCCAAGATACAGCGCCAAGCCATCGTCAATTTCGATTACGATCCCGACGGCGGCAACATCGTCTTGCAGGTGCTTGATGCCAAAGGCACACAAAAGCTTGCGGTGGACAAACTCGAGGTCAAAGCCATCGGTGATGAGGGGGAAAACGGACGCAGCATCCCAGCCAATCTTGCACGCGTCAGTGCCTCGAGCTTTAAGGGTGAAATGGCGCTCAATGAGGGGCAGTGGAACGTCCAGGTCAAACTCGAGGTTGGTGACAGAAAACTCGAGGGCAGTTACTTTTTGAACATCGGTAAATCATCATCCTCTGGCGTGATTCCGATGGTTCTACCCAACCCTGAAGTGGGCAGGATGGGTCAACTTGTCGGTTTGATGCTAGGCATTCCAATGGTTTTGGCATTGCTGGCGTTTTTTGTTGGAATCATTGCCAAGAATCGGGCGCAAGTTCGAGCCGAGGCGCTTTAGGGCGTGAAGCAAACGGGTTGGCAGGCTGTGGAAGTTGGGCTAAACTCAAGGTTGAAACCAATTTCAAACGAGCGCAACCACGGAAAGTACGCGTCCACAATCTTGAAACGGCTTGCCCCGAGGCGAAAAGTGGACAGTTGCGTTTGCAACCCTGTCAGCAAGGCTCGGCGCAAATTTTCGTTCGCAAAATTATCCTCGAGTTGCCGCTCACGCAGATTTGGGCGCAGCACACTCGAGTACAGATAATCGTTGATGTAACCTCGAGCCAGCATGAATTTTGAGGCATTTGAAGCACCATAAACCGTGAACATCGTTGCCTGAGCCAAAGCGCTGCCAATGTTGTTGCCAGGCGTTCCCCAGGCGGCGAATCCTGCCAGATCGGCAAAACCACCGGATGCCACCAGGTCCTCTATCAATTTTGGATTGGCTTGATTGACCGCGCCCACATCGGCGAGCGCCACCAAACCGCGTCGTTGATCGGCGTTGATCTCGAGCGCGGCACGGCGCGAATCACCGCCGTTAAAGACATACAACTCGAGGTCAGCAGCTTCACTCAACTCGAGTCCGATGGCTTTGGCTTGATCCTGAACACTTTGAATCAAGGTCTGTCCCTCATAGGGCGCAATCAAGCTGCTGGCGGACGTTGGGTCACTGAACCTCACCCGAAGCTTTGGATGCAATTTTCGACGCTCGAGCATCAAACTGGCGGTCAAGGCACTGGCAGCCTCATCCGCGCCAGGATGAACAAAAACGTTTCTTAAACCTCGAGTCTCGACCTCCGTGCGAATCTTTGCGCCCTCGAGCGGTGCGGGCGAACCTGGCAGCGCGTCGTCCCAGGTGACGAACAGACGCTGCAATGTGCCGTCCGCCGCCCAATCGAGTGCCCGCCGAATCAGCTCGAGGTTGCGTTGTCGGTCAACGGCGTCTGGTGCGCGAGGAATCACCACAAATGCGTACACTGGACTCGAGAGATGCCAGAACCAAGCCGACCAGAGGTTGTCCCAGGCGGCATCGGCACTGATCTGAGCGCTGCGTGACTGCACCAAACCGCCGTAAGCCAGGGCATCCAAGGACACAATCAAAGCCGAGGGTTGAACGCCGTCGAGCCAACCACGAATCCCCTGGGTGTCGGCGGGTTTGACGGCGGTGCCGAGCAGTTCAGGGGGCGGGGTCAGCAGCTCGAGGTTGCCCATTGCGGCGATGGCAACGGGCAGACTTACATTGGCGGGGCGTGAATCGAGCGGGATCAAGGCAATTGGATTTGAGGGCGTCCTTTGGGCAACAGCCAAGCTCGAGAGTATAAAAACCAGTGTCAAGACAATGCGCACGCCTTATTGTTGGCAGCACAACATGAGAATCCAGTTTGACTTGGCACGCCAGCTTTGGGTAAAATTCAGACCGAACGGTTTGAAAAATGAAAAAAGGCGAACGCACCCGCGACCACATTCTGGCACAATCGGCAGCCGTGTTTAACCAACACGGTTACGCCGCCTCGAGCATGTCAGATTTGATGCTGGCAACTGGCTTGGAAAAGGGTGGGATTTACAACCACTTTGCCAGCAAAGAACAGTTGGCGCTCGAGGCTTTTGATTATGCAACTGGCTTGATCGAGCGCCGTTACGAGGCGGCACTCGAGAAACGGAATTCCGCAATTGATCGACTGAGCGCCGTGATGGACGTGTTCCTCGAATTTATTCACGACCCAGTTTTGCCTGGAGGCTGCCCAGTCTTGAACGCGGCAATCGAAAGTGATGATTCAAACGAGAATCTTCGTCAGCGCACAAAACTGGTCTTGACAGGCTGGAAAACCCGAATTCAGGGCATTGTTGAACTGGGCGTTGCCAAAGGTGAATTAAAGGCTGACACGGATGCCGCCAAACTCTCAACCATCATGCTCGCCACGCTTGAGGGGGCGGTGATGATGTCAAAAGTTTGCCGTGACGCCACGCACATGCGCATGGCGGCAAGTTTTCTCGAGGATCATTTGAAGACACTGCTGGTCAAGGAGGCTGGTTGAATGTACGCAAGTATCGTGGCAGGCAATGTCAGGTCGCCGTGGCGGCACCTCAACGCTCGAGATTTCAATTTTGTGTTACAACAATTTGCCAGCACATTTCGCTATGAATTCTTTGGAGATCACGCCCTGAGTGGCGTTCGTCACAGGGTTCCGACCATGAAACGGTTTTTGAACGAATCTTTGTGGTCTTTCCCGACTCACAGTTTGAAATTCTCGACATTCTGGTTCAAGGCACACCTTGGAACACCACAGCCCTGGTTCATGTTCGGGCGACGCTCAAAAATGGGCAATTGTACCAAAACAGGATTTTTCAAAGAATCCGCATTGGCTGGGGTCGTATTGTCGAAAATCTAACGCTCGAGGATACGCAAAAATTGGTGCAGGCATTACAAATCCAACTCGAGGCGGGGATTCTCGAGGCGGGCGCAGCACCAATGGTTGATGAATAAAACCAAACGGTCTGAAAAGGAAACCATGAGCCAAGAAACCCGCAGCTACACTTACGACACCAGACGCATGAAGCTGCATGATCTGACAACGCACTCTGGACTCGAGTACCTGAAAAAAATGTTTGCAGGCGAATTTGCGGGATCGCCCATCGCCAGCACGCTGGATTTTCACCCTGTCGAACTCGAGGCAGGGCGGGTGGTCTTTGAGGGCGAACCCAAACAGTTTGTTTTTAACCCGATTGGCAGCGTTCACGGCGGCTATGCGGCGGCATTGCTCGACACCGTTTTGGGTTGCAGCATTCAAAGTATGCTCGAGACTGGGCAGGGTTACACCACCGTGGAATTAAAAGTCAATTACGTTCGTGCCATGACCGACAAAACGGGTTTTGTTCGAGCGGAGGGCAAAATTGTTCATGTCGGCAAAAGTTTGGCAACCTCCGAAGCCAAACTGTACGGTCGAGAAGATGGCAAACTCTACGCCCACGGTTCGACCACCTGTTTTGTCTTTCCACTTGTGCCACCGAGCAACACATGAAACCCGAGATGCTGGACAACCCAATCTGGCACGCGTTGGCGACCCATCAAAAAGACTTTGCCATTCAAAACGCGCACGCCAAGATGCTGCCGACTGAAGTGGGACGTTTTGGCGCGATTGAGTTTGCAACCCCAGAAAATCTTGAAGGTTTGGCGCAATTGCTCGGTGCCAACCATGCCACAATCGCTCTGTTTGCGCCGCACAAGATTGAATTCCCGAAAAGTCTTGAACTTTTGACCACGCTCGAGGTCAGTCAGATGACCTACCAAACCCTCAAGCCAGCGTCACATCTCGAGCTTCAGGAATTGACAGTTGCCGACGTGCCAGACATGCTTGAGTTGATCGATTTGACCAAGCCAGGTCCATTTGCGCGGCGCACCATCGAATTGGGGCAGTTCTGGGGCGTTCGCGTTGCTGGAAGGTTGGTTGCCATGTCGGGTGAGCGATTTCACCTGCCTGGATGCTGCGAGGTCAGTTCGGTCTGCACGCACCCAGATTATCAAAGGCGAGGCTTTGCCCAGGCGCTGATCACCAAAGCTTGCCAAAACATTTCGGCTCGAGGTGAGTTGCCGTTCTTGCATGTCATGAAACAAAACACCAAAGCCGCGCGGGTCTACGAACAATTGGGATTTGTGGAGCGTCAACACTTTTTGGTTTACGTCATCAGGGCTAAAGCTACGGAGGTCAAATCATGAATCAACTGCTGACTGACAACGAAACCCTCATTAAAACCCTCGAGATAACGGTTCTCGAGGCAAGTCCTGAAAAAGTCGTGGCAACCATGCCCGTACAACCCAAAGTCCATCAACCGTTCGGCTTGCTGCACGGCGGTGCAAGCGTCGCCCTGGCAGAAACCATCGCCAGCGTTGGTGCATTTCTGAGCGTTGCCGATCAAGGCATGATGGCGGTTGGACTTGAAATCAACGCCAACCACCTGCGCGGCGTGCGAGACGGACTGGTCACCGCCACCGCCACACCCATTCACAAGGGACGCACCACCCAGGTTTGGCAGGTCGAAATCAAGGATGCGAATGGCAAGATGGTCTGCATCTCGAGGTGCACGCTGGCAATTGTTCCAGGGTCAAAATGAGCACCAAGATCATTGCCGTACCAACGACCACCGCCAACGCGTTTTTGCTGGTGGGCGAACGGGTGGTCTTGGTGGATTCGGGCAGTCCTGGCAACGAGAAACGCATTTTTGATACGCTCGAGCGGCACGGGCTAACACCGAAGGACTTGAGTTTGATTCTCTTAACCCACGGGCATTGGGATCATCTGGGCAGCGCCCAAGCCATTCGCGTCCTCAGCAAAGCCCCAGTTGCGCTGCACCGTGCCGACCTCGAACTGGCGAGCGCGGGTCAAGCCAAACTCAAACCTTATGGCTTGGGTACGGCTTTGCTCGAGCCGTATTTCAGCTCAAAGCGTTTTGCGCCAGTCACACCAGACTTGATCTTGAACGGCTTTGAGACGCTCAAGGCTTACGGCGTGAACGCCAAACTGCGCGCCACACCAGGACATACCGACGGTTCGGTTTCGGTATTGCTCGAGAATGGTGACGCGATCATTGGCGATGTGCTGCGCGGAGATTTTATGCTGGAGAATCGTCCAAACTGGCATTTTTTTTATGATGATGTGGATTTGGTGCAATCGAGCATCAAAACAATATTGGATTTAAAACCCGAACGATTGTTCGTTGGTCACGGCAAACCGTTCTCGTTCAAAAGTTTACAACAGCAATTTGTGAACAAGGTCAAGGCATGAAAGTTCCCGCACCACGCATCATTGTTGCCAGCGACCTGGAAGGCACGTTGACCACGGGCGAAACCTGGAAAGGCATTGCAAGGTATCTCGAGCGCAACGGAAAATCCAGGGCGTACCGAAATTTTTTTAACGCCAGGTTTGCTGGTGCCTTGCTGGCACGCGCTGGCTTGAATCGACGCGGGTTTCAAAACCGTTGGATTAAAGACTTGCTGGGCTTGTTTGAAGGTGCATATTACGGCGAATTTCTGGAAGTGGCAGAGTGGGTGGTCGAACATGAACTCTGGCACAACCGTCGCAAAAATGTGCTGGCGGTGCTCGAGACGTGCAAATCTGAGGGTGCGCGGGTGATTCTGACATCTGGAACCTACCAACCCGTACTGGAAGTCTTTGCCAAACGGTGCAGCCCAAACCTGGGAGGCTTTGAAGTGATCGGCACAAAACTCGAGATGGTCACGGGCAAATTGACGGGCAAAATATTGGGCGAGGTCAATGTGGGAAAGATCAAAGCCGCGAACCTGCAAGCCGCGATTCGTTCAGAACCGCTCGAGGCGGCGTTCGGTGACACCATGCCAGACCTCGCCATGCTCGAGATGGCACGCAATCCGGTGGTCATTCCGACCGATTCCAAACTCGAACGACTGGCACTCAAACGCGGTTGGCAAATCATTCGTTAAGCATTCACATAAGCGTGACGCGCATGGGAATTGCAAACTTGAGTCTCGCGTATACTGATGGCATGAAAATGATTCTTGCCGTTTTTGTTGCTCTGATGTTTGTCGCTTGCAGCAGCCCCGAGACAGAAAATCTCAAGAAGGAAAACAGTGATCTCAAAACCCAACTCCAGACGATCACCAGAGAGCGCGATGCCTTAAAAGTCCAACTTGACGGCATCAAAGCCGTGCTCGAGAATGCGACAGGCAGTACTGCGATCACCCCCGACCCGAGCGCGACCACACCAATCGCATCAGACTCGAGCAGCACCCCCGACCCGAGCACCCCAGACTCGAGCATGGGTTCTGGCAACCCGAGCGACTCCAATGCCCCCGCACCGAGCAACACTCCCTCGAGCGACGGTACGGGCGTTACTCCACCACAAGCGAACCCGAACACAGGAGTTTCTGCCGTCGAAACCTACGCCAAAGAGGTGCTCGAGACGGCGCAAAAATTCAATTCCGAAACACAACAAACCCCACCCACAGACTGCTCGAGCGGTTACACCGCAGGGACTCACGCCGTATCCTCGAGTGACGCCGTGCAATCGTGTCGGGTGGACCGGGTGGATGGTGGTTTCCGTGTGACTTTAAAAGATGCCAACGGCGCGATCACCACCTTGCCAACCCCATGAAACGCCAAATCATTGCGATGGGCGGCGGCGGATTTTCGATGGAACCTGAAAATCTCCTTCTCGACCAATACATTCTGAACGCTGCTCAACTCGAGAAGCCCAGGGTCTGTTTCGTGCCTACCGCCAGCGGCGACAGTGCGGGTTATGTCGAGCGATTTTACGCGGCGTTCAACAAACTCGAATGCGAACCGAGCCATTTGAGTCTGTTCAACCCAGACACCTGGACTGAGGACCTCGAGCCATTTCTGGCAAAACAGGACGTGCTTTACTTTGGCGGTGGCAACACCAAAAACGCCCTGGCTTTGTGGCGCGAATGGAACCTCGAGCCGTTGCTGCGAACCGCTTTAGATCGCGGCGCGGTGCTGGCTGGACTTTCGGCGGGCGCAATGTGCTGGTTTGAACAGGGCAGCACCGACAGCATTGGGCGCGAACTTGGCGTGCTGCCGTGCCTGGGTTGGCTGAAAGGTTCGATGACCCCGCACTACGACGGCGAGGCAAACCGCCGCCCAAAGTTGCATCAATTCTTGCTCGAGGGGCAGATTCAAAACGGTTACGCTGCCGATGATGGCGCGGCACTGCATTTTGTGGATGAGTGCCTTGAATCTGTGGTCAGCTCCAGACCCAATCCTCGAGCGTACCAAGTCGAACTTCAAGCTGATAAAGTGCTGGAAACACCACTGGAGACACTATTCTTGGGCGTTTAAACTCGCCCAAGAATTTTTTTCGACCTTGAGAAATACGATTTGACTCGCGCGGCTCGAGTTCGGCAGAATCATAAATGGTAAATTCTGGCTCAATCCATAGGCTGCACCAAAACTTTTTCGTAATAATCAATCTTGTACTCGACGTGCTCGAGGTTGTGCTGCAACGATTTTAAATGCGCCAAAACCTCGAGTCGGTGGGTTTTGAGAATTTCTATGCGCTGCGGAATGTTGCTCGAGTCTTGTTGCACCAATCTTGCGAATTCGCGCATGGTTCGGATTGGCATTCCCGTTTCTCGCAGGCAGGTTAGAATTCCAATCCATTCCAGGTCGCCGCTCGAGTAGCGCCGGTGCCCACTGGAACTGCGTTCGATCTGTAATAAGCCCTCGCGTTCGTAATAGTGCAGGGTGTGAATACTGATTCCGGCTTGAACGGCAGCATCGCCAATCGAGAGTGTCATTGTCTCAGTTTAAAACCTTGAGTACGCTTCAGGTCTAGTGCTTGACCTTGAGTGCGCTAAAGGATTTAGACTCTGGTTCATGAAAAGAAACCTTGGTCGGAGCAACATCGGCATCAGTGCCATCGGTATGGGCTGCTGGGCAATTGGCGGCGAATGGAAATTTGATACCCAAGCAGCCGGTTGGGGGGCAGTCAATGACCTCGAGTCTACCGCCGCGATTCGGGCGGCTGTGGAAATGGGCATCACATTTTTTGATACGGCAGCAAATTACGGCGCTGGGCACAGCGAAGTTATATTGGGAAAAGCACTTGGGACAGACCGAAGCAAGGTTGTCATTGCCACAAAGTTTGGTTACGGCGTCGATGAAGCGCGAAAAGTTGTGAGCGGCATATATTGCAGCCCAAACGATATTCGGTCTTCCTGCACGGACAGTCTCAAGCGTTTACAAACCGATTACATTGATCTGTTTCAATTGCACGTTGGCGATTACCCAATCACCGCCGCACCTGAAGTCCGTGAAACCCTCGAGCAACTGGTGCAAGAAGGACTGATTCGAGCATACGGCTGGAGCACCGATGACACCGCTCGAGCCGAGGTGTTTGCAAACGGCAATAATTGCGCGGCAATTCAGCATCAACAAAATATTTTTGAAGACAACGCCCCAATGCTCGAATTGGTGGAACGTCATCACCTCTCGAGCATCAACCGAGGTCCGCTCGGCATGGGCATTCTGACGGGTAAATTCTCCAATGGTGCAAGCTTTGAACAAAGTGATGTTCGTCATGTTTCGCCCGAATGGATGGCGTACTTCAAGAATGGGCAACCCAACGCAGTCTGGTTGACCAAACTCGAGGGTATCCGCGAGATTTTGTGTGCTGGCGGGCGTACCCTTGCTCAAGGTTCATTGGCGTGGTTGCTCGCAAGAAGTGATCAAACCATTCCAATTCCAGGTTTTAGAACGGTGAAACAGGTTCAAGAAAATGCGGCTGTGCTCGAACAAGGTGCTTTAAGCACCCTTCAAATGGAAGAAATTACTGTGCTATTGCAAGGCAAGTGAATAATCTCATGTCTCAGAGTTTGATTTTTTGGTTCGAGAAGGTCAAACTCCGACCCTCGGGTTTAGCCCGTCCGTTATACTTCGCTGGTGCTCGCCAAAGCTTTTGCCGCCACCATTATCGGAGTCAACGCCACCATCGTCGAAGTCGAGGTGGATGTCTCGGCTGGAATGCCCATGTTCATGGTCGTCGGACTGGCGGACACCGCCGTTCAGGAGGCGCGGGAACGTATTCGCGCCGCCATCAAGAACTCTGGCTTGCCATTTCCCTCAGGCTCGAGAATCACCGCCAACCTCGCGCCAGCCGACGTGCGCAAGGAAGGCTCGAGTTTTGATCTGCCGATGGCGCTGGGAATTCTGGCAACCCAGGGCGAAGTTCCATTGGAGGTTTTGGACAAAATGCTCTGCGCCGGAGAGCTGGCGCTGGACGGCACGATTCGCCCGATCAACGGCGCGATCAACATTGCCCTAGCCGCCGCCCAAAACGGTTACAAAGCCGTGATGCTGCCAATTGACAACGCCACCGAAGCCGCCGTGATCGAGGGCATCGAAGTCTTCTGCCCGAGCAACCTCAAACAAGCCGTGCGCCACTTGAACGGACAAGAAAAGCTAAAGCCCTCAAAACCTGTGGTGCTCGAGCCTGACCCAGATACGCTGCTGGATTTGGCGGACATCAAAGGGCAGATGCAGGGCAAACGGGCGCTCGAGATCAGCATCGCTGGGCATCACAACTTGCTTTTCATTGGACCACCTGGCTCGGGCAAAACCATGCTCGCCCGCCGCGCCGTGGGCTTGCTGCCACTGCTCTCAGACCGTGAGGCGTTGGACGTGACCCGCATTCACTCGAGCGCTGGAAGACAACCCAAAGGACTGGTTCGGGTCGCCCCTTTTCGCGCCCCGCACGCCACAATCTCCGATGCTGGACTGATTGGCGGCGGATTGTAGCGTATATCGATAATCGAGACTATATATCGCTTTTTGAGACTATATATCGATAATCGAGACTGACGCTCCTCATACTTATGACGATTCCTCGGATTGCATCCTTCCCAAACGATGAATTCGTCTATCGAATCGAAAGCTTCGGTCCGATTGCTTCCAACCCCCACGTGCCCAGTGATCCCACTATCGAGGTCATCCTGCGCCGCGAACACCCAAACGGCGATTTGGAAAACACTTGGTACGTTGTCAAAAACACCACTATCGCACTGATTCCCTATTTGGTATTCAACTCGAGGTGGCAGAACCAACGCCGCATTGCGGATTACTTCAACGTTCAAACCAGAACCTTTAAACTCGAGATCAACCCTTCAACCGTGCAGACCATTGCCTTGGAGGACAAATCCGAATCTAACGATTGGTGGTTTCCACGTGAGGTGCTCAGTTTCGGATCAACTTGGAATCGGGTAAAAGGCAGTTCTTTTCTTGCCGTCACGCATAACAATCAAGTCAATCGTGTGGTGTTCCCGATGGTAACTTTGTTAAGAGCGTATTTTGCACCGTCGAGCAAAGTCGCACAACATCTCTTTGATAATTCGTTAAGTGATCGAAATTTCATTAACCTCTTTGAGGAGATTTCATTTGAAGACGGAGAATGTCGTGTCAGACCCCATCTTGGGTATTCGAACACCGAGATTGCAGTCTTGGCACGTCTGTTTTGTGATCCTTATGTGATGCAAGCGGCTCGAGAACCGTTGCGGGCATACCAAGAAATCATGCCACTGCGAGCGAATCAGCTCACGCATCTACTTCCGCACATCAAAACATTTTTTCCATTTCAAGGGAGCACACATTTAAGCTGTAGAGGGCGCTGGTTTCAGGGTGGTGACAATGCTTCCCATTTTCTGGTTCACAACATCGATTCTTGCAATCACCCCATGCCTTACGCAAAACTGACCATTACCAAATCACAACCAGTGAAAACGGATGAAAAACAACCCAAGGACTACCGAGCAAGTACGTCAGGCAGTTCTGACGGGCATGATGGCGACACTATCTCAAACATCGAAGAACCCAACAAAAAGCTTCGTGATCGTTTTGAAGCGCTGAAAACCACCACATTCCCTGATCTGAAAGACAAGATCGAACTGAATCTCGAGCCGGGAAACGCCATCCAACGTCGAAAACGCAAAAACCAAACGTTGGACAAGCCACAAGGTTACTCTACTGGTGGAGTTGGTAAAACCACTGGGGAACATCCGCCGTTTGGCTTCAAAACTGACGCGCTTGCTGAGGATATTGAAGTACCAGATTTGTTTGCCCATTTGATAACAGTGGCGAATCTGTTGACTGATCGTGGCTTTACCTGTCGTCAAATTCTCCTGAACACCGAAGAAAACACAGCACGGTTCTCCTATTTTCCCGTTGCGGTCAATGGTCGTGAATTTGCTTGGAGTTGGCTTCGCCCAAACTTGCGCCGTCGTGCCTTGGTGATAGAAGCCCAAAGCAATGATCACTATCTATACGTAATTGAAACGGAACGTCGTCCAAGTGAAGAATATACACTGGTTGCCCGTTCGAGTCAGGGCAAGCTGCCAAGACAATCGCTCGAAGGGATGCTCGAGCTTGGAGTGCTTGTTCGTGGCATTTGGCGCAAACGGCTTCCGATCAACAGTCCGTGGAAAGCCTTCAAGCACAGTTCCATCAGCATTCAGGAACAAGTTCGCAAACTTGAAGGGCTATTGGAAGACTAAATTTGAACAGCAAACCAACTGACCAGCCAAGTTTCATGTTGACATCAAATGCGTGAAACACAGCCTTTAGTTGAGCACATATCGATACGAAGGCGGTATTTTCAAGTCAGGGATGACGTTCTTATCCATGATAAAAAACATGACATCATCCTCATAGCCTTTATCGCTCGGGGTGTTGCAAATGATCATGGTGAAATCCTCATCCCCACCGATGTCGTTGTACACATCAAATTCACAGTCTATGTAGGTGAGCCAAAATTGGTCATACATGACTGATGCTTGTTCATCATTTTCAGTGGTGTCCTTGTTGGGATGATCCAGATCAAGTTCTGAAAGTTCTTCATATGCGATCCAGCGCTCTGGGAACAAGCCCAGTGTAAAATCTTCAAGAGCTTCTTCTGGTCCGCTGGACTTGATAGACTTTTGTTAGTTCCGAGTTCAGACTAAACATAGGAGTCTGAACCATGTCAACCAAACCTAGAATTTTCGCAGCAGAATTCAAAAACAGAGCCGTTCAACTCGTCCTCAACGAGAAAATGTCAGTCAG
>JANXTZ010000027.1 GCA_025352125.1 Deinococcales bacterium | reverse complement strand
ATACGGTTTACTGAACGCAGGATCGTTCGCGTACAACCATTTGACCATCCCCTCGAGCGTGCGCCGTGCGTAAACACTCGAGACCCTGGCATCGGAAAGCGCGTTGCGTTCGGCAAGGCTTGCCTCTTCAAACAAGTTTGGGAAGTCTTTTTGTAAGAACGCAAAGTTGCTCATGCTTGCGTTCATTATAGTGTGTTGTTGCAGCATTGCCATACGCCAAATGAATTACGCAAATAGCAGAATAAACCAACACCGTCAAATCAAAACAATCCCGCCTGAATTTCCGTCTCGAGCTTTCCCACTTCATGCCCCAACACCGCCGCCGTTAACGTGCCATTGAAAGCTTGGTGTTGAAGGGAAGCAAAAAGTTTCTCGAGAGAAGAAAGGGATTGAACATTTTGCACTCGGGATTTTAATATATTTTGTTGTCGTTTAACGTAAAGATTTTGAAGTTCCAAAGGAGGCAATAAAACTTTGACTCCCCTTACAGTATTGGCGCTAATCGTATTCAAACCTGACGTTGTATTTCCAGATTGAATAAGTTGTTTTCTTCCACCACTTGAGTTCAAAAAAGCGCTCAAATATGCAGGCAAACATTTCTGATGTTCTGTTTGTACTCGAATAAGATGGTTTTGATGAACACAATCTTCAATCGAACTATCCCATACTGAAGAACGTCCAATCTCATTAAGGTTTCCATGTCCTTCAACCAAAAGTAGATCATTTCTCTCGAGTTTCGAGCGATTGAATTCAGCTTCGGTTACTCGAATTGTTTTTATTTCAGTCAAATCAAGTTGATCTCGGTATACATTTGCTACCCGTAAATATGGAACTTCTATCGGATTGTCTTTTCGCGCTGGTGTAATTTGTAAGCCACCTTTGACTTTGCAAAATTCCCCAATTTCTTGAATCTCCCAACCTTTTGAGTTCGTCACAGGATCACCAAACATCTCGAGAAACACGCTTTTCAACAACACCTCGAGCTTCTTCAAACCCTCCCGACGTTTACCCAAAAGTGAATCCACCGCATCCAAAACCCCCGCAATTTTCTGCTGCTCCTCGAGAGATGGAAGGGGAATCTCGATCTGGTTCAATACTTTTGTCGAAAGATGCTTGACCGTCACAAATG
Organism: Deinococcales bacterium; assembly: GCA_025352125.1. Taxonomy (GTDB): domain Bacteria; phylum Deinococcota; class Deinococci; order Deinococcales; family JAAFIG01; genus JANXTZ01. Next base: position 49,621 of record JANXTZ010000027.1, on the reverse strand, counting down.
GCGTGATTTCCTCAATTTTTTTTAACTCGAGCTTCAAAAGGCGATACAAATATCTTGAATCTAATTTTTTTTCATCACGTACGATGACTTTGCAAACCCGTTGGTTTAAAAGTGCGCTTCCACCCGACCACTGAGCAATATTGAATTCGCCGTCCATTCCAATCAAAAAATCTCCATCAGAAATCAAATAATCTGAAGCAAAATCACCAGAGTAATAAGTCTCCGAAAATCCTCGAGTAACATCTCGAATGCGGATAATCGGCAATCCGTTTTGTTCGGTATTGAAGAGTTCAGATTTAAAAGCAAAGCCTGATAAAACCATAACGAGATTTTGAAATGATTCCATTCTCGAGTTCATGTTCTTCTCCTGCCTCATGCCCACAACGCCGTCAATGGTATGGCGCTTAAATTGTCGCCAAAAGGAATGACTTTATCGCCGGTGTACAACACCGCGCCATGCACAAAACGATCAGGAATGGCGGTTTGAAGGATTTTTAAACCTTTAAAATCGCTCATGGTCACGGTGGCGCTGGCTTTGACTTCAAAAGCCAGCAATTGCCCGTTGGCGCGTTCCAGTACAACATCAACCTCTTGTTTGGCTTGGGTTCTGAAATGAAAGATTTTGGGCTGCATGTCCGACCATGAAGCCAATTTACGCAATTCGTTCATGACGAACGTCTCGAGCAAACCGCCGTACAAAACAGGGTTAACCTCGAGTTGGGCTTGGTTTGCGCCGAGCAGTGCCGCAATCAGGGCGGTGTCAATCAAGTACACTTTGGGGCTTTTGACCAGACGACTCGTTAAATTGCCGCTCCAAGGTTGTACCAGTTGCACCAAAAAGATTGCCTCGAGTAACGTCATGTAGCGTTGCAGGGTGCTGTAGGCAATGTTGGCGTTGTTTGCCAGGTCGGCTAGGTTTAAAAGGTTGGCACTCCGAGCGCCGAGCAGTGCCAGCAGTCGGGGCAGTTGGCTGAGTCCTTCAATGTTGGACAGGTCGCGCACGTCACGGGTCAGAATGGTTGTCAGGTAGGCGTCAAACCAGGCTTGGCGGCGGTTGGGGTTGCGGTTTCGGGGTTCTGGGTAGCCACCCTCGAGGATGCGTTTGATGAGGTCGGTTTTGCTGATTGCGCCGCCGTGTTTTACGGGTTGTTGGTTGAAGGCTTGGGGTATCAGTTGGGTGTTTGTGCCTGCAATTTCGGTTTGTGCCAGTGGGTGCAGTGCAATAATTTCCATGCGTCCTGCCAGCGATTCCGAGGCTTTGGGGACGAGTAAAACGTTGGCGCTGCCAGTCAGTAAGAATCTTCCTGGTTTGCGGTTGTTGTCCACCTGTTCTTTAATGGCGGGTAAGAGTTCTGGCGCAAGTTGAATTTCGTCAATGGTGCATTGTTCGGGCAGCCCGCGAATAAAGCCTGTGGGGTCGTTTTTGGCGGCGGTCAGGGTTGTGTTGTTGTCCAGGGTGTAGTATTCGCGGTTTTCAAAACTTTTTGCCAGCGTTGTTTTACCAACTTGTCGTGCGCCGTGCAGTAAGATTACGGGCGTGTCTGTCAAGGCTTCTTCGATTTTGAGGCGCATCAATCGGTCTATTGACATGGTGTTATTATACCCATTATGCGGTGATAATCTACCCATCTAGTGGGTAATCTGCACAATCTTTCACATCTAAATCTCATGCCAGCATCCCGAGTAATTCTTTTAAACCGTTTAGAATCATCTGTTTCACAGCTTCACTTTTCATCTTGCACCCTTAACGCTCGAGCTTCCAACACGGCACGGGTACGCTCGAGTTCTTTGACCAAAACAGCTTCGTCTGGCAATTGCAATTTGTACTCGGCAGCAAGCACTTTGTTTGCCAAACCCTCGAGCGCGTACTTGGCTAAGGCTTCGTCCTTGCTGGCGCACAAAATCAGACCCACGGGTGGGTTTTCGCCCTCGTTTGTCCAGTGTTCTTTAACGTAATTCAGGTAAACGTGCATTTGTCCAGCGTCGGCATGACTGAACTTACCAAGTTTTAAGTCTATAACCACCAAGCACCGCAGTTTACGGTGAAAGAACAGCAGATCAATCCGATACCATTCTTCACCGATTCGCAAGCGTTTTTGTCGTCCTACGAACGTAAAATCCGAACCCAACTCGAGCAAAAATTGTTCTAGTTGGCTCACCAAAGCTTGCTCGAGATCGGTTTCGCTGTACTCGTCTTTTAAACCCAAAAACTCGAGCACGAAAGGGTCTTTGATGGCTTCTTCGGGATGTAAATCTGCGGTTGGTGATTTGTCGAGTAAAGCGGCTTTGTTTTTGGACAAGGACAGGCGTTCGTAAAACATGCTGTCAATTTGGCGTTGCAATTGACGTACCGACCAGCCGCCGCGTAAAACTTCGGTATGGTAGAACGCTCGAGCTTCGGGGGAGCGTGTGCGAAGCAGTAAAACGTAATGTGACCAACCGAGTGAAAAGGGATTTTTGAATTCCGCAGACAGTGTCTGCGGAATTTGGTTTTCCTCAGAGAAGGCGAGATAAAACTGACGCATGATGCCTAAGTTGCGTTCAGAAAATCCGCGTCCAAAGTTGGAAGTTAAATCCAAACCCAAACGCTCGAGTAATTTCTCGCCGTAATTGGCTCGAGTCGAACCAGCTTGTTCTTCTTCGACAATGCGTCGTCCAATTTCCCAGTACGTGACCACCAAAACCGAATTAACAGCTTGACTGGCTTTGTGACGTCTTGCCTCGAGTAAATTCGTAATTTCTGAAACGAAATTGGTGTACGTTGTGGTTTCAACGTCAATCATGCCAGCATCCCGCGTAAGTCTTTCAAACCCTTCAAAATCATCTCTTCCAAACCTTCGAGTTCATCCAAGATTTTTTGTGGCGCTTCGTGCTGCACCACTTCATGCACGGTTTGCTTGTAACGGTTGATGCTTAAATCGTAATTTTGCGTGGCAATCTCGAGTTTGGGCACAAAAAAACTTTGATCGGTGCGGCTGCGCGTGCTTTCTCCCTCGAGATTGCGGTAACGGCTGATAATGTCTGGAATGTCGTTGTGGCTGGTTGGGTTGCGTTTGTCGTCCAGGCTGTAACCATCGGCTCGCATGTCGTAAAACCAGACGTTGTCCGTGCCGCCAATGTCGGTTCTGGTAAAAATCATGATCGCGGTGCTGACGCCGGCGTAAGGTTTGAAGACGCCGCTCGGCATGGAAATAATGGCTTGCAGGTTGTGGTTTTCAACAATCGTTTTGCGGGTGGTCTGGTGGGCGTTGCTGCTGCCGAACAGCACGCCGTCGGGAACGATCACAGCGCAGCGTCCGCCTTTTGTTAACAGGCGCAAGAACAGCACCATGAACATCAGTTCGGTTTTGGCTTGCACGCCGCTGGCTTTGCCGTCGGTTCTGGCTTTGGGGGCTTTCATGCCCAAAGCGGTTATCAGGTCTTTGGCGGCGGTTTCAAATTGCAGGCTGCCTTTAAACGGCGGGTTGGCGAGGATCAGCGTGTACTCTTCTTTGGCTTGGGCATTGAGGTCGGACAGGCTGTCTTTGTTTTCGATGTTGGCGTTTGCAATGCCGTGCAGCATCATGTTCATGCTGGCAATTCGCAGCATTGTACTGTCAAAGTCAAAGGCGTTGAACATTTTGGTTTCAAAATGCTGGCGTTTTTTATTGTAAATCTCGTTGCGGTGATGCTCAATCAGGTACTCGAGCGCCGCGACCAGAAATCCGGCGGTGCCGCAGGCGGGGTCGCAAATAATATCGTCTGGGTTGGGCTGCATCAGTTCGATCATCATTTTGATGATGTGCCTTGGCGTGCGAAATTGTCCGTTTTGTCCGCTGGTTGAAAGTTTGGAGAGCAGGTATTCGTACAGGTCGCCTTTGGTGTCGCGGTTGTCCATGTTGATGGCGCTCAGCAAATCCACAACTTTGGTCAGAAGCGGCGCTTTTTCTGGCGGCAGGGTAAAACGGGCGTCTTTCATGTGCCGCGCAAAGGTGCTGTCGGCTTGTCCCATTTCACGGATGAACGGGAAGACTTTGTTGGCGATAATGTTGTACAAATCGTTGGATTCGGCGTTTTGAAAGACGCTCCAACGGTATTGTTCTTGGTCTTCGGTAAAGATCAGCTTCCCCTCACCGATGGTTTGCAATTTATTCAACTCGAGCTTGTGCGTGTCGTCAAGGCGTTTGATGAACAGCAGGTACGTCAGTTGTTCGATCACCTCGAGCGGGTTGCTGATGCCACCCGTCCAGAAGGCATCCCAAACGCGGTCTATTTGATTGCGAATTTCTCCGGTCAGCATGTGCAGAAGTTTAACTTACTTTTTTGGTTTGTTAGATTCGGCGGCATGGCGGCATTTTCCAAACCGTTGATGCTGCCAATCAAAATAATTTTCGGGTTGCTCGAGGTTTTCAGTTTTGGCAGTAAGGCTTGGGTCAGTAAAATCGGCGCAATCAGGTTCAGCTCGAGCACGGCGCGGGTTTCGGCTTCAGGAATGTTTTCGAAGTGATAACCACTCGAGAATGCGCCACTTTCCCAGATGCCAGCATTGTGAATCAGCACGTCCAAATCTGGAACGCCCTCAGCAATCTTGGCATGAATCCCAGCGCTCGAGAGGTCGGCTTTGATCCAGTGACGCTTTACACCATCCTCGAGTGACAAACTTGGGGGTGAATTCCTCGAGACCAGCCAGAGGGTGTCGTTGGGCTTTCCTAGCTCTCGTGCGAAGGCATCGCCCAGACCTCGAGATGCGCCCGTGATCAAGATGTTCATGCCTTGATATTAAAAAGTTTTGAAGCTCGAGATGCAATATCTTTACTCTGCACTTTGACTGTTAAAACATTAAAGTGTTGAGCATTTTCAATCTGAGTTCAGCCTGGTCTCAGGCTCGGTTGTTACTTTGATCGGTAAGGAAAGTTTTGAGTCAAACATGTAAACGGCATTGTCGTTGACGTTGTTGGCTGCCAGAAGGCTCAAAACCCAAAATGTCGGCGACACTTCCAAGTGAATTTTCAAAAGTTGCCAACCAGAATTTCAGATCAAAGCGTTTTCATTGTAAGGATGGGTGACTCGAGGAGGTTCCAAATGGCTGGTAAGTCAGAAAAAACTGCTAAACAACAAGACCTCGCAAGAGACACCCAAGCGCCTGGGGCAGACATGACCGACAACATGGGTCATGCCATCGGCGACGATCAGAACTCTCTGCGGGCAGGACCGCGCGGTCCAACGTTGATGGAAGATTTTTTGTTCCGCGAGAAAATTCATCACTTTGATCACGAACGCATCCCAGAGCGTGTGGTTCACGCTCGAGGGGCTGCCGCGCACGGTTACTTTGAACTCGAGCAATCGCTGTCAAAGTTTAGCAGCGCCAAGGTTTTGAACGAGGTCGGAGCACAGACGCCCGTCTTCGTGCGGTTCTCGACGGTGGCTGGGTCGCGCGGATCGGCAGACACCGCCCGTGACGTGCGCGGTTTTGCGGTTCGTTTTTACACCGATCAGGGCAATTGGGACTTGGTGGGCAACAACATTCCCGTGTTTTTTATTCAGGACGCCATCAAGTTTCCCGACCTGATTCACGCAGTCAAACCGGAGCCGCACAACGAGATTCCGCAGGCTGCCAGTGCCCACGACACGTTTTACGATTTTATTTCACTAACCCCCGAATCCATGCACATGATGATGTGGATTCACAGTGACCGCACCATCCCGCGCGGTTTTGGCATGATGGAGGGTTTTGGCGTTCACACCTTCAAATTGATCAATGCGCAGAACCAGGTGCATCTGGTCAAATTTCACTGGAAGCCCTCACTTGGGGTTCACTCGCTCGTCTGGGACGAGGCACAACGCATCGCTGGCAAGGACCCAGATTTTCACCGCCGCACCATGTGGGAAACCATTGACCGGGGCGGCACGCTCGAGTGGTCGCTGGGCGTGCAGATTTTCAGCGAAGAGGACGCCGCGAACTGGGATTTTGACGTTCTGGATTCCACCAAAATTGTTCCTGAAGACCTTGTGCCCGTGCAGCGGGTTGGCAAACTGATTTTAAACCGCAATCCCGAGAATTACTTTGCCGAAACCGAGCAGGTGGCGTACATGACGACCAACATCGTGCCTGGAATTGACTTTAGCGATGACCCGCTGTTGCAGGGACGAAATTTCTCGTATCTGGACACGCAACTTAGCCGTCTGGGAACGCCAAATTGGGTCGAGATTCCGATCAACCGTCCACTGAACCGCGTTTCCAACAATCAGCGCGAGGGTCATGCCCGTCATGTCATCAACAGCGGTCGGGTCTCTTACGAACCGAACACGCTGGGCGGCGGCAAGCCCGCCCCAGTTCCAGCCGAACGGGGCGGTTTTGTCAGCGATGCAGCGCCCGTTAACGGTCCAAAGTTGCGGATTCGCGCCGAGAGCTTTTCCGACCATTACGGACAGGCATGTCTGTTCTGGAACTCAATGACGCCCATCGAAAAAGAGCACATCACCCGCTCGTTCGGGTTTGAACTCAGCAAGGTCCAGACCCGAGACATACGGCTGCGAATGCTCGATCACCTCGAGAAAATCAATGTCGTGCTCGCCTCGCAGGTGGCGCTGGCGCTCGGTGAACCCGCGCGTTACAAGGACACCGCCATGCCAGGGGGCAGCGCAGACTCGAGTGCCGAGGTCGCCCTATTGACAAAGGCGAACTCGAGCACCTCGGCATCGGGCGAGTTGAGGCAAGCCAAGGCACTCAGCATCGAGGTGGATCAACCCCGACTGCCCAAGGACCGCACGGTGGCGATTCTGGCGGGTGACGGCGTCAGCGCAGAACAGGTTCGGGCGGTGGAACAAGCGTTGCAGGCGGCGGGAGCCAGCGCTGAGGTGGTCGGAACGCACTTGGGAGCTTTGGGCGATGAAATCACGGCGATCAAAACCTTGAGCAACACCGATGCCGTACTGTTCGATGCGATTCTGATTCCAGGTGGGGCAGAAAGCATCAAGCAACTCTTGCAGCGCGGCGAGGCGCTCGCCTTCCTGGCACAGGCGTACAAGCACGGCAAACCTGTCGCCGCCCTGAACGAGGGCATCGAATTGCTGGCTGCCTCCGAGATTGGAAGACTGATGCCAGTCACGGGCACGGTAAAAACCAAACGCTCGAGCGCCAAGGCTGCGGTCGAGATTGCCGATGCTCAAGCGCTTGCCAGCCACGGCATCATTGTTGGTGAGGGTGCCGACATTTCGAGCACCGTGAAAAATTTTGTGGATGCCCTGGCGCAGCACCGATTCTGGAACCGTCCGAATTTGGGGCTGGTCGCCGGTTAAGAATGAAGTCTCGAGTCAATCTGGAAGACTTGGGTTTCTGTCTGGGTTGCGGAATCAATCAACATCTCAGGATTGAAACAAGAATTGTTCTCGAGGAGGGCATGGTGAATTTTCAGACCGAACATTCGGAATCAAGCACAGACCGGCAGGTGATTGAACTGCTGCAAAGCATGTTTGACCTGGCGCGAAATGGCGATCACGCTCAACTCAGACGATTGCTCGAGTTGGGCGCATCCGCGCAGCTATGCAACGACAAGGGCGATAGTTTGTTGATGCTTGCCAGTTACCACGGGCAACTCGAAACCGCGAGGCTCCTTTTAAAGGCGGGAGCAGACCCGAACCGGCGCAACGATCAGGGGCAATCTCCGATGGTTGGCGCAGCCTTCAAGGGCAACAGCGAGATGATTCGTTTGCTCCTGGAACACGGAGCTGATGTCGAGGGAGCGGGTCCATCTGGCAAGACGGCACTGATGATGGCGGCAATGTTTAATCGCAGCAACATCGTTGATTTGTTGCTCGAGCACGGAGCCAACCCACGAATCAGAGACATCAACGGCTTGTCGGTGGTCGATGCCGCGATACTGATGGGCGCAAACGATACGGCGCTGCAACTGGATGCACATCTGCAATAATGTGTTGAATTTCAGCTTAGGTCTGAGTTACCGGACTTGAAACTTGTCACTGATGTTCAAGCATTCACTTTAAATTTCAAATCCAAACGTAACGTACGTCGGGTGCCAGCCGTTGTGAATATAACCCATTGCAAATTTTTCGTACCACACCCCAAACCAGCAATTGCGTTTCTACCCTCATCCCCTTCTCTCCACATCAGGAGAAGGGAGTTTAGGTTTTTACACGTTAAACTTGAGAGTTTTCTCCTTCTCCCGCTTGGGATCAAGACGGGTACTACCGTAAGGGGCAAGAAGCGCGGCAACGGATATGAAAACCGCTGTAGGGATAATTTCGATGCAAATTTGGGGGCGCTTCGGGGAGCACAAATTCGTTGCGGTAATTCTCAAAAAATTCTTAGGTGAACCAAGTCACATCAGAAACTTTGACACCTTACTGGTTTCAACGGCAGTAAATCTTCGAGCAATTTGGTGACTCGAGATTGGTAAATGCCGTGCAGAAATACTGTGAGACTCAGAATCACCAGCCCGTATTGGTTGGGTTCGATCTTGCAAGGCAGGTTTGCTAAACTGGGGTCGGAACGATTTCGTGCCAGGTCATAAGCCCACCTCGAGTATATTGGACATCTAAATTCTCGACTTGAAAAATGGTAAAACTAAACTGTACCCCCTTAAGTGACAACAGGCTTTCATACCCAAGCCTCAAGCATCGGCTAAAATATCAAAGCTGCGGGTCAACACTGACTCGAGATTTCTCAACCAAGGACGGTCTGACATGGAACTCAAAAAGAACACTTTCGGCGCAAAAGACACCCTGAACGTCAACGGCAGCACCGTCAATTATTACCGTCTTGGAAAACTCGAGGAGCACGGTTTTGACATCTCCCTTTTGCCGTTCAGCATCAAAATCATGCTCGAGAGCGTGCTGCGAAACTGCAACGGTTACGACGTGACCGAAGATGACGTGAAAAACCTGGCAAATTACAATGCCGCCAAACCGCTCGAGGTCGAGATTCCGTTCAAGTTGGCACGCGTGATCTTGCAAGATTTTACGGGCGTTCCCGCCGTGGTGGACCTTGCCAGTATGCGCACCGCCATGACCAAACTGGGCGGCGACCCGCAAAAAATCAACCCGCTGATCCCCGTTGATCTGGTGATTGACCACAGCGTTCAAGTCGATTTTTACGGCTCGAGCGACGCGCTCCTGAAAAACTCCGAGATCGAATTTGAGCGCAACCGCGAACGTTACGAGTTTTTGCGCTGGGGACAACAAGCGCTCGATAACTTCGGCGTTGTGCCGCCAGCCAGCGGCATCGTTCACCAGGTCAACCTCGAGTATCTGGCGAAAGGCGTGATGGGCAAAACCGAGGACGGCGGCACGGTTGTCTTCCCAGATACCCTCGTCGGCACGGACTCGCACACCACCATGATCAACGGGCTTGGCATTGTCGGTTGGGGCGTTGGCGGCATCGAAGCCGAAGCCGTGATGCTCGGGCAACCCCTGTACATGCTGACCCCAGAGGTCGTGGGCTTCAAGATCACGGGCAAATTGCCCGAAGGTTCAACCGCCACCGACCTGGCGCTTGTGGTCACGCAAATGCTGCGCCAAGCCAGCGTGGTCGGCAAGTTCGTCGAATTTTACGGCTCTGGACTCTCGAGCATGACGCTGCCAGACCGCGCCACGATTGCCAACATGGCTCCAGAGTACGGTGCCACGATGGGTTTCTTCCCGATGGACGACGAGGCAATGCGTTACATGCGGCGCACGGGCAGGCTCGAGGATGAGGTCGAACTGGTGGCGGAGTACATGAAAGCCCAGGGTTTATACCGCACCGATGCCACGCCAGACCCAGTGTTCTCGAGCATCATCGAACTTGATTTGAGCACCGTCAAACCGAGCCTCGCGGGTCCAGCCCGTCCGCAAGACCGGGTGCTGCTCGAGGACATGCAAAAGGTTTTCAAGCAAGCGCTGGTTGAGCCAAAAGACAAGCGCGGTTACGCCCTGACACCCGCGCAACTCGAGGCACACGGCACGATCAAAGACTTTAAAGGTTGGAGCGGTGAGATCACACACGGCAACGTCGTGATTGCCTCAATCACCAGTTGCACCAACACCAGCAACCCCAGCGTGATGCTCGGCGCAGGCATTCTGGCGAAAAAAGCCGTTGAACGTGGACTGGTCAGTAAACCTTGGGTCAAGACTTCACTTGCCCCAGGCTCGAGGGTTGTGACCGAATACTTCAACGATGCTGGTTTGACACCGTACTTGGATCAACTCGGATTCCAGACCGTGGGTTACGGTTGCACGACCTGCATCGGTAACTCTGGACCACTGGATGAACCCGTGATTGCCGCGATCAATGAGGGCGATCTGGTGGCTGCCAGCGTGCTTTCGGGCAACAGAAACTTTGAGGGACGCGTCAACCCGAACGTTCGCGCCAACTACCTGGCATCACCGCCGCTCGTAGTGGCTTACGCGCTTGCTGGAACAGTGGATATCAACCTCGAGACAGACCCGATTGGGCAAGACAAAGACGGAAACGACGTGTACCTGCGCGATATTTGGGCGAGCAGCGAGGAAATCGCCCAGCACCTCGATAACGCCACCAGCCCAGACACGTTCAGAAAAATTTATGACGGCATCGAACAAAGTAACGCCCAGTGGAACGCGATTCCTGTGGCGGGCGGCGCGTTGTTTGACTGGCAGGCGGACAGCACCTACATCCAAAACCCACCGTACTTTGATGGTTTGGAGCGCGAACCAGGCACGATTCAGGCGGTACATGGCGCTCGGGTTTTGCTCTCCCTGGCGGATTCGGTCACAACCGATCACATCTCGCCCGCCGGGGCATTCAGCGCCAAATCACCCGCAGGTCAGTTTTTGATTGACAGCGGCGTCAAGCTCGAGGATTTCAATTCTTACGGCTCGAGGCGCGGCAATGACCGTGTGATGACACGCGGCACCTTCGCCAACATTCGCATCAAGAACAAGCTTGCCCCAGGCACGGAGGGCGGCGTGACCACACACTTCCCAACAAACGAGGTCATCAGCGTTTACGAGGCAAGCCTCCGCTACAAAGCCTCAGGCACGCCACTGGTGGTGCTGGGCGGCAAGGATTACGGCATGGGAAGCTCGAGGGACTGGGCGGCAAAAGGCACGATGCTGCTGGGCGTGAAAGCCGTGATTGTTGAATCGTTTGAACGGATTCACCGCAGCAACCTGGTTGGCATGGGCGTGCTGCCGTTGATGTTCAAAAATGGTCAAACCGCCGAAAGTTTGGGTTTGACGGGGCGCGAAAGTTTTGACTTCTTGATTGACGACAACATCAAACCGCGCCAAGACGTGACCGTGCGCGTGACCGACGAGAACGGCGCGACTCGAGAATTTATTGCCTGGTTGCGAATTGACACGCCAGTCGAAGTGGACTACTACCGCAACGGAGGAATCTTGCAGACTGTTTTAAGGCAATTGCTCAAAGAATCAGTCGCCGTTTAAAAACCGAAATCAGCTTGAACTCAATGCGGTGCTTTCGTTGCTCGAGCACCGCATTGAGAAACTCAACACAAGATGAAGGTGCAAAAATGCTCTCAACAACAGACCTTTGTGACGCACACGGCGAAGTCCTCCAGATTGCCGCCCCGAACTTTGGGAATTACGGTGGAAAACGCCATTTTGCAGGAACGATTGCCACCGCAAAAGTTTTAGATGACAATGTGATCGTGCGTGCGATGCTCGAGCAACCAGGCGAAGGACGGGTTTTGATTGTTGACGGTGGCGGTTCAACGCGTTGTGCCTTGATGGGCGACATGATCGCCAACCTCGCGCACAAAAACGGTTGGTCTGGAGTCATCTTGAATGCCGCAATTCGTGATGTTGACGCGTTAAGTAAGATCGAAATTGGCATTCGGGCGCTTGCGGCACATCCGAAAAAAAGTGCTAAACAAGGCACTGGCGAAAGTAATGTTGTTGTCCAATTCGCTGGCGTTCACTTCAATCCAGGCGATTGGGTGGTCTGCGACACGGACGGCATTGTGATCGTTCCCGCATCACTGAAACTTGAAATTTTGGGTGAACGATAGCTGTAAAGCTCGAGATTTCAACCCGTGCCGCTCGAGACTGCCTGCACCAAACCTTCAATTCTGGTTTTGATTTCTGCGCCGTGCAAATCCTCGGTTTTGACCACGTAAACAAATCTGGGCGCGACCCAAGCCCGAAAGTCGAGCATGAGCGAATTGGCAAATCCCATCACGCTCATGTACGAATTTTTACCGCCAGCCGTGCAGATAAAACCAACCACCGCACCCTCGAGCCAACTGTCCCCAACCAGCTCGAGGAAGTTTTTGGCGGCTGCTGAAACGTCGTAATTGTAAATCGCCACCGTAAAAATAATGCGGCGGTAGCTGGAAACTCGAGTTGTAAGTTCTTGAACAACGCTTGAGTCAAAAGAGTTGGCAGCACCCGCTATGGGCAAGTCGTAATCCCGCAAGTCGAGCACTTCGGCGTTGATGTTCTGCGTTTTGCAAACCTCGAGTGCCACCCGTGCCAGAATTTGTGAACGGCTGTCCGGGTCAAGGCTTGTGCCAATAATCAATAGGTCCTTCATGGTATTTTCCTTTCGATTTTGTACGGTAAGTTTGGAAGCTCGAGCCTCTGGTTTTGGTCACTTTCAAGCTGAACGGTGACCGGTTGCGGCGTAGCAAACACGCCGGTGCTTGGAAACCATTCTCGAGCGTTTTGAACCAGAATCAGCAGTCCGTGCGCATCGCCAATCGGCGCGAAAATGTCGCTGGAAGATTTGTAAATCTTGAGGTTTAAATGTTGCGCGAGCCAACTCGCAACTTCAGGAACATCATCGCAAGCCAACCCAATTTCGGAAATGTTGATGAAGCTCGAGCTTGAGAATTTGGCATCACTGGAATTTTGGAGGTCGTGCCTGGCGATCAATTCGAGGATATTTCCTTGCGGGTCACGGAAGTAAACCATATTCGCGTTCCAATTTGTGCTTTCAAAAATGGTTTCGCCACCAACGTCTGCGATCAATTCCGCTCGAGTTTTAAGCCAATTTTTTGCCGCCAAAAGTTGATTTTCTGGAACGTCAAACGCAAAATGATAACGCCCCGTAAAAGCTGTTTGCAAGGTCAATTTCAGACGACTCGAGCCGACTTGAACAGTCAAATGCTGTTTACCAAACTCGAGCATTTTTAAGCCAAGCACCTCGACATAAAATTGGCGTTGCGCCTCGAGATCAGCCGTGACAAGTTCCAACTCGAGTATTTTCATGGTTTGGCTTCCCGTAAAATTCTGATTTGCGGGTCGAGTTTGTGTGCGATGTTTGCCAGCAGCCACGCGGGTAATCGAAAACCATTCCATGATGGGTTATGAACCTCATGTTTGATTGAATGCCGAATCTCGAGTTGGTGTTGCAAGATTCGCTCGAGGCTGACGTGTTCAAAGTCATTCAAGACGTTCAATCCTCCTGTTTCTCTCGCGGTTTGCTCGAGGTGTTGAAATGAGGTTACACCCAAATTGTTATTAAAGCAAGTATTTACTGTTTTAATTGTTTTAATGCTAAAATGCGAATATGAACGCCAGCTTCAATACGCTCTCGGAAGGACGGCGCAACATCCTGAATGCCCTGAAAAAACGCGGTGAACTTCGTGCCGATCAACTCGCAGAATCCACCGGCATCACCGCAAGTGGCATCCGCCAACAACTCAACGCCCTCCAAGCAGACGGGCTTGTCACCCACCTCGAGAAACGCGAAGGACGCGGAAGACCCAAACACGTCTACAAACTCTCCGCCGCTGCAGACGCGCTCTACCCGCGCATGTACAGCGAATTGACCAACGAACTCTTGGATTACGTGCGCGAAGACGACCCAGACATGCTCGAGAATATTTTTAAACGCAGAATGCAACGCCGCCTCAAAAACGCCCAAGCCCGTTTTGAAAAATTAAAAACCTTTGACGCGAAAGTGGCGGCACTGACCAAAATTCTCGACGAGGACGGGTATCTAGCCGATTTTCAGAAAATCAGTGATGGCAATTATTTAATCACCGAACACAACTGCGCCGTGATTGGCGTGGCACTGCAATACGGGCAGGCGTGCAGCAGCGAGCTTGAATTTTTACGGCTTGCACTGCCAGATGCCAGCATCGAACGGGTTGCGCACATGATTGCGGGGGCGCACATGTGTGCGTACTCGGTTCAGCAAACCAAAAGGAAGTGAACCATGAAAAGTTCTGAAATTATTCACAACGCCATGCTCGAGCAAGAAGGCGTGACAACACACCCGCACCGTTTTGGCGGCACAGAATATCGCCTTGGCAAACGCGAAATTGGGCATGTTCACGGTGAGTCATTGGTGGACATTCCGTTCCCAAAACCCGTGCGCGATGAGGTAATCGCAAATGGTCTTGCCGAACCACATCACTTGCTGCCCAAGAGCGGTTGGATCAGTTTGTACTTGCGCCAACAACATGACACGCAAACCGCCGTGCAGTTGCTGAACCGTTCGCTCGAGATTGCGCGGATGCAAGCGCAAAACTGTGAAACTCGAGGAAATACTTGAACGATTGGTTTTGTGATAAAACAAAGACTATGCGCAATTTAACTCGAGTCATCATTGTCGTATTCTTGGTCTTGAGCATGGTGATCGCACAATCCAAAACAAAACTCGAAGTTTACCAACCCGCCCCTTTGCCCGAAACCATAAAACCCAACCCAATTCCCAAAACCATGACTGACGTTCCACTTGGTTTGTCGCTATCAGGTAGTTGCTTGCCGTCCCTAAAAGGTTTACGAATCCCAAACGACCTAAACGGCATAAAATCAAACCTTGCCATTTCAAAACAAATCCAAGCCATTGCTGACGCAGATCAAGCAGTACGCGAAAAAGGAATACTGAACGAGAAAACTAATCTCGAGGATCAACAACGCCGAATCAAATTGCTTTCGCTGATACCAAAAGCTGTCACAACCCGAGATTTTGCCAACATTGCCCTGGTATTTCAACATGGGGATTGTACGTCGTTATTTAGGTTCGCAAACAAAATGGCGAGCATGGCAATCAATTTAGCGAAAAATGGAAATACAAATTTCGACCACGGCAGTGTCCGCTTGTTATACGCACAGACTTTAGACAGGGCATTGGAGTATGCAACACCGAGCCGCGCTCAAAAATATGGCACTCAAAACTTTGGTTTTGGGAACGACTGCGTTCGCTTGTATGTGGTTGACCCACGAACCACCGACGAAGAACGAGCGGAATACAATGTCTCTCCTATAAAAAAATTGATCGCCGAAAATAAAGCAAAAGAAAGGCGAGGATGTAAATGAGTGCTGCTTGAGATGTCCGAAACTGATTTTGGAGTCAATTTCGGGTTATTTCTTGAGATTAAAGCTCAAACCTCGAGATTCCCCGCATGAAGCACTCAAACCCATTCCAAAATCTCAACGCTCGAGAATCCCAGAATTTACGCTACACAAACCCATGACCTTACTTCTCCCCAAACACCTTAAAAAAGGCTCGAGGCAATCGCCACAGAACGGCATGTGCCAGTTGATACCCTTGTCACTCAAGTGCTCGAGGTATTCTGGGCGAAGAAACCATCACTTCTACGGGCGACTGGTTGAAACAATCTGTTCAACATCTCGAGCTTGTTTTTCCAGAATCACCAACACCACCCCGCCAAGAATCGCCACTGACGCCAAACCCAAACGCCAAGTCAGCGATTCGCCAAGAAAAACGATGCCGCCCAAAGCCGCAATTACTGGAACACTCAGTTGGACTGTGGCGGCAGTGGTGGCTTTCAATGCGGGCAATGCGGTGTACCAAATGGCGTAACCAATACCCGAAGTCAGTGCGCCCGACAAGGCTGCGTACCAAAAACCAGGGTTGTTCAAAGAAATCTTGTTCCCGAAAATGACAATCAAGATTGCGGCAACTGGAAGCGTCCGCAAGAAATTTCCGGCGGTCACTTGGATCGGATCACCTGCACCTTTGCCGCGCAACGAGTATATTCCCCAGGCAATACCAGCGCCTAGCATCAGTACAGAACCGATCAGTGGCGGTGCGCTCAGACCTGGCAGCAGCAGTCCAACCAGTCCTGCGAATGCCAGCAGCAGACCAAAAAATTGCGGTTTTTGCAGGCGCTCGCCTTGCCAGATGCCGTGACCGATCATGGTTGCCTGGACTGCCCCGAAGAGCAGCAGCGCCCCCGTTGAGGCGGGCAGGCTGAGATAAGCGAAAGAGAATCCTGCCGCGTAAACAAACAACGCCAATGCCGAAAGCCAGTTGCCTTTGCCGGCAGATTTACCATGACGCATTCGCACGATCAACCAGAGCATGATTGCGCCGGCGGTCAAGCGAACCGTGGTGAAACTGGCGGCATCAATGCTGGTGTGTTTCAGGGCAATTCGGCAAAGCAGTGAATTGCCAGCAAAGGCAATCATGGCAAGCAATGTCAGGGCAAGTGTGCGCAAGTGGGGCATTGGAATTTTCCTTTTGTCAAACCAGTTTTGACATCAAACCACCCGATCTGGGTTTTGTTTTTACTCGAGATGCGTACAGTATAGTATCTGTCGATGCTGCAAGACGTTAAACTTCGCCCGTTGCAACTCGAGGATTTAGAAACAGTTGTGGCTTGGGCGAAAGACAGCGAATTTTGTTTGGCGAACGACTGGTCGCTCGAGCTTTCACAAGAACGCATCCGAACCCATTGGACTGGCATCATCACCGAAGTCAGCGACACCTTGATCCGCAAAGGAATTACATTTGACGGTCAATTGATTGGTTACGCCGACCTTGGCGACATCAACGCGTTAGAGGCTCGAGCCAGTCTTGGGTACGCCATTGGAGACTCGAGTTTGTGGGGTCAAGGTCTCGGTTTTTTGGGTGCAAGATTGATGCTTGAGCTTGCGTTTACAAAATTAAAACTCGAGCGTGTAACGGCTGAGGTCAACGCTACAAACACCCGCAGTCTTCGGGTGCTCGAGAAACTGGGATTTAAGTTGGAAGGCATTTTGCGTCAGCACGAAACCTACCGTGGAGTGCGTGGTGACGTGCAATTGTTTGGAATGTTGCGCGAGGAATTTTCAAGCCTCTGAAAGCCAATCCCTGGCTTTCAAAAAATCTTTTAATGCTGCTTCCCTCGAGTTCGGTTCTGGCGTGTGGTTGTACACCCAGCGCGTGACGGGCGGTAGGCTCATCAAAATACTCTCTGTGCGACCGTTTGTTTCCAGTCCAAATTGCGTGCCACGGTCAAACGCCAGGTTAAATTCGGCATACCGTCCGCGCCTAATTTCCTGCCATTCACGCTCGAGTGCTGTAAAAGACTCGAGCTTGCGGCGTTCAACGATTGGCAAGTAAGCCTCGAGAAATGCGTTGCCCGCAGCTTGTAAAAACGCAAAATTTTGTGCAAAATCACCGCGCAAGTAATCGAAGAAAATTCCGCCCACCCCTCGGGTCTCGGAGCGGTGCGGCAGGTAAAAATACGAATCGCACTGGGCTTTGTATTTTGGATATAAATTTGTACCAAACGGGTCGCAAGCGGCTTTCAAGGTTGCATGAAAATGCTGGGCATCCTCGAGAAATGGATAACACGGGGTCAGGTCTGCGCCGCCACCAAACCAGAAATCAGCAATGTTTCCCGAATCGTCGTAACATTCAAAGTACCTGAAATTGCAATGCACGGCAGGCACAAACGGATTTTGCGGGTGCATGACCAAGCTGACGCCCGTGGCAAAAAAAGATGGTTCGCCCGTTAAATTCATGCGGGCTGCCATTTTCTCGGGCAGCACCCCACTGACCGCCGAAAAATTCACGCCACCCTTCTCAAACACTGCGCCGTTCTGAATGACCCGAGCTTGACCCCCACCGCCAGAATGATGCTGCCAATCGTCATGAAAAAACTTGGCACTGCCATCACAGGCTTCAAACGCGCTCGAGATGCGCCGTTGCAAATCTTTAATATACGTTTGCACCTCAAGTTTCATGCCAGAACCTTTTCTTGTTCTCGAGGTTGCGCCAAAATCTGTTTGACGGTTTTTTCGGCTTCGCGGATGCAGTCGTTGACGCCCACACCACGGTAGGCGTTGCCCGCAAGGTACAAGCCTTGGGCTTGCTCGAGAAGCGTTTGAATTCGTGACAAACGTGTTGGATGGCTGAGTGTGTACTGTGGAATCCCTTTGTTCCAACGTGCCTCCTGCACCAAAAGAGGTGGCACGGTGATGCCCAAGGTTTTTTGAAGATCGTGTTTGACAATCTCGAGCGCGGTTTCAGAACTCAAATCTGTAAATTCTGGGTCGGTACTGCCACCGCAAATCACGCGCAAGAAAACTTGGTTGTTGCTGGTTTGGGCTGGGAACAACGTGCTGGTGTACAAGCAACCCAAAATCCTGATGCC
The DNA here is from genome assembly GCA_025352125.1 of Deinococcales bacterium. Classification (GTDB taxonomy): domain Bacteria; phylum Deinococcota; class Deinococci; order Deinococcales; family JAAFIG01; genus JANXTZ01. The sequence continues at coordinate 31,307 of JANXTZ010000027.1, read as the reverse complement.
CTGATTTCTGGTTGCCAGAAACCCAAAACCTTCGAGGCTGGCGGGAACGTCTGACAGATTAAATGTCAAACCAAACACGCGCACGTTGGCGTAAGGAATACCGCGCAACTCGAGTGCCAATTCTAAGTTTGAGGACTCAATCAGATTGGCACTGACAAACGCTGGCGTGGCAAGAATCACGGCGTCCACAGTAAGCATTCCAGCACTCGAGAATACACGATAACCGTGGTTTAAAGGCTCGAGTTTGGAAACAGTCACACCCAATCGAAGGCTCGAACCAAGTAATTCTTGCAGACGGTCTGTGAGGCGTTGAATGCCGCCTTGTTTAAAACTGGTTAACCTCGAGCTTGGGGGTTTAACCCCCGTTTTTTTGGCTCGACGTTGCGCAGCAATCATGGCTTTAAGCAGGCTTCCCTTGCTTTGCTCCATGCCTCGCATTCTTGGAAACAAGGCGTCCAAACTGGTGGCTCGAGCGTCGCCCGAAGTGATGCCGATGACCATCGGGGCAATAAAAGTTTCGGCGACGGCGCGACCAAAACGACGCGCGGCAAAATCGAAGACGCTTTCCGTTTCGGGTTGTTTGGCTGGCACAAAATACTCGAGCAACGCGCGAATTTTTTGAAATGGTGTTAAGAGTTTGCTGGCAATCGCGGCGGGAGGCGTGCCAGGAAGTTTATGCAATGCCCCATTGCGCCAGATAAACCTGTGCTTGGCGGCGTCGCTTGCAGGCTCGAGTTCAGAGGTTAAACCCAAATCTTCAACCAGTTTTAACGTGTCGGGAGCGTTGCTCAAGAATCCATTCGGACCCCAATCGAAAGTCAAACCATTCTGGCTCGAGCTGCGAATTTTACCACCAGCCACAGCTTCACGCTCGAGCATCACGACTTCGACACCCGCTTGTTGCAAACGGTACGCCACCGTCAAACCCGAGATTCCAGCGCCAACGATTGCCACTTTCATACGCTTGCCCGTTGCGAAACTGGAATCAACGAATTCGTCTCGAGGAACGGTTTTGGCGCGTTCCAGGTTTCATTGCAGATTTGCCCGAGCGCCGCAAGCCAAGCCGCGTGATCGTTCATGCAGGGAATGTACGTGAAGCGCTCCCCACCAGCCTGCATGAACGTTTCGCGTCCCTCGACGTTGATCTCCTCGAGTGTCTCGAGACAATCGCTGACAAACGCTGGGCAGATCACCGCCAGTTTTTTGATGCCCTCCTTGGGCATGGACTCGAGTTTTTTGTCGGTGAATGGTTGCAACCAGCCGCCACCGAGCCGTGATTGAAACGAGATGCTAAAATTTTTGAGTCCAAGTTTCGCCGCAACTTCGTGCGTGGTTCGGGTCAGTTGATGCCTGTAACAAAATTGGTGCGCGGGACTGGCAACCTCACAACAGTTCTCGACTTTCAAACAGTGCAAACCCGTGCAATCACTTTTTTTAATGTGACGCTCTGGAATGCCGTGATACGAAAACAGAACATGATCTTCGTCGCCCTGTAAATGCTCAGCCGTGACTTTGGAAAGTGCCTCGAGATACGCCGGATGATCGAAAAACGGCGGCACGATTTTCAACGCAATCTTATCTTGCAACCTCAAACGTTGCAGCACCTCTCGAGCCTCGAGCACCACGGTTTCGGTGGTCGCCATCGCGTAATGTGGGTACAAGGGCACAAGCAGCAACTCGGTCAGATTTGGGTTTTGCTCGAGAAGCGCCACAATGCCCGCCTCGGTGCTCGGGTTCTGATAACGCATTGCCAATCCAACCGGAGCATTCACTCGAGTTTGTAGGGCTGCCTGAACGCGTCTGGAGATCACCACAAGCGGCGAACCCTCATCCCACCAAATGGCACGGTATGCAGCCGCCGATTTTTTCGGACGAACATTGAGAATGACGCCACGCACCAAAAAACTTCTGAACCACATCGGAAAGTCTAAAACTCGAGCGTCCATCAAAAATTGATCGAGGTACTTTTTCACATCGGGGATGTCGGTGCTGTCGGGCGAACCAAGGTTGACAAGCAGAATGGCGCGGTCTGGGTTGGTCATAAAAACTCCTTTGAAACTCGAGGGTTTGGGGCAATAAAAACTTGCAAACCATTGCTGGTTTTTTGGAATTCTTGATTTGTGGGTGACATGGCAGGACAAAAGGCAAGGCGCAGCTTCTTGATCCCAAAACGCACCTTCGGGCGGGATCGCAAGCATCGCCCCTACATCAGATTTTGGATTTCGTGACGGTCAAAATCTCTGACAACCTCCACCAAATGCGCGACATGATCTGGGTTCGTGAACCTCGAGATGCCATGACCCAAATTGAAAACGTGAGCACCGCCAAGACCCGATTTCAAAACCCGAGTTGCCTCGAGGGTGATGGTGTCTTTACTGGCAAGCAAAACACTTGGGTCGAGGTTGCCTTGCAAGGTGCGGGTGCCGAAAATTGGGCGGATGGTGTTCAGGGGTAAACGCCAGTCAACGCTGAAGGCTTCGGCTGGAAGCTGGGCAATCACGGGATACAAATGCGAGCAACCGATGGCAAGATAAATTCGAGGCACGTTCAAATCCTCGAGTGCCGCCAGCACTTTGCGGTTGTATGGCAGGGCAAATTCGCGGTAGGTCAGTTCGTCGTGCAACCCAGCCCAGGAGTCAAACAGTTGAATCGCTTGCGCCCCAGCTTTGACTTGAGCGCGAAGATAACGGATTGAAACTTCGGTCAGCTTCTCGAGCAGCGCGTGGGTGGCGGCAGGCTCGAGGCGCAGGAAGGCACGGAATTCTTCGTAATCTTTGCTGTTTGATCCTTGAATCAAGTACGTTGCCAAGGTCAACGGCGCACCGCCAAATCCAATCAAGGGCGTGTCGCTCGAGCTGAGTTCACTTCGGATGAGAGAAATGGCTTGCTCGAGGAAGGGTGCGATTTCGCCCTCCTCTGGAATCCGTAACGCATCAATTTGGGTTTTGGTGCGGATTGGATTTTCGATGATTGGACCTGGGTTAAACTCAATTTTCACGCCCATCGGTGGCAGCGGCGTCATGATGTCGGAAAACACGATGGCGGCATCCAACCCAAAACGTCGAATCGGTTGCAGCGTGACTTCTGCCGTCAGTTCGGGGCTGCGCACCATCTCCCAGAAGCTCGAGCGGGCTTTGAGCGCCATGTATTCGGGCAGGTAACGTCCCGCTTGGCGCATGATCCAGATGGGTGCGGTGCGGGTGTTCTCGCCGTTCAAGGCACGCAAAAAAAGTGGGGCGGTTGCGGTGGTTTGGGCTTCGAGAATTGCATTCATGATAAGGCTCTCTCCTGGTCAATAATTCCTTCGGGTGTAAAGCGGTAACCCACGCCCCAAATGGTGTGCAAATAGATTGGATTGCTTGGGTCGGGTTCAAAAAATCGGCGCAGGCGCACAATAAAATTGTCTATCGTGCGGCTCGAGGGGAAGACATCGTGCCCCCAGACCACATCGAGAATTTCGTCCCTCGAGACGACGGCATTTTGGCGCTCGGTCAGCAGTTTAAAAATCATGATCTCGCGCTCGTTTAAACTTTCAACGCGACCATTTTGGAGTGTTGTTGTCCAGGCACGAAAGTCCACGCTGTGACCACCAAACGAGAACACAAATCCAGTCTCGAGTTCGTTATTCACCCATTTGGCACGGCGCAACATGTTCGAGACGCGCAGCATGAATTCGGGCAGATGAAAGGGTTTGACCACGTAATCGTCGCCGCCAACCTCGAGTCCCTGCACACGGTCTTCGGCTTGTCCTTTGGCGCTCAGGAACAGAACGGGCGTGTGATTGCCAGACTCGCGCATCTGCTGGCAGACTTCAAAACCGCTTAATTTAGGCAGCATCACATCGAGCACCACCAGGTCAGGCTCGAGGGTTCGCCACTGCTCAAGCGCCTGTTGTCCGTCGCGGGCGATGAAAATTTCCATGCCCTCAAGCTCGAGGTTTTCGGCTAAAATTTGCGCCATGCCGGGTTCGTCTTCGACGATCAAAACGCGGTGTTTCATAGGCTTCTCTGCAAGATTTTGGCGGGTGCGGTTTGGGCTTGCATCGGAAAGCGCACCGTAAAACGTGTGCCTTGGGTCAGTGGTTCGCATTGCACCCGTCCACCCATCAATTCGGTGATTGATTTCACCAGGTACAATCCAAGCCCCAAACCTCGGGACACGCGTGTCAATTCGCTGCCAACGCGGTAAAACTGGTCAAAAATATTCGGGACCTCAAAAGGGTCAATGCCCACGCCTTGGTCTTGTACTGAAACAAACGCCTGATTTTGAATCACGCCAAGTTTGATGGTGATTGGTTTTTCATCGTTCTGGCTGTATTTTACCGCATTGTCGAGCAAATTTGAGAGCACGATCCCAAAAGCGCTGGCATCCATCATGACGGGCAGCACCGAATCCGCACGCTCGAGTTTGATCTTTGCGCCTCGAGCTTCAAGTCCTGATTGCAGGGATTGCAATTGCGAACTGACCACCGCGTTCAAATCAGATATTCCAATTTCTTTGGGATGAATTCCCTGCTCGAGCCTTGCGGTTGCCAGCACGCGCTCGGAAGAATCTTGAAGTCGCCTCAACTCGAGTTCCATGCGCGAAAGGTACTCGAGTTGTTTTTCGCGGTTCAATTCGCGGTACATGGATGTTTCAATTAAAAGGCGCAAGGTCGTGATGGGCGTGCGAAACTCGTGGGTGGCAGCCATCAGAAAGTTTTCTTGACGGCGTTTGAGTTCGCGTTCACTGCGCAAACTGAGCGCAATGATCCATAAACCACCCAGAATCACCAGCACAAAAAAAGGTCCCTCAAAGGCAAACATTCGTAAATATCCTGTTTGCTTGTGCCTGTACGCTGCCGCATTCTCGAGGTTGACCTGCACCAGGCTCGCGTTCAAATCCAATTGCGGATACTCGAGTTGCAAGGATTGACGCAATTTGGCGCGTTCTTGGGCTGGAGTTTTTTCCAAAAGCATTTGCAGCATTTGGGCTTCCCTGGTCCAGGTGACCGTGGTTTGCAGCATTGCTTGTTCGATGTAATTTTTTTGGAACACCAACCACCAACCGAGTTGCAAGACCAAAAACACCACAATCACCACGAAAGCAATCCGGGCACGCCACCTCGAGCGCCAGAGTTGCGAGGTGTAGCTGCTGCGTGGAAGGCGCGATTTCATCTCAGAGCCAACCTTTTTCGATTGCCTCGAGCGCATGGTAGGAAATGATCAAACTCGCGCCGGCGCGTTTGATGCCGGTCAATGCCTCGCGCACGGCTTTGGCTTCATCAAGTGCGCCAACGCTGGCGGCGGCTTTGAGCATCGCGTACTCGCCCGAGACGTTGTACGCCACGACGGGCAAATTGGTCTGGGCATTGACCCTGGCGATTACGTCCAAGTACGGCAGCGCGGGTTTGACCATCAGCATGTCTGCACCCTCACGCTCGTCGAGTGTTGCCTCGCGCAAGGCATCAGAAGTATTTCTGTAATCCATTTGATACGAACTGCGATCACCGAAACTTGGCGCACTGCCCGCCGCCTCGCGGAACGGACCGTAAAAGGCGCTGGCGTATTTCACGGCGTAGGACAGAATTCCAACGTCGGTCAATCCGCTCAAGTCCAGCGCCTTGCGGATGTACCCAATGCGTCCGTCCATCATGTCCGACGGCGCAACAAAATCCACACCCGCCTCGGCATGGGTCAGCGCCATGTCCGCCAGCCGCACCAAACTCGAGTCGTTGTCGATCACAACGCCACGGATCGTTTCACGCAGCAACCCGCAATGCCCGTGGTCGGTGTGGGTGCACAGGCAAACATCGGAATAAAGCACAATGTCGTTGCCGAACGCCGCTCGAGCTGCACGAATCGCGCTGGGAATGACCGAGTTTGGGTCGCTGGCGCTGTTTGCATTGGCGTCTTTTTGAGTTTGCGGCAGCACGCCGAAAATCACGAAAGACCGCACACCCAAATTCACAGCCCGCTCGAGTTGAACCAAGAATTCGTCAACGCTGAACCTCGAGATTCCTGGCAGCGCGTGAATGGGTTGAATGGTTTTTGAGCCAGGAACAACAAAAAATGGCGCGATAAAATCTTGTGGGCGCAAAATTGTTTGCGCCACAGATTCGCGCAACGCCGCACTCGAGCGCAACCGTCTTGGACGGCTCGGAAGTTCGAGCGATGCGAGCAAAATGGCTGGTCGTTCAGTTAAATCGTGCATTGCCTCTCCTGTCTTTCAACGCTTCCAAGACCTCGATCACCGCAGCCATCTCGGGTTTTTGCGCCACCACGCACGTCCAGCCTCGAGCCAGAATGCTGTCAGCCGTGGTTTGACCCAGCGCCACCAAATCGGCGGCTCGCGCCACATGGTCGGGAATCACATTGACCGCGCTCGGACTCATCAAGACGATGGCGTGATGTTCACAATTTATAAAATAATCCCAGGAATTTGAGAACGTGCGATACGCCTCGAGAAACCGAACCTCGAGATTTGCCGCACGTATATAATTGGATAAAGTCATGAGAGAATGATCGCCGCCGATGACCGCAATTGGTGAACTGGGTTTGTGCGCGAGGAATTCCTTGGCGAAACTTTGACTGTTGCCACCGACTGCCATGAAAGCGACATCGGCTTGTGTTCGGCGCAGCGCCTGCGCCGTGGCAACACCCACCGCCGCGACCTTACGACCTGACAGCACACCGCTAACATTCAACGCTTCCACCGCCGCGACACTGGTGAACAACCACCATTCGCAGTCCAAAATCGGCTCGAGGTTGAGGTTTGGAACGGCTTGCGTGCGAATCAGTGGGTGATGCACCACCGAAAAACCGCGTTGCTCGAGAATGGTTTGTAAATTTTCAAATCGGTTGTTGGAATGCGTCAAGACCACGTTCATGATTTCACCAACATTTGCTCTCGCATGATTTCACCGTAAATTTGTGCGATCACGGTTTCGCTCGAGCCGTGCGCCTTGTAAAAACGCCCGCCGTACCAAGCCAGCAACGACACGCCAGACCCGAGGTGAGTGGCGCTCGCGCCGAGTGCCAACTGGCAACCACCCTCGAGCCGCGCCATCAAACCACGTTCGGTTTGCACGGCTTCTCGAGCCTCAACATGATCCAATGCGCCGAGTAAACTTAGGGTTTGGGCATCATCGCTGCGACACTCGAGCGCCAACGCGCCCTGCCCTGGGGCGGGAACAAAAACTTCAGACTCGAGCGTCAAAACTTTTAAATCGCTCAAATCCAAATTGAGACGTTTCAAGCCCGCCGCCGCGAGCACAATCGCGGCATAATCACCACGCCGCAATTTGTCGACCCTGGTTGGAACGTTGCCGCGCAATTCACGAAGCTCGAGGTCAGGACGCAAGGTATTGAGTTGGGCTTGGCGGCGCACCGCGCTTGTTCCAACGGTTGCCCCCAAACGCACGGGCAGGTTCGGAGCACTGGCGTCAAACGCTTTTGGCAACATCAGCAACACCTCTCGAGCGTCTTCGCGTTCGGGAATGGCGGCAATGGTCAAGCCTGGCGTGAGGGCACTGGGTAAATCTTTTAAGGAATGCACGGCAATATCGGCGTTTCCTTCGAGCACCGCCTCTTGCACCGCTTTGGTAAAAAACCCCTGCCCAAGCATGTTGCGAAAAGCCGCCGATTCGCGGTCGCCTTGGGTTTCAATGATTTTCAGCTCGACCTCGACCTGATACGGTTCGAGTTGAACCCGAACCCAATTGGCTTGCCACAATGCCAGTGCGCTGCCCCTGGTTGCAATCCGAATCTTAGGCACCGACCATCACCTGATCTTCTAAAATTTGAGGCTGCGCTCGAGTCAACCCCACGTGATCCAGAAAAGAGTACGCCATTTCCAAACCGTGCGCTCGAGCCAAACCACGCAAGCCCTTGACCGGAATGTGCGCGAAACGGTGCGCCAACCGCGTGACATCTTCGGGTGCGAGCAGATCGCCCACCGTGCGTTCAATCGTATCAATATAAACATCACGCAATTGCGTAATCGCCGCACCCAAGGAGCGCTCGGCAAATTCGCCCAGTGCAAGCTCGAGTTCTTGGGCAACAATCATTTCGGCTTGCGCCAAAAGAACTTGTAATTTTTCACGTCGCGCATCGCCCAGTTTTTGCAATTGCGTCAGGTCAATCAATCGTATTTTTGCAGCTCGAGCGTCAAGTGGATTGACGTTGTGCGGCAAGCCCAAATCGACCAAAATTTCAAGGTTTTTTTGAGTCTCGAGGAACGCCGCATTGATGATGTTTTCAGCACCCGTGGCGCAAACAATGGCGTTCGCTTGCAATCCACCACTCAAGAAATCGGTTAAAGTCATCGCTCTGGCTTTCACACTTGCGGCGAGATTCTCACCTCGCTCGAGATTGCGATTCACCACAATCAATTCAAACCCAGAATCGGCTAAACTTCTTGCCACCAACGCGCCCATTTCACCAGCACCCAAAATGGCAACCTTGGAATTTTTTGGCAGTCTCTCGAGTGTCGGTCTGGCAAGACTGAATAAACTTGTGTTGGCTGGCGCGAGTGCAACCTCACGGCGCACCCGTTTGGCGATGCGCAGGGCGGTATTGAAAGCAAAGCTGGTGGTCGAACCCACACGTCCAGCCTTTCGCGCCGTTTCAAACGCGACCCGCACTTGATTCATGATCTGATCCTCGCCAGGGTTAAGCGAATCGAGCGACGCCGCCACACGGCACAAATGCTCGAGCGCCGCATCGCCCAAAAAGGCATAACCTCGAGTGTCATGTTCCGAAAAATGCTGACGAATTCGCTCGAAGTTTGTCGCGTCATCCAGCGCTAAAACCAACTCGCAACGGTTGCAGGTTTGCAAGCTGACCAACTCGAGCACCCCTGCTGGCAGTGGTCGCTCGAGGATTGCGGACAGCATTTGGGTCCATGCCGCCAGCGTTTCGCTGCCGCCCCGTCGTCCAGAAACCCCAATCAGTGCCAGTCGTTCCATTCCGTTGCCCATGTTGCAACAAAACGCAATGAGGAGTGTCACAGAAGTGTCAGCATGAAACTTAATGCCTCGCTGCGCTCGAGCAGAGTTTGGTTGCCTCTTGTCATCAAGTGAACTTGGGTTGTAAGGTTCGCGCCATGAACTCGAGAACAACCCAATCCAGTCAACTTTTCAGGCGCGCCCAGCAAGTTATTCCTGGCGGCGTGAATTCACCCGTGCGGGCTTTCGGCGCGGTTGGCGGCGTGCCCAGGTTTATTGCCAAAGCCAAAGGCTCGAGGATGTGGGACGAGGACGGCAACGAATTCGTGGATTACATCGGTTCGTGGGGTCCAATGATTCTGGGTCACGCGCACCCCAAAGTCGCTGAGGCGATTCGGCTGACGCTTGAGGATGGAACGAGCTTTGGAGCGCCGACCAAGCGCGAGATCGAACTTGCCGAGCTGGTGTTAAAAGCCTATCCAAGTTGCGAACGCGTGAGATTCGTCTCGAGTGGGACCGAAGCCACCATGAGTGCGTTGCGCCTTGCGAGAGGAGTCACAAACCGCAAGTACATCGTGAAATTTCGTGGGAATTATCACGGGCATTCCGATGGCTTGTTGGTGCAGGCGGGTTCGGGAATGTTGACCGCAAGCGGTGGCTCGAGCAACAGTGCACCCAGTAGCGCTGGCGTACCAGCCGAATTTGCCAGTTTGACTTTGGTCGCCGATTACAACGTGCCTGAAACACTCGAGCAACTGTTCAAAGATTTTCCAGAGCAGATTGCCGCCGTGATTTTTGAACCCGTGGTGGGCAATGCGGGATTGCTCGAGCCGACGCCAGCATTCTTGACAAGCTTGCATGAACTTTGCAAAATCAACGCTACACTTCTGATTGCCGATGAGGTCATGACGGGTTTCAGACTCTCACCAGGTGGCGCGACCCAACTTTTGAAACTCGAGCCTGACATTGTTTGCTGGGGCAAAATTATTGGCGGTGGGCTGCCTGTCGGGGCTTACGGCGGATCGGCAAACATCATGGACTTTGTTGCGCCCAGCGGTCCTGTTTACCAGGCTGGCACGCTCTCGGGCAATCCACTGGCAATGGCGGCAGGCATCGCCACATTGACCGAACTCGAGAAGAACCCACCGTATGCGCAACTCGAGGTGTACGGGCAAAAACTGCAAATGGGTTTGGAAATTGCGGCGCTCGAGGCTGGTGTGCCATTGATGGTCAACCGCGTTGGTTCGATGCTGACCGCATTCTTCCAGGCTGGAAATGTGACCACGTACAATGATGCGGTGAAGTCTGATACCGAAGCCTTCAAACTATTTTTTAACGCCATGCTCGAGCGCGGCGTGTACCTTCCACCCAGCCAGTTTGAGGCGGCTTTTATTTCGAGCGAGCACGATCAGACCGATCTCGAGATGACTTTGAATGCAGCTCGAGAGGCATTTGCGGTTGTTGCGGCAGGGTTATAAATCTTTGCGTTCAAAGAGTGCCACGGATGCCACAGCGCAGGCGATGGTGTACATCAAGAGCAAAATTAAAGATTGCTCGATTTTAAAATGGCTGGTGCGAACTGGCGAATAGGCATCCAGATGCTCGGTCAAGAGCAGCGGTTTGAGCCAGGTGAAGACCGCTAAAAGGCGCATCAAAATAATGCTGGCAACGCTGGCAAGCGCGGCGGCGGCGGTGTTCATGTACAAAATGCCAAAAACGATGCCCAAACCTGCTATCGGCGCGAGCACCAAACCGGCAATCAGGTAGGCTCGGGTGAGTTCAAACAAGGCGGTCAGAGGCTCGAGGTTGCCGATGCCGTTGAAGCCACCCTCACTGAGTCCCGTGCCACCAAAAAAACTGCCGAAACCAAAACGAAGCCCGCCAATCAATAGGCTGCTGAGTAATGTCACCAGCAGCAGCATGAGCGGATAGAGCACGGCGACGAGCAGTTTCGAGAGGGCAATGCGGGTTCTCGAGACTGGGCGCAGCAACAAGGGTGCGAGCGTTCCCCAGGCGACCTCACCGCCGACAATTTCGGCACAGGTCACGGCGACCAGCAAGGGCAGCAAGAAGGGCATGACGATAAACAGCGTCAAGCCTGGAACTTGCCAGCCTGACACCAGAATCAAATTCGCGCCGACGACTTGCGACAAGCCATCATCGGGCGCAAAAATCAGCAAGATTGGAATAAAAAACGCCACGATCAAACCAAGGCGCACGCTGCGAAAACCGATCAATTTGCGAAACTCGAGTTGCAACAACCCGTAGCCGGAACCAGGGAGTTTGATGTTTGCTTGTGTCATGATCTCTCCACGCGTTCACGGTAGTACTCGTACAAATCAAACAAATCTGGCGCAGCTTCAAAAATTCGCACGCCCTCGAGCGCCAACACCCGAATCGCGGCGGGGGCGTGCATTTCACCCTCCAGATGTGCGATGGTGTACGGCGGACGGGCATACGCCCTGGTGACAAACGGTTGCGTGCTGAGGGCGGCGGCTGCTTTGGCGGGGTCGTCCACACGAAATCTGTAGGCGCTTTGACGGGTGCTGAGGTCAACTTCCTCGAGCAACCTGCCACCGCCCAGAATGCAGACCTTGTGGGCATAACTCGAGACTTCGCGCAAGTGGTGCGTGCTCAGGATGGTCGCCGTGCCGCTGGACGCCATGCTCGAGAGGATGCGATGAATCAGACCAATGCCGAGCGGGTCGAGTCCGCTGGTGGGTTCGTCCAGAATCAAGACTTTTGGATTTGCCAGGATCGCGCCCGCCAGACCGAGGCGTTGACGCTGCCCAAGGCTGTACTCGCCGACTTTGCGGTCCTGCATTCGCAAGAGTTCGGTCAGCGTCAAAACCTCTCGCACCCGAGCACTGTCAAGTTTGAACAGCACACCGTCGTTGCCAATGCCAACCCCACCCGCCAGTCGCGCATGAGCCTCGAGGTTCTCGCGCCCCGTCAAATGTGGGTAAAAGGCGGCTGGGGCTTCGACCACCGCACCCATGAAACGTCGCACCCGAGGTCCACCCGTATGAACGTCCTCGCCGTTTAAGAGCACCTTGCCACTGGTTGGAAACGACAAGCCTGTTATTAAGCGAATCAACGTGGTTTTGCCCGCACCGTTCGGACCGGCAAGCGCGTACACTTGCCCTGGCAAGACGTTGAAATTCACGCCCTCGAGCACAGGGATTTTCCCGTATTTCTTGCCCAGATTGATGGCGCTCACCGCAGGAACGATGGCGGTTGAGGGCGGGGCACTGGCAGGTGTTGAAGTCATGCTGTCAGGAAGCATACCGCATTCGGTGAAAGGCTCGCGCGGGTTTTTCGCTTGACAAAAAATCTGGAACTTATTTTTTGAAGGTCTGGCTGCTTGAGCGGTAGTCAGAAAATCACCACTAAAAGATTTTACTTTACCCAACACGCATTGCTTGTATTTGCGCTCGAGTCTGGTTTGTTTCGTGCTGGTTTTACATTGACCTAAAACATTTACTGTTGTAAAGCTTGCAATGAGAACTTTGAGCAACTCGGGTCACTCCAGTGTTCAAGGTTTGTTTTTGTGCGTAAGAAAGCCCGAGATGCAATGCCTGCATATGTTTCATGAGTGAAGGTTCATATTTTCAGGGGTACGATTTGAGGATGAAAAAAAATTCTTTTGCAATTATTTTGGGAATGATCGCTTTGCTCGCAATGTTTGAAGGGCAGTACCGTTTCGGTTTTGAGGCTCGAGCGGCTGAACTCGTACCACAAGTCCTATGGCAATCCCAAATAGACCGCGATGAATCTAGCTTTCCTGACACAAGTCTAACAACTTCAATTGGTGAAAATACAACGCATTTTGTGTATAACGGTTCTCTTCATGCAGTAAATACGTTAACTGGAAAAACCTCATGGCTAAAGAAAGGTGCATTTCAGGGTTCAATCCGTATCGAAGGGAATCGCTTATTTACAAGTATCGCTGAAAACAAACTTCTTGCTCTCGATACTAAATCTGGGAAAATTCTTTGGTCGGTTAACACTTCTGGTCGAGTGACAGAAATTACGATTCTTAATAACGTTGTTATTGCCAGTCATGGTGACATAAGCGCTCATGACATCAAAACTGGAAAACAGCTTTGGATTACCAAAACAACGAATAAACCAATTCAAGTTATTCCTGACAAATTTACACCACTATTTCAATCTAATGGAGTGATTGTTTGTAAAGCAGTTTTTTTTGGATTAGTACCTTCGTATATGACCATTGCTATTGATGCAAGTAATGGTAGAATTATTTGGAGTAGTTTAGGAGATCCAATTTTCATAGAATCAAAACTTATATATGTAGCAAAGGTATCCAATCTTCCTTACGTTGCTGGTGATCTTAATTTTAAGTTATCAAAACTCAATATTATCGATGGTAAAAAGTTAAGCACGGACACCGTTATTGTAAAAGAAGCTGATCCAAAACTTGAAGCAAGTAAACTTCCAGGTGCTCAAGATCGAAGTTCTGGTTATTATTTTCTTGTTATCAACAAAAAACTTTGGGTATATCTTTCGGGTGGTTATGCTTCAACTATTGAGCGCTTTTCGTTTATTGATTTACCTATCAGATCAGAAGCTCGTTATGAGGGTCTGGGACGCGATGAATTGAGATTGGTGCAATCGGGTACGGATGCTTTAGTTGTTGAGACTGGTTCTGGAGAGGTATTTGGACTTGAATCGGCTAAAGTTTTATTTTCAGGAAAGTATCCAGACTTAAAAATTCGCAGTGTTTATTCGGATAATGAGTTAATTTACTTTTTCTACGAGAATAATTCTGTACTTGTTTTTAACTTTAAAAAACGAGCTAAAGAATATTCTATTAAATTAGCTGGTTTAAATGAATTTGATTACATAAAAAATATAATTGAGTTTAAAAATATTACTTTGATGCGCTTTTCTGGTAAGTTAATAGCATTAAAGATGATTTAAGGAGATTAAACGCTCCAGATTTGCAAGGACATAATTTTTGACGCTCGAGATTTCTGAATGGCACGGAGATGAGAAGGTTTCTCATGGAAGGGGAAGAGTGTATGGGGATGATGAAACGAATACTGACATTTATTTTTGGGTTTTTGACGCTGGCTTTTATAAGCATGATTGCCTCGATTGCGTCGCAGCAAAGTCAAGGAGTGAGTCAAGTCAACATTCCACAGCAAAATTCACTTTTCAAAATAGCTTTGGCTTTGGGAATAATTGCCTTATTTTCAGTATTTATCAACTTAGGAAGCTTTGGAGTTGGAATTCGAGCAATAGCTTTGGAAACACAAACAATCAAACCAGTATGGACAGTCAAAGTTGATGAAGCACTGAATAATGTTTTAAGCATAAACGATTTAACAATCTGCATTTCCAATAAAAGATTAACTGCTCTTGATTCCTTAGCTGGAAAAGTTAGTTGGCGTTACAGTGAACCTGTAACATCCGTGATCGCATCACAAAAAAACCTGGTATTTGCAATAACACTGAAACATCAATTTATAGCTTTTGAAGCAAAATCTGGGATCAAAAAATGGGCTTTGCAACTTCCTGAAACCACAAATTCAGAATACGGAATACTTGTTGATAATAATCTGATTTACCTAAGTTACAACAGCAGCTCTGATACTTCTGCTGGTACAGAGGATCGTTTGTCTGGAATTGCAATTGACCTTTCTGGGAAAAAAATTTTATGGAAATTTAACGGTGCATTTCATGGGTTTGGCACTTCAGAACCTTACGTAATCAGCAAAAATTTTGTGATTTGGTCTACTTTAGGTGGAGTTCCTTTGAACACGAGTTACGATCTATTGTCTAAAAATACTGGAAAAGTTGTCAAACTAAACGACAAAAAAATAGATGAAAAGGTGGAAATTTTAAACCCTACGCATGGTGATTTACCTGTCGGAATAACGATTTCTCAAATTCTCGAGAGTCAATCTTTTCCTGGAACAAGTGGAAGTTCTAGCTTTTTTTCAATCATTAATAAGACGCGTCCCAATTGCGGAGAACAAAATCTTCAAGTTTTTCAACTTAAATCTGATACCGTCATGGCTCAAAAGTTAGATTCTTGCGGAAAATTTATTGAAGTTTACAAGATTGTTAATGGCACTCTACAGCTTAAAAAATTGCTTAAAATTGCAAAATCTGTTGAAGGAATTCTTGGGTGTATCCGCGATGTTTGCTTTATTGTGGAAAATCAAAATGGGAAGACTTTGTATGGATCACAGGATTTCTCTCTAGCTTTCCAATCTTCTTTTGGGGGAATAATAAGTTTTATTAAGTCTAAGAATGACTATATCTTAATAAAAAGATATAAAGAAAACTACGAAGAAATAAAAATTTTAAATTTAATAAACAAAAAATGATTTTTGAAGCAAAAAATTCTGATTTTTTATCGTTTAGAGGTGATTATTTTCAGATCAACAAACAAAGCTTTGTCATAGATGAAACAAAAAACGACCAACGGCAACTAAGCGGCTACAAAATTATATACAAGTAGCATTCATACCATCAAGAGAGTCACATAAGAAATTTTATTTTACACATTTAGCAATTTTATCAATCCTATTTGCAAGTTGTGACGTTGACCCAGATATAACATCACAAAACCCAATAGTTCAGAATGAAGCACTCAAAAACGTAGGTTACACACTCGAGGACGGTGCGCCTATCATTCGCCCCTGAAATCCAGACTCGAGTGCGGTAGGCTAAACCCATGAAGGTCGAATCACATTCCGTTCCCAATGCCTTGCTCGAGGCGTTAAAAGCCGTTTTGGGCAACAAATTGCACACCAACCCGACAGAAATGCTCTTGTACCGTTACGATGCCATCGCTCAAGGTCCCGCGCCCGTGGCAGTTGTAATTGCTGAAACCACCCAGGACGTGGCGAACACGTTAAAGCTCTGCAATGCTTACAAGATTCCGGTTGTGCCGCGTGGAGGCTCGAGCGGTCTGTCTGGCGGGGCTGTGCCTGTTGGCGCGTGCATCATGGTTGCCACCAACAAAATGACCAAACTCGAGGTTGATGAATTCTCTCGGACGGCGACGGTGCAACCAGGCGTGATTACGGACGCGATCAGCGTCAAAGCCAAAAGTGTTGGGTTGTACTATCCGCCCGATCCTGCCTCGAGCCGACAGAGTACGATTGGCGGCAACATTGCCGAAAACGCTGGGGGTCCACAGTGTCTAAAAAAGGGTGTGACTGGCGATTATGTGCTCGAACTCGAGTTTGTCACGAGCGATGGTGAGATCAGGCGCATGAACCGCGAGGGTTTGGACATTCCTGGGGTGATCATTGGTTCTGAGGGCACGCTGGCGTTTGTCACCCAAGCCATTTTGAAGCTCGAGCCAATCCCGAAATTCACGCGCACGGCGTTCGCGGTGTTCTCCGACTTGGGGCAGGCGGGGCGAGCCGTGGCATTGATTACCGCCAGAGGCTTGACGCCCGCGAAGCTCGAGTTGATGGATCAGAACAGCATTCGGGCGGTGGAACAATTCTTGCACATGGGTCTGCCGATTGATGCCGAGGCGATTCTGGTTTGCGATTGCGACGGTGATGATGAAGCAGTTGTCAACCTCGAGATTGAAAGTGCCGCCGAGGCGTTCCGTGAGGCTGGCGCGACCCAGGTGAAGCTGGCTGCCGATGCACTCGAGGCGGCGCAACTCTGGAAGGCGCGGCGCAGCGTCTCCCCTGCTCTTGGCAACATTCGTCCAAACCGTTTCAACGAAGACATTGTGGTGCCGCGCAGCACACTCGAGCCTGCGATGCGGGAAATGCAGGAGATTGCAAAACGCTACCCGTTTCCGTTTGCGATTTTTGGTCATGCGGGCGACGGCAATTTGCACCCGAACATTTTGTTCAACCGCACCACCGACAATATCGAACAGGTGGACGAATTCGCGCACGAAATTGCCCGGGTTGCGTTGAGACATGGCGGCGTTTTGAGTGGCGAACATGGTATTGGCTTGATGAAACGCGGCTTCATGACTGAGGCGACCCCTCGAGCCACCTTGGAGGCGTACTGGCGCGTCAAGCACGCCTTTGACCCAAACGGCATCATGAACCCTGGGAAGTTGCTGCCCGATCTCGGGGGTGCAACAGTGGTAAAACCTGAACGGGTGGCATTGGGAGAACGGGATTTTGATTTGACGACCTGAAGGGATTTGATGAAAGACAAATTTGAAAACCGAACCAAACTCGAGGCGATCAAAAAACCACTTCAAGAACAAGTTCTGCAAAAAGCAACTCGAGATTCTCAAGTTTCTCGGCACGGTAGAATTTGACCCAAAGTGGGATTACAAAACCAAACGTCAAAAAGCCTGAAGACAATCTTCGAGGGAATCAATTCCCAACATCCTCGAGAGACCTTAGCGCCGTATCGAGAATCAAATCTCGTCCCAAACTGAGCGCCAGCATGTCATCGGGTACAATCTGATCTGGTGTGACCCTGACAGGGAATTTTGTGCCGTCCGCATTTTGGGCGCGTCCCAAACTGATTGCCATGCTCGAGCCGTCGGGCAAATTAAAAAAGCTGTTGCTGGTGTCGAGCGCACCCAGGGTCGGCGTGCCGTAGACTTTGGTGCGGGCGTTTTTTTGCAGCAGGTACGCCAAGTATTCTGGCGCACTTTTGGCAATGCTGTTGGTCAGCACGGCAAGCTTGCCCGTCCAGAGCGTGGGTTGTCCCACCAACGGCACGGTGGTCACGCTGTTGTCGTTTTCGGTTTGGACAAATTTGCCATTCAGAAACTCGAATTTCAGTTTTCCCCAACGAAATTCGTCCAGTAAAACTGGATGCTCGAGGAACGCGCCAACGCTGGCAAGCATCTCGGTGACCAGACCGCCTGCGCTGTCGCGCACGTCTAAAACGATGGCTCGGGCTTGATTTTTTTGGGCTTGACGCACGAGCGCATGAATCTTATTGGCAACTTGCCCACCGGCTTTAAACTGAAAAATGGTGATGATTGCAACATTGCCGCGCCACTCGAGTTGAGGATTCCAGGGCGCAAGATTGGTAGGTGTGACCTCGAGCGTGCGGGTTGGAGCGTCTGGACTGGCAAGACGAATTTTGAAAGTTTTGTTTTCTGCCTCGAGCGCCTTGAAGGCTTCAATGGCTTGAATGTCATTTTGAAATTGACTGGTTTTGAAATCTCCAAATCTGTAAATTCTGTCGCCTCGTTTTAAACCTGCCTTGTCGGCAGGGCTGCCCTGCAAAACCCGATTGACCAGCAGCACGTCGGCATCGGGCAGGCTGGTCAGGCGCACACCGATGCTGGCGGTCAGCAAACTTTGACCCGCAAATTCGCGGTCTCTGATTTTGGTTTGATCCACACTTAAACGGTAGGTATGCGGATCATTCAAGCTCGAGATTAAATCTGTCACCACGGCATCCAAGGCACTGAACGGGCATGGGTCAAGGTTTTTGCAGTTCTTATCAAGCTGAGGTTGAAATTGGTCACGCACATTTTTCAGGTCAAAACTCGAGTAACCGTAATAGTTGGTGTCAAGCAACTCGAGGGTTTTTTCAAAGAGTTGAATCCCTGGCGCGACGGGATCGGCTTTGGAAAATGACAATGCCAACAAGCACACCAAAAACATGCCCAACGCTCGGGATTTCATTGGCTTAAAGTGTACCGCCGCAATGCTTGAACTTCTCGAGAAGTCTTTGAGAAACGTGAGTTTCAAGCCCCTGACAAAGTTCACGATGACCATAAAGATTCATTCGAGGTTTAAACGGGGACAAGCAGGGCATGTACAATATCGAACACCAGCAAAAATCCGCCTTGCACGAGGATTGCCACGCCGCCGCCGCGCCAGGTTTCTTCGGGTCTGGACAGCAAATACAAACCACTCGCCACGTACAACACGTCAAGACCCGCGTTGATCCAAAGCGTGGTTCGTAACGCCCCGTAATCACTTGTTTCAGCGCCCAGCAAACCAATCAGAGCAATTGCGCCGTTGACAAAGCCCCAAGCGCCGCTCATGCCCCAGAAGCCTTTTTGTGAATCGCTGCTCGAGAGCCACAAGCCCAGCACACCCGCACCCATCCAGGGAATCGCCCAGACCAGCAGGCGTTTGGAAATTTGTGATCCCGCAAACCCTGGCTCGAGGTTGCCAAACAGGGTTTGCAGGGCGTTTAAGCTTTTTGCGATGGTCGGTGTGGATTCTGGTGCACTTTGCAAACTGACGGTGGTCAGGTGAAATTCTTGGGCTTTGGCAGGAGCGAGAACCATGAAAAACACCGATACAAAAATCCAGAATACTTTCATGGCACAAGTTTAGGGCATTTGAGGTTTGGAGAAGTGGTTCTTGCTTGCAGACCCGCGTTGGAGTACCTTCGACTGGTGATGCTCGAGGGATTCATGAGCCTGCCTGCCGCCAAATTTAAGATACCACTTTGCCATCATCCTCGAGCCTTAAATCTCGGAGTTTCGGGGCGAGTATCGCGCTGCCTGCCACCACGCCGAGCGTCACCAGTCCACCCATCCAGACGCTACGCACAACCCCCAGCAAGCTCGCGGCGAAACCACTTTCAAACGCGCCGATCTCGTTGCTCGAACCAATGAAAATCCAGGTCACGGCGGCAATTCTGCCGCGCATGTGCTCGGGAGACATGATGCGTTGAATGGCGCTGCGAATAATCATGCTGACACCATCAAACGCACCCGAAAGTGCCAGGGCGAGCATCGAGAGCCAGAGGGTTCTCGAGAGGGCAAACACAATGATGGAGCAGCCAAAACCTGCGACCGCCAGCATCAGGTTGCGTCCCGCCATGCGGGTTGGTGGGTAGCGGGTGGCAATCAGCATGGTAATCAGTGTGCCGATGGAGGTTGCGGCGCTGAGTAAACCCAGACCGCCAGCGCCGACGTGCAGAATATCGTTGGCAAACACGGGCAGCAACGCCACCGCGCCACCGAACAAGACCGCGATCAAATCCAGCGCCATCGAACCGACCAGCACCTGATTGGCGAACACAAATCGCACGCCCTCCAAAATGCTTTGCCAGATGTTTTCAGTCTCGTCGGGGACGGGAACGGGTTTGCTGCGCAGACTGGCAATGCACAGCCATGAAAAGCCGAGCAGCACGGCAATCAAGACATAAGTTGCCGTTACGCCGAAGGCATCGTAGGCAACGCCGCCCAACGCTGGACCAATGATCGAACTGCCCTGCCCGACGCTCGAGAGCAGCGCACTCGAGCGAACGAAGGTGGCTTGCGGGATCACCTGGGTTTCAAAGGCGCTGGCGGCAGGATCGCCGAAACCCCTGGCAAGACCGGCGACAAACACGACGGCGTACATGGAAAGCAATCCAAAACGTTGCGGCTCGAGCGAGAACACGGCAAACGCGATGATGCATAAAATATTGATGGCTCGGGTGACCAAGACGATTGCTCGGCGATCCAGACGGTCCGCGACATGGCCGCCAAAAAGTGCCAGCGACAGGGCAGGAATCGCCTCGACCAGTCCCAAAAATCCGAGGCTGAGCGGGTTTTTGGTCAGGGCGTAAATTTGATAACCGATCACCACCGTCAAAGCACGGTTGGCGAGAGCGCCAAACATACTTTCGAGCAACAAAATTTTAAATTCGAATGGCAAAGCTAAAGCGTTTGATTTCATGAATTTCCTTGTTTGAGTTTGACTTCGCTCGAGCATCCAGAGGCGGGGTTTCATCATGCCATGATTGCGAAATAAAGAACGCACGACTGATTTCAGTCGTGCGTTGCTCGGTGTTGAAGACTTTATTTTGAAGCTGGTGTGGCTGGGGTGGTGGGCGTTGTGGTCGGGGTGGTGGGTGGTGTGGTTGCTGGTGTGGTGGTTGCACCAGGAGTTGTCGGCGTCGCCTTGTTCTGCTTCTCGAGTTCAGCTTTGCGCTTGGCATCTGCGGCGGCTTTGTCGGCATCGGCTTTCTTGGCGCGAAGCTCGATTTGCTTGCGCACATCGTCGTATTTCTTGACGGGCTTTGCGGCTTTGACAGTGTCAGTCAACCATTTTTGTCCGACCACGGCGCGTTTGCCAATCAAGGCTTTGTCTTTGGCATCGGCAGCGACCTCGGTAAATGGTTTGACGCTCTTTTCGATGTAGGATTTCACGCCGACCACAATAAACTGCTTGTTGTTGGCGATCACGTCAGAGACCTGCAACGCGCCCGCCTTGGTCAAGGCTTTGGCGTCAAACAAGACTTTTTTGTAAGCCGGATTGACGCTTTCTGGGGTCACAGAACCAGTTTCGGTGACGGTTCCTTTTTGTCTGGCGGCGTCCTTGGTAAAATCCGTTCCGCCAGCAATGAACGCGGCACGGAATGCCTTGGCTTGCTCGAGGGTCTTGAAGCTTGCTTCCTGAATGTCGGCGCTGGCTGGAGTGGTGTAGGTGGCAACGTTGTCGGTGTAGTATTTTTTGACATCCGCATCGGTGATGGTCGTGTCTTTGGATTGGTAATTTTGAATTTGTTGCAAGATATCAGCGCCAGCGCCAAAGAATGGCTGACCACTCTTCTTGGCGGCTTGCACGGCGACCTCTTGGTTGATCAGGTTGTCCAGGCTTTGTGGTTTGAAGAATTGCTCGACCAACGTCGCACCCTGCGCACCTTGCTGCAAGAATTGTTGAATTTGCTGGTTGCTGTAAACGGCACGGTTGAGTTCCGAGAGCTTGATGTCGGTCTTGCCGACCGTGGCGACGGCTGGATCGTAAAAGTCCATGGTGGAGTCTTTTGGAAACTCGAGTTTGGCGTTTTGCTGCAAGCCCTTGACCCAAGCCTCGATGGCACCGTTGCCTTTTAGGGCTTTGGCGTCCTGGGTCAGCTTGTTGGTCTCTTTGCCGTCTGTGCCTTTGTCCATTTTGGCTTTCAGGGTTTCAAAGCTGGGCACGCCCGCAGGCAAGAATTTTTCGACTTTGACAATGTAGAACTTGCCACCGTCCGCGATGGTTGGGGTCACGCCGCCCTGTTTGAGTTTAAATGCGGCATCGGCAATGTTTTTGGGCAGGGCAATGTCCGCAATCGGTTGCGGCACCTTCTCACCTGTTTTTGCGCCCAATGCGCCGTCTTGATCTTTGCCGATGGTGCTCTTTTCGTGCGCCAGTTTGTCGAAGGCTTCGCCCGCTTTGAGGCTGGCTCGAATCGCATCGGCATCGCCTTGTTTGTCCACCACAATTTGACGCGCCAGAATGCGGTCGGTTTCTTTGTAATTGTTTTTGTTCTGGTCGTAAAAGAATTTCAATTCGGCGTCCGAAATGGTGACGCCTTTTTGAATCTCTTCGATGCGCTTGGTCAGTTGCAATTGTTGACGCACGGCATCGCGGAAGGTCGCATCGTTGTAACCGTTGGACTGGACAAAAGCGGTGTAATCCGAATCTTTGGTCAGTTGGCGTTGGGCGCGAAGGTCGGTGATGTACTTGCTGACATCGCCGCCGCTGACATTGGTGCGGCTTGCGTCTTGGCGGGCGCTCGAGACGAGCACGAGTTGGTTCATTAAAAGGTTGTTGACATCTTGCCCAAAGGTTCCGCCGTTGGCGAGTCCGAACAATTGGTTTTGTTGTTTGGTGCGTTCATAATCTTGTTCGGTGACAGGTGCGCCATTGACGCTGAACAAGGTCTTGCCATCGGTGCGTTGCACGCCGCCGGTCAACGATGCCAGGTTGGGGGTAAATTGCACGATCATGCCCGCCAGCAACGCCACCGCCACCACGCCAAGAACGACCCTTGCCAGGACGGTGCGTTTGGAGGTGGGTTCGGATTGCTCGAGGGCTGCGTATTTCTTCGGTGTTTCTCTCACGTTACTGCCTCCTGTGACTTTTGGGTCACGTTGTACTTGTTGATGCACTCTTGCACTCTTGGGGTTGTCATTGTACGCTCGGGTCAGATGCCTGCTTGCGTTCGGTGTCTTGTTCGCACCCGTAGCTCAGCCGGATAGAGCGTTGCCCTCCGGAGGCAAAGGTCACAGATTCGAATTCTGTCGGGTGCACCAAAAACAGGTTTCCTTCTCAGATTTCGGCGCGGGTCTTGCATCTGCAGGGCGCGCGCGAAATTCTAGCACGGCTTTGAGGGTTTGACCTATCCGAACCCGAACACATGCCGTTTTTTTCGCCTGTTCATGATTTCAGGCTTTGCTGTGCAAATGCTGAACTGTGTTGCAGCAAGACTCCAAACTCGAGTGGTCTGTGAAATTCACGCACATTTGCTGGCGGTCACCCAAGGGTCACGCTTTGACTGTCATTTCTGCTGGCAGCCAGTTTGAGGGTTGCCGCGCACTCGAGTTTGGAGAGGTTGACCACCGCTTGTTCGCCACTGGCACTTTAGCCCCCGCCTGCAATTTTTTGAGACTTGACAAATACGATCAAAGTTTGTAACTTTACCGCCAAAGAAAGCAGATTTACCGCTAAAGCGTGGGCTTTTGTTTGAAAGCACTGTTGTTTAGTTGTATTTAACACCTTACGAGGTCTTTTCATGGCACAATCCAATTCAGGAGTCACACTTGCCGACGTGGGCAGTGTCGCCGGCGTTTCCAAAATGACTGTTTCCAATGTCATCAACGGCAAAAATGGCATGTCAGAAGAGACCCGTCAACGGGTTTTGAAGGCAATCGCCCAGTGCGGTTACGTGGCAAATTCGGCGGCGCGGGTGCTGGCTGGGCGCAGCATGAATTTGTTGGGCGTGATCTTGCCGCAGTTTGATTCCTTGTACCTGAGCGAAATACTGCTGGGAGCGAGCGTCGCCGCCGAAAAAAACGGTTTCGATCTGGCGGTCTTCACCACCTCGAGCAATGTTAAGCGCGAACTCGAACGGGCGACCCTGCTGCGCAGTCTTGCCGATGGCGTGCTGCTCTTGATGCCCGTGGCGATTGAACACCAGATTTTTATGAATTCGATTCCGGTCGTGTCGATCAATGCCGACGGACCCTACACGATTCGGGCGGACAACAAACGCGGCGGTCAACTGGCGGCACGGCATTTGCTCGAGCTGGGGCACACCAGAATTGCACACATGCACTTTCCAACCGAAGCCATCAAATCCAGGCAGGACACGGTTTACGTTCCTCGGGCGGATGCGCTCGAGCGCGGTGAAGGTTTTTTGGAAACCCTGGCACTGGCTGGGCTGACCACCCCAGGCAGCTATCTGGTGATCTGCAACACCCTGGATTGTTGGGTCGAAACTGCGGCACAAGAGGCAGCCCTGAACCTGCTGCGCCTGACCGAGCCGCCAACGGCAATTTTTGCCGCCAGCGACGAGATGGCTATCGGAATTTTGTGGGCTGCGCAGATCATGGGTTTGCGCGTTCCCGAAGACCTGTCGGTGATTGGATTTGACGACTCGGCGCGGGCTGCCAACTCCAATCCACCGTTGACCACCGTGCGTCAACCCTTGCGCGAGATGGGCGCGGCTGCCGCACAGCTCCTTTGCAATTTGGCTCGAGGGGAAACCCCAAACGAGCCGCATCCGTGCTTTCCGACTTCACTGATCGTGCGCTCCTCAACGGCTAAACCACCCTGGAGGAGCGCCGCATGAAGGCACACAACCACTGGAAAACCTGACTTGCAGCGGCACAAATCTCGCAAGGGACGAAGTTGCAAGGAGACAATGCAATGACTATTTTTAAATCTGTACAGGAGAAACCAATGAACACGCTCGAGCAACAAGACCGTATCGAATCGCTGCTGGCACAACTGACCCTGACCGAAAAAGTATCGCTGATGGCGGGCGCAAACTTCTGGGAAACCGTGGCAATCCCGCGCCTGGGCATTCCATCGATCAAAGTTTCCGACGGTCCGAACGGCGCTCGGGGTGGCGGGTCGTTGGTCAGCTCGGGCGTCACGGCGGCGTGTTTTCCTGTCGGGGTGGCACTCGCCTCGAGTTGGGACCGAGATTTGATGTTTGAGGTTGGTGCGGCACTTGGGCAGGAGGCGAAGTCAAAAGGGGCGCAGATGCTGCTCGCGCCGACAGTCAACATTCACCGTTCGCCGCTGAACGGGCGCAATTTCGAGTGTTATTCCGAAGACCCATACCTGACCGCGCAGATGGCGGTCGGTTACATCACGGGCTTGCAATCGCAAAAAGTTGGCGCGACGGTCAAGCATTTTATTGGCAACGAATCCGAATTTCAGCGCAACACCATCAGCAGCGAAATTTCTGAGCGCACCCTGCGCGAGATTTACCTGCCGCCATTTGAAGCCGCCGTGAAGGTCGCCAAAACCTGGGGCGTGATGTCCTCGTACAACAAAATCAATGGCACTCATAGCGATGAAAACGCGGAATTATTGCAAGGTATTCTCAAGACCGAGTACGGTTTTGATGGCATGGTGATGTCCGATTGGACGGGCACGAACAGCACCGTCAACGCCGCCAACAACGGACTCGACCTCGAGATGCCAGGACCAACCCGTTGGCGCGGTGAGGCGCTGGTCAAAGCGGTGGAATCTGGAACGGTCAATCTCGAGGCGATTGATGAGGCGGCACGGCGTATCTTGCGAATTGTTGAACGCGCAGGCGCGTTTGAAGACCCCAAACCCAAACCCGAGCAAGCGCTTGACCGCCCCGAGCACCGGACTTTGATACGCCGTGCCGCCAGCGAAAGCATGGTGCTGTTAAAGAACGCCGACAATATTTTGCCGCTCGAGAAATCCAAACTCAAATCCATTGCCGTGATTGGACCCAACGTCAAAACCGCCCAGATCATGGGCGGCGGCAGCGCTCAGGTCAGTGCCCATTATGTGGTCAATCCGTTTGAGGGCTTGCAAAACGCTGTAGCAAACGATGTGGCACTCGGTTACGAACTGGGTTGCACCAATCACAAGTTGCTGCCGAAACTCGAGGGGAAACAGGTCAACACTGGTTCTGGGTCTGGTTTCAAGCTCGAATATTTTAACAACCACGATTTGAGCGGTGCGGCAGTCAGCCGCCAGGTGGTTCAGGGCAGCGAGCAGTTGATGTTTGGTGAAATTGCGCCTGGAGTCAACCCAACCGAGTTCTCAGCACGATTAAGCACCACCTACACTCCAGACTCGAGCGGCGTTCATCAATTTGGCGTGCAAAGCGTTGGCAAAACCCGTGTTCTGGTGGACGGACAAGAAGTCGTTGACAACTGGACGGGTCAAACCAAAGGCGAGAGTTTCTTTGGTTTTGGCAGCACAGAAGCCACCGGCAGCATTTCGCTGATCGCTGGAAAGACCTATCAACTCAGCCTCGAGTACAACAACGCCGATGTCCGTTTTTTCGCTGCCTTCCGCTTGGGACACCTGCCACCGATTGCCAGCGACGCCATAGATCGCGCCGCGACTCTCGCAGCCAATTCGGACGTGGCACTGGTGTTCGTTGGCACAAACGGCGACTGGGAATCTGAAGGACACGACCGCATCAACCTCGAGCTTCCAGGCGAACAGGTCGCGCTGATTGAACGTGTGGCGGCAGCCAACCCCAAGACGATTGTCGTGCTTCAAACGGGTTCGCCGGTTGTCATGCCCTGGCTCGAGCGGGTTGCTGGCGTGGTTCAGGCTTGGTTTCCTGGACAGGAGTGCGGGAATTCGATTGCCGATGTGTTGTTTGGCATTGTGAATCCAAGCGGCAAACTGACCCAAACCTACCCCTTAAGGCTCGAGGACAACCCAACGTTCATCAATTACCCAGGTGACAACGGGCGCGTGTATTACGGCGAGGGGATTTTCGTCGGTTATCGGTATTACGAGAAAAAAGCCGTCACGCCCCTGTTTCCATTCGGTTTTGGGCTTTCATACTCGAGCTTTGAGTACAACAACTTACGCCTGAGCACCGACAAACTCGAGCCAGATCAAAACCTCAGCATTCAAGTGGACTTAACCAACACCAGCACTCGAGCGGGGTCAGAAATCCTGCAAGTTTACGTGAGTGACGTGACCGCCAGCGTTCACCGCCCGAACAAAGAACTC
Organism: Deinococcales bacterium; assembly: GCA_025352125.1. Classification (GTDB taxonomy): domain Bacteria; phylum Deinococcota; class Deinococci; order Deinococcales; family JAAFIG01; genus JANXTZ01. The sequence continues at coordinate 4,496 of JANXTZ010000027.1, read as the reverse complement.
AAAAACTTCAGCAAAATCTCCCTCGAGCCTGGAGAAACCAAAACCGTCACCCTCAACCTCGAGCCTCGAGATTTTGCGTTCTGGGACGACCTGCAACACGCTTGGGTTGCCGAAACGGGCGAGTTTGAAGTGCTGATCGGAAGCTCATCGACTGACATTCGCGCTCGAGCATCGTTTGGGTTGGTGCAGACCACGGTAATGGGCGGGAAAAGTTAAGGTTTCTCGAGATGCGTTAAACGGCAACGAAATGAAGCTCGAGCATCAGGATTAACCCCCTCACGTGCTCGAGCATCAAATTTGATTGAGTTCAACCTTCAAGACTTCCAACAAACGCGCACCCACACCAGACAGATTCTCGAGCACATCCACGTTGGAAAAGCGAAAGACCCGCAAACCCAAACCCTCAAGGAACGCCGTGCGTTCCGCGTCCGCAACCAAACCTTCAGGCGTGAAATGTTGCGCTCCATCAACTTCAATCACCACCTTGCAAGCCGCACAATAAAAATCCACGATAAAGCGCCCAAAAGGACGTTGCCGCCGAACTCGAGGCGTAAAATCCCGCAGTAACCCAAACCACAACCGCGCCTCGGCTCTGGTCATCTCACGCCGCATTTGTTGCGCGAAAGGAATCAGTTTACGGTTGTAGGTTTTCACAACCGATTTTACCTGTTTTGCAATACTCGAGGGGATGACTGGAGGGAAGGGCGACCCCCGCCGGTTTTCTGTTGCTTACTTGACAATCGAGCGTGTTTTTAGCTACAAGTTGCAACACTCGAGATAACAGGCTGGGTGCAAGGGCGACCCCCCGCCGGTTTTTGTTGCTTGCTTGACGATAGCGTTTACTTTTAGTCAATTGTTGTGCGGCGACCCCCTATTGCATAGGGGGTTACTTTTCAGGAGGTTTTTGTTTGGGTGGGCGCGGAGTTTTCTCGAGAAACCACACAAAACCCAGCACATTTACCCTGCCTGTTCTCCCCCACGAAGTAGCGCCCATGCCATGCCCTTGTTCTCCCCTGCGAAGTAGGGGAGGTGGCTCGAGCGCAGCGAGAGACGGAGGGGTCGCCCTTGCACCCTCACCTGCGTTCAATCACGCATCAACCTCAACCTCGAGATTTGGTAATCCCTTCACAATTCGTACCGTCTCGAGGCTGACCGTCACCACTTTTTTGACCAGTCGCACAATGTATTCGGGGTCGTCGGGGTTGTTCGGGTCGGTCACAATGCCGCTTCGTTTGTCGGTGCTGATCTGGTATTGGTCAACAATCCATTCGAGCGCACTGCGGTTGCCGAGTCTGTACTCGAGGACTTCGGGCGGAATTCCTGTTAGCGTCAGTGCGTCGTTGACCATCAATTGCGTTTTGTCTTTCGAGAGTTTCATTTTGGTCACAACCCAAGTCCAGGGCACGTCCCGATTCTCGAGGTGTTTGAGCTTAAATTCTGGCGCGGTTTCGTATTCCACATGAAGTTTGGCAAGCAAGCGTCCAGCCTCGAGAAATCCTTTGAACGCCGCAGGTGTGACCAGTGGAATTCGTGGCAGTTCGCGTTTTAAGTTTGCCGCGTATTTGGTTCGGTATTCGGGGCTGTGCAGCAGTCCGTAAATGGAGTGGAACACGTCCCATTTGGTAATGTCTTTTCCGTATTTGTTCTGGTATTGCTCGAGCGCCCAGTCCGTAATGTTTTCGCGGCGGTGAGAACCGTCTTCGTTGTAAACGTAGAAGGGAAAGCATTGTGATCCAGCACCAGAGCCAACCAGATGAAGGTCTGAAATTGTGGTTGCTACTAACACCATAAAAGGTTTCTCAGATCCAGCACCAGTAGCACAAATTGCCAAATTCTCTAATTCGGATAAATTATTAGGAAATATTTTAGGCTGACTGTAAACCTCTTCATTCATAATCCTATCTAAAAATAAATTTTGCTTAATAAATGGACGATATAAAGATACTCGAATTTTTTCTTTAGAGTATTCGGATAGTCTTTTTCTTTTTAAGTCTGCTTTTAGATCTCGACTCCATTTTATTTTATCATCTTTATATAAAACAAAATCATCAACAACTGTTATTGAATTTGATTTTCTTTGCCATCTATCAACTTCAGAGTTATAAAAATCAATAGTTAAGTTAATTTTTTCTACCAATTTGTCAAATGAAAAATCGTATGTCCATTCGTCTCTATTTGTTGAAATTCCAAGACTATAGCTTTTAAATATTACATTTTCGCTCCCCACAATGCTATTTCGAGCTTCTTTACTTGCCATTACTGGAAAAATAGAATAGTGATCCGAATTTTCATTATCAAACCAACTTCCATTATCATTCCAAGCTAAATTTGTCCAATTTAAACCATCAATATCGCTAGATTTTTCTAGAAAAGAATATTTAGCTTGTTTTTTAATCATTTCATCAATCTTAAAATGTTTTAAAAATACCAGTTTTTTATCAGGAAATTTGGCATAATTTCTTATAAGTAAGCTGATTGTTACACCAACTTGTATACCAAATACATTATGAGTAGTTCCTGATATTGACGGATTTTGTCTTACATTACCTCCTAAGTCAAAAATATAAATCGAAGTAAAGTCTTTAAGAATTTCTTTTCTCATACCATCAAAAGCATACTGATTTAAAAATGAATTGTTGGTAACTAAGCATATTATCCCATCTCGATCTTCTAATCTATCTATTGCCCACCGAAAGAATCGAACATACATATCATAGATTTTATTATGTGATGATGCTCGAGAATTTTTAACATATGTCTTCCGAATTCTTAGATCCAATTCGGGGTATTTACGATTTTTGTTATTGTCACCTTCATTTTCTTGAGTTGCGTTGTACGGTGGATTGCCAATAATCGCAAAAATCTCGGTTTTTTCTTGGGCGGCAATCCGTTCGGTGTTCTCTGGGGCAAACATGTCGGCTTGAACGCGTTTCATGTCCAGGGTGTCGGCAAAAACAATGCCGTCAAAGGGTTTGTACTCGCCGGTGCGTTCAAAATACTCGTGTTCTATGTTCTGGGCGGCAATGTAATACGGCAGCAACAAGACTTCGTTGCAGTGCAATTCGTGGGCGTACTTGTGCGGCAGGTTGCTGTTGCCGATGCGTTCCATCAACTCGAGCATGAACGTGCCAGTGCCAACGCAGGGGTCTAGGACATGAACGCCGGTGTCGCTTAACGATTTGCCAAATTCTTGTTGCAAGGCTTTTTCGACGCTGGCGACCATCCATTTGACAATCGGTGCGGGGGTGTACACAATGCCGTGGGTGTCGGCGGTGTCGGTGCTGTAACTGCGAAAAAATTGTTCGTAAACGGTGTTTAAAAACGATTGCTTTTCGCTGTAATCGCCAATCGTGCGGGCGGCTTCCTCAATGGCTTTGTAAAAGTAATCGAGCTTGCTCAAAAAATCGGCTCGAGAAAAACTTTTGCTGGTCAGTGCGGTCACGACCTTCTCGAGTTCGCGGGCGATGGCGTTGCGGGTGACAAAGTCGGGGTTGTTGAAAACACTGCGAAAAATGCGTTCGGTCAACAAGTGTTGCGCCAGCATGTCTTCGACTTCCTCGAGTTTGGTGCTGGGGTTTAAGCTCGATTTGCAGAGTTCCCAGAAGGTCTCCAGGCTGGCTTTGAAGGTTTTGTTGTCGCGTTTTGCTTTTTGAATGATCTGCGCCAGACTCTCGCCAAGTTTTGGAATCTGGCGTTTGAATTCGGTCACGGCATGATGGAAGCTCTCGATTTGCGGTTGCGTGTACGCCAGAAATTGGTGCAGCAGTTGCTCGAGGTTGTCGGCTTTTGTAATGTCAGTATCGAGCACGATTTCGCCGTTCTGAAACAGCACGGCGCGTTTGGTGTTTTCAAAGATCGTATTGTGCCTTGGGTAGCCCGTCGCCAGTTTCTTTTTGATTTCGGTGTCCAGGTTGTCGCTGGTGTCTTTGGCTTCCCAGATGCCGCGCCGCAATTTGTACTGATCGCGGATTTCACCATCCACCCGAATTTTGCGTTTCCCCTCGAGTTCGATGTGTTGTTCGGCAAGCACCGTAAAGTGATGTTTTTTTGCGGCTTCGGTCAGGACGTTCTGAAACGCGATTCGGACTGCGCCTTCGGTCAGTGCGCCGTGCATTTCGATTTCGTGTAACGTTTCGTAATACGAATTGATGTATTTGGGCGCTTTGGAAGGCATGATTTTATCTTAACTGTTCCGAAGTGCAATCGGTCTAAAATGCTTTGTCTCTCGAGTGACCCAAACCCTTTTGGCACACTAAAAGTCATTGCTTCAAAACTCGAGTTTCGGTGTCTGAAAACAAAAGAACCCCGTAAAGAGCGGGGTTCTTTTTGGTGGCTATAAACAGACTTGAACTGTTGACCCCACGATTATGAGTCGTGTGCTCTAACCAACTGAGCTACATAGCCACGACGTGCCGCACTACCTTTTAACGCAACGTGCTGGTGCCGAGAGCGGGACTCGAACCCGCACGCCCTCACGGACAACAGATTTTAAGTCT
>JANXTZ010000054.1 GCA_025352125.1 Deinococcales bacterium | reverse complement strand
TCTTGAGACCAAGACAGGTGCTGCTTTAAGGGTCAAGAAAGGCTTTGAGTTTGTATTCGGGTGTGTAGGGTTTGTGTTTTTCCATTGTTGCCTCCATTGTGAGGCTGTTCTGGTCGTCCACAAAATCTTATACATATCACTGGTTGAAAAGGGCTGAATCAAACAGATCAAAGGAGCGTAAAATTTTGACTGAAAAAATCAAAACCGAATACGCAACCAGTCGAAACACGTATGGCAGCACCCGAATTCACGCTTGCTTACTCGAGCAGAACGTTATTTCCAGCCGACCTCGAGTGGCAAGCATCATGCGAGAGCAAGGGATTCGAGGCAAACGCAAAGGGAAAATCAAACACCAAACCATCAACAGCAAACATAGGAACGCAATTGCTGAGAATAAACTCGAGCGGAACTTTAGTGCTGAGAAACCAGATCAGAAATGGTCCAGCGACATCACATACATTCCGACCCTTGAAGGATGGTTGTACCTGGCTGTAGTAATCTTATTCTCGAGAAAAGTGATTGGTTGGTCTATGAATGAGTCGCTCGAGTCGAAACTCGTGTTGAACGCGCTCGAAATGGCTCGAATCTCGAGAAACCCAAGTGCTGGGTTGTTGCATCACAGTGATCGGGGTGTGCAGTACGCGGCGCAGGACTTTCAGAGGGCACTCGAGCGGTTGAAAGCAGTACCGAGTATGAGTAGGAAGGGAAACTGTTGGGATAACGCGGTGGTGGAGAGCTTTTTTGGGACGATGAAATGCGAACTTAATCTCAAGAAATCAATCGGGAATCGAAGTGAAACTCGAGCAGTAGTGTTTGAGTGGTTGGAAGTCTGGTACAAGCGCGAGTAGCCCGTAAGGTGCTGTCTTACGAGCAAGAACCGTGAACGTCGGCACTCGAGCTTAGGCTTTGTTACACCTGAAATCTTCGAGCACAAGTGGCTCACTCTGAACTATCCGTCTACCAAATCTTGACTTTTCAAGGCAAAAGCCCTCAATTGATCTTGAGGTTAACAAAAGTGTTGCAATTCCACTTTATTGATGAAGCTGTTCGCTTTTCTTGACGAACACGAAGGCAAGAAAGGGAATGGACAAGAACCTTATACGCGTAATTTGTTTACCATTGCTGCCATGCTTACCATTGAGGAAAATGGTGCCATGACCTCGTTTCGTGAACGTCATCACACGACTGATATTGCTCAAGAAGCCGCTGAGATCGTCCAGAACAACTTCAGCGCCACAAACTCCCCAGGAATGGTGCGCCTGCGTGAAGTGGTAGGTGGCCGGGAACCAGCAGAACTCGAGTTGTTCCTTGGTGTTCTACGTGACACTTTTATACTTTGAAATCAGCCAGTCTCCTTAATCCAAAAGTCACACTTGGATTTTAATCCATATTTTACCTTACTCTCGTTTAGCATTAACAGATGTGGTTAAGAACATAATACACCCCCTATAGTATGCTGAACCTTGTGGTTACAGACCACACCCACAGGATTAGAAAGGGACAAACATGATACAGGCCGACCTCGAACGAAACAAAGCCGTGGTGCTCGATTTCTACGACCGATTCTTCAACAAGGGTGATGCTGATGCATTGGATCAACTGCTGGTAGAAAACTACATTCAGCACAACCCCGGTGCGCCCGATGGCCGTGATGCGATCAAGCCTTTTGTCGCGCAAGGACCATTTCCTGCCGAAGTCAAGCGCGTTATCGCAGAGGGTGATCTGGTGGTTGCCCATGTTTACTACCCAATCTTGAACATGGCAGCGGTGGACATCTTTCGTCTGCAAGATGGGTTGATTGTTGAGCACTGGGATGTGCAGCAAAAGGTGCCTGAACAATCAGCTAATGCCAACACCATGTTTTAAGCACGTACAGGGATATGGCACACGAAACTGAGCAGACCTCTCCCCATTTGGCAGGTTGGCGCAATCGAAGGCATGCCAACGCTGCGTTACATTTGGGTCAACACGACGGGTAGAACCAAAAACGAACGGTTCAGCGTTTGTGCCGCGCATCACATCGTCAACCTGGCATCCAAAGAGGCGGGACTTGGGAAGTTATCGCCGCACAAACTCAGGCACAGTTACGGCACGGCGCTTGCCAATACGGGGCGACCCTTGCACGAGATTCAAAAGGTGATGGGTCACGCGTCGGTGGTGACGACACAACTGTACGTTCATGCTTCGCAAAAAGGACTCGAGGCGGCGGCAGCATTGCCGGACGTGCTGGACTTGTCGCCAGCTTAGAGATCGTCATGGAAAAATTTAGCTTTCTAAACAAAAGTAAGATTTTATGTATGAGACGGAATTGTAAAAGTAAATTATGCTTTTGATGAAATCTCTTGAAAACCCAGCAACGCCGCCTGGTCGCTCGAGAGTGTTTGATACCAACCCCCCTTTTTGTGCAGCTTGCTTGGTTCGCCCGTCATCTCGCAGGTTTGGACGCTCAACACTTCGTATTTCCCGGCAATGACTTCAACCTTTGGTGATCCGTGAATCCTGAGTGTGCCATATTTTTCTTTGATTTGATGCACGTCTTCTGATTGTTGTTTGGGGCTGAGTTCTTCAAAGAATTGCTCGAGCAACCCCAACCAACCAGAGTTACACTCAATTGGGCTGATCAGGCTTTTGAGATTCCATTTGTCTTCGAGTTCTTGAAACTTCAAATTGATCATTCTAAACTCCCATCTTGAAGCTCGAGGGTCAGGTTTGCGTTGTCTTGAAGCCGTTCTAAGCTTTATTCTGACACGCGAGGCTCAAATTGTTGTGATGGTCGGCAACAAGCGAAGCGCTGTGTCAAATATGAGTTGGTTTAGATTTGAAAGGAAAACATGCTAAACTTCTTTCAAAGAGGTTTCAATGAGCACCACCGCCAAAATTCAAAACCACCTCGAGACGATCCCGGCAGGGACAGTCATCACCGCCAAATCCCTATCAGAACTGGGAAATCGCAACGCCGTCGATATTGCCCTGATGCGACTGTCTAAGGCGGGACAACTCGAGCGGGTGGCTCGAGGCGCGTATTGCAAACCTTGGAAAAGCCAATGGACTGGGAATCCTGTGGTTCCTGGAGCGCTTGAGCTTGCCCAGCAACTCTCCACCTTGAAAGGCGAGGTAATCGCACCGCATGGGGCAGTTGCCGTCAATCGCTTTCAATTGAGTACCCAAGTCCCTTTGAAATTGGTGTTGTTGACGACTGGACGTAGCAAAACGGTTCAGCTCGGTTGGGAAACCGTGCGTTTTCAGCACGTCGCCGCGCAGAAGTTACCAGTAGGCGATAGCTTGGCAGGCATGGCGATCACCGCCCTGCATTATTTGCGAATTTCCAATGAAGCCACCCCAGAAAACACCGCGAAAATCCTCAAAGCACTGCCACTCGAGGAACGTGAGCGCTTGACCGAGGTCACATCACGCTTGCCCAGTTGGATGATTGAAGTGCTCCATCAAGCCCAAGGAATCCATGCCTGAATTTTTAAAACTGTCTCAAATGGCTCGTTTTGACTTCTTAACCGATGCTGCCAAAGCCTTACAAAGTCCAGTCGCCGTGCTCGAGAAGGACATCTGGGTGTGTTGGGCGCTTGAAGTCTTGTTTGAGCTTGAATTGCCGATGGTCTTTAAAGGCGGAACCAGCTTATCAAAAGCCTACAACGCGATTGCCCGCTTCTCTGAAGATTTAGACATTACGATTGACCATGTGGCGAGTGGTGATGTGATCGCCGATCCTTTGGCGGTCACGGTCAGCAATGCCAAACGCCGCGAGTTTTCAGAACGCATGAAGGTGTTTACGTTCAATCTGGTAAGTGAGGTCATCAAACCGCATTTTGAACGGCATTCAAGCGCTGTTCCCGTGTCACAAATTTCAATCAACGAGGCAAGAGACACAGTGTTGATCGATTTTGAAACGGCGATCAACCCATCAAATTACCTTTTGCCACGGATCAAACTCGAGTTCGGTGCTCGCAATGCCGTCGAACCGAGCGCGGTGCATCTGATTCAACCCGATGTGCTGGCTTGGGAGGTATCCAAGCAACTCGAGTTCCCCAGTGCGAAAGTTCCAGTTTTGCTCGCCGAGCGAACCTATTGGGAAAAAGTCACGCTGATTCACGCGAAGATCACCCGCAAGAACCCGAAGATAAACCTGGAACGCTACTCGAGACATTGGTACGACCTCGCCCAACTGGTACAGCACGATTCGGGTGCTCGAGCCTTGAAGCGCGTTGACTTGCGCGATCATGTGATTCGCACCAAAATCGCGTTGTTTGGCGTGGCTGGAGTCAATTACGACCTGGTTGCCACGGGGCACTGTCAGGTGGTTCCTCGAGACGCACTGCATGATGCGCTCGAGCAAGATTACCTTTCGATGGTTGAAGCGGGGATGTTTGATGGCACACCACCCACTTGGGCGGTGCTGGTCGAGGTTTTGCGGGAACTCGAGGGGCAAATCAACACCACGCCCTGAGTGGATTGAGCAAGAACGTTAATGTGGTTAGTCCACTTGTAACAGTGCGTTACGCGCTGTAAAATCGAATTGTGAAGCTCGAGACCACGGTTCAAAACTGAAGCCGAGACCAGGTGGTGCAGCGTTACCGCCCGACCGTTAATCCAAACTCGAGGGTAGGGATTGTGTTGTCTTAAAGCCATCTTGGACTTATTCTGCCACAGACCTTGTGTGTGGTGATTGAATCCATTGAAGTTGTGCAGTTCGAGCAAAAGGAGTAAAATATCCGCACGACATTGACCCGAGATCGTACAACCAGTGTCACGAACTGCGAGGCGTTGCACCAGGCGAGTCAGTACTCACGGATTGAGGGTTTGCAAGCCACCGAGTTTGCCCTCAAGTTGTTCAAGCAGCTCGAGCAAAATGAATTGACGATTGATGAAGTGCGTGCCAATTTGATCGCGCATCACAAAGTCGGTTGAACCCTCAAAGGCAAAATCTGGCTCTGCCCGGGTCGTGTGCCGAACTGAAATCATGTCTGATTCCTATCTAACTGATGCTGGCGTGTTCAAAAATTTGCTGGGCATCAACGATGCCCTCGAGTTGCAAGCTGCTGAAACAAACCTTGCGGAGCTTCGCATGGTCGAGCTGCGAAAGGGTTTGGGTCCAAAGGGACGATTTGATGCAAATCATTTACGTGCCTTGCATCATCACCTGTTTCAAGATGTCTACCCTTGGGCGGCTCGAACCCAAGGTGAGGGTATCGAGCTTGAAGGTCAGGTGTTTGAGGCGTTGCCATTGTTTGCCAAAGAACAAACCATCTTCACCCTGTCGCCTCGGGTGAACCAACAGCTTGACCAGTTGCTCGAGACCATTGGAGAAGCTGGTTTTGCGGGTGTGACCCGTTCGGAGTTCACCGAGCGAGCGGCGCAGGTCTTGGGTCGTTTGAACTCGATTCATCCGTTTCATGAAGGCAATGGACGCACTCAAGGGGTGTTCGTTGATGCTGTGGCACAATCGACAGGGTTTCAAATTACCCGGCGAGTTTCAGTGAGAAATTCGAGGAGAGACGCATTTTATTCGTAGGGATCACGCGCGCCAGGCACAAGCTGACCCTCAGCCGGCACCTCGAGCAGCGGAACGGGTTGAGCACCTTTCCGACGCGAACCTCTAGTTTGATCGGGTCGCATCTGGGGCACTTCAACCCGCGTGTCCCGAACGCGCCGACGCTGCCCGTGCCGACTCGAGTTTGAAGAGACACCGTTTTCTCGAGTCTTTATTTCATGTATGGACAGGCTGGATTTGAGTTGCAGTGAAAGTGCGTGTTGCTGGGTTGAGCACACAACTTGGACAAGACTCGATTTTGACACGAATCCTTGTCTGGACTCGTGCACGAGGCATTTCACCGCATGGATGTCGTATTTTATTGCGCAGTGGCTGAAGTGTCAAACAATCCCTCTCTGGCTTCGGCAGTTCGCACAATCACGCAACTCCAGACGTGAGCCGTCGAGAGTTCAGTCGCAGGTGTACCGGGGAGTTTACTCGAGGCGACTACACAATATCGGCGGGTGTACGAGGCAATACGGCGTGGTGACGCGGTGCAAGCTGAAGCCGCGATGAGCGAGCATCTGGAGGCTGCGAAACTCGGTTATCAACACGAAATGGGTCGCAGGATGACTCGCTCAGTGGACTGAGACAAAGATATTTTTGTAGCGTAATGGACGCATTTAAACAGACTCTGACGGGATTTTCAAATCTTAGGGTTGTCGCTACCCTTTTTGGCCATTGAATTTTGGGTTTTTGTGGCTACTCAACTCGAGTTGAATAAAAAATGAAGAACTGGGAAAAATGTAGAATAACAACCAATGTCACCCAAAGATTTTGTCAATGATTTCGCTGGGTCAATGTCTGTGTTCACACCACAAGCGCGAGAACAACTCCGCGAAACGTTGATAGCCAATGCTCAGGCTGATCCGCAGATTATCGGTGCTGCCCACACGGGTTCAGCGGCTGTCGGTCGAGTGGATCGTTGGTCCAACATCGACCTGGCCTTGTGTCTGTCACCGGAGGTTCAAGCCGATCAAGTCATCGAAAAATGGACCAATCGCCTGTACCAGATTCACGACGCCGTAACGCATCTCGATGTTTGGTGGAAAACGACGCTATACCGCGTTTTTCTGCTCGAGAACACCCTGCAGGTCGATCTGTCATTCTGGTCATCCGAAGAGTTTGGTGCGACGGGACCCGCGTTCCGCCTGGTATTCGGAACGGTCAACAAACGATTCCTGCAACCGTCAACCAATCCGAGCGATCTCGTGGGAATGGCATGGTTACACGCGCTTCACGTCCGCTCGAGCATCGCTCGGGGTCGCGTCTGGCAGTCCGAGTACATGCTGAGTGGGATGCGCAATCATGTTCTGGCCTTGACGTGCCTACGGTACGGAGTGTCTGAGCACCAAGGTCGTGGCATAGACGAGCTTCCTGAAGAACTCAAGTCCCCGCTGAGCGCGGCACTGGTGGCTTCACTGGAGGTATCCGAACTGGAACGGGTATTTCGCGTCATAATGAACGCCCTCTGCGCCGAAATCGAACACCTCGACACCGAGGTGGCAACCCGTCTGATCGGGTCTTTAAAGGCGATGATCCCCTAATCGAAGCTTTTGTGATCGATGAACGAGATGCTGCGCTATATGTTTGGGGTGAATCCATTGAGGTGAAACCAACCTACTCGTCAACCCGCGCAATCTCGAGCCGACGCCGCCTCAAACTCCTCCGATTCGATCTGTGGCAGTGTCAGCTACAAACCAGACCTGACGCGTCAGGCTTGGGATTTGTACTCCAACTGGAGCGGCCGAATCACCGATGTCGCCACTTCAATTTCAGCTTGGCATGAAAGTTCCGGCAGGTTCTCAAAAACCTCGAGTTTGAGACAAGGCAACGGGCGACGGTTCAATTCTGTTCAGTCAGGTTGCAACGCAAATGGAGGATAATGCACATCAAAAGCACGACCCTGACCACGAACGTCAGGGTCAATCTCGAGCACGCGGATTCGCTCAGGTCTGTGCAGGTCGAGGAGCTGCGCAACGAAATCTCTCGCAGTGCATTGTTGCACTTTCAGCTCCCTCAAAGGGACGGCAGGATCGTGGACCACCACGCGCGCACACCGTGCGCCGGCTGGGTCGAAGCGTTTGACGCCTCAGTTTGAATCCAGTGTCGCCATGTTGGATCGATTCAGACGGTTCTTGTTGTGACTTCTGACTTTCTAGACGCGGCAAAAAATGAACCAATTCTTTGCATCTGGCTTTTCATCTGTCTCAATGGTCATTGAAATGGAAAATTGTCCCCGCGTCACAACCTCAATTTTGGTTGTCGTGCGACCAATTTTCTTGAAGTACGTCGCATTTCCCAACTCAACCGCTTTGGGAATCGTATAAAGTACCCATAATATCGGTTCATCAGAGATTTGGCCACCTTCCATTTTCATTGATGTATTGAAACATCGAAGCAGCGGCATGCCATACACATTTGAAAAGGGAACGTTTAAGTCTTCATCCTTGATGCCACGGTAGTCCAATTGAATACGGTCAACAAAGAGCGGATTCCCACCTTGCCTCAACGTTAAAGTCAAATTAAAAACCCGACCATCAGTGCCGATGATTCCAACTTTGTAGGCTTTTGACTTTGGATAATCACGAAAAGACCTTGGTAAAGGCGTGGGCGTTGGATACGCAATATCTCCCGATTGCTTCATCTCCCAAATGGGATTGATGGCAGTGAAAAAATCGAATTTCTGAAACAACAGGGACGCCGACGTGAGCATGACCACGGCAATGGTTTTGAGTGACATACTCAACTTTACAGCAAGAACAAATCCAGAATCCCTGCCGATTGAAACCGAGTTCCAAAAAGAATCGCGCCTGACGGCGCGGTATTTATTCGCATGAATGACGAACCGATCACCATCACCTACAAGGGCTTCAAAGCCCTGGTCGAACGTGCCGCCCTCGAGCAAACCCAGGTCAAACTGCTCAGCCTGGTCGGCACCCGCGAGGCCGTCAAGGCGATCTGGGCGGCGCTCGTCACCCAGGGCGAGGTCTTCCTCGAGACCCCAAACGCCAAAATCAAACTCGAGGTCGAGAAGTCCCTGAGCCGCACGCAGAAACTCGAGTGCGGCAAGACGCATTTGATCATGGTCGACGCCGAGATTGTCGACTCGAAAATCGTGATCGCCGAGACCAGTGAGGATTTTGAGGACAAACTCTGGGCGGCCACGCAACTTCACTGCCCCACGCCGCTCCACGCCAGTTGGCGCGACTGGGTGCTGCGCGAGGTCAGCGTCGAACCGCTGACCACCGTGGGCAGTCTCAGAGCCGCCCGGGTCAACGTGTTCGAGGCATTCACCACCAAGGTCTCGAACGCCGTGCGTTGGGGAATCCTGTGCGCTTAGAGGGTCAGAAGGCCGCCGGGTTCTTCCCGACCCCGCCGGGCATCACCGCCGACCTCATCCGCCAGCTCAGCCCGAACCCGAACACCGCCGTGATCGACCCCTGCTGCGGCAGCGGTGACGCGCTGCGGGCGATCCGGGCTTTTTTGAAGGGCAAGAGTTGGGGCATCGAACTCGAGGAAGGGCGTGCCAAAGCCTCAAGCAAAGGCAATACCCACGTCCGGCACGGCGACGCGCTCGAGCACTCGGCGGAGGGCTTCTCGATGTTGTTCCTGAACCCGCCATACGACGACGGTCCGAATGAGCGTCTCGAGAAGAGCTTCCTGCGGCAGTACGCGACCAGTCTGGTGCAGGACGGATTGCTGGTGTTCATCATCCCCGAGTACGTGCTGGCGGATTGCACGCCGATCCTGACCCGACGCTTTCGCCGGATGCAGGCGTTCCGCTTTCCCAAGGAACATTACGGCGCGCACCAGCAAATCGCGGTGTTCGGTCTTCGCAACGAGGACGATGCCAACCGCATCCCGCAGAAGGCGATCCGTGTTTTCGACTGGGACAAACGTGATTCGTACCAGCTTCCAAATGCCGACAATCCACACATCGGCAGGCAGGGCGTGAGCGATGCGGTGATGCTCAAGCAGGCGGGTTCCGGTCCACTCTGGCGCGCTATCTGGCACCAAACAAAGCCTGTGGACCTGACGATCCGTCCCTTGATGCCCCTGCGAGAAGGGCACGTGGCGATGCTGGTCGCCACGGGTCGCATGAACGGCGTGGTCGTCGAACACCGCGACGCGCAGGGCGAGACCGAGCGTTACATCGTGCGCGGCAGCGTCGAGAAGACTATCCTCACGCGGTACGAGCCGCACGTGAAGGTGGAAACCGAGAAATTCGTGGCGGTGCTGAACGCCCTCAACCTCAAGACCGGTGAGATCACGACCATCAAGTGACGCGCACCATCAAATGAAAGGAAATTCCATGTTTTTTGAACTTCACTGAACCGAAGGCAGCAGCGATAAGGTCTATCACGCCCAACTCGAGCCGAACGGCAACGGCTTCGACCTCAAGGTCGCCTATGGGCGTCGCGGCAGCACCCTAAATCACCAGCAAAAGAACAAGTTTCCGATGGATCTCTCACAGGCGGTCCGCGAGCTGAACAAACTCGTCAACGCCAAAACCGCCAAGGGTTACAAGATCACCCGTCAGGGTGAGGGCGGCACAGCCAACGTCAACCCCAGCGCCGTGAAAAACATTCCGGTCAAAAACCCGAGCAACTTCGTGCCGATGCAACTTGCCACCGTTGAACGGCAAACCTCGAGACCTACCTCAACGACCCCAAATGGTGCCTGTCCGAGAAGATGGACGGCGTGCGCCTGGCGATCCGAAAGTTCGGCTCCGTAATCACCGCGATCAACCGCAAGGGTTTCGAGATCCCGCTGTTGAAAAGCCTGCACGACGCCATCGCCGACATTCCCAAAGACTTCATCATCGACGGGGAGCTGATCGGCGAGAGTTACTACGCGTTTGACTGTCTCGGGTTGGGCTCAATTGACCAGCCGATGCTGTTCACCCGGTTCAGCGAACGTTACGCGAAACTCAAATCCCTGCTCGAGTCACACCCCACCGAGAACACCTATCTGGTCGACGTGTACGAACGCAGCGAGGAGAAACGCAACTTCCTTGACGCCCTGAAACTCGCCAACGCCGAGGGCGCCGTGTTCCGCGCCAACCACGGCGACTACATGCACGGCGCCCGGGATTCGAACGTGGCGTTGAAACTCAAGTTCGTCGAGTCTGCCTCGGTGATCGTCGCCGCGCACAACCAGAAGAACTGCGTCTCGATGCAACTCGAGGA
Organism: Deinococcales bacterium; assembly: GCA_025352125.1. Lineage (GTDB taxonomy): Bacteria > Deinococcota > Deinococci > Deinococcales > JAAFIG01 > JANXTZ01. Next base: position 14,660 of record JANXTZ010000054.1, on the reverse strand, counting down.
CGACACGTTCGTCGGCAATGTCACCATCCCCGCCAACCACAGCCTGCCAGCCCTCGGCGCGGTCGTTGAAGTCCAATACCTTTACGCGTATCCCAAGGGCAGCCTGATCCAACCCGTCTACAAGGGGCTGCGAGCCGATGTCGAAGCCCGAGAGTGCACGTCCGATCAGATCAAGTTCAAACGCATTTGAGGAGCCAATTGAACACCTTTCCCAACCTGGCGATCAAATGCCTGTCCGCCATCCACGGTTGCTGGTCTGCCGAGCGCTGGACGAGCGAATGCCACGCCTGCCAACGGGTCGAACGCTGCCCGTTGCCCGAGGGACTCGAGAGTCACGTCAAACTGTGCGAACAACGCCTGAACGCGCTGACCCTCACCCACGCCAAGGAACGTGCCATCGCCCAGACCGCCCTCGAGAGGGCGCTCGAGATCAGAGACGCGAGGAACGCATGAATCAAAACGCCGAACCACCGATCATCGAGGCCGAGGTCTTCGACGACGCCCGCACGCTGAGGGTGCACTTCAATGCCGCGGCCTACTTTGAGGGTTTGACCGACGAACAACTCGAGGCGTTTATCGCACTCGCTCCCCAACGCGACGCCGAGAGCGACAAGATTGCCGAATGCTGCGCCCGCTCAGACCTGACCGTGTCCAATTTTTTTGCCCGCAAGCCAGCGCTTCAAGCCAACGGCAAGGATCAGAACGGATTCGAATGCGAATATGACCTTGAGGCGGTGATCGCCTACGCCAACAATCGAACTGCCAACCCACCCGAGATCAGGTTCATCTACTCGATGTTGAGCCAGCAACTCAGACGCTGGAACGAACTCCAACCCAACAACATTTTCAGACGCACCGAGCGACACCCAGACCACAAAGGCACAAACCAGTGGTGCATGGTCTCGGAAAACGGCGGTTTCAGCGCCATCCTTGAGAACAGCCCAGTGAACACGCACAAGATTTTCGCGCTTCTCGCCAAAAACCGAAGAATCCCCGACGATGTGATTGCCGCAATGCTCAACGTTTACTTCGATCACCTCGAGACGCTGCGAGAGGCTTCGCCGACGGTTCAACCTTGAGCGCTTGATCGTCCTCGGGAAGATGCACCCGCCCTCGAATCGGCAGCCAGAGACGCCCTCTTGACTTCCGCAGAATGACCTGGCAAGGTGGGCAAACGCGCCGGCGTCTGGCTTGGGAGCGCCTGCGCTGGAGCGGCTGCCGGGACTCTCGTGCACCTGCCTCACCTGGCTGATGCTCTCGAGAATCGAGCAAGTGATCTACTGCGAAACGCCTTGCAAGCCACCATTTCCCATGAATCTCAAAACATGCTTTGAACTATACGCGTTTGAGGTTTGAAGCTTGTAATGCGGTGCTCAATGGGAATGCTCGAGGTTCATATGCTGCCAATGCCCAGCCCTCCAACGCATCCAGAACATTAGGAATATTATCTCAAGAGTGATTTCATCCAGCTCGCAATTTGATTCGTTGGAACTGCGAAGCTCGAAAATCCGCGCCCATCATCGCCGCCCGCTCTGACCACACCAAAGACGCGCCCACGCAGGTTCATAACCGGACCGCCAGAATCCCCTGGTGCAAGTGGCAAATCAAGTCGGACCAAACCACCTTCCAAACCCGCCCACGCACGGCTTTTGACCTCGAGCACATTGCCAAAACGTGGTTTCAGGAAATCGTTGCATGAATTGCCAATGCTCAGGGCAGCTTCACCAGCACGGGGAAGGGTCTGCTCAAGCGTTAAGTAAGGCAGTGCTTGATTGGATTCGAGTTTCACCACTGCAAGGTCGAAGACAGGATGAACAGCGATGATCTTGACGTCCATTGTAGTGTGGTCAGCAAATTGAGCGGTGGTTTTTTGCCGACTGCGAATCACATGCGCGGCAGTTATGGCAAAGCCTTCAGCAGAAACCAGAAACGCCGTGCCAATCCCGTTGCCAATCTTAAGTTTCACCACCGCTTGTTGTGCCTGCCGATAGACCAATTCCAGTCCCGAATTGCTTTGCGAGCCGATCTGACATTGCGGATCATCTGACAGTTCGATGGGACGCGCCAGGCCGGGTTGAACAGGGAAATGTGCCTGGATGAACAACAGCGCGATCAACAGCGTTTTGCGGGTCTTCATGATTATTCCTCGTTTTCAGGCAACACTTCGCAGCGCGATACCCTGCGGCTCGCTATACTGACGAAAATGTGTGCTGCCAAACCTGAGTTGAAGATTAGCGAGGCAACGTGACCAAATCGCAAACTCAAAAACCACGTACTGAACGCTTGGAAATGGCTTTTTTGGGCGTTCCCGAGATTCGTTTCAAGAACCGAACCATCCGTTTTCGGACGCGAAAAACGGTGCCGTTGCTGGCGTACTTGATGCTCGAACCGGGTTTACGTACCCGCGAAAAGTTGGTGGCTTTGTTCTGGTCACAATCACTTGACAACGCGGGCCGTGCCAGTCTCAGAAACGCCTTGACGCTCATCAATCGCGAGTTGGATGTCTTGCACGCCAACCTCGATGCAATCGCCATGCAGGACGCAGATTCATACATACGTCTCGCACGGCGTTTCTCATCGCGGGGTCGCGCTTTATTTCGTCACAAGCACTGAAAATTTCGTCACAAGCACTGAAACCGGAGCGCCCTTGGGAAGCAACCCCATGAGCGAGAATTCCGCCATAATCTTGCCCCGGTTCCAGAGTTCATGCGCGAACTCGGGCCCCACGCCGTTCGTCCAACGATCTCCGGTCTTGTAAACCTTCTCCGCGCCACGTGGCACGGCCGTCAGTTCGTCCTCGAGTACCAGCACGATGAACGGTCCCGGATGCCAGTGCAGCGGGACGCCCCTGACAGAGCGCGACGTAAGCTCCCGCTTTCCGGGTCCCTTCCTCGCCCGCTGAAACCATACGAAGCCCTCTCCTCCAGCCGACGGTCAATGACTGTCCGCGCCGTCCGCTTTGGCGCGTTCGATCACGGCGTTGGCCACGTCCTGCCCGAGCTTCAAGCCCGCAACCTTGTCGCTTTCGAAGTGAATCCCGGCCGTGATCCTCGAGTCGGCCGCCTCGACGGCTTTGGCGCGGATGAACGCCGCATCTTTGGGGAAGAGATACCCGGTGATTTGCGCCAAGGCGCTCGAGGCGCAGGCGTGACCCGATGGGTAGCTGGGATGAGCGGGTTTGATCAGCGTACTGATCGTTGGGTCAATCTGGTAAGGGCGAGGCTGCAAGTAGTAATACTTCGTTTCCCAACAGGCAATCAACGAATCCAGATGGGCGACGCTGAGCAGAGCATACGCTCGAGCCACACGCGGAACGTTGTCGCTGATGTCAGCCTCGAAGACATCTAGAGCCAAGTGGTCGTACCACAGGTTGTACGTACCATCGTTCGAGGCGTAGTAGTAGGCTTTGTAGACCTTCGCCTGCGTTTGTTCGGCTTTCTTGACCGCCTCGAGTTCAGCCGTCAAAGCCGCTGAACCCAACGCGGGCGGCGGCACAGAACGAAACTGGTCGTTGCGGCTCAAAACCCACGCCTTCCACGTTCCAGCCATCGGTTCGACCGCGGGTCTGGTGTCCGACCACTTGCCCGGCTCCGGGGCGGGTGGTGTCCACTTGGCATCGCTGTTGTCGGTTTTGGCGTGGGCGATCACGGCAGCGGCAACCTTACGTCCCAACTCGAGACCCGCTTTGACATCGCTGGGGAAATTAACACCCGCGATGAGCCTCGATTGTCCCGCTTGCTCAGCCAAGTCCTCGAAGCGCTTGGCTTCGGTTGGGTAGATGTAGCCTAAGATGCTCGAGGCTGCGCCCGCCACGACGGCTTGCTCGCTGGGGTAAGAGGGACTGTCGGGGTTTGGAATCACGGTGCTCAGTGTGGTGTCGCGACTGCTCGGGCGTGCGCGGCGATACGCGTATTTACTGTCCCAAGCGGCGATGACTGCGTCGTAAATGGCGACGTTCAGCAGCGACATGGTTCGCACGTTGCGTATTGGGGCGAGCGGTACTTTGTCGTACTGACTGAGCATGAGCTGCACCCAGCGGTAGGAGGGCGAACCCGTATTCCAGTACGCCACGCTGTCCAAGGCTTGGGTATCCCTTGGGATGGCTTTGAGTTCGGCGATTTCCGCTTTTTCTTGGCTGCGGTCTGGGGCGGGCAAGCGCAAGCTCGAGCCTGAAGGGATCACCCAAGTTTCCCACGCGCCCGCTTTGGGTTCGATCTGCCCCATGCTGCCGATCTGGGACACCCCTCCAGCCGAGTACAGCCCCACCGCGAACGTCCCGAGCGCGATGCTGACGATCCACTTCGTGCGTGCGTTCATACCTTCTCCTTTTCCGCGCTGGTTTTCCAGCGCCCCTCGAGCGAGCCCAACCGCGCCGAATCCTCTTTTCGCACCCGACCCCCTTCTGGGTTCCGGTCCGCGCGTTTCGCCACGGGGGGAGCGCCCTCCAGGCTGGCACGCATGACCCCTTTGTAGCGCTTCGGTGCACGTTTGCGCTACACTTTCACGACCGGGAACCAAGCCACACGATAGCGGGGGAACGCAACGAAAACGCAAACCACGAAAACACGTCCTGCACGCCTGGAAGTCGCCTTCCTCGGCGTGGGATCGGTGCGGCTGGGCGCGCGAACCCTGCGGTTTCGCTCGCGCAAGACCCTGGCGCTTTTGGCCTACCTTGTCCTCGAGCCGAGGCCGCACACGCGCAACAAGCTCGCGGACCTGCTCTGGCCGCAGGCTCTAGACGGTTCTGGTCGCGCCAGCCTGCGTAACGCGCTCGCGCAGATCAACACCGAGATCGGCGCAGGTCTCGTGCGCTCCAGCCGCGACACCGTGAGCTGGGACGCCCCCGTCCTCGAGACGGACGTGGGCTTGCTCGAGGACGCGAGTCGCCTAGCAGGCGATGGCGATGCGACGCCCGAACTTGAGGCGCGACTCGCGCGGGCCGCGCACCTGTGTCGGGGCGAGCTTCTGGAGGGCCTGGGCTTCGAGGACGCGCTGGATTTCGATGACTGGCTGCTCGCGCGGCGCGAGATCGCGCACGGCTTACTGGACGCCGTACTCGAGCGCTTGAGCGCCCTGTATGCCGCATCGGGGCGCGCGGGGCTCGCGCTCGAGACGGCTCAGCGCCGCGTGCGCCTCGAGCCGCTGTCCGAGTCCGCGCACCGGGGCGTGATCGAGTTGCATCTGCGAGCGGGCGACCGCGCGGCGGCGCTCGAAGCGTACTGGGCTTGCCAGGGCATCTTCGAGCGCGAACTTGGCCTCGAGCCGGACGCGCAAACGCGCGCCCTGGTCGAACGCCTCCTCGAGCCAGGGCCACGACCGCCGCCGACCCAGACGATTCCGCCAAGCGCCCCGCTCACCGTCGCTGGCGGTGTGCGATTGGTCGGACGGGCGGCGGTGCTGGGGCGGATGGAGGCGGCTTGGCGGGCCGGGCAGCACATCTTCGTCGCGGGCGAGCCGGGCGCGGGCAAGACCAGCCTGATTCTCGAGTTCGCCAACGGTAAAGGGGCATTTGTGGCGTACCACGGGCGTCCGGGCGATGGGGCCGTGCCTTTTTCCTCGATGGCGCGGGGCTTGCGAGGGGCGTTGGGGACGCACCCGAACCTCGAGTTGCCCGACTGGGTGCGTGAGGAACTCTCGCGCCTGATGCCGGAACTGGGGGGTGAACGGCTGCCACCGCTCTCGTCGCACGAGGATCGGCTGCGCTTGTTCGAGGCGGTCAGCCGGGTTGACGAGGAGCTGCGCGGACGCGACCTCTATCCGCTCGGCGACGACTTCCAGTTCTTCGACGACTCGAGCATGGAGTTGATCGCTTACACCTTCGCCAACGCGCCGACGGGCATCAACGCGTCGTCGGTGGCAGCCTTCCGGCCCGAGGAAGTCTCAATCCGGTTCAAGGAGATCATGCGGCAGATGGTCGAGGCCGGACGCGCCGTCGTCATCGAACTCCCGCCGCTCGAGCCGGGGGATGTGGGCGAAATGCTCAGCGCCCTGATGCCGCAAGGCGCGAACCTGACTGACCTCGGCGCGGCCCTACACCGCTTCACGGGCGGCAACCCGATGTTCGTCCTGGAGACCGTGCGTGCGCTCGCGGAGCAGGGTGGCCTCGAGACCCTGACCGCCGAGCGCTTCGAGAACCGCCGTCGCGTGGCAGGCCTGCCCCGCACACCAAAAGTCCAGACGATCATTCAGCGCCGCCTCGAGCGCCTGTCTGCACCCGCCCTCGACCTGGCACGCGTCGCGGCGGTGATGGGCGAGGACTTCACGCTCGAGCTTGGCGCGAAGGTGCTGGAAACCCCGGTTCTTGAGGTGTCGCGCACCGCTGTAGAACTCGAGGCGGCGCAGGTCTGGCGCGGCGTTCGGTTCAGCCACGATTTGTTGTTTGAGACGACCTTTGAGAATATTCCAGAATCGTTCAGCCCCTTGCTGCACGGCTCCGTGCTGGATGCCCTCGACGGCGTTGGCGTACCGGCGGCGGTGCTGGCACGCCACGCGCACGGGGCCGGACGGGTCGAGGAGGCGTTACGTCACAGCCTGCGGGCAGGCCTGGATGCGTTCGCGCTGCACGCGCTGACCGAGGCCGCAGATCACCTCGAGCGGGTGCGCGTCGCGCTCTGTGCGCCGCCCGCCGTGTTCGATCCGCGATCCGTGGTCAGCGACCTCGAGCGCTGGCAGGCGTACAGCACCTTGTTCGAGTGCTACCAGCCCAACGGACTGCACCGCCCGGCAGCCCGTGAAGAGGTGCTGACGGAACTGCTGGCGTTCGAGGCCCAAGCTTGCGACCCGCACGTCAAGCAGAACATTCAACGCCTGCGGGCCGAGACGCAGGCGGAAAAAACCCGCGACGCCGCCGCGCTCATGACCCTGCTTCGCACACAGCTCGAGGAGGCCAGACGCGATCAGGATGGTCAGCAGGAGTTCGACCGGCTGATGGATATTGGTTATCTCGAGCTTCCGAGCGCCGCCAAGGAGACGTACTCGGCGGCGCTGAATGCGGCTCAAGAACTCGGCTACGAACGCGGGATCGGGATGAGCCTGATGGAAACAGCGCGCATGGATTTGCTGATCGGCGACTGGAACGAGGCCGACGCCGGGTTCGAGCGCGCCAGCCGACACATCAGTCCGCAGGATCGGCGCGCCACCATCCAAGTGCGGTGGTTGAGGGCCTGGAACTGGCTCTGGCTGGGTCGCTCGCGCGAGGCCGTGACGGCCTTGCGCTCGCACTTGCCTTCGTGGCAGGCGCTCGAGGATCACGCGCGCGACGCGCTCACCCGAAGCTGGTTGAGCCTCGCCCTGCTGGAGACAGGCGAGTGCGGCGAAGCCCTCGAGATGGCGCGTCAAGCGGATGACCTGTCCCCGACGATGCCCTTCTATCGGGATCTGCGGCTGATCTTCACCGTCAGCGTGCGCTTGCACCTCGGGCAGTTGGACACCGCGCGAGCGCTGCTCGAGGGCACGACACCGGCAGCGGACTGGGGGTACGTCAGCTTGACGCACACCTGGGAATACCAGTTGGCGGTGATGTCCTGCGCCCTTCATGCGTTGCGGCAAGACTGGGTTCTGGCGTGCCAGCACGCTGTGAACGCGTTCGAGCGCCGCCCACGCACGGACCTCAAGCGACACATCTTGTGGTCGTTGCTCGGCCATTGGTTCGAGACCGAAGCGCTCCTGCGCGGCGGGCAGGAGGTGCTGGCCCGAGAGGAACTTCGACGTTTCGGCGAGACGGTCGGGCCATACCAGCGCTTGCGAATTTCGTACCTGCGCTCGCTGGCAGTGCTCGAGGCCTGGGATGGACACCTCGAGTCCGCGATTGGGCATCTCGAGGAAGCTGGAAACCTCGCGCTCGAGATGAACCTGTCCAGCGAACGCTGGCAGATTGAGGCCAGACGCGCCGAACTTTTTGAGGCCAACGGCGATCTCGAGAAAGCGCGGCAGGCGAGAACATGCGCCCTCGAGATCACGAACGCCCTCGCAGAAGGCATTGCTGATGCTACGTCCAGGACGGTGTTCCTCGAGTTTGCGCGGCGGCTGATCGGTCAAAACCAGCGCGTTTCGGCATCGTGGTAACAATGGAACGAAAACGCGGGTTTTGCCCCACTGTTACACAGGGTTATTGCCTCAAGCAAGTGTGTTTTTCCAGAACCATTTTCGCCTGTAATAACGGTGAAGGTACCTAAATCAATTGGGTCGAATGCAACTATTGATTTAAATTCTTGCGAGAATTCTAGTCTCTTACTTTAGTGTGTCACATTTCTCGGGACTTCGATTCAAATCTTGCGTTACAACACTACACCGACGCGAAGCTCGAGCAATTGCTCGAGGTGGCGAATCTTCGAGAGCAGTTGCTCGGGCGCACGATGGCTTGCGGGCGGCAGAAATGACAGCGCTCGAGTTCAAGCACGTGGACCTTGGTTCAAGAATCCTGTCGATCAAGAGTGGCAAGGGTGGCAAGGACCAAACCGTAATATTGAACCTTGTGCGTTTAGAACGCAATTTTGTCTTACTCGGGCTTTGGAATTTGGCTGCTTGACCCCACCACCAACTGACGCAAAGCCGTGCTTTGACGGGTTGAACCCATGTCGATACCCCACCATCAACTGACGCGTTTGCCGGCTGGTCTCCCCTACCCCACCATCAACTGACGCAAGAATTCTCAGTTGGCTTTGGTCCATTGCGGGACCCCACCACCAACTGACGCATTCGAGATTGTCTTTGGTTGGTCTGTGACCGCACCCCACCATCAACTGACGCAACCATGCTGGTCTGTCTGTTCGTCTTTCCATCCCCACCAACGACTGACGCATACATTCTGACAATGACCGATTTTAAAACAAGTTAAGACTGAATTTTGATTGAATTTGTCTGGAAATACGGTCATTCCTGTCGCGGGGAGTGCCACTGCCTTGCACCACCCACTGACGCAAACCCCACCAGCGGTTGACGCGAAAAGAGAGAATCCAGTTGTGCCAGACGCAGAAATATTTACTAAGTAGTATAACGAGTATAACGAGTATAACGAGTATAACGAGTATAACGAGTATAACGAGTATAACGAGTATAACGAGTATAACGAGTATAACGAGTATAACTGGCAAGGCACCTCGGATGAATCTCGAGGTGCCTTGTAGCATCAGCCATGGCAGATTTTGACTGGAAAACCTGGCGCAGCGATGTGAAGCGAAAAATTGATCTGCGGGCACTGATTGGGCAAGTCTTGCCGCTGACCAATTCAGAACCTGGGGACGGTTTGTGTCCGCTTCATCAAGAGAGAACCCCAAGTTTTAAGGTTTGGCAAGATCACTACCACTGTTACGGCTGTGAGGCGCACGGCGATGTGTTCTCATGGCTTGAGACGGCGGCGGGTGGTGTGTATTCCCCCGCCCGTGCGCTCGAGGAGGCAGCTCGGGTTTCGGGTGTCGCCCTGCCGCGAGGCTCGAGTCAAACCCAACCTCAAACGCCAACCCAGCCAACGCCGCCCCAAGATGACGGCTCTCCCCTCCCCTTGCGTCAACCGCCAGTCTGGATTCCAGATTTTGTGGAACAAGCCCATCAGGCGCTGATGCGCGGCGAAAGTGCCGCCGCCCAGCAGGCATGGGGCTATCTCGAGGCGCGGGGTCTGGCGTCGGTGGCACAACTCCTCAAATTTGGGGTTGCGGATGCGTCAGTCAAGGTTTCGCAGATGGGCGCCAAACTCGAGGCGCTGCGCGGAAGACTGATTGTTCCCAACCTGCTCAGCCAAAAGCCAGTATTTTTCAAAGCCCGGTATTTGGCAGACGATTCGGTTGACCTCAAACGAAGTGGCATCATGAAGTACGACGGTCCGTCGGGGCAAATGCCCGCGCCGTTTCACGCCGATGCGCTGGCTCGAGCCTCCGCCAGAGGCTTTGTCCTTTTGACCGAAGGCGAACTTGATGCGGCGAGTGTGATCGCGGCGTGCGGACCCGATTTTCCGGTGCTGGGTTTGCCTGGCGGGCGTATTCCGAGCGGTTGGGACAAACGCATCGCCGAGGCTGGACTCAGGGTTTTTGTGATGATGGATGCCGATGAGGCGGGCGAGCGTCACGCCCTCAACATCAAAACGAGCCTCGAGGCACTGGGCGTACGGGTGTCGGTCTTGCCACCAACGGGTCACAACGACATCAATTCGGCGCTGATTGCCCTCGGGGGTGACGGGTTGGAGCGGCTTCTCGAGGAACTGCGCTTTGAAGTTGATTCACGAGCCATTTCTAATTGGTCCTACATTCGCTCGACCTTCTTCGATGAAATCGACGCCCGGTTTCACCGTCCACACCGCTCGTACACCACCGGACTCGCCAGTCTGGACGCGGCGCTCGACAGCGGTTTTGCCGAGGGCTTGCATATTCTGGGCGGGATCACCAGCGGGGGAAAAACCAGCCTGAGTCTCCGCATCGCCATTCAGAATGCGGCGGCGGGACGTTCGGTGTTGTACGCCAGTTTTGAGCAGAGTCGCTACGAGCTGTGGGCAAGGATTGCCTCGCGTTTGACCCACGTCTCACAGGGGGCAATCAAACGTGGTGCTTTTGTTCACCCGAACGGTTCGAGCGAACCCGTGTCCGATCTGTTGCGGGCGTCGGGTCGTTGGGAGGGCGTCGAGCAGGTCTCCAGGCACCTGCGGATTCTCGAGGGGGGAGATGCACTCTCGAGAAACACGGGCGCCTGGTCAATTGAGGCGTTGCGTCAGACCGCCGAGCTGATGGCAAACACCAACGGCGCACCGCCATTGGTGATTGTCGATTATTTGCAGCGCGTTCCGGGTCCGCCCGATGTTCGGCTCAACGACCCTCGAGAACGGATTTCGTATGTGGCGGGCGCATTGCAGGTGCGACTCGCCCGGAAGTTGGGTTGTCCAGTGTTGGCGCTCTCGAGCGTGTCTCGAGCCAGTTACCGTCTCGCTGAATGCGATATTGAGGGGCGGCTGGCGGCATTCAAGGAAGCCGGTGAACTTGAATACACGGCGTACACGGCAATGCTTTTGTACGGTGTGCCGCTCGATCAACACGAGGGTCTCGGTTTTGGCAAGCGTCGTTTTGCTGGTGCAACGCTCGAGACGCCTGTGGCGATGGATTTGGTCAAAAACCGTGAGGGCAGTCGAGGACGTTTTGTGGCGGCGTGGCAGCCCAGAGGCGATCTGTGGCGTGAAATAGGAATTTGGAACGAGGGCGAGTTGCCCAAGACGATGGCATCGGTTCAAAAATAACATGGGTGTTGCGTTCCTAACATTGGTGTTGTAACAATAGGACATGCCCTAAACAAATAAAACAAAATCTGTTCGCAAGAAACCCGTCAAAAAACCGCCGAGTGAAGAGAAAAAAGGTAAATTGTCGCCGTTGATGCGGGCGCTCATTGAGTACCGCAAGGCGCGGGGGATCGAAACCAGCGATGCGGTCTTTCAAAAAGCTGGATTTAACGAGATGACCCTCTACCGCACAGAACGCGGATTGACCCAACCAACACTCGAGACGCTCGAGCGTTACGCCTCCGCGATTGGCTTTGAACTGGCATTGCGTCCAAAAGGGGAGGGCAGCAGTTTACAGCTGCGTCTTCCCAAAACTCGAGTGCTGACCATGTTTAACCATGCGGGCGGTGTCGGAAAAACCAGCCTGACCAGAGACATCGGCTACACAATGGCGGAGTTGGGGTTTAAAGTCTTATTGATCGATCTCGACCCCCAGGCAAACTTGACCGCTTGGCTGGGGGTGAGCCGACCCGTTCAGGATTCGCAAACGGTGCTCGAGGTGATTCAAGGCGAAAACCGTGACCCGAAGTTGCCCACACCAACCCGAGCCTTCAATCTGGACATCATTCCGTCCAACCTCAATTTGTCACGGGTGGATCGCTTTCCAGTCCAAGGACGCTTTCGCCGTCTGGGCAGAGCCATTCGCCATCTGGACGTTTACGATTTCGTGCTGATTGACCCAAACCCCGCGCTGACCAACTTGACCATGATTGCCCTGGCTGCCGCCGATCAATTGATTGTGCCGCTTCCCGCCAACACCAAAGGCGAGGAAGCCATTCCGGGCATCGTCGAGGCGCTCGAGTCGGTCAAAGAAGAAACCAACGAGGGGTTGAGCATCGGCGCGTTCATCATCACCCAGTACGATACCAAAACCACCGTGGACCGCGTTGCGGTCGAGCACATCCGCAGTTTGGTCAGTCCGATCGCGCCGGTGATTGGACCGCTGCACCATTACGCGGTGTTTCGAGAGGCACAAATGCTGGCACTGCCCGTCAGTCTCGCCGACCCGCAACACAAGGCGACCGAACAGATTTCTCGGATCACTGCCGAGTTGCTTTCCGAACTTCAGGTCACCGGAAAGCACTGATCTCGGTTTCGGGATACCGGTATCCCAAAACGGATTGAGGCTTTCCCACACGATTAAAACAGGTGAATAATTTTTAGAATCTTTTGAGGGGTTCACGTGAGCAAACTGAGCAAATTACAAGAGGCCGCCAAACGAACAGAATCGAACATTAGTGCGCGGTTTGATGAAGTTGTCAAATGTGGAAGCGGACGTTTGATGCTGACTGACATCGACCCAGACCCAAACCAACCACGGCGCTCGTTTCACGCCGCCAAACAAAACGCTTTCGAGCAAAGTGTCTCACAGCACGGCGTGATCCAACCCATCCTGGTGCAACGGGACGGAAACCGCTACCGCATTATCGCAGGGGAGAGGCGTTACCGCGCCGCCAGCAACGCGGGTCACGACGATATTCCAGCCGTGATCCGGGATGACCTTCCCAGCGATATTGCGCTCGAGTATCAACTGCTCGAGAACCTGATGCGCCAAGACCTCAACCCGGTAGACCGTGCCGACGGGATGTTGCGTTTGATGGTCAGTCGAAACCAGACAGACCTCGAAACCGTTCAAAAAGACATTGCCACGCGCTACCGGGATACCAGTATCCCGAGTGCTGTTTCTGTTGTTGTAGACGAAGTGCTTACCGCTTTTGAAATTTCACTTTCAACCTTTCACCGATTTCACGTCAAGTTGTTGAAATTGCCCGACGACCTGCTTGAGGCGGTGCGGACGGGCAGGCTGGAGCATGGTCACACCCTGCTGCTAGAGCGAATTGCCGACCCCAAGGAACGACGGGTGTGGATGGCTAGAATTGACGATCAGCCTCTAAGTCGTGAGGCGTTGCAAAAAGCCCTCAACCAAAAAAAACTAAAAAAACCTGCAACCATGTATGCTCGAGACATCGCGCGGCAATTCAAAAGTATTTCCTCGAGTTTGGTATCGCTGGACGAGGCGCAAACACGTTGGGTGCTGGCTGAAATGCAACGAATTCAAGAAACCATTCAAACGGATTTGAGCAGTGAAAAAAAGGCAGCTCGCACCAAAAATAAAAAGGAGTCTTGAACTCGTTGTAGATGACTTGAATCTGTTTCGGGATACCAGTATCCCGAACTCCAGGCGCGGTGTATTTTTGCTTAAAGCACTTGGTGCTCACAAAGAACAACTCGATCAGCCGCGACCTTTTTTATCCCCGGTTTTTTGCACTCCAAAAATAGGGGAGAGCCAGCGATAAAATGTCTTGAGCGTCTGGTGCCAATGATGCGCCAACTATTTGATGAAGATGGTGCTTCTCGATTCAACCAAATCCAGTTCATTGGATTTGATTTCGTTGCCGCAAGGCAAAACGGGGGAACGATCAGGTCATACCGAAAAGCCTGATTGCGCAGGTTTCTCGAGTGGTGGAATAAGGCAGTAAGCAAAACATGTGCTGATCGCCAATCCTAAAAACAGCAATCCCAACACCTTCCCTCGCATCAGACTTCCCAAGCGCTCTCCAAGATGCCAACCAGCCAAGATTGGCACCATGCTTTGAACGTGCTTGCGCCCGTCACGGGCTTCATTTTTGCGGCAAGATCAGGTTGGGTCCTGCCGCAAGAATGCGTGCCAGCAACTTGTTAAAAACAGCAATTCCAACATCGGCATGGTTGCTCGGGTCCGAATTGACACGGTGGACCAACACCAAATCACGGGTGGGGTCGATGACCAGAAATTGTCCGAAGTTACCGCGAGCCGAAAAAATTGGGGTCGGGAATTTCTGTGCAAAATGCCAACCATCCACACCGACCCACCACATGTACCCGTAACCAATCCCCGGACCGGCGCTCGAGTAACTGGTGGTACTGGATTTAACCCAGTTGGCAGAAACAATTTGTTTGTCCTTCCAACGCCCATTTCGAGCCATCAGCAACCCAACACGTCCCAGATCACGTGCCGACAGGCGCATCACATAGGCGGGATGTTGAGAACGACTTGGTTCGTACACCCAACTGGTATCTCGAGCCACTTTAAAATGCTCAAATTGCAACGGCTTGGAAAGGTCGGCGTCGAGCGCTTCGAACACAGTTTTTTTGGTGAATGTCTTGAAGATTGTCCCCAGGGCGTTGAAATCCCAGTTGTTGTACTCGAAATGGGTTCCTGGTGCGAATGAACCACGGGCAGGATGATGGGCGGTTTGCGCGGCAACTTCATAGGCGGATGGATGATAGATGCCCGAACGGGCTTGGAGGAGTTGTTCGACCGTTGCCTGTTTTTCAGTGTCGCTCAGACCACCAATGTCGTCAATATTCAATTCGGACATGGTTTTCTCGAGTTTCACGGTCCCTTGGTCGTGATAGATGCCCA
>JANXTZ010000049.1 GCA_025352125.1 Deinococcales bacterium | reverse complement strand
TCGGCGCGTTTATCATGGTTGGTTTGGAGTGTGCTGTAGAAGTTGCAGGTTTTGCAATGAAATTTTTGCTGTCCGTCTTTGGTGCGTCCGTTTTTGCGGAGTTTCGTGCTTTGGCAGCGTCGGCAGGTGAGTGGGATCATGAACCTAGTCTATCAGTTTAGATGTGGACACTACCCTTCATTAAATCACTTTTTTTTGAGTAAAACTGGAAAATATTTAGCACATTCTTGGACAGTTACTGGTCATCTTACCATTGAAACAACATATGACGATTTTGCTACAATCTGGAATCTAAAGCTAAAAAAATTAATTTTTAAAGATTACTTTGCCGCTAATTCAATTGATTGGTCAGACAATGAACAATTTGTATCATCCGAATCTCAAACAAGTTTTGTATTTTGTGATTTATCTATAATTGATCTCATTAAAAAGAAACGAACTGGTTGTACCAGGTCATTGAATAGCCTAGGAGATTCAGAAATCCAATGGGTTAAAAATAGTCCAATCTATATCGAAAACACCAAAGAAACAGATAAGACTTTTGGTTTACTTCTACACTCAGGGTTCGGGAAAAAATCTATCCGAGTTATCGGTAAATTCCCAAATAGAAAATCACCCATCAGCCAAATGTCACTCAGTCCAGACGCTAAAACAGTGGCATTGCTTTTCAAAAACGAACTCGAGTTAATTAATGTTCGCACAGCAAAGGTTTTAGCGATCAAGAAAATCAATCAAGAAGACGACCAACTCGAGTTCCCAAGTTCTTACGTTTTGCGTTTTTCAGACGACAGCAAAAGTTTGTTAACTTGGGTGGATGGCTCTGGCACGGTTTGGAATGCCAGAAACCTCAAGAAAGAAGACAACGCCAATTGCAAAAGAGAAGTCATGGGTTTCATCACTTCACCTCGAGCGGTTGTTTGTAACAATGGCGATTATCTTGAGCTTCTGCCAATGCCTCGAAATTGAAGTCTCATAGCTTGCACTTCTTATGTTCTCGAGCGCAAATCGTAGCGTTCAATCATGGCGCGAACCACACCGTTCGTCCAACCAAACCCATCTTGCGCAGGGTACTCTCCGCCTCCAGCCTCGAGTTGCATGTCTTCGACGTTGTACTTTTCCATCAAGCGCCCCGTGCGTTTCCAGACCTGCTCGGCAATTCGTACAAAGCGCGTGGCAATCTCGAGCGCCAGGTCGTGAAAACCGTACTGCTCGAGTCCGAGGCAGGCAATCCATTGGAGGGGTGCCCAGCCGTTCGGGGCATCCCATTGTTGCCCTGCATGTACCAGCGTGGTGATAAGTCCACCATCTTTTAAAAAGTTTTTCTCGAGGTTGACGGCGACCCGTGCAGCTTGGGCGGGTGTGGCAAGTTTGACGTACAATGGGAACATGCCCGCCAGCGTCCAGCTTTGACTGCGAACACCCGTTTGATGGTCAAAGTCAAAAAACCAGCCGTGCGTTTCGTCCCAGCAATGTTCGAGGATTGTGGTTTTGCGGGTTTCGGCGGCTTGGGTGCACGAATTATTCTGAAGCCAGATGCCAAGCTGCGTCTCGAGGTGGTACAAAATGCAGTTGAGGTCGATGGGCGCGAAGTCGGTGGTGTGAATGCTGCCCAAACCAGTCGCACCAAACCAGCGGCTCGAGAAATCCCAACCACTTTCGGCGGCGGCTCGCAGCTCGCGCCCGAGGGTCAAGTGATCTGGGTTGTCGTGAATCAATTCGACATCCTCGAGGTACGATTCCTCGCGTGGCGCGTTTTTGGCGTCCCAGTAACGGTTGAGGCTTGCACCGTTTGGCAACTTCACGCTGCGCCTTGTTATGAAAAATTCGTACTCGCGTTTTAAGGCGGACAAAAACGGGGTGATCGCATCATGCCCAAATTCTTGTTCAATCATCTCGAGCATGAGAACAAAAACGGGTGGCTGCGAACGTGTCAGGTAGTACGTGCGGCAACCGTTGGGAATAAAACCGTAACGGTCGATGATGCTCGAAAAATTCTTGACCAGCGAAAGCAGCAAATCTCGTTGCCCCGCAATTTGAATGCCGAGCATCGAAAAGTAGGTATCCCAATAGTACATTTCCTGAAAACGCCCGCCAGGAACAACCGAAGTCTCGGACAGTTCCAGCAAACTCGAATCAGGATGAGGGATTACCGCAGGACGCTCCAAGAGCGACCACAGGGCATCAATGTGTGCCTCGAGACTGGGTTGAGGGGCAACAACCAAATTAGAGGTTTGAGGCAGGTCAAAATGGCTCTGAACGAACTCGAGCATCAACGCCCGAAATTCGGTTTCGATCTGTTCCGCAGATACTCGAGGTTCGGCATCGGCAAAAGTTTTGGAATCTGGGAATAATTTTAAGAGTTGAACGGCTTGAAACAATGCACCACTGGTTTGAATGTCTTTCACGGTTTCACTCCCAGGCTCAAGATTTTTTTGGTGTTCAAGTTCTCAGACCTCTCAAATTAACTCGGCTTTAGCTTTACAATCACCCTTGCAGCTCGATCAAAAGTGCGGAATGTCACGGCATGATTTTGAGGCTGAGGTTTGATCGACTACAATAACCAACCATGCGAAAAGCGACTCAAAACGATCTCGAACTTTTTCTGGCATTCATGACCGAATTTTACGCCGAATCTGGTTACGAATTGAACCGTGCAAGCACCACACAAGCCTTTCATACCATTCTCGAGCATCCAAACCTTGGACAAATCTGGTTGATTCAAGACGGACCAAAAGACGTGGGACATGTCCTGGTGACGTTCAAATTTGCGATGGAATACGCAGGCATGGTCGCCTGCATCGACGATCTTTTTGTGCTAGCCGCGCACCGAAACCGTGGCTTAAGCAGCGCCGCGCTCGAGGAAATCCGAAAGCATTGCGAGGACAATCAATGCCGTGGCATGACCGTTGAGGTCGCCAATGACAATATGCCCGCACAAAAGGTTTATCGCCGCATTGGGTTTGCACCGCTCGAGAACCGCGAGTTGCTGGGCTTGACATTGGCAAACCCAGCACACGTGATTTGAAGCTTTTGTCCCCACTCGGGTTTTTAGGGCGCTTCAACCGCATCGCCCATGTTCAGCAAACCCGCGCCGCACTTGATAACACTCGAGCAAGACAGGGGTCTGGCTTTACTGACAATCTGGGTTTTGATCTGTGCTGGCGTCCAATCGGGATGCAAGGCTTTGAGCATAACCGCCGTGGCACTGACCCAAGGCGCTGCAAAAGAAGTCCCCTCGAGATTGTTGTACCCGTAAGTCACTGTGCTGGGATAACTGACGGTGGCGGTGTACACGGTCTGCCCTGGTGCGACCAAATCGACCCAAGCGCCAGGAATCGAAAACGCCGAACCCGTCCAATTCGCTGAGACTCGAGTTGGCGCGGCGCTGCCCACCGCAATCAAACCCAGAATGCTCGAGCTGTAGGCGGCAGGGAAATGGGCTGGGGCGCTGTCACCGTCATTGCCTGCGGCTGCAACCACTGTAATACCTTGAAAGTATGCCGTCTTAAGTACCTGAAAAAGGCTATGGGACGGCGTGTCGCCACCAAAGGACAAATTCATGACGTTTACTTTTTGATTGATCGCGTAACACAATCCCGCAATCACATCCGAACCCAGGCACTTGTTGTCTTTGGTGCAAACTTTGACTGGTAAAATGCTTGCCCCCGCCGCCCCGCCGACCAACGGCGTTTGCACGTTCACATTCGGGTTGCCCCCCGCATTGTCATCAATCGCCGCAATGATCGCCGCCACGCCCGTCCCGTGACCGCCCGTTCCCACATTCTGACTGAAGCCCATGTCGCTGACATCCAGCGCCAATTCTCGAGGGTCGGCAGTGTTGTCCTCAGTCGTGAAATTCTTGCCAGCCTCGAGGTTTTTAACTTTAAAACTGACCGTGTCCAAGAATTCGTAATGCGTTGAAACCCCCGTGTCGAGCACTGCCACGCGGCTGCTCGAGAGGTTGATGCTTTTGGATTTCATGAGGTTGTAAGCACGTTCGGCATTGATGACATCAATTTCGGGTTTTTGCTCTTTTGTTGGACCTGAATCGATGTAGGCAGCACCCGCTCCCACAGTGTGCGGGTCGGCATCATAAACTTCTGATTGGTCAGAAAGTTTGTTGATTGCATCTTTGGTACTGCGTCCTTGGGTTGTATCTTTTAACACCGCATAACCTTTGTTGCACGCGCCAATGCTGCCTGAAAGTGCTGGAATAAACTTGAGAACCGTAAAACCATTTTGTGCGGCAAAACTCTTCAGTTTTGCTTCGTCCATGGTTGGATCAAGTGTCACAAGCACTTCGCCATCAATGTAATCACTGGTTTTTGTTGATGCACCCAAAACGCTAGGACCTGGCTTAGCATCACTTTTTTGGTTTGGATTGACAACAGTCACAGTGTAATCACTTGGAGACACTGTAGGCATGGTGGCGATGATAGAATCGCTTTTGATGCTCAAGATTTTTGCGATTTGATCACCAATTTTAACACTTGCTTTGGTATCAAATCCTGAACCCAAAATCGTCACCAGATCACCAGGGGCAGCCACTCGAGGTTTGACAGACGTGATTTGAGGTGACAAATCGGTTGGTGGCGGATTGATAAGGTTGCAAGCCGATAAAAAACCAATCATCAAAAACAAAACAATCTTTTTCATATCAAAATCTCCTTTAATTTCTCAAACTCATTTTTTCAGCCAGCAATGCTCGGTATCGAACGACGTCATTTTGGAAATGTTCAAGCCCACCAGTTAGAAGTGCCTTCTCAAGCTGCTCGAGTACATCTTGAGTCAATCGCAAATCACCCAGTTCTAAACCAACTTCTGCCAAATTACTCAAAGCAACGATTCTATTGTTATAGTCATGATTTCCCTCAGTGATTTTTAACGCGATTTGATATTGTTCCCGAGCCGCTTCAAAATTGCCTAGGTAAAATTCTGCTGCTCCAATATTCAGCAGGGATGCTGTTTCACCCCAAGAATCAAAATTTTCACGGTAAATCTTGATTGCTTTCTGATAAGTATCTCGAGCTTTTTTGTAATCATGTTCAACTTCGGTGTAATAAATTCCAAGGTTGTTGAGTGCTCGAGCCATTCCAACAGAATCCCCATTTTCTTTTCTTGCATTCATACATTCGAGATGCGTTTCTTCCGCTCGAGGATCGCGCATTTTCGTGTAGATAAGTGCCAGATTGGTCAAACTATCCGCAACTCGAGATTTGTCGTCTAACGCTTGCCGAATATTCAAAGAACTCGAGAACAAGTCTGCGGCTTGTTCGAGTTTGTTCTTCAATCTTGCCACCGTGCCTGCAACGTTCAAGGCGTCCGAAGTCGAGCGCTGCGCCTCTTCACCTTTCACTCCCTCGAGTGCGGTCAATGCCGTGTTCACCAGCGTTTGCGCCTCTTCGAGGCGCCCCAGTTTTAACGCCAGTAAATTTGCCCGAGCAATCTGGGTGCTGGCACGTTGCACGGGGTCGGTCAGGTTGGCATTGAGCACGTCGGCTTGATCGAGCGCATGGATGGCTTCGTTGTGCCGTCCGTAACGCTCCAAAGTTCTGGCTTGTTCGGTCAAGGCGCGAACTCGAGCAATGCTCGTGTTGGCATTCTCGAGCGCGAAAACGTACCATTCGAGTCCGGCATTCAAGTCGCCGCGCAGGGCGCTGATGTTTCCCGCTTCGATCATGGCGTTGACGGCGGGTGTCGCATCAGTGTCGTCCCAGGTCGTGCGCGACTCGAGGTAATGTCGTGCGGCGAGCGCAGGTGTACTGGCGCGGCTACGGGCGGCGCGAAGGTGCATGAGGGCACGTCTCGAGGCTTTCAGGTCGGTCAAAACCACCTCTCGAGTTAAATCATGGTGGAATCTTGTGCCATCCTCCTCGAGTTGCAATAAACTCGCGCGTTCAAGGTCAATCAATGCGGTTTCGAGTTCCTCGAGTGAACGCCCTGAAACCTTGCGCAGATGGTTCATGCTGCTGCCGTCGCCCAGAATCGCGGCGGCTTCGAGGACTTGCCTTGCCTCGTCGGGCAGGTGCTCGAGTCGGGCGCGAACCAGATCGTGGACTCGGGTGACGCTTTCGGCATTTCCAACCCTAAGTAACTCGAGCAAATAAAACGGGTTGCCGCCAGAGGTGCGGTGCAGACTGCCAGCGTTGATATTGCGCCCCAAAGTTTCGGCGAGACGCTCAACATTTTGTTCGTTCAGCCCCTCGAGTTTCACCCGCCGCCCAAGGTTTTCGCGTCCGATCAACTCGAGGATTGGTTTGAGGTTGGCTTTGCTGGTTTCGGTGTCGCGCATGGTGGCGAGCAGCAGGAAGCCTTTCGGGTTGGCGTGACGCATCAAATGCACGATCAACTCGAGGGTGCCCTCGTCCGCCCATTGAAGATCGTCAATCAGTAATAATGTTGGACGGTCAGGATTCCTGAGCAACACCCGTATCGCCTCGAACAGATGCCGTCGCTCGAGTTCTGGGTTGGTATTGAGGCTGCTTGGCTCGAGAATGTCTGGAACAAATCTTGCCAGCGCGTCACGCCAGGCACCATTCATCTGCTTAACAATTTCTGGGCGCAAACGAATCAGTTTTCGGGCGACACGATCAAAGGCTTGAAGTGGGATGCCCGTCGGGGCACTGACGCCACTGGCGACCAGAAACCCTGGGGAAAGTGTCATGCCGTTGCGGGCAACTTCACGGGCAATTCGGGTTTTGCCGACACCTGGTTCGCCCGAGATCAAGACCAGCCGCGTTTCACCAAAGCGTGAACGTTCGAGTTCCGCCAGCAACAACTCGAGGTCGGCTTCACGCCCAACAAGTGGCACGTCGGTTTCCTCCAATCCGATGGACAATGCCAGATTGGGTGTTTGAACTTTGAAATCTTGCTCGAGTTGAGCGCGGCACAACCGCGAATCGGAACGCGCCATTTCCAGGGCATCGCGGGTTTTTTGGGTACTCGGCACGCCAAGTTCGTCTAAAAGGCGTCTCTCGATCCTGGAAAAAGTAGCGACCGCCACATCTTCGCGCCGTACTGCGCCAGCCACCAGCATCAAGATTCTGGCGGCGTCCTCTCGAGGTTCCAAGTGGTCGGCTTGGGTGAGTTCGAGAAATGGGATGGCTTCCTCGAAATGTTGACGCTCGAGGGCAAGCCGTGCCAGTTTGAAGGCGAGTTCCGAACGCTCCGCTTCCAGGCTCTCCCGAGTCTCGAGCAACCATTCCTCGAATTCTTGCCCGTAGCCAGAATCCCATTCGGGCAGGCGCACGCCAGCCAGAAACGAGCCGCCCCAAACGTCCCATGCCGCCTGCAAATCGCCAATCTCCAAGAGTTTCCTGAACTCGAGCACGTCGCACTCGAAGTTGAGCACTTCCAGCGTCTCGAGGTCGGTTTTGAAATGTTTGCCCAGGGTTTGCGCCAGATTGGTGCGGGCTGCGGACACGCTGTTGAGCGGATCGCTGGCTTCCGCCCACAGAAGTCTTGCCAGATCGCGGCGGTTTGCCCGACCATGCAGGGACAGGTACGCCAGAAGGCACTGAAGTTTCACGCCCAACTTTGGCGTGCGCCCTTTGACTTCGACACTTGGCACTCCCAGCCATGAAAAACGCAATGCCATGATAAACCAGCCTATCAGAGGATGGCGAAAATTGAATTTGAAACCTTGGACACCCGTTCACGACCCGCAAGAACACCACCTCGAGCATCAATATAGCCAAATGGGTCTGAATCGGGTCTGAGTGGGTTTCAGTTGTCGCGCACGGGTGAATCTCGAAATTTTAGCCCGAGTCAAAATCTCGAGCGCTAAGAATTCTTATGAAACAGCGGCTTGGACTGGTTTTGGAAATTTCAAACCACGGTACACTCGAGCTTGTGACAGACTCGAGCAGCAAATCCAAAATTGCAAATAAAATGCCAAAACAGGCGAGTTACAGCTTGGCTCAGTCGAGCAATTTTTTGCCAATCACGGCGGCGCTCTACGATCTCTGGCGCTTGAAGAGCATCGGTTTGCTGACCCGCGAGAATTATTCGCTCGAGCGAGAATTTGCGCTGATGCTCGAGTGGTTGAAGGTAGAACCCAAACAAACCTTTCTGGATGTTGGCACGAGCACCGGCAATTACGCTCGGGTGCTGGCGAGGGCAGGGGCAAATGTGAGGGCAATTGACATTTCCAGACCTTTTCTCGAGCGAGCCGCGCAACACAATGGCAACCTCGGGATTGTGTTCGAGCAAGCCAATGCCGAAGCTTTACCGTATCCCGACTCGAGTTTTGATGGTGCGACGCTGGGCGCGACCTTGAACGAATTTTTTCACACCAACACCGCCCTCGCCGAAATCGCTCGGGTTTTAAAACCAGGCGGCAAACTGTTCATGATGTACCTCTGCGAATCTGAAACCAGTCTCGGGCGTTTGGTGCAACTGCCTTTTAAATTCTCGGGCGTCAGATTCCCAAACCGTGAGGCGGTGAGGGTGTTTCTCTCGAGCTTGGGCTTTGAACGACCCAGGGCTGAGGTTCGGCGGGCGGTGGCATTTGAATTGTTTGTCAAGACTGGGCGCGAGATGGATGCCAGTTTGATACCTCAACGCAAGTTGACCCGAGAACCAGGCAAACCCGCTCGGGATGTGCTCGATTAAACCGGCGTTTGCCGAGTTTGATCTGGGTGTGGTTAACTGTAGGCAAGCGTCAAAATTGTTTGGGTTCGAGCCAAATTGAGTGTAAGCCAGCACGGAGTCACAATCTTGTTCAGCCATTTAGGATTCAAATAAGTTTTCGGAGAAACCGTGATTCGCAGCCAAACTCAACTGCCCAGCACCCCAGCCAATCCGAATGTATCGGCTTGTCCGCCCATGTTGGCGCTCGAGCATTGCAAAGCCATCACCAAGCATCATGCCAGCACGTTTTACTTGGGTTCCAAGTTTTTCCCGCGCGAGCAGCAGTACGCGGTCTGGGCGGTTTACGGCGCGTGTCGGGTCGGCGACGACACGGTGGACGAACTCGAGCCCGATGCCGCGAAGCTCGAGCTTGAAGTCTGGCGCAACCGAGTGGTGAGTGCCATCGAGGGCAACCCCGACGACGACCCGATGGCGGTCGCGCTCTCTTGGGCGGCGGCAAAATACCCGATCAAACGCGCCCCGTTCCTCGAGTTGTACCTGGGTTTAAAAGCCGACCTCGAGAAGCACAGGTACGAAACCCTGGACGAGTTGATGCTCTATTGTCGCCGCGTGGCGGGCATGGTCGGTTTCATGATCTCACCGATTTCGGGTTTTGAGGGCGGTCAGACCACACTCGAGCAGGCGTTGAAACTCGGCATGGCGATGCAACTCACGAACATATTGCGCGATGTTGGTGAAGACCTCGACCGTGGACGCATTTACCTGCCGTGTGAACTCTTGGAGAAACACGGCGTCTCGGAATCGGATTTAGATGAGCGCCGTGTAACCAGAGGTTATGTCAACCTGATTCGTGAACTCGACGGTCTGGCGCGGAATTTGTACCGCGAGGGTTGGCACGGCATTCCCAAATTGCACGGCGGCGCTCGGTTTGCCGTGGCACTGGCGGCAGGCGCTTACGAGGGCATTCTGGGCGCGGTCGAACGCAACGGTTTTGACAATTTCAACCACCGCGCACATTTGACCAACCCTCAAAAACTGGCGATGATCCCTGGCACGTTCTGGAACTTGCGACGCATCGCTGCCGTCAGCAACCTCGCATGAGTGAACACTTAATCTGGGCGCTCGAGTCTGGCGCGGTCAAACGGCTCGACGAGCGTTGGAAAAGCTTGACTGCCAGCGCACCCACCGATGCGTTTCAACTCGTCTCGAGCCTTCAAGCCCAGGGTTTAGAGTCTGAGATTGTTGTTTTGGGCGGCGGACTTGGCTTGCTCGCCGCCACCGCCCTGCAAGCCAGGGGGCATCAGGTCACGTTGATTGACCGCGCGAGTGTCGGCGAGACGCACCGCGAATGGAACTCGAGCCAGAATGAACTCGAGGTTTTAAAGCAGCTCGGTCTGCCGCATTCAAACGTGGTGGCAAAAACCTATCGAACGGGTTATGTCGAATTCAATTACCAAGACCCAAGCGGCGAAAAACCCGCTCGAGGTTGGATTCCTGGCGTGCTTGACGTGGCAATTTCGAGCACGGGTTTATTGTCGCAATCTCGGGCGCAATTCTTGGCGCTCGGCGGCACACTGCGCGAGGGTGAAAGCTTCAAACACCTCGAAGTCAGTGCCTTGGAGACCCGAGTGACCACCGACGGTGGAACATACCACGCCAAACTGGTGCTCGACGCGATGGGTGTGCTCTCCCCCATTCAGTTTCAATTGCACCGCCAACCGTTTGACTGGGTTTGCCCAACCGTTGGCAGCGTGGTCAAACACCTGGAGGGCGTGGATGAAAACATTGGCGAGGTGCTGGTCACAGATCGCGGCGGCGACGGGCTTGGGCGGCAACTCATCTGGGAACTGTTCCCACTCGAGGATGATGCAAGTGCGGTGTACCTGTTTCATTACGCACCGCTTGGACAGGAGGGCACGCTCGAGCAATTGTTTGCCGATTATTTCAAGCTGCTGCCCGAATACCACAATGACGCTCGAGCAGAGCACATCAAACCCGTGTTTGGTTATATTCCAAGCCGTCACAAACGCCGTCACTCGAGTTTACCCAGGGTTGTGGCGCTCGGGGATGCTGGAGCTTGGAACAATCCCTTAACCTTCACGGGGTTTGGCTCGAATTTGCGCAACCTGCCCCGCGTGCTCGAGCTTCTAGAATTTGCCCTGAAGTTCGACACGTTAAAAGCCAGCGACACCGTTCAGATTGGCGCTCGGCAATCCAACCTCGAGTTGCTGTCCTGGCTGACCCGTTTCATGCGCCCACTAAAACACGATCCGCAAAGCGTCAACCGCATTTTTAACGCCTTCGTCAAATCCTCCAACCGCACCGACCCAGCACGGGTGAAACGCTTTTACAAAGACCAAAGCTCGAGCCTCGATTTTGTGGCTCTGATGTACGGCGTGATGGTTGAGCATCCCAGCATTTGGCGGCACGGTCTAGAGCAGCTCGGCATGGGCGAGCTTGTGGCGTTCCTGTCTGCGCCAGTGGTCAGCATGGCTCGAGAGGCAAAATCCTGGGCGGCGGATACGTTCTGGGAAACCGTCAAAGACCGACTGACTCCGACCCAAGCGTTGGCGTGGAAAGCCTCCGCCCTCGAGTGGCAAGCCATGCGCAGCAAGTAAAATCACTGCACATCGCAATCTCGAGCCGCCTAAAACGTTAAACTGCTTTTCAATGAGTCAGTCAGCAATCATCATTGGCAGCGGCATCGGCGGTTTAAGTCTCGGCATTCGCTTGCAAAGTCTGGGGTTTCAAACCACCATCCTCGAGAAACTCGACGCACCTGGCGGTCGGGCTTACGTGCGGCGGGTCAGTGCGGACGGCTCGAGAATCTTAAATCCGCTCGAGACTGATCCAAACGGCGTGTTCACCTTCGACATGGGTCCCACGGTCATCACCGTGCCGCACTTTATCGAAGAGCTGTTCAGTCTCGAGGTTGGCAAGTCAAACCTCGAGTTGCCAGATTACCCTGCGAGCGTTCTGGGCGACGACAAACGCATTAAAACCGGATTCTCGAGCGGCGAGAACACCAGCAAATACGTCAAACTCGTGCCGATCTTGCCGTTTTACCGAATTTATTTTGATGACGGCAGCCACTTTGATTACGACGGCGACCCCGAGAGCACCGTGCGTCAAATCCGTCAACTCGCACCCGAAGATTTGCAGGGTTACGAGCGCTTTCACACGGATGCCCGAGCGATTTTTGAACGCGGTTTCCTCGAGCTTGGCTACACGCATTTTGGCGATGTCGGAACGATGCTGAAAGTCGTGCCAGATTTGATCAAACTTGACGCTGTACGCACCCTGTTCAGTTTTACCAAAAAGTATTTCACCAGCGACAAGATGCGCCAGGTCTTCAGTTTTGAAACGCTGCTGGTGGGCGGCAATCCACTGGCTGTTCCCGCCATTTACGCCATGATTCATTTTGTCGAAAAAACCTGGGGTATTCACTTTGCGATGGGTGGCACGGGTGCACTCGTCAAAGCCTTCGTGCAAAAATTCGAGGAACTGGGCGGAAGTATTCGCTATAATTCTGAAGTTTCGAGCATCAACATCGAGCACAAAACGGCTCGAGGGGTGAGCTTGGCAAACGGCGAAAACCTTTCCGCAAATTTGGTGGTGAGCAACGGCGATTATGCCAACACGCATCTCAAACTGATTGATGCCAAACACCGTTTCTGGAACGCCGACGCCCGAGTGAAACTCACGCAGCAAAGCATGAGCTTGTTTGTGATTTACTTTGGTTTCAAGTCGGACAATCTCGAGCTTGACTTGCAGCATCACAACATTATTCTTGGACCGCGTTACGAAGAATTGCTAAAAGACATTTTCGGGCGCAAGATTCTTGCAAAAGACTTTTCCCAATACTTGCACGTTCCCACGCTCACCGACCCAAGCCTCGCACCAGAAGGGCATCACGCCGCCTACACGCTTGTACCAGTGCCGCACAATGGCTCGAGGTTGGATTGGGATTTGCTGGGCGAACCGTTCAGCAACAAGATTCTGGGTTTTCTCGAGGATCGCGGGTTTATTCCTGGCTTGATTGACCGGCTGGTTCACAAAAGTTTTATCACGCCAGATTATTTTGAAGGCACGCTCAATTCTTACCTGGGCAACGCTTTTGGACCCGAACCGATGCTGGTGCAAAGCGCGTATTTCAGACCGCACAACCGTTCGCAAGACGTGAAAAACTTTTACATGGTCGGCGCGGGCGCTCAACCAGGCGGCGGCACACCCAGCGTGATGATGAGCGCCAAAATGACCGCACGGTTGATCAAAGAAGACTTCAAATAGCCTTATTCGACACGGTAGGTGCCAGTCACAATTGCCTTCACATCTTTCTCGAGCGAAGTGGTGTCAAAATTTCCCAAGTCCTCGACGGAAGGATCGTTTTTGGCATTGATCTGAAACACGCCCAAACGACCATCCTCAATCATGGTGATGTGCCGCCCAGTGGGTTTGGCGATCAAATCGGCTCGAGCGTAAGCGTCCTCTGAAGCCAGCTTGACCAGCTCGAGTCGCAATTCCGCCAGTTTGGTGTAAAGCAATTTCAGGCTCGAGTTGCCAATCAAAATGCCTTTGTCAAAAAGAGCGTCATAAGAATTGCTTGCCCTCATGACTTTATCGACGCTTGTAGACTCGAGCGTGAAAATTCGGCTGACCGTGTATTTGATTCTCGAGATGGTTTTTTGTCGCAATTTGATTTTTTCGACCACCACCGAAAGGCAATCGTTGTCAGCCGTAGGGCAGTCAATGGTTTTTTCTTCGAGGTTGTTCGTGATGTTGACCGGACCGAGTTGAAGTTGTTTTGGATCAATACCCTGGGTTTGCAAAAAGGCTTCAATTTGTTGTGGTACGGGTTTGATTTTGGTGTACAAATTTTTGTAATCGTCATAACCACTGTAGGCAACCTCAAACGTCCAGACTGCCAGGTCTGAGCGAATGCTTTTGACCGCGCTGCCCGTGGCGCTGATGGTGAAAGTTTTTGCACGAACACGTTCTAAGCCGTTAATGCCGATCAGTGCCAACAAAATAAGGGTGATTCCTGCTGCGACGACGCTCCAAAACACCTGCCCGAACGGCTTGTTCACACGTGCTCCTTTCAAATTCGAGATTTGAAACTGAGCGTAACTCACAGCACATGAGAGAACCCTCACACAAGGGTTTTGTGTCGTCAAGCAAAGCGAAATCTCGAGCTTCTATTACTTCAAATAATTCTCGAGAATTTTCATCTGGGGTTTGTCCGCGCCGTTCACGGGTTCGATGATCGAAGTTACGATATCGTTGCCCCACCACGGTCCACCAGCCCAGTACGCCCAACCGATCCAGACATCGCGGTTGGCTTGAATGTAGGTCAAGGCATCGTTAAGGAATTGGTCGCAGGTGGCATTTTGCCAACCCGCGAACTCGCCCAGGTAACCGCGCAATTTGTTGGTCTTTAACCAGTTCGTAAAATCCTCGAGCGACTGCTGTGCCGTGATCGGCGAATCGCAGACGCCTTTTGTTCCAGAGTGATACTGATCAAAATACTGATGGACCTCAAACCCCAAGTTGCCCACAGGGTCTGTTAAGCTCAACATGGTTTTGGCATTGCTCGAGCCGTAAAAATTGGCAGTCCAACTCCACGCGCCCGTCCAGGCATTCCCAGGTACGAGGATCAGGTTTTTCGCGCCCGTCGCCCGAATTGCCGTGATTGCCGCCTGGGCATCGTCGCGCCAGAGTTCGGTGCTCATGCCTTCGGGTTCGTTCATCAAACCGAAAACCACTTTGGAATCATCTTTGAAGATAACTGATAGTTTTGACCAGAACTGCGCGAATTGCGCAGCGGTGACACTCGCGCCCTGATCGCCAATAATCTGGGCTTTGCCACTCACGCAATACCGAGCGTAATTGTGCGGGTCCAACACCGAGGTCGCGCCCTTGCTCGAGATGTAACCCACGATGTCTTTCAGGGCGTTGAGGTTGGTCGCATCAAACGCGCCGCCGAGTTGTGGTTCGAGTCTCTCCCAGCGAAACGGAATCCGAAACGCCGTCATTTTCTTGGCAACGTAATAATCAACCTCACTGTGGGTTGGGTAGGTGTAGTCCTTGCCGAGCGTGCCAATGGCGTTGCCATCGCATTCAATACCGACCCCAAAATCTGCGCCAGCCAACGAAACGCCAACCAACCACGGTTTGGCACTCGAGTTTGGTACGGTGATTTCGGCAGTGGTGAGGTTACATGCCATCAAGGAGCAAAACCCAAGGAACATCCAGCCAAATCGTTTCATGACTTCAGGGTACACATTAATTGAGATTTGATCGTGGGAAAAGATTGAGAACCCTCACCGATGAGAATTTGTTCAAGGCTTTTTGTGCAATGGCTTACGCCAATCAGGGGATGCGTGCGCCGACCAGAAACCCTAGACTTTAACGCGGAGAACTCGAGGGAAACCCGAGCGAAAAACAGGAAACTTTTATGACCAACATTGACATGCTGCATTACATCAATCCAATTGTCGAAAACGTCCGCAAGACGCTCTTGGAGAATCAATTCGCGTCTGGCGGGTTGGCGCTCGGTATCATCGGCGGTACGGTGGCGATGCTGCGGCAATTGCCAAAACAACTGATCGACTGGGCATACGAGCGCGTGGTCATCAGCATCGAGGTCAACTCGAGCGACCAGGCGTATGAATGGTTCGCGGTCTGGCTGGGCAAGCAACCCGTGCAACTGAAAATGCGCGATTTGAATTTGAAAACGCGCCGCGCATCCGAGGAGGGCGGTTTCAGCTTGGGCGAGGAGGCAGACGCACCCAAAGCCTTGCTCGCGCCAACCAACGGCAAATTCTGGATTCGTTTTCAGGGTCGTCCGTTCTGGCTGTCCGCCAACCGCGAAAAAATGCAGGGGCAGAACGGTTTGCTCACCAGTTTTCATGAAACCTTGACGATTCGCACGTTTGTCTGGAACCGCGCCTTCATCAATGATTTGATTGCCGAGGCGTACCGTTCAACCGTCAAACCCGAAGAGAAGCGCGTCGAGATCATGACGCCGCGCTGGGACGATTGGAACGTTCGTCAACGCGTGATTCCTCGAGCGCCAGAAAGTCTGGTTTACAGCGATAATCTACTTGAAAATATCGTGGCTGACGCTCAAAAATTCCTCGAGAGTGAGGCTTGGTATGCCGACATGGGCATCCCGTGGAGGCGCGGTTATCTGCTTCACGGACCCCCTGGAAACGGCAAAAGCAGCTTAATAACGGCTGTAGCTGGAGTCTTGGGCAAAAGCATCTGTGTGCTCAACCTCTCGAGCCTGAGCCTGACCGACGACAGCCTGACCAACCTTTTGGGTGACGCGCCCGACGGCAGCCTCATTCTGCTCGAGGATGTGGATGCGGTCTTCAACCAACGCAACAAAGCCAGCGGCAATGAGAGCAAGCTCTCGTTCAACGGTTTGCTAAATGCGCTCGACGGCGTGACCGCAGGGCAGGGACGGCTTGTCTTTTTGACCACCAATCACCTCGAGAAACTTGATCCCGCCCTGGTGCGTCCTGGTCGTGCCGACGCGCATTTCTTTTTGAACAATGCCAGCCAAATGCAAGTGCAAAAAATGTTGCTACGGTTTTACCCAAACATCACACCTGTGCAAGCTGAAAGTTTGGCAGCTCGAGTTCCAGAACATGCCTTGAGCATGGCGAAAATTCAGGAATTTATGTTGCGACACCGCGACGATCTGGCGGGGGCTACAACAGATTGGAAAGAGCTTGAAGAGACTCGAGTTTCAGTGCAACCCTAAATTGAATTCAATCTGGAAACCTCGGGTCTTTTGGCTCGAGGTTTTTGGTATTTGTCACCCCGCATGAAATTCTTGTTCGAGAATCCTTGTACACTCGGTCATGCTTCTTGTCTGGCACCGCGCCGACCTTCGCACCCACGACCATCCCGCGCTTTTTCACGCGGCTCGAGCGTCAACTCAGGTCGCACCCGTGTTTGTACTCGATCCAGTTCTATTAAAAATGCCTTATTCTGGACGAACCCGAATCGCTTTTTTGTACGCAAACTTGCAGGCTTTGAACGAGTCATATCAACAGCTAGGCTCGAGTTTGGTGGTGCGCCACGGAACGCCCGAAGAGGAACTCTTGAAGCTCGCTCGAGAATCTGGAGCCAACGCCATTTACGCCCTGCGCAGCGACGAACCGATTGGGCGCGAACGGGATGCCCGAGTGAAAGAACTGCTCGAGAAAAATGGGATTGAACTGAAGCTATTTGAGTCAGACACGATTCAACAACCTGGTTCGATCAAGTCGTTGTCCGACACCAGTTACAAGGTCTTCACGCCGTTCTGGAAAACCTGGTCTTCGCATTCGATCTCAACGCTGGCAACACCCAAAAACCTCGAGCCTCATCAACTTATCAGCCTCGAGATTCCAGAACCCAACGCGCAGGTTGCGCTGCCCGAAGCTGGCGAAACTGCCGCCAAAGTAAAGCTCGAGCATTTCATTCGCAATGTCGGCTTGCATTACGAATCGTGGCGCAACACGCCAGCCGTGGACGGCACATCTCAACTCTCAAAGTATCTGCATTTGGGTGTGATCTCGCCGCGTTATGCCGCCCTCAGGGCGCAACAGGCGGGGATGACAGGTTGGGTGCGGGAACTGTGCTGGCGCGATTTTTACCGCCATATTCTGTTTGACGAACCGAGACTGGCGGTTGAGCCTTTCAAACCCGCCTGGAAGAATTTTCCCTGGCGCGACTCGAGCGGCGATTTTGAGGCTTGGAAATTAGGCTGTACGGGTTATCCAATCGTCGATGCCGGAATGCGCCAATTGATGACAACAGGTTGGATGCACAACCGCGTGCGCATGATCGTGGCAAGTTTTTTGACCAAGCACTTGTTACTTGACTGGCAACTCGGCGAGGCGCATTTTATGGAACTGCTGATTGACGGCGACCTGGCGAGCAACAACGGCGGTTGGCAATGGACGGCTGGTTGTGGGGTCGATGCCGCGCCGTACTTTCGGGTGTTTAATCCCGTCACGCAGGGCGAAAAGTTTGATGTGAACGCCGAGTACATTCAAAAATTTGTTCCAGAACTGCGCGACCTCGAGCCGAAATTCGCGCATCAACCCTGGACGATGACCCGCCCGCCAAAAGCCTATGCCGACCCAATCGTGCCGCTGACATTCGGGCGCGAACGGTTTCTCGAGACTGCGAAACTGCATTTGAAAAATTGAACATCCAAAACGCAGCTTAGGATGTATCTTTAGACAGTGAACAATCAAACAAATTTCGTTCACATCTTGGGAGACATCTATGGATGCAAATAAAAACTTGGGTCGCCGCGATTTTTTGAAGGTTCTCACCGCCGCAGGCGTCAGTTCTGGCTTCGCACTTCACCTGGGTCAGCAGGCAGTGGCGCAGTCGGCAGGCATCACCGATCTGGACATTTTGAACCTGGCACTGACCGCCGAATACCTGGCAACCGACGTGTATTATCAAGTGACTTTATGTGGTTTTGATGGTCTGGTCAAGGATTACATCGACGCGGCTCGAGATCAAGAAAACGTGCACGTCAAAGCCTTGCAAGACACAATTCGCGGTGCGTTCAACGCCAAACCCGTGGCGCGACCAGAATTTGTTTACCCAGTCACGTTCAACGTCAAAAACCAAATTCCAGTCCTGCGCCTGATGAACGCGCTCGAGGATGCTTTTGTGGGCGCGTACTTGGGGGCGTTGCCGATCATTCAGAACAAAGACATTCTGGCGGCAGCCGGCGCGATCATGGGCAACGAATGCACGCACCGTTGTTTAATTCGTCAATCGCGCATCAACCTTGGCGACGACACGATCACGGGCTTGGAAGTAGGCAATGACCGTGCCTTCGAGATTCCAATCACTGCCAGCGCGGCTGGCGCTGCCGTCTCGAGCTTTATCAAGAAGTAATCCTAACCGTCCCAGACTCGAGATTGGATTTTCGAGTATCCTTTTTACCTCTCGAGTATGCTGATGTTACAGATTAATGTTGACGGTTGAAAACCAAATGGTATTGACCTGTTCAGCAAACCCAGAGCGTTTGCTTTTCTTGACCATGAGGACAAGCCAGCAAAACTCGACCGAGCTGACAAATGAACCGCGCACCAGACTGTAAAATACTGGCGTGTCTTCGAGCATCAACCCGCGTTTTGCCCCCGCAACCCGCCTCTTGTGGCATTCTGGAGTGCTCGGCGCACTCGAGTTGATTAAGGAGGCGGGCTTTGGCGCGTCTGAGGTTTGGGCGCAACACCTCTGGGAGTCCAACGCCACGCCAGAAGAGGTCCGTGCCAAAGCCGATAACCTTGGTTTACAGCTTTCATTGCACGCCCCAAGTTACGACCTCAACCCACTCTCGAGCAACCCCGAAATACGCGCCATCTCGAGACATCAGGTGTTGGCATCGCTCGAGACCGCCGCCCGAATGGGAGCTGGCATGGTCGTGGTGCATCCTGGGCATCTCTCGAGCACCACAGACGATGAGCACGTGTATTGGGAGCGCCTACACGATTTTGTGGGTGATCTCGACTCGAGGGCGGGAATGCTTGGGGTACGGGTTGGGATTGAGGGCATGGAAAAAAAGAAATTACAATTTGTCACCAACTTGGAAAGCCTGACCAGACTTGCTGAGATGCTCGAGGCGATGGAGCACGTTGGCATCACTTTGGACATTGCCCACGCTGGGACACTGGGCGAACCGCTCGAGTACCTGAGCCAAACCCCAAGAATAATTCACAGCCATCTGAGCGATTCCAGCCCAGGAAAAACCCATGCACTGCTGGGTGAGGGTGATCTGGGACTTAAAAAACTGGTCCCGAAATTGCTGGCACAATTTGAGGGTCTGATCGCCATTGAGGGACGACTGGCAGCCGACGAACCACGCGCCTTGAAAGTCGCTCGGGATTTCTTGAAACACTACTGACCTCGTTTGCGCTTGATTTTTGGTGGCGGTGGCAGTTCGAGGTTCCAATCAATGAGCTGCTCCAAGGTCACGCCCAACTCGAGCAGCAACGCCGAATCTTGAGCGTTTAACCCAGCCTGATGAATTAAGTCGGGGCGGCGCTCGAGGGTACGGCGCAGCGCCTCGCGGCGACGCCAGGTGGCAATCGCACCATGGTTGCCGCCGCGCAAAATTTCTGGGACTTCCAAACCATTCCAGACTTGCGGACGGGTAAATTCTGGGTAATCCAAAATGCCGCTTGAGAACGAATCTTGTTCAAAAGAATCACTGTCGCCCAGAACCCCAGGCACGAGCCGCGCGACCGCCTCGATCATGCACAACGCCGCCGCCTCGCCGCCCATCATGACAAAATCGCCAAGGCTGAGTTCCCTCGTCACCAGGGTTTCCACCCTCGCATCAAAGCCCTCGTAACGCCCACACAACAAAACGATGTGCCGTTTTGTTGAAAGTTCTTTAGCCAAGGTTTGCGTGAACCTCTCCCCTGCCGGAGTCAACAAAATCACCTCGTCGCCAGGCTCGAGCGCGTTCAGGGCATTTTTGATCACATCGACTTTCAAGACCATGCCCGCACCGCCACCGTAGGGCGTGTCATCGACCATTCGGTGCTTGTCGGTGGTGGCGTTGCGAATGTCACGCACATCAAACTCGAGCAACCCATTTTTGACGGCACGCCCCAAAATAGCCTCATTGAGCCACGGCGTTAAAAGCTGCGGGAACAAGGTCAGCAAGGAGATTTTCATGAATTTTCAAACCCGAGCCTGAAATAAGACATGCGAAATTTTAACCCGACTTACAACACGTACAACTTGAAATTATCAAAATCGGCAGTCAACTGCGTGACCTTCGTTCCAGTCCCAGCCGCCAAACCGACCCAGCCGCCCTCAAAATTGCTGTCTTGCGCCTCGAGTGTCAACCAATCATTGACAAACAAACGCAACTTTGAACCCACGCACTCGGCACGCAAATGATTGGGTTTTTGACCTGCATTCAGTTTGATCTCAGGCGGCAGCACCGCACGTCCGATTGCCACGTACTCGTCGCCATTGACGCGGTAAATCGCACTGGTTCGGGCTTCGGCAGAAAACATCAACTCGTAATGCCCACCCTCGAGTTGAAGTCGGCAGAACACCCCAGCCTCATCGGATGCCGCGCCCGAACGCTTGGAAATATCCACCTCGAGCCTGACATCTTTGGCAGGCAGCACCGGCGCTGGCACATAAATAAAACTGTCAGGCTTGTCAATGTAAATCTGAAACCAACCGTCTTCGTAACCAAATCGCCCGACGTTCAGGTTTCTCGAATCCCAAATGCCTTCCTGATCGAAGGAATCTTCAAAAACCAGCACTTGAGCAAGCGCCGCCCAACTCGAGCAACTCAGACAAAATAGACTTAAAATGTGCCTCCAATTGAAGCCCATGACCCGAGTCTACCCGAGGTTGACAGGTTAAGAGTTCATGAAATGTTGAGCTTTGACATGATGCAAGAAATTCAGCAAATAGCGATTGGCAAATAGCATCCCCACAAATACCATCGAAACTCGAGGTAATACGATTTTTTAAGAGGATTTAATTGACCTGTTTGAGGTCAACCAACAGGTTTTAGCCAATCGCTAATTGTTAGCTGCTCACTTCACTGCAAAATTCTAGATTGTTCTCGCACTATGGAGTTCACAAACACACTCTTAACTGTGACTTGCAACAGGCAAGAAGAAAAATGCTATCGCCAAAATAATGTACACCCCGAGCAACATCGCACCCTCGAGCCAGTTGGTCTCGCCGTCCCTGGCGACACTGCCCACAATACTGACCGCGCCCACCAATGCCATCAGCTCGAGCGGGCTGTGAATCACCAAATCCATTGGTTTACCGATGATGAAAGACAGAATCACCAAGAGCGGCGCGACCAGCAGCGCAATCTGGATGGTCGCCCCAATCGCAATGGTGATCGTCAAATCCATTTTGTTCTTTCGGGCAAACACGCTGGCGGCGTGTTCGGCAGCGTTACCAATGATTGGAATGATGATTAAACCCGCAAAAAACTCTGAAAGACCCAACGCCGCCGTGAACCCCTCGAGCGAACCCACCAGCACCTCGGAGAGCCAAGCCACAACAATCGTGCAACCAAACAGCGTGGCAATGGCTCGAGCCGAAGTCCATTCGGCTTTGTGGGTGTCTCTGTCATCATCGGCACTCGAGAGCATGTCTTTGTGGGTGAACAGGCTGAAAACCATGTTTAAAACATACAGTCCAATCAAAACAAAACTGACCGCCAACGACAACTGCCCATCACTGATCACTTGCTGGGTTCCTGGAATCCCATTTAAACGCTCGGTAAAATCGAACAGGGCTGGCACCAAAAAAGCAATAATGCAAATCACCAACATGCTTGCCAAAGAACTGGCAGCCTGACGGTTGAAACGCTGCACCGGAAATTTAAGACCACCCAAAAAGACTGCCATGCCCAAGACCAGCAATAAATTACCAATCATAGAACCCGTGATGCTGGCTTTGACCACATCGATTTTACCGGCTTGAAGCGCAAAAAACGCAATAATAAGCTCGGTGGCATTGCCAAACGTGGCATTCAGTAAACCGCCAACCGCACTGCCCGAACGGGCAGCCAGCTCCTCGGTCGAACGCCCCATCAAACCCGCCAGAGGCACGATGGCGAGCGCCGCCGAAACAAAAACCCAGACATCGCCAGGTTTGATCACAAACTCGAGCAGCGCCGTGATCGGAATAAAAATGAGCAGGTAATTGAGCATGAACTCAGTGTATCTCGAGATTGTGCTTTGCCGTTAGGTTTTGAGGAGCACGCTGGCGACAGCCCAAACCCCGAACGCGGCAATGACAAAGCCCGAAACCTGGTTGACGCGTTTTAAATTTGCTGGATTGATACGGGTTTTCAGTAAACTGGCGATAAAACTCAAGAAAAACCACCACATCACCGATCCTATAAACACGCCAAAAACCATTGCAGTGGCGCTGAGCAGATTCCCTGCCGCCCCCACGCTCGAGATGATCGCGGTGAAATACAAAATACTGATTGGGTTGGTCAGGACGAGTGCAAAGGTCGAAACATAAATCACACCCAGACTGGTCGCTCGAGATTCTGCGGCAGCCTCGGCAGGTTTTGAGACAAAAGTTTGCCAACCCAGATAAATTAAAAACAATCCACCGACCACACCCAAGTAGACTTTCGCGCCAATCAAAACGCTCGAGATGGCAGTCATTCCAAACGCCGCGACGCTGCCAAACACCGCGTCAGCCGTTGCCGCACCCAAACCAGACGCAAAACCAGCAACGCGCCCGAACGCCAGCGTGCGTCGAATGGTTAATAAGCCAATTGGACCGACGGGCGCGGCAATCGAAATGCCAATCAAAAAGCCTTTCAGAAAAAAGGCGAAATCCATCACGCGTCCCGCAACGGCAAGGTGGGCGAATCTTTAAAACTTGAAAGTGCAATGCTGGTACGGGTTTTGATGTCACTCGAGATGGATTTCAGTTCCTCGGTGACGATTTTCTCGAGCGCCTTTGTTCCCGCGCAACGCACCTTGAGCCAATAATCGTCTTCGCCAGACATGTGATGACACTCGAGCACCTCTGGCATGGCTTTGATCCGCTCAAGAAAAGTTTGGCGCGATGTTGAATCTTGAATTTGCACCGCCACAAACGCCAGCAACCCGCAACCCAACAATTCAGGCTCGAGCAGGACCGTGTACCCCCGAATAATTCCGCGCTCCTCGAGTTTACGCACGCGTTCGGTAATCGCGGGAGCGGACAAGCCCAGTTGTGCGGAAAGTTCTGTCCAGGTGGCTCGAGAATTAAATGAAAGATGCTCAAGTATTTGGAAATCAAGGTGATCTAATATTTCTGATTTAGATTCCATGGTCAAATTGTATTTTAGAATTGTTTTTAAAGTCAAATCTGCAGAAGGTCAAAAGATCAGAATCTCGAAAGACCCTCCATTGCTGTCTCGAGATGACGGTTAAGGGATTGTGCTTAATAGGTGCGTCTTAAAGAGGGACGGCAGTTTAACGTTTTTGCCGTGCATAAAAGGGAGCGGTGATTGCGCACAAAATCATTATCTGTGTTGCAACTTTTAAATGGGCTAACAATGCGTTGGTGATAAAAGCCTCTCGAGCCTGTTTATGTTAAATCTTGAATTTGAAATTGAACGAGGCGCAATTCAATAAAGATACTGATCGCCTTGACATGCCCTCAAGTCTTCTTTCGCGCGGCACGACGGACTTTTTTTTGAGCATTTCTTAACGTATTAATATCCCCAATGGGTTTGTCGAATGCGGCACAGATTTCTGGATAACGTTCCTGCCACGCCGCCCAGCCTTGGGCGGGATAGACACGTCGGGCTTCAGGCGCAAAGAGTTCTGCCGCCTCACGCTCGAGGTCGTGAAACGGGTGCGCAACCACTTGAATGTCCACAAATGCCGGATGTTGATTCCAGGCGATCAACCGTCCCGACCCACCCCAGGGGTCGTCGCAAGCCCAGACGGTGCGCCCAACGCCAATCATGCCCATCGCGCCGCCGCACATCAGGCACGGCTCGAGTGAGCTGTAGAGCGTGTACCCTTCGGGTTTCTCGAGTTTTTTGATGCGGTAGAACGCGTCCATCTCGGCGTGGGCAAAGCCTGAATCGCCAATGCGCCGAGGGGTCTTGGACCAGGGCTCGCCGCTCTTGTTGCGCCCCTCGCTGATGGTCTTGCCGCTCGCGTCAACGATCACACAGCCTATCGGACTTGAGCCTTTTGACACGCTGTAACGGGCGAGTTCGAGGCTGCGCTCGAGCATCGCACGGTCAAGACTGTGGTTTTCCTTCATGCCCTCAATTTGATGCTTTAAGCTGAAGCACCATTGATCTTGATCTGAGCGTTTTCTGACTTTCAAATACATTGTTGTTGAGGCGCTGTAAAGTGCTTGCAACCCCTCACTTGAACGTCGCCACTCGAGCAGTAAATGTGTGAATCAAATCATTTTTCAAATTCACACCAAGCCCGATGCCCTCGAGCGGGTGCGTGATACCGTTTACCATGACAATTTCGGGTTCGATGATGTCCTCAGACCAGTATCTCGAGCTTGGCGCGGTGTCGCTGGCAAGAGTGAAACCAGCCTGGGTCTGCATGGCAACGTTGTGCGCCCGTCCGACGCCACTCTCGAGCATCCCGCCAGCCCAGAGGTCGATGCCGTTTTCCAGGCAGTATTTGGCAATGCGCTGCGACTCGAGATGCCCGCCAACCCGCCCGAGTTTGAGGTTGATGACGCTGCCCGACCCGAGTTCTTTGGCTTTGCGCACATCGCCGACGCTGTGAATCGGTTCGTCCAGGCAGATCGGCGTTTTGATTTGCTTTTGCAAGGTCGCGTGATCGACCAGATCATCGTACTCGAGCGGTTGTTCCATGTACTGCATTCCAATGCCGTCCAAGGCTTTCAGCACCTCGAGATCAGCAAGTGTGTAGGCGCTGTTGGCGTCGCTGGTGAGTTTGGTTGTTGGTTTTAAGGCAGCTCGAGCGGCAGTCACAAACGCCACGTCGCGCCCTGGACCAATTTTCAGTTTGATGCGCTTGTAACCCAGCGCCTCTTGCTCGATCACGAATTCTGCCAACGCTTCAGGGCTTTTCTTGATGCCCACGCTGATGCCAACTGGCAATTCGGTTTGTACGCCGCCCAGATACTTCCAGAGCGGCATATTCGCGGCTTTGGCAGCCAAATCCCAGACCGCCATCTCGAGACCAGCTTTGGTGAAATGGTTACCGCGAATTGGGTGCAGGACTGGCTCGAGGTCGCTCGGATGTTCAAATGATTTGCCCAGCACCCTTGGCACAATCACATCCTCGAGAATGCTCCAGGCGGTGTCGGTGGTTTCGTGGTTGTAACCAGGCGTTTCACCGCAGGCGACCTCACCGATGCCAAACAGACCCTCAGAATAGACGCTCACCAAGACCATGCGGCGCTCGGTGGTGACGCCGAACGAGGTCTCGAAAGAATTTTTGAGTTCCATGCGAATTTCGCGCAACTCGATACGGTCAATTTTCATAAATTAAGCATAACGCAATGTGTTGCAAATAACGCGAATTCGGTGTCTTTGAACACTCAAACAAAAAGATCGAGATGATACATTCTGGTCAGGAGAAAAGCATGATTAAAATGTACACCACCAGCACCTGCGGCGATTGCCGCGTGACCAAACGCGTGCTCGAGCAACGCGGACTCGAGTTTGAGGAGATCAACATTGAAGAAAATCCTGAAGCCGCTTCGTTCGTCATGAGCGTCAACGGTGGACGGCGCAGCGTCCCGACCCTCGAGTTTAACGGCGATGCCGAGAGCATGAGCAATTTCAACCGCGTGAAACTGGACGCGTGGCTTGCCAAAAACGGTTTGATTTCGGCATAAGTTTGGAATTTTGAAAGCTCGAGTGTGGTGCTCGGGCTTTTTTTACTTGAGCCGTTAAAGATGAGAACACATTCATAAAAAAACCAGGATAATCTTGCAATGAGAAGTTTGCACCTTGCGATTGTTGTGGCTTTTATTTTGGCTTCGGGTTTTGCACAGATTGGTTTTAAGCCACTCGATCTCCTCAAAACGCAACATTTTTACGGACATGCTTCGCCTGTAACTGCTACCGCCCTCAGTTCTGACGGATCAAAATTGGTTTCGAGCGATCAAGAAGGTTTGATCTTGGTTTGGGATGTGAAAACAGGTCATCCAATTTTGGGTTGGTCGCAAGGAACTCGAGTAACCTCGTTGGCGATGAATGCTGATGGCACAAGCGTTTATGGCACGGGTCGGGATGGTACTTTGCGTCAGTGGGATATTGTGAGTGGTCGGGAAGAAGCAACTTGGAAACTTCTTGACCAGGCAATTGATTGGTTTAAACTTAGCCCCAATGGTCAAAAAGCCATTATTTACAGTTGGGGTTTAGACCAAATTCTCTTATGTGATCTTGTGATTGAAATGTGCTCGAAGCAGAAATACACACCATCAAACGATTCTTTTGAGCGAATTATTGCATTTAGTCCTAACAGTGAAACTGTGTTTATTGTTGCCAAAAATCAAATTTTAGCAATTCGAGCAGCAGATGGTGTTGCGCTTTGGGTTCAACAAATTTCAGAACTCCAAAGTCAATATGATTCGATTGACTCGAGCATTTCACTTAGTCCTGATGGTAACAAATTGCTTGTTGCAACAAATGATGGCTTGAAACTTCTCAAGTCTAATTCAGGCAAAGTGATACAAATTTTACCAACTCAGAAGCTTCGTGGTGTTTTGCGTTGGAGTTCTGACGGATCACAATTTGCAAGTATTGAAGATGCTGAAGTCATTACAATTTGGGATGCGGTTTCATTACAACCAAGCCTTGTGGTAGATGGTGAAGACATCATTGATTTTGGCTTACAGGGAAATAATTCATTTGTGACCACAATTTGGTGGGGCACGGTGATTCGTTGGGATTCGAGTACAGGTCTAGAACACGATAGTTTAGATATTGGGTATGATTTGGTTAGAAATGGTGAATCGAATGTCATCACTTCTATAGATCGCGGAGAGATAAAACTTACAGATGTGCGAACAATGCAAACACAAACGTTTACGAATGGATTTGCACCTGTTGACATTGGTGCTTCACCTGAGAGTCAACGCTTTGTACTAACTGGAAGTGAGGACATTCGATTGTTTGAAAACCAGAATAATCTGGAATCACGTCGTTTTGAAAATTCATTTGGGGCTTTCCAGGCGGCTTTTAGTCCAGATGGACAATTTTTGGCAGCGACAACGGATGGCGATGTACAAATTTGGGAAACAAACAGTGGAAAACTTCTGACGCGTTTAAAGAGTGCCGATGCCGAAAAGGATCGTCGGATTAAACAAAAACGTGGTTACGTTGACCCTGGCTTGCGTGGATTTAGTCGTTGCTTGGCTTGGAGTCCTGATGGAAAAAGTTTAGCGGTGGGTTTTGAAGCTCGAGGCATTGGAATATGGGATGTAGCCAGCGGAAAATTAAAGCAGCGATTGCTTGGACATACAGGATGGGTCTTGTCCCTGGCTTGGCGACCTGACGGGAAGCAACTGGTGAGTGCAGCGGGTGATGGTACATTGCGTTTCTGGTCGCCGCAACGCACATCACTTGGTTTGGTTCAAAAAATTCAAAACACTACCTATATTCGCTCTGTGGCGTACAGCCCTGACGGACATATGATTGCAAGTACATCCAGCAATGGGTCTATTGCCCTATGGGATTCGAGTACCACAGAACCCATCAAGCAATTGTTGGGTCACAAAGCCGCATCAACCCGTGTTGCCTGGAGTCCGGACGGTAAAGCATTGGTTAGCGGTTCAAGCGACCGCACTATTAAGATTTGGGATGTCTCGAGTGGTCAGGTACTTCAGACAATCGGTAATCTTGAAGGTGTTGTACTTGGACTTATGATTCCAAACGATGGCAAAACAATTACCGCGCTCTCTCGAGGAAGCAGTTTAAAAACATGGGGTCATCAAGATGGGACGCCTGTTTTTGGGGGTGGAAAATGAAGTTTAAAATTGTATTCTTGATCATTTTGATGTTACAGCAAAGTGCTTTTGCTTTGGCCTTAAAACAACTTAAATTACTCGATACGTTGCATTTGGAAAGCACAGGTGACAATGTAATTTCAAAGATTGTTTTTAGTCCAGATGAACAACATATTCTTAGTCTCGTAGCGATTAATTCTTTGCCACAAGTCGATCAGGTTGATTTTTGGGATGTTTCAACAGGCTTACGTCTTTGGAGTTGGAAGTACACGACTTCTAAAGATGAGGATTCAATTTCAAATTTAAGGTTCAATTCCGAAAGTGTTATTCAGGTTTCATCTGATAATTCTGTTATTGAGCTAAATGCGCGAACAGGTAAACAAATTGGTCGAACGATTCAAGCTCCACTTTCAATCAAGCAAAAATTAATCAAAAAATTGAATATAAAACCAGAAAATCTTACCGCCTACGCCGAAAGCCAAAATATCTTTGCGTATACGCTGGGTGTGTCTCGAGA
Organism: Deinococcales bacterium; assembly: GCA_025352125.1. Taxonomy (GTDB): domain Bacteria; phylum Deinococcota; class Deinococci; order Deinococcales; family JAAFIG01; genus JANXTZ01. The sequence goes on along the minus strand of JANXTZ010000049.1, from coordinate 103,127 downwards.
AACTATTCTTTACGATTATAAAATAGGTCGTGAAGTTGCTCGTTTAAAAGAATTTCATGGAAATGTGCAGTTATTGAAGTTTAGTCCAGATGGCACTAAACTTGCTGTTTGGCGCAATGACCAGCGTGTTAGTTTGTGGGATGTTCAAAAAAGTTTAAAAATTTTTAATTTTCGCAATAATAATCGATATTTTACCGATTTTTATTTAGAATGGAGCGGTGATTCAAATCTTTTAATGATTCAAAGCGGAAATGAAATTAATGTTTGGAATTCTTTAACAGGTTTAAGAGTTGGTCAATATATTGAGAATTCAAATATATATGCTTCAACTTTGACATTATCTGGTAAAAAAATTGCTGTTTCAGCAGATTTCGGCTTTATTTTAGTGAAAGGATTGAACGATAAATACTTAAAAAAGATTGGATTTAAAGTATCTAAAACTGAATTCTCCAAAGATTCCGAAATACTCGCAATCGCGTCCGATGATGGACGAATACATATTTATAAAAATGATTTAAACAATTATAAACTACAAGACGTAATCAATCTTGAAAATGAAATTCAATCAATGTTATTTATAAAAAATCAAAAACTAATCATAATGACCTATAAATTCCCATACGATAAAAAGTTGAATGTTTACGATTTAAAAACTCGAAAATTAATTCGTTATTCATTACCTGAAAATACTTACTTTAATTCAATATATGCCACTTCAGATGCAAACCATGTTCTAATTGGATCATATTTATTTAACATCGATCAAGGTTTATTTGAAGATCAAAATTATGTTGGTTTTAATGAAAGTCAACCACGACCACTCCTAAATCGGGTTTTGTATTGGGATGACAATAGTCATATGTTGATTATGTCTGACTTGAGTTTGAATTCTAGAACTATTCTATGGAAACGTTCTTGGTTTAACCCTAATCCTAATTCAAATCTTACTTTACCAAACTGGAGCGAATCTGGGAAACTTCTAGCTGCCTCTTGGCTCAAAGATAAAATCATTGTTTTGGATGCTCAATCAGGTAAAACAAAATTCTTGCTCAGTTCAACCCACAACGGGCAACCTGATTTAAAACCAATAATCAAGAAGTTGTTGTTTAGTCCAAATGATTTATTTCTGGTTGCCAGCTATTCAGATTATAGTGTGCATTATTTTGAACTTAAAACCCGAACAGAATTGGTTGCTCCTCCTGAACTTCGCACTGCTCGAGAAATTCAATTCACACCAGATGGTCATGCCCTGATGACGATTTCAGATCAAGGTTTGTATTTTTGGGGTATGACAGGACAAAACGTTTTTGGATTTTAGAGCCTTAAACGTATGAAAACTGTTAATCTCGAGCCATGAGAACCCAACTTTTGGACGGCGCAAAACTCTTTAACGACGGCGAATACTGGGAAAGCCATGAAGTCTGGGAAATCCCGTGGAACGCCGCGAGAGCCAGTGGGGATACGGTTGAAGCCAGTTACGTGCAAGGTCTGATCTTGCTGGCGGCAGCCATTCACAAGTGCAGGTATTACAAGAATCTTCGGGGCGGACAACTCAATTACGCCAAAGCCCTCAAAAAACTCGAGGTCGTGCCGCACGGTTACGCGCTCGAACGTGACAGCTTTGATCTCGAGCAATTAAAACTCGAGGTCTTGGCGGCGCTCGAGAATCCTGAATTGTTCCCTCAGTTGCCTGTGTAATCGGGTTGACACGGTAGAATACTCGAATGGCTTCAAGGTATCGCACGCGCTCTGGAATCGTGGTTCGGCGCAATGTCACCCCTGCTGGTGATGTGATTCTGGATTTGCTGACGCCCGAAGGCAAACTTCGTGGTGTCGCCAGGGGTGGCGTCAAAGGCTCGAGGTCGCCGCGATTGAATTTGTTCCAGCATTTGACGGTGCAAACCTACGAAAAACCTGGCAACGACCTTGCCACACTCTCCGAAATCATGCTCGAGGGCGCATTGCCTGGTCTCTCGAGTCCCGACGTTTATCCGTTTGCGCATTTTTTGTGTGAACTTGCCGACAAGTTGTACCAGGAAGAAGATTTTGTCGGGCAGGCAGGGTTTGAATTGTTTACAGGCGGTTTGCGCGGTTTGGTGCGCCACACTGACCCTGACCGCATCACGCTCTTGATCGCCTGGAAACTGCTGGCGCTTCACGGCATGTTCCCTCGAGTCTCGAGTTGCATAGAGACAGGTTCTTTTGAAAATCTGACCCATTTTGACGCGGGGGCAGGGGGTGTCACCAGCGCCAGCGTTGGGCGAGGTTTGAACATCGGCGAGGATGCGATTGAGGAACTCGGCAATATTGCCAGGGGAACGGTTCGGGAGGTTCTCGAGGAAGAACTCTCAGACGGCGCTCGAGCGGGCTTGTGGTTGGCGCTCGAGGCTTATCTGGGGGTGCATGTCAGTATTTTGCAGGCTTGGGGCGCGGTGAAACTCATGCGCTCGAGCGGGTTGCAAATGGCGTAAAAAATTGATGCTCGAGTCAGAAATCACTCGAGCATCGTTGATTCAAATTTTACAGATTCGCGCTGGCGTAATCCATCGCGTCGTTGACAACTTCAACCTTACTTCGTGCAAAAACCATCGTCTCGAGCAACCTCTGGCGCAACTCATCCATGCCCTCGCGCTGCACGGCGCTGATCGCCACGGCATTCCAACGCTCGAGCGCGGTGTCCAAATCGAACGGGTCGGCGCTGTCGGCTTTGTTCAGTGCCAGCACCCTCGGCAGTCCCGCAAGCTCGAGGTCTTCGAGGATTTCTTCGACGGCGCCGTAACGGTCTTCCGCACCGTCGCTGGCAACATCGAGCACGTGCAGTAGAACATCAACGTCTCGAAGCTCCTCGAGGGTGCTGCGAAAAGCCCGCATCAAATCTTTGGGCAAATCACGAATAAACCCCACGGTGTCGGTAAAAACCACCTCACCAAAACCTGGCAAGAAACCGCGTCTCGAGGTTGGGGAAAGCGTGGCGAAGAGTTTGTTTTCTGCCAGCACGCTCGAGTGGGTCAGAACGTTCAACAGTGTGCTTTTTCCAGCGTTGGTGTAACCCACAATGCCAATCACTGGCACATTGTTGCGCCCGCGCGACTTGCGGCGCTCGGTTTGGCGTCTGCCAATTTCCTTAAGACCACGCTCGAGAAAGGCGATGCGGTCATTGATGCGCCGCCTATCAAGCTCGAGTTTGGTTTCGCCAGGACCACGCGTGCCAATCGCCCCGCCCGAACCCGCCGCGCCACCGCCAATTTTGGAAAGTTTTGTGCCCTGTCCAATCAGGCGTGGCAGCATGTACCGCAGTTGCGCCAGTTCGACCTGAAGTTTGGATTCTGGACCGCTGGCGTGCTGCGCAAAAATATCGAGGATCAATTGCGTGCGGTCTATAATTTTCAAGCCCGTAATTTCCTCAATTTCTCGAGCCTGGGCGGGATTTAATTCTTGATCAAACATCAGCACATCGGCGTCCAGATGGTACGCCTTGCTGGTCAATTCCTCAAGCTTGCCGTGTCCGATGACCGTGCCTGGCTTCAAATAACGGCGGTATTGCAACTCGCGGTGAACCACTTCCGCGCCAGCCGTTCGCGCCAATTCTGCCAGTTCGTCCAGGCTTTCCTCGGCGCTGACGCCGCGCCCATGATCGACCCCGACCAGAATCGCCCGTTCAGCGCCGGAACGCTTGACCGTGCGCGTCTTGGCAAATCGCGCAAACTCCTCCTCGAGCGCCATCGTGTTCGCCGCCAAATCCCAATCCTCGAGCTGCTGCACACTTTGCGGCACGAAAACACGCCAGTCCTCTTCCTCGAGTGCGGCGTTCGGTGGGGTCAGGTGCGCGAGGTGGCACATTCCAGGCAAGCCGTCCGAGCGCACATCCACGGCAGCAATCGCATCGAGACGGTTCAAAAATAATGTTGAAAGCGCCGAGCGAGAGAGTGCGCCAGGTTTAGGGTGTGCGTACAACAAACTCAAACCCTTCAAGCGCGATTCGGCTTCACGACCACGGGCGAGATTTGGAAATTCGGTTTTGCTGGCGTCGCCCACCGAAACCGTGACGACCCGCCCGCGACGATCCAAGACCAGCACGATCTCGCGGTTCGTCTCGAGGCAGAGTTCAGAGATGGTTCGGGCGACCTCGTTGGTGATGATCGCATTTGGCGGCAATTTACGGCGGTACAAATGCGAGAGGCGCTTGATGATGCTCGGGCGAAGACCGTGTATATTGCCATGAACTTTTTCCGTAATGACCCCCCAATGGTTTAAAGCCAAAAACCAGCAACGGCTGTCTGCCGTGCTGGGAAAGATGCGGAGACTCGAGTTTCTATGTGGTGATTTTAGCACTTACCTGCAAAAACTTTGTAAGCCGATTAACTTAGGCTTCTCGCCAGTGCCAACTCGAGTCCAGCATCGTTAGACAAACCCAAAGGCGGATAACCCACGTGCTTGGCGGCATCGTCGCCGTAAAGTGCGGCAAGCAGCGTGGGTTTGTCTGTACACTCGAGCAACGGTTCGAGCACCGCCTGGGTGTACGCCAGGTCTTCTCGAGGCATCCCGACTTTTTCGCCAGCGAAGGCTTGGGCATCGCCTTCTTGTGCCAGCATTTCGCGCAAAGTCTGGGCTGTGCCGTGTTGCGCCTGCCAGACAAAACGCCCAATTGCCATTTGTGCGTTGGTTCGCAAAATCTCGAGTGTCTGCGGGTATTTAGTCCACAACGGCACGCAAACCCATTTTGGGTTTATTTTTTCGGGGAAACGCAAGCCCCAATCGGTCAGAATCGAATCCGTCCAGCCGCCCTTCAAATCGTCCACCAGCGTCAAACCAACATGCACGAGGGTTTCAGACTCGAGACTCGAGAACCTCTGATTTGCCTCCTCGAGAATCCTGACCAATGCTTCCTCCGCCCCGACTTCCAACCAAATCTCGAGTTGCTGATTCGCGTGACCTTTCGCCATTGGGTTCGCCATCACAAGCGGTGGGCAAGCCACATCGGAGGCTCGAGTTGCGCCCGCAATCGTGGCGTTGATGTACGCCTCGAAGCGCTCCTTTCCAGGCGGAACACGGTAAACCTCGAGTAAAATGTTCAGCATCGGTTCGGCAACAAACTTCATGAACTGTATTCTGCAATTTTTAGGGCTGGTGTTGCAGCGCCAAGTGGCTTATGCGGGTGTTTACTTGCTAAACTCATTTTCATGGAAAGCCGCACTTTGGGACGATCTGGCATTACGGTGGAAGGCTTGGGACTTGGCTGTTGGGCAATCGGTGGTCCGTTTTCGGACAAGGGCGGTTTCATGGGTTACGGTTCGGTCAACGATGCCGAGTCATTGCGAGCGCTGGAATGTGCGCTCGAGATGGGTGCTCGTTTTTTTGATGTCGCCGGTGTTTACGGTTGTGGTCACGCCGAGCATCTGCTGGGTCAAGCGATTGCACAATACCCAGAGGTCAAAATCGCCGCCAAATTTGGGTACACGTTCGACGAAACCACGCGGGTCATTGGCGGAACGGACATTTCAGCTCCAGGAATTCGACTCTCACTCGAGCAAAGCCTGAAACGATTGGGACGAACTCACCTGGACATTTACCAACTGCATTTGTTTGACCTTTCAATCGAAAAGGCGCTCGAGGTTGCTGGGGTACTTGATGAATTGGTGCAGGAAGGTTTGATTCGGGCGTATGGTTGGTGCAACGAACAACCCGACACCATCACGGCTTTTCAACTTGGCTCTGATGCCAGCGTGGTTCCGATCTTGCTCAACGTGCTCGAGGGCAATGCGACCCTTCCAGCGTTCTGCGCCGCGCTCGATTTGGGAGTGATGGCGCGTCGTCCGCTGGGCATGGGTTTGTTGTCTGGAAAATTTCAAAAAGGACACCAATTTGCTGAAAATGACATGCGAACGCGCTTCAAATGGAACCTCGAGTCTGGAAAGCAAGCCAAGCAACTGGCGCAACTCGAGGCGATCAAAGAATTGTTGACGACAGGCGGCAGAAGTCTGGTTCAGGGCGCATTGGGCTGGTTGTGGGCAATTCATCCTCAGCTTGTGCCGATTCCTGGTTTTAAGACCGTCGCGCAAGTCAAAGAAAACCTTGAAGCCTTGCAGTTTGGCGCGTTGCCGCCAACCGCCATGCACGAAATCAAACAAATTCTCGAGGGTGACGCCTGAAATGGTAATCTCGAGTCAGACTTTTGGAGGTCAACCCATGTCAGCATTACAAACATCAGCCCATACCGACGCCGACGCATTCAAAGCCGTCGCCCGAACCTGGGCAGCCACCGTGACCGTCTGTGTGGCAAGACGCAAACCCGAATTTATTTCACCCGAAGCCCCAGAATTTGACGGGTTCACCGCCACCAGTTTTCAAACCGTTTCAATCAACCCACCCATCATTCTCGTGTCCGTCACCAACGCCTCGAGTGCCAGCGCCATGTTGCGCGAATGCTCGAGTTTCACCATGAATTTACTGAACACCGAACACGCCGAACTTGCGGGCATGTTCTCAAGACCATTGGCGGAGCGCCAAGCCGCCTGGGAGAAAATTGCCTTCTCGAGCGACGCAGCAGGCGTGCCGTTGTTTGACGGCATTGCGGGGGCATTCAGTGCCACACCTCGAGCTTTTGTCGAAACTGGCGATCACACGCTGGTTTTGGGTGATGTCACTGAGATTCATAAGGGTGAAGGGAATGAAACGCTGGTTTATCATGATCGGGCTTATGGAAAAGTTCACAAAAATTTATAGAAAATACGGGTTAAACGGCACTGATTGACTTGTGAATGAACACTCGAGATTCGTATTTAAAATAATTGTAAGATTACGTGAGTATTCACGATTTTTTAACTCAAAAATTATTATTTTAAGGATTTCCTATGTTAAAAAAACTTGATTTGAAATCAAAAACTTTAATACTCATGGCAATTTATATTGCTACAATTGTGGCAATTACAATTAAATACGGTAGATTCCCACTTAAAACTCCAAGTGTGATGATGCCTTTTATTCTCTTTGGTATAAATTCTGTGATTCCGAAGAAATATAATTTTACAATTGTCGTAATGGGATTGCTGATTATTGACGGTATTATATTAATAACCTATCTATTTTCCTAAAATAGCTTTTCGGATTTCGCAGCAGTTCACTAACTCGAGCGTCCCAACGCTCCCTCGAGCCACTTTTTCGCCTTCCCATAAAACCCACCCTCGAGATCGTGCATTGCTACCAGCGCGGCGCTGCGTCCACTGGCGGCAAACACGCCCCCTCCTGGGTGGGTGCTCGCGCCGCACAGGTACAAACCTGGAATCGGGGTGCGATATCCCGAGAGTTCGGGCAATGGACGGAACATGAACATCTGGTCAAAACCCATCTCGAGGTGCATGACGTTGCCCTTGCGCAAGCCGATGCGCTGCTCGAGGTCGAGCGGGCTTTGGGTGAAGCGTTGCTCGATTTTGCCGTGCATGTTCGGCGCGTATTTATACATGACTTCCTCGAGTTTCGCGCCCTCCTCGAGTTCGGCATCTTTATCCCAAATCCTGCCGTCCGAGCGCTCGTAAGGATAATATTGCCCCCACAGGTAGACCAAGTGCTTTCCGTCTGGCGCGAGGCTCGGGTCCAGCCCCGAGAACGTCATGCCCAGGGCGCAGGGGTTGCGGCTCGGAATGCCGTTGTCGTAATCGCGGAAGGCTTGCTCGAGGTAATCAAAACTGGGACACAAAAGCTGCATTCCGTTGGTTGCGGCTGGGTCAGCGCCAGGGTATTCGGGCAGCGCAGACGTTGCCAGTCGGTGAATAAGTCCAAAACCATTTCCCACCCGCAAATGCTGGACTTTCCACTCGAGTTTGCTGGGCAGGTAATCTTTGCCCACCAGATCGAGCAGCGTGGTTTGCACGTGCGCCCCAGAAATCACCACGCGACCGCTAAACACCTGTCCATCCTCGAGTATCACTTTTCTGGCTGCGCCATTCTCGAGTTCGATTCGGGCAACAGGCGCATTCAGGAACACGTCGCCGCCATTGGCTTCAATCGATTTTTGCATGGCGACCGTCAACGCGCCCGAACCGCCCACGGCTCGTTTAGCGCCGTACTTGTGAAGCACCGCATGCCACATCAAAAATCCGCCAGAACCGATTTCGGCTGGGGCTGGACCCGATTGCGCCGCCAGCCACGCCAGCGCACTGCGAACCTGGGGATGCTCGAAATTGGCTTTGATGTAATGCCCGTAACTTTGGATCACGCCGCGCAGCATGTCGATATCGGGTTTGACGCTCGAGACAAAACTTCTGGCAAGGTTGGCAGGGTTTGGCGGCAGTTGAAAGGCTTTGAACAGTTTGTCCGCAAAACCATCCCAACTCTTCACAAACGCACGGTAGGCAATCGCGTCTTTCGGGCTGACTGCGGCAATGCTCTCGCAGGTTTTCTCGAGGTCGCGGTACAGTCCAAAACCTCCTGCGCCCTCGAGTGGTTGATAGGCAATCGGGTCCATGTCCACGTATCGCAAACCGTGTTTCTCGAGTTCCAAATCTTTCACGACGGGCGTCAAATGAATCATGATGTGAACGCCGCTGCCGACATCGACTTTGTAGCCAGGAAAAATATCGTCTTGGGTGCAGACCGCGCCGCCAATAAATTCACGGCGTTCAAAGACCGCCACTTTAAACCCCGCTTTGGCGAGATAACCCGCACTGGTCAGCGCGTTGTGTCCACCACCAACAATTAAGGCGTCATATTCAGTCACGCGTGCCAGCATACCCGAGGTGGGGCGTGAAGTTTGAATCTCGAGCTATGATGCAAAAATCATGGTTGAAACTCGAGCGGCGCAACTGGCAGATTTGGTGAATGGTGACGAGGTTGTGCGGCTCGCGCAACAACTCGTGCAAATTGACTCTGTTGCCGCTCCAGGGCGACCTTATGAAGCCGATGTGGTCAAGTTTTTGGTGGGGTATCTCGAGCGAGCAGGGTTTCAAACCAAAGTTGTTGAAGTTGCACCAAAACGCCAGAATTTAATGATCGAGTGGAACTCGGGAATTCCTGGCAAGCTCTTGTTGCTCGAGGGTCACACTGATGTTGTTTTCGAGGGTGATCGAGCGGCTTGGACGCGTGACCCGTTCTCTGGTGATCTCGAGAATGGCTGTCTGTGGGGGCGCGGTTCGGCGGACATGAAAGGCGGTCTGGCGGCGGCTATCGTGGCACTTTGCACAATAAAAAACCACGCTCGTAACCTCGCAGGAAAAAACCACGCTCGAGATTTGATGGGTTCAGTTCGTTTGCTCATCCCCTGTGACGAGGAGGGCATGATGACCGGCATCAAACGCATGGTGTCCGACGGTTGGGCAACTCGAGATGACGGACTTCCTGCCGACGGTGCAATCATCTGCGAACCCGAAGAGAACGAACTCTGCCTCTGGCAACGCGGTGGTATTCGCATTGCCATTCGCTTTCACGGCAAGCAAGCCCACGGCGCAATGCCTTACGCGGGCATCAATCCCATTCCTTGGCTTGCCCGCACCGTACTCGAGCTGCGCGAACTCGAGAAAACCATCAAACTCGAGACTGGATTTCACGAGATGCTGGGCTTTCCAAGCATCACGCCCACCGTGCTCGAGGCTGGCAGTCTACCGCAACTGAATGTCATGCCAGGGGAAGCACTGCTAGCGCTGGACATTCGTACCGTGCCTGGGGTCGATCACGAGCAGCTTCACGCCAGAATCTTAGCAATTCTTGAGAAACTTCAGACCGAAGAATCAGATTTCAAAGCCAGTTACGAAATCATTGATGACCGCACGTGGACCGCCACCGACCCCAACTCGAGCATCGTCAAAGCGCTGGAAGCCGCGCACCCATTCAGCCTTGCTCGAGCGCCAAAATATGGCGGTGTGCCAGGTACAACCGACGGCACGTTCTTGCACAAAGCTGGTGTGCCCATCGTGACTGTTGGACCTGGGGACCGCGAAATTCCCCATCAGGTCAACGAATTTGTGCGGCTCGAGGAATTGGTGCAAAGTGCGAGGTTGTACGCGGCAACAATAGCAATTTTTCTCTCGTAAAGTATGCAGTAACATAAACCATGTTGTCTCAAAAAGATATTCGCCAAGGTTTGATACGACTCGGAGAACTTGTCGCACAAGACGGTCAGCATTTGCGTTTGATTCTTGTTGTTGGCGCAGTCATGTCGCTTGCTTATGATGCTCGAGCAAGCACTCGAGACATTGACGCCATATTTCTTTCACCGCCAGAAGCCTCAGATGTCCGCAATTGGGCAAGTCAAATTGCTGCGGAGTTTAACTGGGAAGACGATTGGCTCAATGATGGTGCAAAAGGTTTTTTGCAAGGTTTAAAGCAAGGAAAATCACTTCTTCAGTCTGATGGCATTGAAGTTTGGCAAGTCGCACCAGAGCAACTTCTGGCGATGAAACTCAGTGCTTGGCGAGACGATACAGATATCAATGACAGCAAAAGATTGCTTCAAGAATTCCAAGATTTGAGCCTTGAGGATATTTGGGTTTTAGTTGAACCTTTTGTTCAGTCACATTTCAAACAAAAAGCTCGATACGCCTTAGAGGATGTGCTTTCAGATGACTCTCTTTGAACAATTGGTGCTCGCTGCCGCCAACCGTCAGAGTCTCGAGCTTCGGGAATTGACGCTCGAGTTTTTGGCGCAAAACGCAACGCTCGAGACTGTTCCACAACCCAATTTTTCTGATCCGTTACAGCTTGCCATTGCCGCAGGCTTGCTCGAATTGTTCGCCAGCCGCCGAGGTCAAACAGCACCAGATTGGGTTAAAGGTTTCTCGAGTCCGACCCCGTTTTTCTTGGTTGAGGCAGCTTTGCGAATGCCCCGACTTCGGGAACTCTGCGAAACCCAAGCGCCACCCGAATTGCTCAAACGAGGTTTGTTCGCGCCGCCAAACTTTCTCGAGTTCGCTTAAAAAGTCAGTTCAGATTGTAATTCGTGTGTTCGTTGCATCACAAAACGCATGTGCTTTGCGCGACACAACGCAAGATTTTTGAAACGTATTCTCGGCTCATGATTCACCCCGAAACCCGCATTGGTCATGTTCACCTCAAAGTTGCCGACCTCGAGCGGGCGCTCGGGTTTTACCGCGACATTCTGGGTTTTGAAGTCACGCAGCGTTACGGCTCGCAGGCGGTGTTCGTCTCGGCTGGAGGCTATCATCACCACATTGGCTTGAACACCTGGGAATCCCTGGGTGGCACGCCACCACCACTTGGGCATACGGGTTTGTACCACACGGCAATTTTGTTTCCGAATCGGCTCGAGTTGGCAAGGGTGCTCTCGCGGTTGGTGAAAGCCAATTACCCTTTGACTGGCGCGAGCGACCACGGGGTTTCGGAAGCGATTTACCTCGATGACCCCGATGGCAACGGTGTGGAATTGTACCGTGACCGCCCTCGAGAGGAATGGCTTTTTGATTCGGACGAAAAGTTGCAAATGACCACTGGAGCACTTGATCTCAGGGAATTACTGCGCGAACTCGAGAAAGAGGTTGTATGAGCATTACTGGTTTGCATCACATCACGATTGTCACTTCCGACGCCAAACGCAACCTCGGGTTTTACACTGGCGTTCTGGGTTTGAAACTGGTCAAAAAAACCGTTAATTTCGATGACCCTGGCAGTTACCATCTGTATTACGGCGATGAAACTGGGCGTCCTGGAACGCTGATCACGTTTTTTGAGTGGAAACATGCACCGAAGGGTCGGCGCGGGATTGGCGGGACGCACCATTACGCTTTGGCAGTGGCAGATTACGCAGCGCTGCTCAAATGGAAACGTCGTTTGACCGACCTTGGTATTTCGGTCAGTGGTCCACTGAACCGCAATTATTTTCAAAGCCTCTATTTCACCGACCCTGACGGCACGATTATTGAATTGGCGACCAAAGGACCTGGCTGGACGGTGGACGAAGCCCCTGATGAACTTGGGCAATTGGAACGCATTCCCCCAGAGACGATGGAGATTGCCAACCGTGACCGTGCCACCATTGACGCCACAACCCACCCCGATCCCGTGCCAGAGATCACGTCAGAAATGAAACTCGAGTCTGGTTTGCATCACATCACCGCCAACTCGAGCGACATTGCAAAGACCGATGACTTGTTGCAGGGCGTGCTGGGTTTGAATTTGGTGAAACGCACCGCCAATTTTGATGATCCGAGCAGCAAGCACTGGTACTGGGGTGTTGGCGACGGCGCACCTGGCACGATCATCACGTATTTCGAGAACGACCCGCGCAAAGTGCAACCCTCGAGCATGGGAACGGGTTTGACGCACCATTACGCGTTTGCCACCGAAAATCAAAGCACGCAGCTCGAGCTTCGAGAAAAATTGCTGCAATCTGGCGTGAACGTCTCACCGGTGATGGACCGGATTTATTTTAAAAGCATTTACTTTGCTGATCCCGACGGTCATATTCTCGAGATCGCCACCAATGACCCTGGTTTTTTGATTGACGAACCCAAAGAATCGCTCGGCTCGGATTTGAAACTTCCCATTTGGCTCGAGGCTCAACGTTCTGAAATTGAACGCGGTTTGGTCGTGCTGTGACGCCAATTCACGGGCATCAAACGGTATTGCACTCAGGCACGCCGCTCGAGGCTGCCAACGCTGTGATGATTTTGCTCCATGGTCGCGGTGACACCAGCCAGGGCATCATGGGTTTGAGTCAGGAATTTGCACTTTCAGATTTTGCATTTCTCGCACCGCAAGCCGCCAACAACACCTGGTATCCGTACCGTTTTATTGAACCCACCAGTCGCAACGAACCTTTTCTGACAAGTGCGATTCAAACCGTTGGCAACATTCTCGAGTTGACCCAAAAGCATGTGCCGCTCGAGCGCACGTTTCTGGTCGGGTTTTCACAAGGGGCGTGTTTGGTGCTGGAGGCAGCCGCACGTCACGGCGAGAAATTTGGTGGTGTGATCGCGTTTTCTGGCGGTTTGATTGGTGACACGCTTGAGGCTGAAACGTACAACAATTTGGCGCAAACCCCGATTTTTCTGGGCTGCTCGGATGTGGACGCCCACATTCCCAAAACTCGAGTTCAAGAAAGTGCGGCATTGCTCGAGCGCTTAAACGCAAATGTCACCATGCGCCTTTATTCCAACTTTGGGCACAGCATCAATACAGACGAACTCGAGCAAGCCCGAGCCTTGATCAAAACCAGTTTGCATTAAAATATGGCAGCAGGTTGTGGCAGCAATGCCCGAACGTTGTCGAGCAATTCTGGTTTGGTAATGGGTTTGAGCAAATGCGCTTGCACGGTTTGGGTTTCGAAGCGCGAACCGGAAAGGATAATCACCGGAATTTCTGGATTCGCGTATTTGGCACGAATCGCCCGTACCACGTCAAAACCACTTGCGCCAGCCACATTGATGTCCAAAAGTGCCAGGTCAGGACGCACCGTCTCGAGAAGGGCAATGGCTTCGGGCACGGTGCTGGCTTCGATCACATTGTATCCAGCCCGCTCGAGGACCATGCGTTCAATGTTTCGCATGGCGGCAGTGTCTTCAACAACTAAAATGGTTTTGGAATCCTTCATACCATTTGCCATCGTACTCCAATTTGCTTGGGTTCATGGTCAAAAGTCCACCCTGTGTCAGATAAAATTTGGTAATGGCATACACCCAAGCGAAACTGGGTTTATGCGTCACTCGGTGCAGACTGCCAAGCTGCAAAAGCCGCCCAGTCGTTCGCGCCAGACATGATGACATCAAAAACAGGGTCTTTGATGTCGTAATAGGCGTCAACATTTTCTGGAAAATACCGCGCCAACTGGCGTTTGATCTCGGCGTAAGCGTCGCGTGCCATTGGATGCGAACGCAAGTAATCTCGGCACAAAAGCGCGTAACCTTGGTTGAAGCGCCCCTCGATTCGAAGGTGAACATTGGCGCGGCGAATTCCAGCAGGTTCCCAGGCGACAAAAAGTTTCTCGACGTCAATCTCTGGCAGGTTCAGACCAGGCGGGCAGTGATCGTGGATCACGCCTTCGCGCCAGACAAAATCGGTTTTCTCGAGGAGTGGTTTCAAAATTTCTTCCTCAAGTTTTGAAACCGTGATTTGAATATCGATCACATCTTTGGCTGCCAAGGTTGGCACGCTGGTAGACCCAATGTGATGAATCGCCGTGACTCGAGCGCCCAATGCGGCACGGAGTCTCGAGCCAAGCTCGAGAAATTCTGTTTTCCAAGTTGATTTGTAATCCACAATTTGGATCATGGTTGAGCCTCCAAAAACACTGTGGAAAATCGCTGGAATCTTACAAGCATGAATCAAAACTTTGAAGTGGCAATAAAGATCAGTTTACAGCGGTTTTCATATCTGTTGACGCGCTCCGCGCTCTCACTCCTATGAAAACCGCTGTTTGTTGCAACTCCCTTTGGTCGCCAATGTTTGACGCGAAGCGCCAAACATTGTGCAAAGTGCTGTAAACGAAGTCGAACCCAACCTTGTGCCTTGCCAGATCAAGCCTTTGCAGCTCGAGACACCACAGCAGGAAAAGACCCTGTAATGTATCAGGGTCTTTTCGATCACTCAAAACATTTGGGTCCTTGTCTTCAAATCGCCGCAAAAACTCGAGTGGTAGCGCCTTCGTTCCTGGTTTTTAGGGGGCGATGATGATGCTTGTCCCAGAGGTGGCATTCAAGACACGATCTGCTCCGTATTGCGTTCCTTGAACTGGGTTGGTCAGCGGAATAATGGTGCTCGGATTGTTGGAGGTCAGGGTCAACACGCCCGTGGTTTTATTCCAGATTGCCATTGCGCCAGCATTGTCAAAAGCGCTGCGTGCCAGGAGCCGCTTGGCAATGTCTGCCATCGATAAGTTCACCACGGGCAGGGTCTTTAATTTTGCGTATTTGCCCGCAAGATTTTTCATGAACACGCACAGCAGGCAATTGCCATTTCCGTAATTGCGCAAATTGGATTGGTGGACAAAGTGCGGATTCACCGAACCTGAGAGCATGTGCGAGATCACCACATCGGATTCGTAATCCATGATCTCTTGGAAGCTGAGGTCGCGTCCCCAGTAACCACGGTAAATCGTGTTGTACTCGTCGGTCAATTCGACTGGCGTGGTGGTGTTGTAAAAGATATTGATCGGGAAGCGCGGCTCGAGCAAGATGTCGTTGCTTGGTAAATTGCTTGGAAAACGCAATCCCTGGTTTGGCGACGGGTTGTTTTGCGAGCAGTCTTCAGGGGTCGAAATGCAGATGGGCGGGGCGGTGGGCGCGGAGGTGTTGCTCGCCAGGACCCGAATCCCCAGGGCTTGAGCACCGTTGATCAGGTTCACGCTGGCATGGCTTTTGCCCGCGTTGACCAGTGGCAAGACTTCATCGAAGTAACCAAGCCCAGAATGGTTTCCGGTCACCAGAACGCTGGGGTCAAATTCTTTTGCCGATAATTTTAGACCGCCCAGTCCGGTTGCCACGATCAGGTTTTGGGAAATCTGCGAGTTCACATCCGCCAGACTGGTGCTGTCATTGAATGACAGGTGCCCAAAGGTGTGATTGATCCAGCGAAATGCGCTGTGATAGCAGTGCGTGGCAGCCGACAGCGCATCGTTGGTGCTCGAGCCAATCGGGAAGCAATTTGCCCTCGAGTTGACTTGATAACCCTCGCCGTTGAACGCGTGGTCGATGGTGAAACTGCTAAATTGTGGGTTGGTGAAGCGGAAAAATTGTTGCCAGATCACCAACGAGATCACGTCGTTGGCACGCAAGCGGAAAACACCACCGTTGGCGTGGGTGCTTGGGTTCCAGACATCGTTGTCCAAAAAGTAATCGTCGCTGTGGGCGGCGAAATACATTTTTTGTTCGCCCAGGAACACACCTCGACTGACCCAGCGAATCAAACCGTATTGTAGGAGCAACGAGTGCGTCAGGTATTGATTGTGCGCGGCGGTGAGTGCCAGACCTTCACGTCCGTCGGGTGAGGTGTGGAGTGCCGCAACCACCGATCCGTTGGCGGTTTGCAGCAATGGAATTGCGCCGTCGGTGACTTGGGCAAGGTAGGTGTAGGCTTGACGAATCCCGATGCTGATGTCGGGTTTTAAATCGCTAAAAATGGTTTTCCCCTGGGTGGTCAACGTAACGTTCAATGCGGTGCTCGAGGTGTCCACATAACCGGAGTAGTTCAATCCCGTGTTGGCACCGTCTGGATAGGCGTACATCGTGACCTGACGAATTTTGTAGTCGCGTTCAAAGTCGCTCAAAATTTGCCATTCGACTGGGTCAAATGCCGAGAGCCAGGTGGTGCCATCAAAATAAGCCAAGTTGTTGGTCGTCAAGATCACGCCCGAGTAATTCGCCAAACCTGGTTCAGCCTCGAGTTTATCGCTGCTCAAAATTGTTTGCGATGCCACCAGGACATCGAACGGAACGCCAATTCGGGTCATGAAGGTTTTCATGGCGTCAAAACCGGTTTCGGTGTCGGTTGCCGTGATCAGCAAGAGTTTGAGTTTGACCCGCGTCTCTGTGCCTGGCGGCACGCCTCGAGGGCTGACAAGACCCCTGGTTTTGGCGGCTCGGGTTGGGTTGACTGGGGCTGCCCTGGCAATGCTTGGGTCGTCGATGGCGGCGGTTTGGACTTGAGGTTCGGACGAGTTGGTGATGTCTGGCAGTGGCAGTCGATTGCTCGAGTTGCCCGTTTGAATGGCTGGTTCGGTATCGGTGACGGTGTCGTCGGCTGGTGTACTTGGCGTCTGGTTGCCGCAGCCCATGACCGCGATCAGCAAGGCAATCGATAAATAACGGTAGAGTTTCATGGTTCCCCTTTGTTCCTGACTTGTTTGTGCCTGACTTGGTTGACTGTTTATCAGGTTCATTCTCTTCACAATTTCGACTTTTTATTTTACGAAACACGCCATGAAGTGGGCGTTAAACCCGTGCCAGTCTTAAAACGCATATCAGTTGAGATTATTAAAGTCTCTTTATCTTGTGTAAAATGAGTCTTTTAACGTGAGGTTCATGAATTAAATTAAGTCTTCAACGATAGACACGATTTTCGAGACGCGGCATCGATTGAATCGAAAATTGATTGCGTCAGACCATAAAAGGTTTAAAAGTGGCGCTTGAAATTTTCAAAAAGTTCAGGCTCGAGTGAGCCAAAGGTCATCAACACAAAAGCCCCGAACTTTTCAGTTCGGGGCTTGATTGCACAAATAACGCTATAAAACGTCTTCCAGACGGTCGTTGCGCACCAGATTCTTGCCGTAACGTTTGGCTTCGTACAGTCGGTCATCGGCTCGAGCGATCAATTTCTCAAAATTGGCAACGCTGGTGTCCCAGACCATGCCAATGCTGACCGTGACTTTCAAACCCGCCTGAACAGATTCCCAATCGTAATGCTCCACCGTGCCGCGAATTCGCTCACAGACCAGCCAGGCATCCTGAGGACTCGATCTCGGCAAGACAAACGCAAACTCTTCGCCGCCGTAACGTGCTGGCATGTCGGAGCTTCGCAGCACCGTGTGCAGAATACCAGCCAGATGCTGCAAGACCTGATCGCCAATCAAATGCCCAAAAGAATCGTTCACGAATTTAAAATCGTCAACGTCAAGCATTGCCACGGGCAAATGATAATTTCCAATCTTGGCTCGCGCAAATTCTTGGGTCAGATAACTCTCCAAATGACGACGGTTGTACAAACGGGTGAGCGGGTCTTGTAAAATCAGCAACTCGAGTTCAGACGTTTTTTCCTCGAGTTCGACCAGCAACGTGGTTTTGGCGTGGTTGGCTTGCTCGAGCGCCTCGAGGGCTTGCATCAGTTCGACATTGCGCAGTTGCTCGAGTTTGGCTTCAGCGCGAAGTCGTTCTGCCTCGCGCTGGGCGTTGAAAACCCGCATTTTTCGGTTGGCGGCATCGTCACGAACCTCTTTTTCCAGACGGTGAAATTCTTCAAAAGCCAGCAGTGCCTGTTCAAAATCGTTTTGTTGCTTGTACGCCTGGCTTTTGATTTCAAAACTTTGAAACTCGAGCGATTTAAGATCGCCATCCTGAGCGGCTTCGATGGCGGCGCTGGAATACGCAATCGCCTCGTTTGCATGGCGCTGCGCCAATTCGATTTTGGCGGCGTTCAAGAGGCAATACACCACACCTTCGGTTTGTTTGTTGGCACGAACCATCTCAAGCGCCGTATCGAGTGTGCTCAGGGCTTTGACGTGCGAACCCGATCCCGAGAGTGCCTCGGCAAGATTGACCAGGGTTTGGGCGGTAATGTCATGCAGCTCAAGGTCACGGGTGATGACCAGTGACGCCTCAAAATCGTTGATTGCCTCATCAAAACGCCCCAGTGCACAACGGGCAATCCCTCGGTTGGTCAGGGCAGAGGATTTACGAACCAGATCGCCAATCGAATCACAGCGTTCAATGGCTTTGGTGGCATATTCGAGGGAAGTTTGGTTGTCACCGAGTTGGTGATACATTCCCGAAATATTGTTCAAACTCCAGATCATGCCAAGCACATCCTCTAACTCGGTGTTGATTCGGTAGGCGTTAAAAACGGCGTCAATGGCAGACTCGAACTCTCCTAGGGACGCATACGCGAAAGAGGTGACATTTAAGCAATCGCGCTCGAGTTTGAGGTCCCCAAAGTTCCGAGCCACCTCGAGCGCCGAATCCAGGTGATGCAACGCCTGGGCATGATCGCCCGAATGAAATTGGCAGTAGGCAATGTTGCGCCTGGCAAGCCCCTGGGCAAAAACATGTCCGATGGCTTTGGCTTGCTCGAGTCCTTGGACGCTCTGTTCAAAGCAACGCTCACGGTTCTCGAATCGCAACATCCAAGCGCCTTGCAGAAGCTCTTCAATTTGAGATTGATTTTGCATAAAACCTTTTTGGAATTTCTGTTTGAGGGGCTAAGGTTCTGAGAATCAGTTTTAAGGAAACAAGTCAAGTTGTGGGTTGACATCAGCTTACCCCTTGATCGAGACCCGTGTTTATTTGTTCCACAAAAATATGTAGAACAATTGAAGGGTCAAAAACCCAAGAATTTAAGGCAGCGAGAGCGCGTACTGCAAGAACCGTTGAAGATTGACGCGACCATCACCGAGTCTAAGCCCGTATTGAATGTCTTTTAACAACAAACCATCGGCGGAACGTGCCATCGTTTTGCCCAATTCGCGCAAACTGTATGCCGAATAGTTGCGTTGACTCAATGCCAGAGCAAAACCGCCAGCAACTACCGGAGCCGCCATGCTGGTTCCAGTCCAACTGGCAATTCTGAGGTTGGGTGCTGGCACAAAAATATTTTCACCAGGAGCGGTCACTTCGACATTGCCGTAGGTTGAGAAAGCCGATTTCTTGTCTTTCATGGTGGTACTGGCAACACCGACGCTCAAATCGCCCCAAGTTCCGAATCGTTTGGAATCAGAAGCTGGGTAAGTCACGCTGCTGTTGCCAGAGTTGCCCGTTGAAGAGACCACGATCACGCCATTTTGAGTCGCCCAATTGATCTCACTGTCCAACGCTGCCAGGTACTGCGAGCCGAGCGAAAGGTTGATCACATTTGCACCGTGCGCCACCGCCCAATCGATGGCGGCGACAACGCTGTCAGAATTTCCAGAACCGTTTGGATTCAAAACCCGCAAAGGCATGATTTTTGCTTTGGGTGCAATTTGGGCAACAATACCGGCAACGCATGTACCATGACCAAATCCTTTGCTCGAGGTATCAACAAAAACCTCTTGCGGTACGGGATCATTGTCGGCAAAGTCGTACATGTCATGCGGGGCGACCAGGCGGTTTTTGAACGCTGGATGCTCGAGGTCAATGCCCGTGTCGATCACGGCAACAGTAATTCCGATTCCGGCATTTGGAGCCAAACTCAAGGCTTGAGGCAATCTGATCAAGTTCCACGGCAAGGCATTCATGCTGCTGGTGACACTGCTCACCACATCATCGCTCGCGCCTGATCCGTAAACCGACCAGCCCGATGCCCAGGTTGTCCAACCGCTCATGTTTGAATTGACGGCGGCGGCAGCTTGGGTATCTTGGGCTGAAGCCAAGGTGTTTTCATTGGGGTCGGTGGCATCAAACGCCTCACGGCTCAAGCGGGCAGCTCGGTCTTGACTGAGTGCCAAGACTGCCTCGCCCGTTGCTGGGTGAAACGTCAAGACTTTGGCATCGTATTTGCTCGCCAAATTTTGGGCGGTGTCACCCGCTTGAATGTTGAGGGTCATCAGCCTGCTTGTGCCAGTCACAATCGCTGGCAACTGGGCGCAACCAACCAACATTGAGGGTATGCCAAATAGGGCTGCACCCAATATTTTGGATGACAGGACTCGAGCGCGTAACAACTTTTCTAGGGGTTGACTCATGGTACACCTGCTTTCTTCCGTAACGTCGGTTTATGAGAGGGTTAAATTGAGATTGTTTTTGAGAACAATCCGTAATGTCTGCCATTGTGCAACAGCTCGCCTCACCAATTCCTTACAGAATTTTGATGTGTGCCGCAACGTTGCTATAATTTAGGTAAGTAAGGTTTACGGATTGTACTGCTTTATTTTTCAGCTCAATTGGGCAAGATTTTTGAAACCAAAGCCCCGAAAACAAAAGGCTTCATGAGAAATCAAACAATTGTTTTTCTCGAGCCGCCTTGAAGGTAAAATGAATTCAGTTTCAAACCCTGGAGGTCAGTGTGAAAGCCGTCATTGTTTCAGCCACCCGCACACCAATTGGCAAATTCCTTGGAAACCTCAAAGACTTAACAGCGCCGCAACTCGGTGCACTTGCCGCTCGAGAAGCCGTCATTCGATCTGGGATTGATTCGAGTTTGGTCGAGGACACCATCATGGGCATGGTCGTCACGGCGGGCGCAGGACAAAATCCAGCCCGTCAAGCCTCATTGGGCGCTGGCATGTCCGTCTCGAGCGGCGCGGTGACAGTGAATATGGTCTGCGGGTCGGGTTTGAAAGCGATCTTGATGGCGGCTCAGGGCATCAAAGCGGGCGACCTTCGGGCGGCGCTGGCTGGCGGCATGGAAAGCATGTCCAACAGCCCATACCTGCTGCCCGACGCCAGAACAGGTTTGAAGGCGGGTCACAAAAAAATTCTGGATGCCAACAACACCGACGGTCTGTGGTGCGCCTTCGAGCATTGGGGCATGGGCGATGCCGCCGAAATGGTGGCAACCGAGCACCAGATTTCGCGGCTCGAGCAAGACGAATTTGCGCTAAGGTCACACTCAAAAGCTGTGGCAGCCATGCAGGCTGGGCGTTTTAAATCCGAGATTGTGCCAGTCACCGTTCAGACCAAAAAAGGAACATCTGTCATTGACCAGGACGAAGCGCCACGCAGCGATTCGAGCCTCGAGACGCTGGCAAAACTCAAACCCGTATTTAACAAAAATGGCACGGTCACTGCTGGCAACGCCCCAGGTTTGAACGATGCGGCGGCGGCATTGGTGGTCGTCAGTGAAGATTTTGCTCTAACCCACGGTTTAAAACCACTGGCACAAATTCTGGGTTATGCCACCACCGGACTCGAGCCAAAATGGTTTGCCATGACGCCCGCGCCAGCCACAAGAAAACTGCTCGAGCAACTGAACATGCAGCTTTCGGACGTTGACTTGTTTGAATTCAACGAGGCGTTTGCCGTGCAAAGCCTGGCGGTGATTCGAGATCTGGGAGTCGATGAGCGCAAAGTCAACGTCAACGGTGGTGCGGTGGCGCTCGGACATCCGATTGGTTGTTCGGGCGCAAGAATTGTCGTGACCTTAATTCATGCACTCGAGCAGCAAAATCTCGAGGTTGGGCTGGCGAGTTTGTGCATGGGCGGCGCGAATGGTCTGGCGCTGGCGATACGCCGAATTTAAATGGTCTTTAATGCGAGAGTGATATTGGTGTTCTAAAATTCTTCTCGAGAACCCTTTATTCATATTCCATCCCAAACCGTTTTGCACCAGAATATTGTGGACTCTCGAATACCGTTGGATCGATAGCAAAATTCCTGGCACGATGTAAAGCATCGCTACTCCCAAAAACTTTTGATGTTCAAATTAAAAAATTAAAGTGTAAGCAATTTGAGAGCTTTTGAAAAGTAGTCTTTAGACAAGTAAAACCACAGCCAACAAGCCAAAGGAAACCGTTCAAGACATGGATCAACCGATGAGCAATGCGCACGATCTGCAGGGGGATTTCACCAAATCCAGCCTGCCAAGTTTGCTGCAATACCTGGGAATGATTGGCGCGACGGGCGAACTGGTGCTGTCCATCCCACCCAATGACAAAGCCGTACTGAGCCTCGAGAAGGGCAAATTGATCGACGCCATATACCGCGAGCACACCGGACAACTGGCGCTGTTTCAGGTGATGCAAACCCAAAACGGCTACTTTCAATTCAAAGCCGGAATTTATGATGTCAAAGCATCGATTGACAGCTCACTCGAGCGACTGCTCCTGGGCGCTGCCGCCTTTGAGCACGCCCGCACCCAGTTTCAACCAAATGACGTGCCGTCAATTTTGCCCAGTTCGACCTCGGGCAATATCAGTCTGCAAGCCGCCCAGCTTCGGGTGGTCGCCATGATCGACAGCCAGCGCAGCATCAGCCAACTTGCCAGCGCTGTCAGGGGCAGCATCGGCGATGTCACGGCGCTGATCTCGCAACTGGTCGAATCGGGTTTGGTGGCGGTCAAAACCAGCACCGTGGAGGGCATCAACCCACAATTTTTTGAAGACCTGCGCCCGCGACTCTCGAGCCTGGTCGGACCGATGGCGCACATCATGATGGTGGACGCCGCCGAAAGGCTGGGATTTGGTCTGGAAAGTTTAGACAAAAAATTGGTTCGGGCATTCTTGACCGAGTTGCACAAAGAAATTCCCAGCAACCAAATGAAGCAATTTGTGGTCCTGGTCGAACCATTGTTGCGTCAGTACGAAAACCAGTGAGAATCAATCAAACTCGAGTTTAAAGACTGAATAGCAAAAGGAGTTTCATGGGGGACGGCTACAATATTCGGTTAACACAACCCATTCTCGAGCCAGCCGAGCGCTCGGTCAAAGCGGCGCTGATTGCGGCGGACATGGGCGTTCCAAGTGAAACCATCGAAAAACTGTTGGGGTCGAGCGGTTTGATGTTAACGCCGCAGTCGATTCAGACTGTCAATGAAATTGCCACAAAGTTTAAAGCGGCAGGCGTCGATGTCGAGGTTGTACCGCATACCACAGATGTTTTTGCTGACAAAACCGATGCGGACTCGGGTTTTTCTCAGGCGTTAAATTCGCTGAGCGCCAGCAAAACCAAATCTCCAAATACTCCTTTTGGGCAGCGTCCACAGGGCTGGTTGTCGTTGCGCTGGAAAATTTTGCCACTGGCAATTTTACCAGTCTTGCTGCTGGGCGGCGCATGGCTCACCGATACCTTCACCAGCCGCGCCAAAACCTCCGAGGGTTTGTTGGTGCGCGGCGCCTTGCAAACCGCAGCCTTATTCTCAAAACAAGTGCTGAGTGGAGTTGATGATGCCACGGGCGGTTTGAACACCCCAGTCAATTTGGCAATCGTTCAACAAAACGTGACCGACCTGTTCAAGGCTCAAGTTTTACCACTGACCCATGTGGCAGTCACAGACGCGACTGGCAAATTGATTGCCGTGTATGACCAGGATTTTGACGGCAGCCAAATTGGCACGTCAAAATTCAATGACCCCGTTGGGACCTATCAAAAACTCGCGCCCGAAAATGTCACGACGCTCGAGAACATTGGAACGCTCAACATTTCCCAGGACACCAAAGATGCCTTACAATTTGGGGAAAACCCAAACCCTGAAAACCCGTTTGCTCAAATTTTTACCGACGCAAGCGGTAAAACCAAATACTTTGTGGCGTACCCCATCGAAAACAAACTGGGTTCGGTTCATCTGGGACTCGATGCCAGAACCATCGGCGAACCCGCCGCCCGATCAATCAACATCACCCTGATTGTCCTGGCGGTCACCCTGGCACTGGTCAGTGCCATCGCCAGCTATTTTGCCAATGCCATCTCGAAGAGATTGCTGAACCTGGCAAACCTTGCCGATAAAGTCAGCATGGGTGATCTCGAGCAAGCCATCAGCGCCAGCAGCAAAGACGAAATTGGCGACCTGGCGCAAGCTTTAGAGCGAATGCGCATCAGTTTGAAAGCCGCCGTGGCTCGAATCTCGAGGAGGTAACATGAAAAAATATTTTTGGATTTTCTCGAGCCTGAGCATCTGCGTGATTGGTCTCTCGAGTTTGGCTCAGGTAAGGGAACTGAACCTGTTCACCTGGAACGATTACATCGACCCCGCGCTGGTGAAAAAGTTTGAACAGCAAAACAGCGCCAAAATCAAGATCGAAATTTTTGACACCAACCCAGACTTGATCGCAAAGCTCGAGTCAAAAGGCTTGGGCAAGTACGATGTGGTGATCCCAACCGATTATGTGATCGGGGAGATGTTGCGCCGTCATTTGCTGCGCCCACTCGAGACGCGAAAAATTATTAACTTGCGCAATTTGGCGGATCGTTTTCGCAGCCCCATCTATGACCTCGGCAACAAATTCAGTGCGGCGTATCAATGGGGAACGCTGGGGATTGCCTACCGCAAAGACAGGATCAAAAATCCAATCAAAAGTTGGGGATTGCTGCTAGACCCCAAGCTCCAGAAGGGAAAGTTTGCGCTGTACAACGCACCCAGAGAAATGATCGGTTCGGCTCTTTTGTACCTGGGCAAAAACATGAGCAGCACAAACACAAACGATATCGCTCGAGCCGAAAAAATTGTTTTGGCTGCCAAGGCGCGTTCCGTGGGATTGTTGAACGGTGCGGACGTTCGCGCCAAATTGCTAAAAGGCGAAATTGCCGCAGGAATTTTATTCAACACCGATGCGGGTCAACTGGCGGCACAAAACCCCAACATTGGATACTTTATTCCCAAAGAGGGTGCGCAAATTTACGTGGACAACATGGCAATTCCTGTCGGCGCACCCAATCCCGATCTGGCGCACCGGTTTATCAATTTCATCTTGGACGCCCAAAACGGGGCAACCCTTTCCGAATACACCAAGTCGGGCACACCCAACGAAAAATCCAGGGTTTTGCTGCCCACAACTGACCTCAAAAACACCATCATCTACCCGAGTGCTGACACCAAACTCGAGTTTATTGCCGACCTTGGCACCCAAGAAAAACTGTACTTGGACGCCTGGAAAAAAATCAAAAATCCTTAAACCACAAACCGACGTTGCCGGCTCGAGACGCGGTACACTCGAGCCATGAAACCCATTGCGATTCTGGACACCACGCTGCGTGACGGCGCTTTGGCTGGCGATGTCACCTTGAGCACCGACGACAAACTCCGAATCGCGCCCCTGATTGACAGCCTTGGGGTCACCTATCTCGAGGGGGGCTGGCCACAGGTCTTTCCGCGCGACCTCGAGTTTTTTGAACGCGTGGCAGAACTCGAGCTTCACGCCAAACTGGTGGCGTTCGGCGCGACCCGCCGCCCAGAAACCCTGGTGTCCAGGGATGCGGGTTTGCAGCGCACCCTCGAGGCGAACACGCCTGTGGTGCAGTTGTACGGCAAGGTCTGGCCACTGCACGTCGAAAAAGTCCTGAGAACGACCCTCGATGAGAACCTCAAAATGCTCTCCGAGTCGCTCGAGTTTGTCAAAAATGCTGGGCGCGAGGTGTTGGTGATTTGCGAGCATTTTTTTGATGCCCTGCCGAGCAGCCAAGATTACGCCATGCGATTCGTCAAAACCGCACTCGAGGCTGGGGCGGACACGGTGGTGCTCGCCGATTCCAACGGCTCGAGTCTGCCAAAATTTGTGGCGGACGGCGTGTCTCGGGTACTCGAGATTGCGGGTGATCGCGCAGTTGGGGTTCACTTGCACAACGATTTTGGTTTGGCACTTGCAAATGCCCTGGCGGCACTCGAGGCTGGTGCAACCCATTTGCAGGGCAGCGTGAATGGATACGGTGCGCGAAATGGCATCACCGATTTGACCGCGCTGCTACCGATTCTCAAACTCAAACTTGGGCTGGATGTTGTGACCGATGCGCAACTGGCAAGATTGACGCCCGTCGCGCTCGAGATTGCTGAACGGGTCGGCAAAGCCGCCGGCATGGAAGACGCACCTTTTGTCGGACGGCGTGTGTTCGAGCACAAAACCGACACGCACATTGCCGCCGTGCTGTCCAGCCCCGAAGCCTACGAACCGATTGCACCCGAAAAAGTCGGCAACCAACGCCGCATGGTGATTCCTGGCATCTCGAGACCGAGTTATCTGGCACGGATTAGCGAACAATACGGGGTTGACCTCAGCGACGCCAGCGCCAGCTCTGGACGAATCTTAGCCGAACTCAAGCACCTCGAGGACGAGGGTTACAGTTTTGAAGATGCACCCGCCAGCCTCGAGTTGGCGTTGGGTCAATTGACGGGACGTTTTCCAAAAATTCTCTCCGTTGAACGGGTGCGGATTTTTGACGCGATTCGTGGACGCGACCGCCCAGTGGTCGAGGCGAGTCTAAGTGTCCGGGTTGGACTTGAAAACGAATATGTGGCAGCCGAAGCCGAAGGACCTGTCAAAGCGCTGCTCGAGGCGTTAAAACGTGCGCTCGAGCTTTCCAAAGACCCGAGTTTGCAAGCCTACGCCAAAACTTTGGAGGCAACCGGTTTTCGTGGGCGCAACGTGCAGGCTCGAGGTGAACCCCTGAAGGTTCGGGTGGCAATCACCTTGACCGATGGAACTCGAGAATGGACTTGCGTGGGAATCAATCTGGATTTGATTGGCGCGGTCTGGAAGGCATTGGTGGACGCGGTGGAATACGGTTTGGCGACTCGAGCGAAAGCTGTCGAGAGTGAGATTGTCAACGCTGAAGCGTAAAAATCATCTTAATAATCCCCGAGAGACTCAAAAATTTATCGATTACAGCGGTTTTCATATCTGTTGAAAGCCAAATGTTAAGGCGTAAAGCAGTTTCGCATAGCCCAGTGGCAAGAGGTTTCAAAACGAATCCAGAAATTCTTTAGAATTTCTGGATTCGCTCAGTTCACCACCTTCCTTTAACTTCACTGCTGCCTCGGGGTTAAAAACAGTCTCGAGTGACAGGTTTACAAAAAGCGTTTCACGATTGGGCAATTGACAATGAATCCTGTCGAACCAAATGGATGACCGCCTGGTCCTGTGATCCAACCACGTTCAACCAAGCCCAGAATTTGGAACTCTTCGCTGACTCGAGAACGGTAGCCTTTGTCTATCGCGGTTTTCGTCCATTCGCCAACGTTTAAATCCCACAGTGGGCTGTAATCGGTGGCGACGGTCGGGATGCCACCGAGAACATTGAGCGGTCCTGGTCCCTCGCCGAGCAGGGCGCTGTTAAAACCCTGGCGTTGGGGATTGTCTGAACCAGTTGGACCGTTCACCATCGCAAACAAGCGTTCCACGGCACTGAATGCGCTGTCGTCACGACCCACGGGCACGTCGTTCAAACCTGGGGCGAGCGTGACAGCCTCCATTGCGGCGGGTAACGGATCGTTGGCATCAAGGCTGAGGTACAGCACGGGTTTGGCAAAACTGAAGCCAGGTGTCAGCGCCAGTGTGACCGTGCCGCCATCATCGACTGGGCAGATTGAAAGGACTTTGTCGTGCACCAGTTTATAATCGACTGGCTTGTTGCAAAAATTGATTTGTTCGGCGCTTGTTCCGAACGAGACAATCGGTGCGTTGTAAACAAATCCGCCCGCGTTCACAACTTTCACCAGTGGCGTGTAATTGGCGTCACCGACAGAACCTGGTTTAAATTCGCTCGGTGGAAAAGGATTTAATTTCGGTCCGGGCTTCACCAGATGCGTCGGAGCAAAATCGACCGTTCCGTTATCAAAGGTCAGCGTCGCATCATTCTCGAGACGCGCGGTTCGGATCGCCTTGCCGACGGCATACGTGATCTTGGCAGAGTAATTGAGTCCGAGAGCGTCGGCGTTGCCTTTGTCGTTGGTGTCGGTCAGGACGTACCAGACGTTCTTGCCGTTTTTGGTTTGTCCTCGGTAGAGCGGCAGGGTAATCGTTCCTTTCTCCTCGTCTATCGTTCCCGATTTTAAGAGTTGTACCGGTCCGACCAGTTCTTTTTGAACGCTCGAGGGTGCAGGTCCAAAGTACGTGACTGGAACATCTGCACCGATGGATGGTGGTGCTGGGCGGGTATCACCGCTTTGGGCGACGACCAAACCAAGGGCGGCGACGAGCGTGACGACGGAAAGTGCGGCGGTCACTTGATTTCGGTTGGGCAAGTTGAATTGTGGCATGGTGTCCTTTAGCAAAAAGATTGGGAGGGCTTGGAAAATTGCGGGTAGAAAGGCTCGAGGTTCTGCCGGCAAAAACCTCGAGCGGAAGGAAAGTCATGGCTGTGTCTGGAGTTGAAGTTGTATGTTTAAATCTTAAGCAAATTAAGCGATCAGTTCAGGTTTGTGCCAGCGAAAACCACTTTGGCGACATCACACCAAATGATCAGGCTTTTGAACTGGCGAAGATCGGTTTTGGCTGGGATTTTGTACTCGAAGTTTCCTTTGAAGGGAGCACTCAGTTTGCCAAGGTCAATGTATTTCACAGCTTTTACGTCCTTGGCAGTTTTGGCTGGCAGGCTGGCGGCATAGAGGTAAACGTGTAAATCTGGACCCGCCTCGGTCTTGAGGTTTTGCAAACGCGCCAGGCTCGTCCCGTCGGCTTTGCTTACAATTTCCAGCGTGCCCGTGGTCGGTGCATTGACGCTCGAGAGTTTGTAACTGCTGGTCATGGCGCTTGCCTGAGTCATGGTCTGCGCGTTGCTGTTTTGGGCTACGACGCTAGGGACGAGGGCACTGACGATGATGGCAGCACTGATGGTCTTGATGTTCATGGTGGTTCTCCTAAAGTGTTCTCGAGATTTTCGAGTCGAGTTGGCGAAATGACGTTGGGTAAAATTGGATTATTTTTTGGCTTCGAGTGCGAACTTGACGGCGACATCTACTTTTGGATCGGCTCCAAAAATCTCGATCTTGTGGTCCGCCAAACTCAGGTTAAATTTGGTGCTGACATTGACGCGTTGACCCTCGAGTTTTAAGATGATTGGCGCTTTTAAGGCGTGTTGAATGCCGTTCAAGTCAAAACTCCCGACGGCGATGCCTTGGCTCTCCCTGCCAGCCTCAAGCGCTTTGATCCCTTCAATATGGTTTAGCGTAAAAATTGCATTTGGATGCTTGTCCGCGCCCAGATAGCCGCGTGCGTGTTCGTCGCGCAGGGCAATGCCCGTGTCAAGATTTGCCAGTTTGACCTTGATCGTGCCGCTGGTTTTTGCAAGGTTACTCGGGTCAAAATTAAGATCGGCGCTCAAGCCATTCACCTTGCCAGGCACAGGAATCAGCGTGACGAAAAAGTTAAATTCGACACTCGAGCTTGCTTTTAGAGCACTGTAGCTTTGGCTTGTGGCGAGCACCGCACCTGTCAGTAAAGTGGCTGCAAGCAATGTTGTCGGCAACCAGCGTTTGATGGCTAAGGCTCGAGTTGGGCGGTATTGGTTCGCGTTCATAAGATTTCCTCCTACAGTTTAAGTAAGTCAACTAACTGATTTACGGCTGGTTTCAAAAAAGGTTCAATCGGATTTTCTGGTTCACTCCAATCAACCTTCGTGCTTCAAGTTACGATGCCCTGTTGAAAAAAGTTCAAACGCCGATCAAACCAGTTTAACAACAAAGTTACAAACCCTGAATCCATTGTTCCAGACGATTTAATTGCCGCTCGAGCGTCACTGTAGACCCCGTGCTCCGTGCCAGCAGATAACCGCCCTGCAAGCCCGAGACATAACTTTCCGCAAGCGCTCTCGAATCCTTGCCCTTGCCGAGGCGTTTAAATTGACGCGTCGCAAACTCGACCCAAATCTCGAGTAGCGACCCAGCCTGACTGACCAAATCACTCGAATCCTCACGTAAATCTGCGGTTAAACACGCGTATGGACAACCGTATTTGATCAGGTTTTTCTTGTCTTTTCGGCTGTCGGTGATCAGCGTTAACAACGCGGCTTTCGGTTCGAGTTTGGCTTCAAGTATTCCAAAATCTTGATGCAATTCATCGACTCGAGCCTCGATGACCGCCCGAATCAAATCCTGCTTGGTTTTGAAATGATAGTAGACATTGCCAAGCGGTACACCTGCCGACTCTGCTATATCTTGCAATGTCGTACCCGAGACGCCCCGCGTGTAAAACACATCCATTGCGGCGTTCAGTAGTTTTTCACGGGTATTTTTACTGCGAGTCTGGGTCATCTCGAGCCTCTTTTTACTCAGTAAGTCAACTGAGTAAAAACTAACACTTCGATTCATGCGTGTCAAACATCAAAGTTTGGACCACGTCAAAACAAAACTCGAGTCTGATAGAATTTGCCTACAACTTTAATCGTTTTCCTGACATAAAAAATGTATAGTTTTGTCTGATTGCCGATTTTGAAATTTTTACTCTACTTGATCGGCATGGAATGCAAGTACCATCAAACTTAACCACCAGATTTAGACTGGCAAAGCACACACAAATTCTGCGCCGCCCTCGAGACGGTTTTGCACGCTGATCTTGCCGCCGTGAAGCTCGAGAATCGTTCTGGCTATCGCCAACCCAAGTCCACTGCCGCCGCTCGAACGGTTGCGGCTTTCATCGACGCGGTAGAAGCGATCAAAGACGTGCTCTAAGCTCTCACTTGGCAGACCTTGACCGGAATCCCTGACGATCACCCGCGCGGTGTTCTGGGTGCTCTCGAGCGCAATACAGACCGTGCCATGTTCGGGCGTGTACCGCAGGGCATTGTCCAGCAGATTTGAGAGCACCTGGGCGATGCGGTCAGGATCGCCGTGAAGCTCGAGTTTTTCGGGCGCTGTGACCTCGAGTTTGACGTGTTTTTGTTGGGCGCTGGGTTCAAACCCAGAGGTGATCTCACGAATTTTGGCTGCCAAATTGAAAACCCGCGTCTCGAGTTGCAACTGCCCCGCATCGGCGAGCGAGAGGGTGCGTAAATCTTGCACCAACCTTGCCAGCAAGTGCGTCTGTTTTGAAAGTTTTTTGATCTCATCGATTGTCAGCGGAAACACGCCATCTTCAATCGCCTCGAGTTTGGCTTGCATCACCCCAATCGGTGTGCGCAGCTCGTGGGCAATATCGGCAACCATGTTTTTGCGCTCGCGCTCTTGACGCTCCAAGCTCTCTGCCATGGCGTTGAAATTGGTTGCCAGGTCTTCTGGTTCGCCCGTAAAACGTGAGGGTGGCACTGGCGCTCGAGCACTGAGATCGCCGCCACGCATTTTCTTGGCTGCCTTTGAGACCGCCTCGAGCGGTTGCGCCAGACGACGGGCAAAAACTGTGGCGAGCATGATGCCAAGCGTTGCCGAAATGGCAATGCTGATCAGTTGCGAACTGCCCAGGGCTTTCAAGAAAAAATCTGATCCACGACGGGGCAATTTTGGCTTTGGTGGCAGTTGCAAATTTAAACTGAGCGGATCGGTCAGCAGCACACCTTCAGAAATGACTGGCGGGATTGAGGCATTTGAATCGGTTTTAAAAGAAGAATCAGGATTTGCACCCGCTTGATTTTGTACCCCCGTGGCAACACCAGTCACCACCAGGCGATCAAAAGATTCGGGTGGTAGGAAAATACCATTTTCCTGAAGTTGTCGGGCGCGGTCTTGTTGCTCTTTGGGCATACTGGCATAGCGAATTGATGTGATTGCCCCAAAAGACAAGGTAAACGTCAACATGCTGCCGATCACAACCAAAACCATCATGCCAGCCAATCGCACCGACAGCGGGACGCGCCAAACTTTTGCTCGGAAAAGTTTTACAAACTTCATACACCGCCCCACAAACGATATCCAATGCCGCGCACCGTCTCGAGCAAATCCCGTGCGCCCGCATCATCAAGTTTACGCCTTAAATTTTTCAGGTGTGCATCGACCACCCGTTCCAGGGCGTCCGATTCGGGCAGCGCAGCCTCGAGCAGTTCGGTGCGCGAAAAAGCCCGTGCCGGAGAACGGGCGAGCGTCTCGAGCAAGCGGTATTCGGTGGGTGTGATCTCGAGCCGAGTGCCATGAATCTTGACGATCACCGATTGCGTGTCAAGCTCGAGCGAACCGACCCGCAAGACATTGCTGGTTTGCGGGTTGACGCGCCGCAAGACCGCTTTGACCCTCGCCACGACCTCACGCGGGCTGAAGGGTTTGACCACGTAATCGTCCGCGCCGAGTTCCAAGCCAATCAGTTTGTCAATGTCTTCCGCCCTGGCGGTCAGCATGATGACGGGCGTTGTGCCATCGCTGCGCACGCGCCGCAAGACCTCTAGACCGTCAAGGATCGGCATTTGAATGTCGAGCAGAATTAAATCGGGTTTGGTGGCACGGTACAAATCCAAAGCCTTTTGTCCGTCGAGCGCCCGTTCGGTGCGCCAACCCTCGCGGCGCAGATAGGCTTCGAGCACTTCGGCAATCTCGAGTTCGTCCTCGACAATCAATATCAGGTTGCTGCTGGGTGTCATGGTCAAACATTAGGCGCGGGTTATGAACGAAACCCTAAATTGCTGTGAAGGTTTGGTGAAGCTGTGAAGACAGCATGAATTTTGCAGCCATTCAATTTTAAAAATAACGCGTCTACAAGGGATCAAACTCGAGAAACCTGGGAAACGTGTTTTCTCAATCAATTCTTCTTGTTTCCTGCCCAAAGGCTTCACCAGGCAAAAGCAAACTGTGTTCATCGAAGCGAGCAAGCAGTTCGCAGGGTGCGAACCTCGAACCGATCAAGGAGAACCACCATGAACAATATCCGTAAACTGAGTGTTGCCGCCATTGTCGCCCTCGCCACCAGCACCGCCGCATTTGCACAAAACCCGAGTGTCATTGACCCCAACAGCATTGACCCTGCAACCATCAACACTTGGGCGCAACTGAACGTTGGCAGCAGCACCACCGCCAGCGCCAATGTGAACGTCTCGAGCCTGAGCATCGCCGATCAGTTCCGTGTGACCTCGCAAGACAATGCCACACTGGACAAAGAGTACAAGATTCTCAGCGTTGAAGGTTCAACGGGTTTGAGCGTCAGCATGGACAACTCCGATTTTACCTACTGCGCCCAACTGGTTGACGGAACCGACGGTCAAAAATTGCGTTTCAACTTTCTGGTCGAAAACACCGGCAATGTGACTTACGGTGCTCACGTGCTCAAAGTCACGCTCGAGAACACCACAACCCATGAGCAAACCAGCGTCATTTTGATGGTCACAGTCAATTAAGTCAAAACACCAAAAAGCCTATCGGGATGCCGCAACGATGGCATCCCGATATTTATTGACACAAGCCGACATTCACACAACCTGCACAATTCCTGCCCCAAGCATTCAGACGTAAACTCGAGTATGAAAGGCAGGAGGAACGCATGAGCTTCTGGAAACAAGCCTCGAGTCACACCCTGATCACCGCAAGCGCCTTTGCTGTGATGTTTATTGGATTTTCGCCAGGCATCGCGCAATCAAACCCCGAGTTGACGCTCGAGCAAGCCTTGAAAGCCTTGCCGAACAGTTTGGACTGGCAGCAAGCCGATTTGAGCTATTTGACGGCGCAAAAAAGTTTGGACAGCGCCAGGGCGGCGGCAGGCTTAAGGCTGAACGCCGGGGCGGACACCAGCTTGGGATTTCCAAGTTCGGGCAACAGCAGCCAAACGCTAAGTGTTTCGGCAACCGCAAGTTTGACGGTGCTGCCCTGGTCAAGTACCTTTGACGCGGTGCGCAGTGCTGAACGCGCCTTGGCTCGAGCCGAATTGGACCGCAACGATTCCAGAAACACACTGGCGTTAAACGTGTTCAATCAGTATTTTACCGCCCGACTCTCGAGCAGCGATCTCGAACTTGGCAAAACCAATCTGAGTTTGAGCGAGGCGCAGCTCAAAGTTGCCACGGCACAACAAAAAAATGGTCAGATCAGCAAAGACAATTTGCTGAATGCACAAAAAACCTTCGAGACGAGCAAGCTCAACCTCGAGCAAGCCTTGAATACACTCGAAGTCAACCGTTTGACCGTTTGGAACACTTTAAACTTGGAGATTTCCGACGCGGTGTTCTCGAGCATCCCGAGCGAACGAACTTTGAGCACCGCAAGTCTGGATGATTTGAGCGCCAAAGCCTTGACCAAACGTAGCGATGTTCAAAAAGCGATCTCGAGAATTGTCGATGCCCAAGATGCGCTCTCCTCCGCGCAACGGGACCGGGTATTGCCAAACGCCAGCGTCAATGTCGGCGTGACAAATACTGGCGCGGGCAGCCTCTCGAGCGGTTTGAATCTTCAAACAGGAAGTTTGAGCGTGACCGGAACGGTGCCGATAGTCGCCAACACCAGCGCCAATACAACCACGGGTTCGAGCGCGGCATCGAACTTGACGGTCAGCGCCAGCATCAGCTTCCCGATCATCGCACCGAGCGGCGATGGCAAAATCTCGAGTGCCGAAACTGCGCTTGAAAGTGCCAAAAAGACGCTCGAGCAAACCAAACAGAGCGCCAAACTGGACATACGCCAAAAATACAATGATGCAAAATTGACATTGGCTAAATTGAACCTCGCCAAAACCACGTCTGCAAACGCAAAATCGGGTTTTGAAACCGCCAAAGCCCGATTTGAAGCGGGTTTGAATACACCCAACGATCTCGAGCAGAGCCGCATTGCGGTTTTACAGGCAGAACGTGATTTTGAGCAGGCAGTCGTCAACCAGGTTCTCGCGGCATACCGACTCGAAAATGCTATTGGAACACTCAACATACTTCCTGGGGGAAATCTATGAAAAAAATCTTTGTACCTGCACTGTTGTTCGTCGCCAGCTTCGCCCTCGCCCAAACCGCCGCCACGCCAATTACATTGAACAGCGCCGTTCAGAAAGCCTTCAAATTCGGTCCTGATCTGGCGTCGAGCACCGCATCGCTCGAGAATGCCAAAGCCAGTCTGGCTTCGACCCTGGCTGATCCGAGCGCCTTGATTACCCAGGTCACAAATTCGCAAAATGATGTGGAGTTAAAAAGCGTGCAATTGCAAGCCCAGCGCATCACGGTCACGGGCAACGTCACCACGGCGTACCTGAATTTGTTCGAGGCGCAAGAAAACATTGCGGTCTTGCAAGCCAGCGTATCGCTCGATCAAACAAATCTCAATGTTGCCAAAGCCAAACTGGCGCAGAAGAACGGCACGCAACTCGATGTCTCCAAAGCCGAGAGCACACTTGCAAACGACACCCAAAGCCTGACAAACGCGGGCAGCAACCTGGCAATCCTCAGCAACAAACTCGAGCCTTTGCTCGGTTTGCCCCTCAACTCCAACCTCAAAGCCGCCGACGCGCCCGACTTCAAAGAGGTCAAAATTGACCTTGCCAGCCTGGAAAATGGTCTCGAGAAACGCGTTGCCAGCGTGTTGCAAGCCGCGCAAAGCGTTGAGGTGGCAGACTTGAACGTGCAACTTGCCGACAACGATTACACCGCACCAAGCACCCTGCGCGACAACAAGACCACCTTTGATAATGCCAAACGAAGCCTGGACACCAGCAAAGCCAACGCCGTGACCACGCTGCGGGACGCCGCCCGCAACGTTTTGAACGCGCTCGAGTTGGTCAAGGTTGCGGGCAAAAACCTCGAGAATGCCAACACCACGCTGGCGCAGGACAGCGTGAAATTCAAGAGCGGCACGATCTCGAAGGTGGCATTGCAGCAAAGCCAAAATTCCAAATTGCAATCTGAATACTCCTACCTGACCACCACCGACAATTACCTCAAAGCCCTCAATCAAGTCTCATCAGCCGCCGGAACAGACGTGACCGGTTTGGTCGCCATCGGGTTGGGAGGGGTTGCGAAATGACAAGTACCAGACCACGGGCGAAACGACGCTTCAACTCGCGTTGGTTGCTGATTTTAGTCCCCATCGTTGCGGTTGTCGGATTGCTCGCCTCGGGCGTCATCAAAGCGCCAGGCAACCCCAGCACTGACACAACGACCAAACTCGAGACGGTCAACGCCACACGTGGCACGTTCAGGGTTAGCGTGACCGGACCTGGCACGCTCGAGGCACTGCAAAGTTTGGATGTCAAACCGCAGGTCAACGGCACCGTCTTGACGCTGCCCAAAGAGGGACAGCGCGTGACCAGGGGCGAGTTGGTCGCCAAACTTGACCCAATCACGCTGCAACGAACGCTGGAGAACGCCCAGATCAGCCTGAAAAAAGCCAGCGCCCAGCTCGAGTCGCAACGCATCTCGCAGGGCAGCAACCGCGCCAGCCAGCAACAACAAATTTCCTCAAGCCAAGCCACGTATTCCAACGCCCAACTCGAGGTATCAAACGCCCAGACCGCGCTGGGCAACGCCCGAAAACTCTTTGCGGCTGGCGGAAACTCGAGCCTGGATGTGCAGACCGCCCAGAGCAACCTCGAGAAGGCGCAGACCAACCTCGAATCGGCGCGGATTGCCTTGAATACCAACAAGAATGCGGTGGGATTAAAAGCAGGTTCGGACTCGCAAGATTTGAGCAACCTGCAACTTGCCGTCGAGCAGGCACAGATCAGTTTGCGCAACGCTCAGACTGATCTTGCCAACACCAAAATTTACGCCCCGATAAACGGCGTGATCTCGAGCGTCACCGCCCAGGTCGGAAGCTCGGCGGGCAGCGGCGCAGCCCTGTTTACGATGCTGGATGACTC
This sequence comes from Deinococcales bacterium, assembly GCA_025352125.1. Lineage (GTDB taxonomy): Bacteria > Deinococcota > Deinococci > Deinococcales > JAAFIG01 > JANXTZ01. The sequence goes on along the minus strand of JANXTZ010000049.1, from coordinate 66,451 downwards.
GAGCGTGAACTTGCCGGTGCAAGTGGACGAAACCGAAATCGCCAAGGTCAAACTCGGGCAGCGTGCGGAACTGAGCCTGGACGCGATTCCTGACCAGAAATTTCAGGGAAAAGTCACGAAAATTTCACCGCAAGCCAAAATCTCGCAGAACATCGCCGTGTTCTACGTGACCGTGACCGTACCGAACGCCGACCTGCAACTGCGCCCAGGCATGACCGCCGAAGCCGAGGTGATCTCGCTCGAGGTGGCAAATGCCCTGACCTTGCCCAAACGCGCCGTCCAGACCGTGCGCACCCGTTCTTACGTGACCGTGCTTGACACCAAGACCAAAGTCCAGGACACCGTGCGCGTGCACACTGGTGCGGATGATGGCACAAACATCGTGATCGAATCTGGACTTGACCCGCAGCAAACCGTGGTTTTGCCGACCCGTGCCAGCGCAGGCTCGAGCAGCGCCGCCATCGGGGGCAATTGAGATGAGCGCCATCTTGAAACTCGAGAGCATCACCAAAACCTACACGATGGGCGAGATGGATTTTCAAGCCCTGAAGGGCGTGAGCCTGGAGATTTTTGATGGTGACATGGTGGCGCTGATGGGACCCTCGGGCAGCGGCAAAACCACCATGATGCAGGTGATCGGCTTGCTGGATCGTCCGACCAGTGGCGAGTATTACCTGCGCGGACGCGACGTGACCGAACTGACCGAGAACGAACGCTCTGAAGCCCGCAACCTCGAGATTGGTTTTGTCTTCCAAGCCTTTCATTTGCTGTCCAGGCAAAATTTGCTCGAGAACGTCGAGGTGCCACTGACTTATGCGGGCTGGAATTCCAGGGATCGCCGCGACCGCGCCATGCAGATGCTCGAGAAGGTGGGGCTGGCGGACAAAGCCCGCAACCTGCCCAGCCAGATTTCGGGCGGTCAAAAACAGCGCGTCGCCGTGGCAAGAGCACTCACCATGAGTCCAGCGATTTTGCTGGCGGACGAACCCACAGGCAACCTGGACTCGAGGACTTCTGAGGAGATCATGGCGCTGTTTCAGGAACTCAACGACGAGGGCAGCACCGTGGTGATTGTCACCCACGAACCCGACATCGGGGCGCACTGCAAACGCATCGTTCGGTTGCGCGACGGTCTGCTCGAGTCCGACACGATCCAAGCCAACCCCCGCCGCGCCCTTGCTTACGGCACCAATGCGCCCAACGCCGTCAGCGCCATCAGCATTTAAGCTCGAGGAGGATGAAATTATGGAAGCCCTCAACAGTCGCCCCCTCGAGAAAACGCAGCCCAAACCGCGCGTTGCCAGCAAGGTCGGACTGAATTTTGGTCAAACCCTGCAAATCGCCTGGCGGGCGATCCTGGCGAACAAAACCCGCAGTTTACTGACCGCCCTGGGCGTGATTATCGGCGTCGCCGCCGTGATCGCCCTGACCAGCCTGGGTTCGGGCGCGACGGGTGGCATCACCAAGCAACTCGAGGGACTGGGCACCAATTTGCTGACCGTCGGCAGTGGCGCTGGCGGACGGGGCGGACCCCCAGGCTTGGTGCGCACCGGCGGTCAACAGACCATCACAATGGGCGATGTCAAAGCCATCAAAGACCTGGGCGGGGACATTGCGGGCGTCGCCCCGACGATTCAAACCAATTCTCAAGCCAAATTTTCGGGCACCAACATGAGCGTGACCGTGATCGGCACCACACCAGATTACGAAATCGTGCGAAACTCGAGCGTCACAAAGGGGGCTTGGTTTAACACCAATGACGTCAACGGGCGCAAACGCGTGGCGATCATCGGTTATCAGGTGCAAACCGATTTGTTTGGCAACACCGACGCGATGGGACAAAAATTCAAAATCAGCGGCGTCGGCTTTACCGTGGTGGGCATCATGCCCGACAAGGGCAACAGTGGTTTCTCAAGTCCAAACTCGCAGGTGTTCGTGCCGCTGAACACCTTCCAGCAGCGGCTGTCCAAGACCTCGAGCGCCAGCGGTCAACTGACCGTGCAAAGCATCAGCGTGCAGGGCAAAAACAAGGACACCCTAAAAGACTTGCAGCAAAAAATCACCGATTTGCTGGCGGTCAGGCACAAGAAAGAAACCCCAGACGATTACGATTTTAACGTCTCCAATCAAGCCGATGCCCTCTCGAGCGTCAACCAGATCACGACCATTCTGACCCTCTTTTTGGGCGGCGTGGCAGGGATTTCCTTGCTGGTCGGCGGCATTGGCATCATGAACATCATGCTGGTGTCGGTCACCGAGCGAACCAGGGAAATCGGTATTCGCAAAGCCCTGGGCGCAAAACCCCGCGACATTCTGACACAATTTCTGGTCGAGGCTTTTGTGCTGTCCGTCGGTGGAGGCATCATCGGCATTTTGATCGGATTGGGATTGGCGTTCGGCGCTGGCGGCGCGATCAGCATTACGCCAGTGGTCAGCCCGACCAGCGTCATGCTGGCATTCGGTTTCAGTGCCGCCGTCGGAATTTTCTTCGGCTATTACCCAGCCTCTCAAGCCGCCAAACTCGACCCCGTGGAAAGTTTGCGTTACGAGTAAATCTTCGTCAAATCTGCATGAGGGTCGTGTACAACATACACGGGAACCCTCGAGTAGGACTATTTTAAAGGAGTGTTTTATGCGAAAACCATTGTTGTTAACCCTGGCAATCTCGAGCCTGTTTGCCCTGGCAATCGCCCAACAAGGAAATCCACCCGGCGGCGGATTTGGTCAAAACCCCGCCATGCAAGCCAAATTCAAAAAGTACCAACCCTGGTTTGACCTGACCAACACCGTCAATTTGATGAACGACGTGGACAAGGAAAAAGGTCTGGCATTCACCAAAGCCCAAGCCAAACTGGCACTGCCCATCCTCAAAGACCTGACGACCCGAGCCGTTTTGAAACCAGAAGATGCCACCAAGATCACCACCAAACTCGAGGATACCGTCATCAACGACAAGCAACTGAAATGGATGGACGACACCCAACTCAAGCGCGACGAGGAACGCCGCAAGCAGATGGCGGCTCGAGCCGCCGCAAATGCTGGCAACACAAACGCAATCCGTCTTCCAGGGGTTGGCGGTACTGGCGGCAACCGTCCTGCGGGCGCAAACGGTCCTGGTGGCGGACAACGCGCCATGTTCGATGCGATCATGAACGACAAACCGTACAACCCATTTAAAACCGGACGCGGCGCGGATGCACTGAAAACCCTGACCGACACATTTTCAAAACGATAAACTCAAAAAGTTTCCTGAGGCTCGAGCGTCAAAGCTCGGGCTTTTTTTATTTCAAATACTTCAGGGCGTAAACTAAGGTCACGATGTCCTCCGTGCAACAATCCCTCCAACAATCTGTTTGGAAACTCGAGCTTTTCGGGCGCGGACAACTTGTTGGCGCTGATCTGGTGGTGCGGCTCGAGCGTAAAACGGCGGCTCTGTTTGCGTTTCTGGCACTCGAGGGGGCAACTTCGCGCTCCAGATTGGCTGGATTGTTGTGGGCAGACTCGACCGAGGAATCGGCACGCAGCAGCCTGCGGCAACGTTTGTACCGCCTTCGCACATCGGTCGGAAAAGATTTGATCGTTTCCGATGAACCACTTCGACTCGACCCAAGTCTGGCGATAGATGCCGTGCGTTTTGAATCGCTGATTTTTACCAGTGAATATGGCAAAGCACTCAGTCTCGAGGGGGAATTGCTGGCAGGCAACGATTACGACGACTGCCCAGACTTGAACGATTGGGTGCTGGCGGCTCGAGAAAGACTTGAATCTGGCAGGCGTGAAGCCCTGAGCAGTGAGGCAAATCTGCTCGAGGCTGCGGGAGACTACCAAAAAGCGCTTGGACGCAGCCAGCAGCTTTTGGCACGCGATCCAATCTCGGAAGACACACACCGGCGAATCATGCGGCTTCATTACCTGGCGGGGGACCGCCCAGCCGCGATTCGGGCGTTTGAGCAATGTAAAACGATACTCGGGACTCAACTTGGGGTTGAACCACTGCCTGAAACCCAGAACCTGGCAAAACTGATCTCGAGCGGTGACGGATTGCCTCAAATCACACTGGCAAGCCGCGTCAGCATTCCAATCCAGATTCTGCGACCACCTGTACTGGCAGGGCGCAAACTCGAATGGGAGCGACTCGAGACGGCGTGGGCAGCCAAAAACAACATCATCATTCGCGGCGAGCCAGGCGTTGGCAAAACACGGTTGATGCTTGACTTTGTCGCCTCCAAAGCGATCTATGCGATGCTCGAGGGTCGCCCAGGCGATGTCGGTGTGCCCTATGCCAGTGCTGCCCGTGGACTGAAAAGGATTCTCGAGCAACACACCAATCTCGAGCCTATCAAATGGGTACGCCAGGAAATCTCGAGAATATTGCCCGATCTGGAAGCTGACATGCCAAGTGCCATTGGGTCGGACACCGAAAAACTTCGCTTCTTTTCGGCAATTTTGGAACTCTTCAACAACCTTAAAGTGCAAGCGATTGTGGCAGATGATCTGCAATTTATGGACAGCGCCAGTTTAGAGCTTTGGCAGTACCTGAAAACGCAACTGAACCCCGTTTTCCAGACCTTCTCTGGCTACCGCACGGGCGAACTCGAGGCAAGCCTTGAAGCGAGTCTTCTTCAAGAAACGATCCTGATTGACCTCAAACCGCTCGAGACTGAAGAACTGAGCGCCCTGTTGAACGGTCTGGAGTTGCTTGGCGTGACCGAACTTGCCGCGTCGCTCGAGCGGTACACGGGCGGCAACCCAATGTACATTTTAGAAACCCTGAAAAGTTTGCTCGAGACGGATGGAATAACCCGAGGGCTGCCGCAACACTTTCCACCACCACTCAAAATTGGGGCATTGATTCGTCATCGACTCGAGCGTCTCAGTCCAAGTGCCTTGCGCCTTGCTCGAGTCGCCGCCATTGCCGAAACGGATTTCAACCTCGAACTGGCGGCAAGTATTCTCGAGATCAAACCATTTGACCTCGCCGAGTTGCTCAGTGAACTCGGGCTGGCGCAAGTGCTGGTTGGCGAACGATTTGCCCACGATTTGATTTTTGAGGCAACCCGTGAAGGAACTCCTGTGCCGATCAGAATCCTGGTGCACAAAAGTACGGCAGCCTATCTCGAGGCGCATGACGGCAATTCAGCCCGTATTGCCCAGCACTGGATTGCTGCTGGTGAATCACTGAAAGCTGTGCCATTTTTGAGAGACGCGGCTGAGCAAGCTGTCACCCAGTATCAACTGCGAGAAGCCGTGAATTACGCCACGCAAGCCGCCCAGATTCTCGAGCAGGCTAAAAACCCAGAGCTTGCCTGGGAGTGCTGGGAGCAAGTGAGAGACGTTCTGCGGGAAATGGAACAGGGCGAGAAACTCGAGGCGGTAATTAAAGCCTTGCACCGTACCTCCAGCACCTCATTGCAACGGGCACAATCTTTAAATGCAGAGTGCGATAATTTGTACAGCACAGGCAAGCTTGTTCTGGCGAGGAGAATTGCGTTTCAAGCAATTGAAGCCTCAGAAATATCCAAGGACTTCAATGCCGTTGCGATCAGCCAAAATAACCTTGGAATCATTTACTGGATGCAGGGTGAAACCAGGCTGGCGGCAGATCAAATTGCCCTTTCCAATAAGTATTCTGCGTTGAGTTTGCAGCAAAACATTGACCTGCACAAACCCGAACTCGAGATCACAAAAGCCAAACGAGAGCTGGCGCTAGGAATTGCCAATCATGCCGCGATACTCGATGAATTTGGACGCTATCAAGAATCTGAAACAGAGCACAAACAAGCCATTGAAATGCTGCGAGAAGTCCGTGATGCCGCCTCGTTGTCACAAGCCCTTTCAAATCTCAGTATCACCTTGCTGGATCAAGGTCGTGGTCGAGAAGCTCTAAAATATTTGTCTGAAGCCAAAAAGCAAGAAACCTTGCTGACCGAAACCACTTTGGGATCAATCACCACCAACACCACCTTGAGCACCGCTCACCTAAAACTGGACCAGTACACCCAAGCCCTGGAGTATGCGCATCAGGCTCGAGAAACAGCCGAAGCGTCACAATCCCCTGTCGTTTTTGTGGTGCTCGCTCGTCTAGCCAAACTGTATCGCATCTTGGGCGCAATCCAGCAAGCCAGACACCACTTCAATACCGCTCAGGTTCTACCACGGGCAAGTGGACATTTTGCGGACATTCTCTTTCGGGAGTCCGCCATGTTCCTTCTCGAGCAAGGTGAAAACGCCAGCGAGATTATTGCTCAAGCACTGAATGGACTCAATCAAACTGAACATCTGTATGGTTGGTACAAAACCCACCTTGAATTGCTATCGCACGTCAAGTCAGACGCACAAGTGCAAATCATTGATGAAACCCTTTCAAAACCAGGTTTGCAAACCATGAAAGGCTTGCACATCCTGGCACTGACTCGCGGCGCACAACTTCAACTCGAGCTTGGGAAAGTCAAAAAAGCCCTTGAATTTAGCCAGAAAGCGATTGCGTTAATAGTGGATTACGACCCTGATCTTCAACGCGCCGAAGTACTTGTAACGCATTACCGCGCACTCGAGACGAACAAACACAAAAACACAAAACCGTTTCTCGAGCAAACCCTGAGCTGGTTGCTCGAGGTGGCAGACCATCAAGTTCCGCCCGAATACCGCCAGAGCTTTCTGACGTGCAATCCATTTAACGCCGCAATTCTTGAGGCTGCCAGACACGCAAATCTTGGGTGACCAAGTAGCGTTACGCTCCAGTAACGCAAGGTTGCCTAAACTCCCCTTGTTCCTCGAGACAGGAACTAAGGAGGCAATTATGGGTGAACGCGTAAAACGGATGGTGCTTGGAAATCTGGTGTTGGAATTGGTTGCACGTTTGATGGCAAGCGCAATGCTCAGACATGATCCGACCAACAAATGCTTCGTGCTCGAGGGCGGCGGGGTCAAATGCTTTGAGACTTAAAGCAAGACCATAAAGTTGAACAATCACCACCAAAAATTGGTTTATGTGACAACAGGCTGGTCGTTCCAGAACGCACCATCGCGCCTTGAATTGTTTTTTGACTCGGGCTTGAAGTTGACAAATTTGTGAACAACGCGTTTATCTGTTCGTCCAACTTGCCCACAAAAAAACATGAACAATTTGACTCTCAGCAGAACGATCTGAAAGTCACGGAGAACCTCATGAAACCATTCTGGATAGCACCAGCAATCGTTGTTGCCTTGGTGGGATGTAACACAGCGAATCTTGAAACCACAGCTCAACCCCCACCGACCACGAACAAAGTTTTGGGCTTGCTTGAGGTCACGCTTGACATGAGTGATGAACGCCAGCCGACAGGAACCGCCAATTTCAGACCGTTGAACTCGAGCCAAAAGGGTGTGCCATCTCGAGCGGTCACGGCGAATAACAACGAAACTTCACAGTTGGCATTTCGGCGGCGCAGTGTCGGTTTCATTGACGATAACGAGTCAGGCGTCTTTGGAACGCAAACCCGTTACGTGCGGGGGACGTTCGACGTTGCGAACTTTGGTCCGAGGGCGTTCAACAACCTGAACTTCATGGCAACCAGCCTAAACACCCAACTCGGCACGATGTTCTCGAGCCTCAAAAATGCGGCAGAGGTCGTGATTCCAAGCACTGACACCTTGCCTACGGGTGAACTCACCTACCGTGCCATGAAACCCGCTCACGGGATGCGTCCTAATGCTGAGGGCGGGCTTGAAGTTGACCCCAACTTGGCGGACATGCAAGTCTTCGCACCAACTGAAGCCAGCACCGTCAAGTCCACTTTGTACGCCACATACCCTGGTTTGCAAGTCCTCGAGTATGGGTACACCGCCCGTAGCCTTCCCACCTCGAGGGTGTCAAGGAATATTGCCATCACACCAACCAGCGCAGATTGCTCGAGTACGCTGAGCGTACCACCCAACGGGTATACGCTCATCACCAACAATACCTTTTGCTTTACGGGACGGGTGACGTTCGCCTTCAAATTCCCGCGCAAACCGGTGCGCTCTCAGAACCCGTTCGTGTTCAGTTTTGTCTTTGTGGTCAGCGATGAAACCACGCCAAGCACCACGCAAAGCCTGGACGAACAAGGTTCGGGGTTGCAACCCTCGCTCGAGCAGGTGCTGGGTTTGAACACACCAGTTGGCGAGTCCCGCCGCATCAGAACCTTGGCTGGCAGTGGTATCTTTGGTTATCCCAACCCAACCGCCAGCGGAGTGCAACGCGATTTGCTCTGCAACGTCAAAACGGCTATGGCGACCACCAGTCCAGTGCTTCCCGCCGATTACTTGAGTGCCAAACCTGGTCTGACCAACTTTATTCCCAGTCCCAACACCATGTTCGCCAGCACCAGCTCGAGCGTTCTGACCAGTTTTTGTGAGGTCATGAACGCCCCTTTAAGCTCGAGTTTTGTGGTGAACGGTTCGCAAACGGGCAGGCACTCGAGTGACAATGGGGTCTATTCGGGGGCTGGGAGTTCGTTGTTTTACGCACCAAGTACAGCCTTCAAGCCAGGTGAAGAGGTCCAAGTTAGTCTGAGCGCTGGGTTGACGCGTTTGGGTGATTCGGCAGTTTTAAACCCACTTGTGTACCGTTTCAGAATGGCAACAGCCGCACAAGGCTCGAGCGGATTTGCCCCGAAAGTAGATTATTCAACTGGTGCATACCCTTTCAATGTTGTCACTGGTGATTTCAATGGTGATGGCAAACTTGATCTGGCAACCGCAAACTATTCTGCAAGCACCCTGAGTGTGCTGTTGGGTTCAGGTGGCGGAACGTTTGGCATAAAAACCGATTATCCCACAGGGCTTTTTCCTTGGGATATTGTCACTGGTGATTTCAACGGTGACGGGAATCTCGACCTGGCAACGGCAAATGCGTCCTCAAGCACGATGAGTGTGCTGTTGGGTTCAGGTGGCGGAACATTTGGCACAAAAACCGATTACCCCACAGGTGTAACACCTGTAAGTATTGTCACTGGTGATTTTAACGGTGATGGAATACTCGATCTGGTGACGGGAAACGGTGATTCCAAAAGCCTCAGTGTAATGCTGGGAACAGGTGTCGGGATCTTTAATGCCAGAACGGATTATAGAGTCGGTTCATATCCTTACGGACTGGTCGTCGGTGATTTTAACGGGGATGGAAAGCTTGACCTGGCGGCGGCAAACACATTCTCGAGCAGCCTGAGTGTCTTGTTGGGTTCAGGTGTCGGAACGTTTGATTCCAAGACGGATTACCCCACAGGGATTAATCCTTTCAGTCTGGTCACTGGTGATTTTAACGGTGACGGGAAACTCGACCTGGCAGCAGCGAACTACGGCATAAACTTCTCGGTCAATCTGAGCACCCTGAGTGTGTGGTTGGGAACAGGCAGCGGAATATTTGGTGTCAGAACGGATTACCAGGCAGGTGTAAATCCCAATAGTGTTGTCACTGGTGATTTTAATGGTGATGGGAAACTCGATCTGGCTTCGGTGAACTACACTTCGAGCGACCTGAGTGTCTTGTTGGGTTCGGGTGACGGGTCGTTTGGAGCCGCCACAGTTTATGCCACAGGATCAAGTCCTGTTGGTCTTGACATCGGTGATTTTAATGGTGATGGCAGACTTGACCTGGTAACGACAAGCACCACTGCCAGTACAGTCAATGTGTTGCTGAAAAACTAAGTACCTCCCGCCTTCATTTTAGATTTTCCGCTTCTTGCCCCTTACAGCAGCACCTGTCTTGATGCCAAACATGCACCTTCTTGCCCTTACAACAGCACCTGACGGGCTTGGGCGCTCACGGGCGCCATCGCTTCGGGCTTGGGGCGCTTCGCTCCAAATCTGTCATTTTGGCGACAGGTACGTTGTCCCTACTCCCTTTGGTCAGAAATGTTTTAGGGAAAAACTCTAAAACATTTCAGGGAGATACTTACTCCAATTTCATTGCCAGGTTCACCCACCTGGTCAGCGCAATAAATGCCCTAAAAATTAAGTCGCCACTCGAGCAGACAGTGACGATTGCTCTGGTCAAATCAACCAGCTTTTGAAAGGAAGGAACCATGAATCAGGTCAACAATGAAATTCAAACTGTAACCACAACCGTACCTCAAACCGAAATGACAACACTACCAACGATACACAAGTTATACGAAAAACCAACGCTCGAGATTCATGAGGGTTACAAGGTGCTGGTAGCGGGTGGTGGCAGCATTTAATTCGTATCAATACCAAAAAAAGCAGCCTTTTTACATGCGGATTTCTTTGCACAACAGTTTGTATCCGCCACTGATGCCACGAAAAAGTCTGTTGCAAAAACCGCTTGGTCCAGAGCAGTCACCAATGCTCGAGCACGAATCAACATGAAGTGCAGTCCTGCCGAAGCAAATGCCTGTCAAGAACAGCTCCATGTTAAAACGTTTGAGCACGGCGAAATTTGTTAAGCATTGCTGTTGAATCAAGATACATCAAAGTCTGGCTTGTTTTTGACGAGCCAGGCTTTCTTTTGTCCAAACGCAAAGCGCAATTACCCATTCGCAATTGATTTCATAAAAGAGTACCGTCGCTCGAGAAATTCTCCAGCGTTACGCTCCAGTAACGCATCAATCTGTACGCTTTGATCCAGGCAGCAAAAAACTGTCCCAGGCAGTGTTTAACCGCACTGATTCAAAGGAGCAAACCGATGAAAACGAAACCCAGCCATTTGCATTTGACAGCGCTCGTTGCCGCAATGGGCTTACTGGTTGGCTGTCCAGTCAATCCACCTGCCAACCCAAGCAACCTGCGCCTGACCGGCAAATCGCAAATCAGCCTCAACCTCGAGTGGAATGCGTCTGTTGGCGCGATCAGTTATACGCTCGAGCGTAAAACGGCTGTGACAGCATTCGCGCCGCTTGCCGCCCCGAGTCTCTTGACGTACAGCGATACGGGTTTAACGCCTGGTACGAGCTACACCTACCGTGTTCGTGCGGTGAACTCGGGTGGTGTCAGCAGCGGCACAGAGTTGACGGTCAGCACCGACGCAACAGCGATCAATAACATTGGCATTGTTGACCTTTGGGAAAACAATCAAAATCAGACTGTTGGACGCAACGCCGTTGCTGTGTTTTACACCCTGAACACGCCATTGAACGGTGCACCGATCAATCAATTTGGGATTCCGCTCGAGGAATGCCGTTTTTTTGCGCAACCGAACGCCCCAAAATTTGTGGACCTCAGCCCTGGCGGCTCGCAACGCGTTGCGCTCGAGGCTGGAAATTCACCGACGATTGCCACAACGGGCGCGACATTTGCGACGCTCGAGCGGCAAGTCAATCCGCCGCCGTTTCTGAGCGATTTCTACGGCAATGTGATTTACGCGCACAGTGCATCGCCACTCGGGAATTTGCCAACCAGCGCCAAAGTAACGATTCCTGGTGTGGCTGGCGGCTTTCCTGGCTTCAATGCCGACATGCCGACGGTTCCGAATGATTTTACCTTGAGCGCCTCGAGCGGTCTGGGAGCAATCACGCAAAATTCGACGTTGACCTGGACGGGGGCAGCCTCGGCAGGGTCGCTGTTTTACCTCGAGGGTCAGAGCGTTGGAGCAACCGCACAATTGTATTTTCGCTGTGCACTGACCGACGATGGCAGCTTTGAATTTTCGGCACAGCAAAAACTGCTTCTGCCTGACACGTACAAGATCACGCTGGCAAGACGGATCATCAACCGCGTTGAACTTAAAGGCGACAGCGCTTTGGTCATGTCCGCCGGTTATTTGAAGAACTACTGATTTCCAGAACGAACAGCACTCGCTCGAGGAGGTACATCATGAACCGTTTGACACTTTTGATCGCAACCCTTGCCTTGGGTCTTGCGGTAACCGCTTGCCAAGACCCGATCAAACCGCCACCACCAAGCGCAGATTTCAACTTGTCGCTGATGCCAAGCAGTTTGACCATTGCGGCGGGCGCAAGCGGTCAAGCCAATGTTGCCTTGACACCAAAGAACGGTTTCAACACCGACATTGCCCTGACACTCGAGGGTGGCGTGGTTGGCACGGGCGCGAATCAGGTGGACAGCGAATTTGTTGCCAATACTGCCCTCAGTGCTTCGCTAACCTTGACCGTGGGCGCGAGCGTGACGGCGGGAACATATAACCTGACCGTGCGGGGAAGTTCGGGTAGCTTGAATCACACCGCGCAGCTTAGCCTGACGGTCACGTCTGGCGGCACGCAAACACCGCCGCAAATTGCCAGTCTGCCCGCCCTAAGTGCGCATGGCGTGGTCACGACCATAGCAGGCAGTAATTTTGGCACGATCCAAGGAGGCTCGAGCGTCAGCTTTGGTGGCGTGAATGCCACCCAAATTCTAAGCTGGACCGACAGTCAAATCACGGTGATCGTACCGCCCACCTCAACCATCGGGAGCGCCGTCAATGTCGTCGTGACAACGGGCGGTGGCACAGGTCAATTGGCGGCTCGAGTGATCAAACCCGTGACGATAGCGGCAGGACTTTCCCACAGTCTGGCATTGACCCCAGATGGTGGCGTGGTGGCTTGGGGCGATAACAGCAAAGGTCAACTCAACGTTCCTTTGAGCGCCCAAAGTGGCATTGTTTCGATTGCTGGAAATCAGTTGTTCGGTCTGGCGCTAAACTCGAGCGGTGGTGTGGTCGGCTGGGGCGATAACGGCAACGGTCAAACCACGATTCCCGCCAGTGCCAGCAGTAACGTAATGGCAATTTCTGCTGGCGACGGTCACGCGCTGGCTCTGAAAACCGACGGCAGCGTGATTGCCTGGGGATACAACATCAACAAGCAAGCAGTCGTTCCGGCTGGCGCTCAGAGTGGCGTGGTTGCCATCAGCGCGGGCGGTCAGTACAGTCTGGCGCTGAAAACAGACGGTAGTGTGATCGCCTGGGGCAATTTGCAAAGCTATCCACTGCCAGCCAGTGCCAGCAGCAACGTGGCATCGCTCGAGTCTGGAACCTCGCACGCCTTGGCGGTCAAAACCGATGGCAGCGTGGTCGGCTGGGGCGACCCCGCCAACGGACGCATTGCCATTCCGGCAGGGGCAAGCAGTGGCGTGGCGGCAATCTCGGCGGGATTCGATCATAGCCTGGTGCTGAAAAGCGACGGCAGCCTGTTGGCTTTTGGCGGCAATGCCAACGGTCAGATCACGATTCCAAGTGCGGCACAAACGGGCGTGGCGGCAATCGCGGCAGGCAACCGCTTCAATCTGGCGGTCAAAACAGACGGCAGCGTGGTGGCATGGGGGGCGAATGACAAAACCCAGATCAACGTGCCTTCGGGGTTGATCGCAGCGATTCCGTAACCGTAAAGCCCAAAATTGGTGGTGTTCGGCAATCTCGAGAACACCACCATAAACAAGCCACACGACTCGAGCGCAACCTCGAGATGACATCACAAGGCTCGAGGAGGAAAGTTATGAAAAACGTGTTTCAGAAATTGTTGATTGTGTCAATGCTGACCGTGCTGGTTGCCTGTCCGACAGAGGTAAAGCCACTCACGCCGAAGCCACCATTCGTTTCACCTCCTGGCACGGTCACAGGAGCGCCAGTCACCAAAACCGTTGACGCAACTGGCGGTACGCTCTCGAGCGTTGATGGCGGCATCATGCTCGAAATTCCAGCAGGAACATTCTCGAGTGCCACACAGGTCAGCGTTCAAGCCGTCACAAACCCAGACGCTCCTTGGGGCGAAGGTACAGGATTTCGGTTGGACGGACTCGAGAATCAACTTAAACCCGTGACGGTTAGATTGAAATTCGCAGACAATCCTCCTGCCGAATGGATAGGGGTTGCAGTTCAGGACACGTTGGGCGCGTGGCGTGGTTTTCGACATCTAACTATGAATGAAGGCACAAAAACCATGAACGTAACCCTTAACCCAGACACGAAAACTCGAGCATCAACACGTAAATTGTCTAAACTCAACATTTTTCAATACTCACATGTTCATGTCATCCCAGAAAAAACCAGTGTCAAAGTGAATGCCACCAAAGATTTCACGCTCGAGCTTTGTAAGTTAATTGACAAAACCGACCCAAATGACGACCTGTCCCCACTGGTCAAACCCGAACCAAGCGATTGTGAGCGTATCGGACCAGAAAAAGGACTACAAACTTGGACGGTCAACGGAGTGCCAAATGGCAACAAAACGTTTGGCAAAATTATTGCTGATCCCATCGGTGCGACCTTCACCGCACCCGCCAGTGTTCCCTCGAGCAACCCTGTACAAGTCGCCGTTACGGTTCACCCTGACGGCACGAAAACGCTCATTGCATTTGCCAACGTCACCATTCTCGGTTCGGGATTTAAAGTCGTTGGGAAATTTTCTGCCCTTGGCTATCCTGTTTGTCCTGCATATATGGGCTTGGCTGACGTAACCGATCAAGCCGATTTTTTGTTGGCTGAAACCGGCAGCGCCACCGGGTTTCCTTACGTTGTTCAAGTTCTGGACAACAAAATGACCAAAAGTGAAAATTTTCATGCCTCCGAAATCGCAGCCGGTGGAACGGTTCGTCAAGACTCAGCAAGCGAGGTCTTCAATGTCTTAGACGGCAATGGGGAATTCAAAGACGGCTCTGAAACCCTTGATGTTACCCTTAATGGTTTGACTTGGACTGGGGGCTGCACTTTATCGTACAGTGCTGGCGGGCTAATCTATGCTTTCCCAGCAGGAGAATCGGTTAAATCAGGCGTTTCGTTTGAATTCAAAACAAACGCTTTTGTCAATAACACGCAAACCGTCAAGAGTGAAGGCGGTTCTGGCTTTGGCAGTTGGGAATTTACCATCACCAAACAATAGGCAAAATCTCGAGGAAACCCCATGAACAACCACACGTACATTGTGCGGGTTTGGCTCGAGGCTAACCCTGGCAACTCGAGCGTCTGGCGTGCCTCGGTGCTCGACTCGAACTCTCAAGAACGGTTGTACTTCTCGAGCGCGGATCGCCTTGCAGAATTCTTGTACGAGGCAAGCGACAGCAGTACAAACGAAAATCTCGAGACAATAACCCTGCATTGAACCTCGAGCGCCGCGCTTATTTGAATATAAAATCGCTGTAAATCTGGAAGCTCGAGATGAACTCAAAACCAAAAAATGTTTTTCGTTCGTGGCTGGTTTTGTTCGCCTTATTTATTTCAATGGCATTTTCGCAAAATTCTGGCAGCATCCAAGGTACGGTCTATGCCTTACCTGGCAGCACCGTCTCGAGCGCCGTAGTGATCGCCTGCGTGATGGTGAATGACACCTGCAGCGAAACGCTTTCCAAAGTTGGTGTCGTGCAAGGCGCTGGCTCGAGCGGAACCTATCAGCTCGAGAACCTTGGCACAGCCTCGTACTTGATGCTGGCATGGCGCGACCTGAACGGTTCGAGCGACGTGGATGCGGGCGACGAAGTGGGCGTGTACACCAAAAACGGTCAGCCTGCGCTGGTGAAATCACCCGCGACGGGCATTGATTTGCGCCTGAAACCTTTCACGGGCGATAAGGACGCTTTGCTGGGCAGTGCCGAGGTCGCCAGTAGCCCAACGCAAGCCGCGCAACCCAGCAGAACGCTGGTCGGTGACTGGAGTACGATTGACTTTCTGAACTCGACCAACAACGTGGACACTGGACGCTACCTTGGCGGCAACAACAGTTTCACCACAGCCAAGTTTGACATAAATGGCAAGTACGAAATGACGGAATACATTTACATCACGATGAACATTGGGTGTTCCAACTGGATTTTCACGACCACCAGCGGCACGTACAGCATTTCAAATCAACAAATCGCGTTCGCGCCAAAGATTAGCAACCAGATCAATCAGAGTGGCTGCCGTCTGGCAACCTCGTACAAACGCAAAAACGACCCGAGAGACCTCCAAGCCTTCAACTACTGGTGGAAGCTCGAGCTTGACCAGGACGGATGTGAGGTGCTGTCGTTGCTGCGGTTTAATTTGAGCGATTGGTTTTACGCCGATCACTTGCACCGCTCTAAAAAGTGACACGTATCACCGCCGTGAAAGGCTCGAGCTTTAAATTGAAATCATGAAAAACACTCGAGCATTACGAAGCCCAGAAATCCTATCTTTGATAATTCCAAGACAGCATTTTCCCACCCTTGTAAGGCATCACACCATAAAAAACTCGAGGGTCGCTGTCAAACACCAGTGGCAGAAAATTCTTATCACCCTCCCAGAGCGGCAACACACCAGACAGCAAGCTCGAGATGGGTTGCCACTCCAGATCACCTTCAACATTCGAGGTTTTGAGCGTACCCGTGTAACCTCGAGCCAGGAAAATAAAGCCAAACCAATCCTCGCCAGCTTTGCCAAAACCAGCCCAGGAAATCGTGCCGCGCAATTCAACGCGCTTGAGCGTGATTCCTGCCTCCTCGAGAAATTCGCGGTCAAGGCATTCCAGCACAGTTTCAGTCGGCTCGAGCTTGCCGCCCAAACCGTTGTACTTGCCCAGGTGCGTGTCGTTGGCTCGAGCGTTGCGATGAATCAGCAAGACATTTTGCTCGTCTTCGGAGAGCAAATAGCCCAACGTGGCAAGAATCGGCGTGTAGAGCATTTATGACCCGATGACTTTCTCAAGAAACAATTGATGCAAGCGCGAATCGTTGGTCAATTCTGGATGAAAACTGCTCGCCATGATGCGATCTTTTCGTGCCACCACAATACGACCCTCAAAACTCGAGAGGACTTCAACGCCCTCGCCAACCGATTCGATCACGGGGGCGCGAATAAAAACCGTGTGAAATGGCGCGACCAAACCTGCAACCTCGAGCGGTACTTCAAACGAATCGACCTGCCGCCCAAACGCATTGCGCCGAATGCGCATCTCGAGCAAACCGAGACGCGGTTGGTTTGAGTCCACGATATCGGTCGCCAGTAAAATCGCACCCGCACAAGTTCCCCAAATCGCCCCACCACTTGCCGCAAATTTCTTCAGCGCCGCGTCCATCTGATACGCCACCATCAGCTTCCCAATCGTGGTGCTCTCTCCTCCTGGGAAAATCACGCCAGACAAACCCTCCAAGTGCTTCGGAAGCCGCACCTCTTGCACCGAACAACCCAAACGCTCGAGCATCAATTTGTGCTCTCGGAAATCACCCTGCAATGCCAGAACGCCTACATTCATTTTTACCTCGAGAATTATTTCAGCCACTCAATGTGAAAATCAAACTCCCTTCTCTCCGTTGGAGAGAAGGGTCGGGGATGAGAGGGAGACCGAGCGTGCTGCTTATGATGTTTGAACCCATGAAAATTTTAAGCTTTACCAACCGCGAACAGCCATTTTTTGTTCTGGCGTCAAAGCCACCACCTGAATGCCAACCATCGCCTCGCCGAGGTTTCTCGAGACTTGTGCCAAAATTTCTGGGTCTTTGTAATGCGTGACGGCTTTGACAATCGCTTGGGCGCGTTTGACCGGATCGCCCGATTTGAAAATGCCCGAACCGACAAACACGCCGTCCATGCCCAGGTGCATCATGAGTGCAGCATCGGCTGGGGTGGCGACGCCACCGGCGGCAAAGTTTGGCACGGGCAGCTTGCCGTTTGCCCAGACGTAACGCACGAGTTCAAACGGGGCTTGCAAATCCCTCGCCATGGTCATCAGTTCGTCTTCGGGCAGACCCTGGACTTTACGAATCTCGCCCATGATCTGACGGGCGTGCGTGACGGCTTCGACAACATCGCCCGTGCCTGGTTCGCCTTTGGTGCGAATCATGGCAGCGCCCTCACCGATGCGGCGCAGTGCCTCGCCGAGGTTTCTCGAGCCACAAACGAACGGGACTTTGAAATCGTGTTTGTTGACGTGGTACTGCATGTCGGCTGGGGTCAAAACCTCGGATTCGTCGATAAAATCCACGCCCAAAGATTGCAGAATTTGCGCCTCGACAAAATGCCCGATGCGGCATTTTGCCATGACCGGAATGCTGACGGCGTTGACGATGCCAACCACCATGTCGGGGTCGCTCATGCGGGCAACCCCACCGTCACGGCGAATATCGGCTGGAACGCGCTCGAGCGCCATGACGGCGGTTGCGCCAGCGTCCTCGGCGATGATGGCTTGTTCGGGCGTGACGACATCCATGATCACGCCGCCCTTGAACATTTCGGCAAAACCCGTTTTGACACGCAGGGTGCCCGTTTCTGTGTGATTTACTTTGGATTCCAACATATTTGTACCTCCGAAACGTGATATTAGCACTTTGAAAAAGGGATTATTGTTGCGGCAGCGCGATTCTCGAGACTCGAGTAACACTGAATGCTAAATTGCGGCATGTCAAATCCCAAAGTTCGAACTTTTGCATCGCTCGCTGAACAAATTCGCAGGCTCGAGCTGCCAACAATTATTGCCATCGATGGTCGTTCTGGATCGGGAAAAACGACTTTTTCAAATCAACTCTCGAGCACCTTGAACGCCACTGTGGTTCATACCGACGATGTGGCGTGGCATCACAGTTTCTTTGACTGGTATCCGTTGCTGATCGAGCATATTCTCGAGCCGTTTCAGGCTGGTCAAAGTGTTGATTGGAAACCTGAAATCTGGACAACGCAAGGGCGTGAAGGTTCAATCGTAGTTCCAAACGCAAAAATTTTGATTCTCGAGGGTGTATCTGCCAGTCGGCGTGAACTCAGCAACTGGATTGACGTGCCCATCTGGATTGAAACCAGCCTGGAAATTGCCGAACAACGTGGTTTGGCTCGAGACGGCGAAGCTGAACGTGATTTCTGGTTTGAATGGCAAGCACAGGAACGCCCGTTGCTCGAGAAAGACCAACCCTGGACTCGAGCGAAATTGATTGTGGATGGTGCCGGAAATGTTGATCATGATCCAAAGACGGAGTTTGTTACTCTGGCAAACCAATTGATTTGAGGTTGTTCTTCAAGAAATCTTGACAAAGCATTCGATCTCACTTTGAACAACCCAAGCATCATGAATTTATCCCTCGAACGGGGCATGGAGGCAAGATGCTGGCAAGCGCGGCACCATTCAGTGATTCTCGAGCCAACCAATTTTCAGGCATTCAAAGCCCTGAAGTCATCTCGATATTCACAACCTCGAGAAACGTTTCGGCAAAATCGAATTTGACGCTGTGAGCCAAGCCGCCCAGATGAACCGAGCCATGATCGAGGCGGGTTTGGAAGTCTCGAGTCTGGCAGCCAAAACCGATTCGCTTGAAGAAATGTTTCTCGAGTTTACCAAAGGAGCTTGAAATGTTCTTACGTGCATTATCTGCCGAATTCTTAAAATACCGTCGCACCAGCGCTTTGTTCCTGGCGGTTGGCGTGCCGGTGGCAATCGAATTGCTGTTCTTGTTGATTTTTATTCTGACACCATCGGTTCAGAAACTGCCAATCGCTGGACGGTGGAATTTTTTTGTGACCACCCCGATCTCGAGTATTTGGATACAATTGTTCTTACCGCTCGGTATGGGCATTATCGCGGCGCTGGTGCTGAATTTGGAGCATCAGGACAACCAGTGGAAACACGCCCTGGTCTTGGGACCCTCGAGGGTCGCGGTCTACCTTGCCAAGTGGTTGGCGGTCATGGCACTGGTGTTGATTGGATCAATCGCCTTGGCGTTCAGCGGTTTTTTGATTGGCGGCATTTTGACAGGTTTTTTGAGCATTCCGTGGCTCGAGATGGTCAAAGGCGCGGGCTTGTCGTTTCTTGGAAGTTTCGGAATCATTGCCATTCAAACCTGGTTGTCCACCCGTTTTCGCGCTTTTGGAATCAACATTGGCGTGGCATTGTTTGGTGCTATTTTGGGCGCTGCCGCCAGCAATTCTGCCATTTACTGGAGGTACATTCCTTGGGCTTACCCGAGCGGGGCTTATGACTTCCCAAGCCCCACCAACCAACTGGCGATTGGACTGTCGTTGGCACTGGCAGTGGTCGTGACCGTCCTTGCCGCCTGGGATTTTCAACGCCGAGACATGCTTTAACCTGAGCCACCGAAAAATCCTCGGGTGTTAGAATTTTAACAATGAACCTCGAGCATTTCAGTTGTCTGTGGCAAAATCCAGACTCAAAAGACGCGATTGAAATGGGCAGCGAAAGCGCCCATGATTTGGCACTGATCGAGCTGGTCGCGGCGCTCTGTATCGAAGGGCGTTTCAAGCCGCACGTCGAACGAATCATCTCGCATTTCAGTGGCAACGTTGCGACCATTGGATACCGTCAAGAAGTCTTTGCCGATTTCATGCGCTCGAGTGTGCTCTCCGAAGGCATCAAAGACGTGCTGCCCTTGTTGCACGAACTGAAAGAACTCAATTCTCGGGAGGGTGATTTAAGTCAACTCCAACTTTTGATGACCCGACTTTCAGAACTCGAGCTGTACGTGGATGTGCTCAACCGCCTCTCGAGCGTGCTGGACAAAGCAAAAGTTGAATCCGGCGCATTGCAAGAATTGCAACGTTTGGTGCTCGAGATCACCAGCGAGCAATCGTTTGAGGACATGAAACAAAAATTGCCCGAGTTGCGGCGCTCGGTCAGCAACCTGACCAGCTTGACGGTGGGCATCAACCTCGACGCGCAGTTAAGACCCTCGGAAGCGACCTTGCTGTCAATCAATTCGGAACGGTTCGTCGGTAAAACCCATTCGGTCACGTCTTTTTTGATGCAGAAAAAACCAGAATTTGTTGGCATGACCAGCCTGCAATCTCGAGACGCAAAGCGTGGCATCGGCGCGGTCATCATGGGCGCGATCAGCGGCAACACCATGGAATCCGGTTTTGGTTCGGGCAAGGTGGCGATCAGCGCGTCGGGCAAAGACCGAATGCTGGCAACGTTCTTTGCCGACCTCGAGAAGATGCTCGAGGACACCACCCGTCCGGTGGCGCAGGTCTTGAAGCAGTACATTCAAGTTTTTTCGCACCCACTCTTGCACCTCGAAGCCGAATTTGCCTTTTACCTGGGCGCGGCAGCGCTGGTCAAACGCTTGCAGGGTTTGGGCGTGAATATGTGCAAGCCAGAATTGAAGAATCCTGAGGCTCGAGAGGATCATTTTGAGGGCTTGACCAACGTCTTGCTGGCATTGCGGTTTGAGAAAAATGGCGAACGGGATTTGGGCAACAAAATTGTGGGTAACAACGTTGATTTTGATGACACAGGCAAAATTTTTATTCTGACCGGACCAAATTCCGGTGGCAAAACCACCTTTATTCAAGCCGTCGGTTTGGCGCATGTGCTCTGCCAAATGGGGGCGCACGTTCCCGCCAAGACTGCCAGCATCAGCCCGATTGACGGCATTTACACGCATTTTCCGGTCGAGGAAAAATCAGAATCTGTGACTGGACGCTTGGGCGAGGAATCGGGGCGTTTAAATGCACTGTTTCACAAAGCCAGCCAGTACAGTTTGGTTCTGTTGAACGAATCCCTCTCGAGCACCAGCCCAGGTGAAGGGGTGTACCTGGCGAGGGATATCTTGCGGGCGTTCAGGCATCTGGGAGTCCGTGCTGTGTTCGCCACGCACATGCACGAACTCGCCGATGTGGACGCGATCAACCAGCATGAAGGCTCGAGCAGCCTGGCGAGTTTGGTGTCGGTCACCAAAGAGGACGGCAAAGAGCACAAGCGCACCTACCGAATCGAACGAACCGCGTCGAAAGGCATCAGTTACGCCTCCGATGTCGCTAGAAAATACGCGATCAGCTTTGAGCAACTTTTGGACGTACTCGAGAAACGCAATTTGTGAACCCACAATGAATAAGAATGAATCTCGAGCCACACGTGTAAATAAAGCACCCTTCTCTCAACATCGAGAGAAGGGTTGGGGATGAGAGGAGAAATTACAGCGCGTTCAGTGCAGTCCGTAACTCCTGCGCCCGCTCGAGCAGTGGCGCAATCGCTTGCTGGTCTTGCATTTGCGCCTCGAGATTCATGATCGCGCCAGCGTGAATGTGATGCTCGTCGGGGTTGCCAAACAAACTGTTGAGCACATCAAATTCTTCTTGGCTGCGCAGACTGGCATCGGCGCGGAACATTTCCAAGTACGTCCATTGAAATTGAGGTTCTGACACTTGCCCTGCAATAAAACCGTCCAGTAGTTTCTTGTAAGGCTCGAGGTTCGATTTTGCGCCAGTTGCTGCGACGTTTTCGCCTTCTACGGAAGGCAAGTACGCTTCAAACCGTGGCTCGAGGTTTTCGGGCGTGATGTTCCAGTTGTCGAGGTCAAATTTGGCTTCTCCCTCGCGGAACAAGATCAGTTGTGGACTTTGGTGCGTGATGCCCGTGCGCTCGCTGACATGGTTGCTGGCAGGTCGTGCCTCGACCACGCGGATGATACCGACTGGCACATCTTCACGGTCACGAAGAAGTTTTTCGATGTTGCCCCAACCTTGCATGGTTTTGTGGCAAGTTCCCGCCTTAAAAATTGCGGCGGTCGGGTACTGCGTCACAAAGCTGTCCACATCTTCGGGTGTGCGCAGTTCAAACATTCTGTTTTGTAAGCTCATGGTGTCCTCCGTCCAATCCCGAGTCTCGGGTTTGGGCTTTCCTGTGTTGCATTGTGCCGCATTTTTGGGCGCAACACCGTTAGCGGGACGACATGTCTAGGCTCGAGCTTGATTCAGTGGGACGCTGTGAACAATGCCAGAACTTCATTCGTGCATTCTGACCACTCGAGAGAGATACTCTCGAGTGGTTTTTGTGATTGTGGGCTACATCAGCCAGGATTCAGGATTTGCTCAACTCTTGGGAGTTCAATCATCTCGTGAACAGCTTTGGAGACTTGCGACACTACGCTCGGGTTTGGTTGGAGACTAGGATGGTTGCAAGGTTCGTTTCTCGAGGTTTTTGCGCACAGGAGGAATTTTAAAATGAACAATCGTTTCGCTGCTGTTGTGTTGGTGTTTCTCGCGTTGGGTGGTGCTGCAATGGTGTATCAGAGTTTTGATCCGCCAGTGTCCAAAGCCCAGACTTCGACTGCGCCTTCAAATTCTGCAACCGTCAATGCTTCGGCTTCTGGCTCGAGTTCAAACACCAGTGCGATTCCTGGCTTTAATTACGGTCATGCGAAGCTCGAGAACGAACGCAACACCATCGAGATTGTTGACAGGCTCGATCAGAGCATCGGTTCGATCAAAGCCAAAGCCACGCAGCAGTCGGACACGCCGTGCGATCCGTCGTTCAGCCAGATTTACTGCGAGTTTATTCGTCAGCAGCAGGGTTCGCAGGTGGCGCAGGGTTCGGGTTCGGGTTTTGTGATTGACGATACGGGTTTGATGCTGACCAACAACCATGTGGTGACGCTCGATTCGGATACGGTGGCGCAGACGCTCAGCGTGAAGTTTCACAACGATCCAAAAACCTATTCGGCAAAAGTGGTGGGGCGCTCCCCAATTTATGATGTGGCGCTGATCAAAATTGATGCCCCAGGTAAAAAATTTAGTGCCATGAACCTTGGCGATTCGGACACGATCAAGGTCGGTCAAAAAGCGATAGCGATGGGCAACCCATTTGGTCTGGATTTTAGTGTCAGTGAGGGCATCATCAGCGCGACGGGACGCGATTTTTCAGGCTCGAGCAATTTGGCGAGCAACGTCATTCAGACCGATGCGGCGGTCAATCCTGGCAACTCTGGTGGTCCTCTGGTCAACTCGAGCGGTGAGGTTGTGGGGATCAACACGGCGATTATCAGCCCTGGGACGGCGGGCAGTGGTCAAGGGCAGTTTGCGGGTATCGCCTTTGCGCTGCCGATCAATTTGGTCAAAAGCATCCTGAGCGATCTGAAAAACGGCAAGACACTCGACTCGAGCAACGTGACCGCCAGCCGTCCCCGTCTGGGCATTGGTTCGCTGGACTTGGCGGCGTATCCGAACGCCATTTTGGATCAGTTCAAGCTTCCTGCCAATGGCATGATGATCACGCAAATCGAACCTGGCAGTCCAGCCGAAAAGGCGGGTTTGAAGGCGGCGGACAAAAATATTGATTACAACGGTGAAAAAATTCCTGTCGGCGGCGATGTCATCACGGCGGTCAATGGGACTGCGGTACAATCGGTGGACGATCTGCGTCGGGTCGTTTTTGATGCCAAAGACGGTGAGGCGGTCACGCTGTCGGTCAGGCGCGACGGCAAGGACATTGAGGTCAAAGCCGTGCCTCGAGTCTTGACCACCAAATAAATCCAAGATTTTAGCGTTGTGCGCCCCTGTCTCGGGGCGCACTGTTGCTGGTTTTGTCGAGTGTGAAGGCATTGCATAAGCTTTTCTTTCCGTCCTCTCATTCCCTTCACCAAGCCTTGCCCGTATAGTGACGCTGTGAATTTCAAAACCCGAATCATTTTTGGTCTGGTCGCGCTTGGGGTCTTCTCGAGCGCCAACGCGCAACGTGTCGGTTTTTTACCGCTCGAGGGTGAACTCGATGCGTTTAACCTGGCGGTGCCGACGGCGGTTTCCAGGGCGTTGGAGAGCGTGGACGGTCTGGTCGCACCGACGCCGTTCGAGCTGTACCAGTACCTTCGTGCCCGTCCAGAGAACGCGGATCGAATGGCGGCGTCTTATGCGCTGGATTATCTGGTCAGCGGCAAGATTTCTGGTAATGTCGGAGCGTATTCGCTCGAGTACACCGTCAAAAAAGTCGATGGTGGAGGCTCAGATACCTTGGTGGCGAAAGGCAGTGACTTCAAGAAGCTGGTGGCGACCGCCGATGCAACCCTGATCAAAGCCCTGGGCTTAAAACCGAGCACCGATGACCTCAAAGAAATCTCGAGCATCGAGAACGCACTGCCAGCGCCAGAGGTGGTCGTGGCAGCCGTGACTCCAGGGGCGAAAGACAGTGTTGGCATCCTCGAGAAGGCTGGAGCGAATGCTTGGGCACTGGGTGCACGAGGTTTGTACTTGTCGCAAACTGGAAAGGTGGCGGATGCGCTGCCGTTGGCGGTTCAAGCCTCCAAGCTCGCGCCGCTCGATGCCAGCGTCATGATGGTCGCGGGCGTGATTCAGTTGCAGGGCAAGAAAAACGCGGATGCCAAAACGGTGATCGACGCGGGGTTAAAACTTAATCCGTCCAAACCAGAACTGCATTACTTGCAGGGTTTACGGATTTTGCGCGGCGCGGACAAGCTTTCCAACGAGATTTTGCAATCTGCCACCAATGAATTCAAGACCGCCCTGCAATACAACCCACGTTTTCTCGAGGCGGTGCTCAACATTGCCGATATTTTCGAGCGTTACGGTGGTAACGGCGGTTGGCAAACCGCCGAATCGGTGCTCTTAAACCTCGAGCCGAGAATGCCGGACGAGGTTGAGCTTCACAACCGTCTGATCACGTTGTACCTCAACAACGACCGCGACAGCGCCACACGTTACCTGCGCAATCTGGTGCGAGACACCGCAGACGTGCCAGATACGGTTTATGCCCTCGCCAGCCGTTTGCCCAACCTCGAGCAAGCCCTGGCGATTGTCACCAAAGGCGATGCTGCCTATCCAGACAGTTCGGCGCTGGCGTTTGCCAGAGGCGCGATTTTGGAGCATCAAGGCTTGTACACTGACGCCGCCAAAGCCTATCAGACGGCGGTTTCTCGAGACGACACCAACGTTGGGGCACTGACTGGTTTGGCATATGCGAATGCCAAATTGGGACGCGACGCGGATGCCGAGGCGGCACTGAAAAAAGCGGCTGGCGACAAGTTCGAACCTCGACTGATTGCCCGCATGTATTTGCTTTCGGGGCGTTTGGACAAGGCAAATCCTTTGGTCGATGCCCTGGTCAAAGCCAATCCAACCGTTGCCGAGTATTCATATTGGAACGGCGTTGGCGCATTGTGGTCTGGTCAATTTGACGAGGCGCAAAAAGCTTTTGAGGGCAGCCTGAAACAACAAACCGACCTCGAGACGGCGCGGCAAGCCTTGGCATTTTTCATGCCAGAACGCCGTAAAATTGGAGCACTCAAGCTGACCGGCGAGGCGCAAAAATCGTATCAACTCGGTTTGGCGCTGCTCGATCTGGGCAACAGCTTGGACGCGCTCGAGGCGCAAACGGCATTTTCAAAAGCATTGGCGACAAATCCAGACAATGCGCAACTCAAGTTTTTTGTGGCGCAAGCCATGTACAAGTCGGGCAACACCGATGATGCCGTGGACTTGTTGAACGAGGTTTTGACCACGCTAAACACGAATGTTGCCGTCATGACCGCCCTGGCGGTGGCTTACGCCGATCAGGGTCGTTTTGACAAGACGCTCGAGTTGCTGGGCACAGCCACCAAAACCGATCCGAAATATTCTTTGGGTTGGTATTTTTCGGGCGTCATGAATTTTGGTTTGGCGCAGGAAGAAGCCGTGGCTGGCACGCGCAGCACGTATTTGGCGGCGGCGAAAGATGCGTTTACCAAATCGGTTGGAATTGACAGTTATTTGAAAACCTATGTTCAACCGTATTTGACTGCAATCAAGTAAGCCATTTGTTCTAGAAAATAAGATTTTATCGCTTTGGGACGACTAAAAGTCGTCCCAGTCTATTTTGCGACTCGAGAAATTGATTCGTTTAATATCGAATCAAATACTAGCATCTGATTCGATATTAAACGAATCAGAAAGAGGATTCCATGAGCGAAACGCCCGAAACCATCGTCCTTGCCCAGAAATACGATGCCATCACCAGACAGGTCGCGCAACGCTTCAAGCGGCAACTCGAGCTTGCCCGAGCCGAGCAAAACCATGAAGCGATCATTCAAAACGAGATCAAACTTGGCATCATGATTGCCGCCAGGGGTTTGTTTGCCGGAACCTACAAAAGCGTGACCAGCGCCAAACCCGAGGGCAACTGGCAGGAAACATGAGCAGTCACAAGCCAACACCGAACAGCAGCATCTCGCTCGAGCAACGCTCCGATTTTTTCAAGGCGCTCGGGCAGCCAAGCCGCGTTTTGATCGTCAACCTCTGCAAGCCAAAATCGCGCCACACCGAAGAACTCGCCAGCATTCTGGGCATCACGCCAGCCACGGTCAGCCATCACCTCAAGCAACTCGAGGCGGCAGGAATTCTGGAAAGCATCAAAGACGGGTATTACCAAAATTACAGCGTCAAAAAAGCCGTGCTCGAGCAAACCCTGGCAACATTGGTCAGCTTGCAGGAGACGCAGCTCGAGGCAAATTCTGAAACGGACGGTTTTAGGCTTAAGGTGTTGAACACGTTTTTAAAACACGGGCGATTGCGGGCGATTCCAGCCCAACGCAAAAAACGTGACATCATCCTCGAGAAAATTTTGGAAAGTTTCGAGTTTGATCACGATTACCCAGAGCGCGAGGTGAACTTGATCCTGTCCGAATTTCACCAAGATTTTTTTACGCTGCGCCGCGAACTGGTTGGCGCTGGCTTAATGACCCGCGAGAGGGGCATTTACTCGAGAATTTCAGGCGTGACCCGCGTGAACTTGGACGGTGATCGGGGCTTGTAATGCTTGACGGTTTGGAGAAAAATATGACAACCATTCAAATCATTTTTGGCACTCGAGCACAGCAAAATCTGCCCGTTCTCGAAAACCCGAGCCTTCAATCAAAGGCGCACGTTTTGCAGTTCAGGGTTGGATGGTTCGTTTTTACCGTGCTGATCTGCCAAAATGTCTGCGTTTAAAAGTTTAAACCCGCATCAACGCCTCGAGTACGGTCACGACCAAAACTGTTCCAGGGTCAAGTTTTCCTTCTGTCCCACCGACCCAGTTCGCCCGTCCAATCATGCTTTTTAAGGGCATCGCGGCATCTCGACCTTTTCTGGCTGCCTCGAGCATCGATTGACCTGCATCTTCCAGGCTAGAGCCAGTATTGATGGCGGCGCTGAAGGCTTCGGCGGCAGGATGCAGCGCATCCACCAGGGTTTTGTCGCCCAGTTTGGCTTTGCCGCGCTCCTGAATGCCAACATTGGCTGCCTGCAACATTTTTGCCAGACCGATATCGTCCACACTCGAGCTGGCGAGCACCTCCTTGCCTGCCCGCATCAGGGCGGTGGCAACCAGTGCGCCCATAGTACTTGGCGCGACGCGATTGTACGCCATACCGACGCCAGCAAGCCACTTGCCGATGTCATCACCGGCTGGATTGGCAGTCACGTGCTCGAGCACCCCTTGAGCGCCCTTGGAAACGCTGACACCGGTATCGCCATCACCCATCGCGGCGTCCAGGGTATTGAGTACATCGGTAATCTCGAGTAATTTTTTGGCGACGCGTTCAATTCCTGCCTGAAAGTCAGTTCCTGTCATGGTTAAACCCTGAACATTGGCGTGTGGGCGGGATGATCGAGCAGCGCTTGCAATTCGGCATCGAGTTTTAAGATTGTGATGCTCGCGCCTGCCATCTCGAGGCTGGTGGCGTACTCGCCAACGAAGGCTTTATGGACTTTGACGCCGAGTTGTTCGAGGTTGTCATGCACACGGCGGTACAGAATGTAGAGTTCTTCGGGCGGCGTCGCCCCAAGTCCGTTGACCATGACCGCCACGCTGTCGCCGCTAAGGATTGTCATGTCGGCGCTGATGGTTTCCAGAATCGTGTCCCCAATCTGATCGGCGGTCTCGAGCTTGCCGCGACGCACGCCAGGTTCGCCGTGAATGCCCATGCCCAGTTCCATCTCGCCGTCTGGAACGTTAAAGGTTGGTCTGCCCACGGCGGGCAAAATGCACGGGCTGAGCGCCACGCCCATCGTGCGCATGTTGGCGAGTGCCTTGATGGTGGCCGCCTCGACTTCCTCGAGCGACGCACCCAAATCGGCTTTGGCACCCGCGATTTTGAAGGCAAAAACCATGCCCGCCACGCCGCGTCTGGTATCCGCACGGTCCTTGCTGGCACTGGCAACATCTTCTTTCACCAGCACCGTGCGCACCTCGATGTCTTCCAGGCTCGCCATTTCGGTTGCCATGTCAAAATTCATGACATCGCCGCCGTAATTGCCGTACACGTACAGCACACCCCTGCCGCCGTGAATGCGTTTTGTGACCTCGAGCATCTGATCGCTGCTGGGCGACTGAAAAACATCACCGATGGCGGTGCCGTCAAGCATTCCCTGCCCGACATAACCCAAAAAGACTGGCAAATGACCCGAGCCGCCGCCCGTGGCAATGGCAACCTTGTTCATGACGGGCGCATCCTTGCGCACCAGGCAACGCAAATCAGAACCAACGCTCGAGACCATTTCGGGATGCGCCTTGTACATGCCCTCAAGCATTTCATTGACGAAGTTGTTCGGATCGTTCAAGATTTTTTTCATACGAGCCCCCTGGGTATTTTCACTGTGTTTTCAGTTTGTTGCGCGGTTTTGAAATCATACGTCACAAAGTCTATGCGGTGACAACCCAGGAACAAATACCGCCCAATAACCTTGAGATGCTGCGTTTGCTTGACACTCCTTCTTATTCTTACAAAGCGGAAGGCATGTGTCTCGAGATTGTGCTGACCAAATTAGTTTGTTTGGCACTGATCTGAGGTTCTGACCAACCTTAAATTGAAATGCTAAACCTCGAAATACAGTTGACTCAAATTCGTGTCTCAAGACACTTGACTCGAGACACGAATTGCCGTAAAAATAGGAACATTCCACAACCAAGGTTTTGTTTCAAGTTGGTCCAAGCATCCAACTTTTTTTAAACTCCACCCTGCAAACGTTTGCCAACCGTTCCAGCCCAATCTCGAGAGGATCACCTTGCGCTCTTTGCTGTCTGACCATCACCTTCGATTTTTGATCGCATCACTTGTCGTGATTCTGGTTGCGGCGGCAATTTTGTCCTCAGGTCAGTTTCTTGACCCATACAATTTTCAGAGCATGGCGGTTCAAGTCCCAGAGGTTGGCTTGCTTGCCATTGCCATCGCCATCACCATGATTTCCGGCAACGGCGGGATTGACCTGTCGGTGGTCAGCATCGCCAACCTGTCCGCGATTGTCGCGGGCTTGATCGTGCGCTCGAGCCTGGGCGGCGCGGGTCAAGGCACGCTGTACGCCATCGCCTTTGTGGTGATTGCCTTGCTGGTCGGAACGGCTTGCGGGTTGGTCAACGGTTTTCTGGTCTCAAAAGGCAACTTCCCACCGATTCTGGCGACCCTGGGGACGCAATTTGTGTTTGTTGGACTCTCTGTTGCACTCTCCGGTGGACCTTCGGTCAGCTTGGGTGAAACCGAAGTGTTCAGTCAAATTGGCAACGGAGTCATTCTGGGCATCCCAATTCCATTTGTTGTATTTATACTCGCGGTGCTCGGATTTTCTTGGGTGCTGACCCACAGCCGTTTTGGTTTCCGCTTGTATTTGCTGGGCACCAACGCCAAAGCCGCCAATTTCACGGGCATCAACAACAACACCATCATGCTGTTTACCTACACCCTCTCGGGAGTGCTTGCCAGCATCGCAGGCATCATCATCGCGTCCAGAGCCTCGAGCGTCAAATGGGATTACGGCTCGAGTTATTTGCTGATCGCAATCTTGATTGCCGTGATGGGCGGTATCAACCCGTCTGGCGGTTGGGGCAAAATGCTCGGCGTGGTGCTCGCCAGTTTCGCCCTGCAAATGCTCTCGAGTACCCTCAATTTTCTTGGTACCTCTAACTTTCTCAAAGATTTTACCTGGGGCTTGCTGCTCCTGCTTTCAATTGTGTTAACAGGAACGCGACTAAGTGGCTTTGTCAAACCAAAGCCAGTTCGAGATTCTTAAGGTCATCCGACTTGAAATTCAAGTCTTTGATAGAGGAGGCGTTATGAAGAAAGTGCTACTGATCGGCGCAGGTCTAATCGTCGCAGCCGGAGTGACTGGGGTTCTCGCCCAAAAGAAATGGACGATCACCACGGTCGTGAAAATCACCGGCATCAACTGGTTTAACCGCATGGAGGAGGGCGTCAAAGAATACGCCAAAACCTCGGGCAACAACGCTGTTCAAACCGGACCCGCCCAAGCCGACCCCGCGCAGCAACTCCAACTGATTACCGACTTGGTTGCCAAAAAACCCGATGCCATCGCCGTCGTGCCGATGGACCCCGCAACCCTCGAGCCAATCTTTAAAACCGCAATGGCACGCGGCATCAAGGTCATCACGCACGAAGCCGACAACCAAAAGAACACGTTGTACGACATCGAAGCCTTCGACAACGTTGCCTTCGGCGCGAACCTCAACAAACGCCTCGAGAAGTGCATGGGTGGTGAAGGCAAATGGACGGTTTTCGTTGGTAGCTTGGGCAGCAAAACCCACAACCAATGGGCAGACGGTGGCATTGCCAACGCCGCCAAAAATTCCAAGATGATGCTGGTGGACGCCAAACAAGAGACCAGCGACGATGCCGACAAAGCCTACGAAAAAGCCAAGGAAATTCTCACCAAATACCCTGACATCAAAGGCTTTCAGGGCAGCGCCAGCACCGATGTCGCCGGTATTGGACGCGCCGTGGAAGAGGCGGGCTTGAACGACAAAGTCTGCGTTTTCGGCACGAGCCTTCCAAGCATTGCAGGCAAGTACATCGAGACCGGCGCGGTTGACGGCATCGGATTCTGGGACCCCAAAGACGCTGGCATTGTCATGAACAAAGTCGCGCAGATGGTGCTCGAGAAGAAAGCCATCAAAGACGGCATGAACCTGGGCATCAAAGGGTACGAAAAAGTGTCTGTCACCAAAGGTCCAGGCATGGGCAAAATCATTCGCGGCAGCGCGTTCGTGGACGTGGACAAGAGCAATTACAAGAATTTCCCGTTCTGAGAACCAAGCAAATAGCGAATCGCAATAAGCATAGAAATACCTCGAGCCACACGTATACAGGACTGAAACTCCCTTCTCCCGCTTGCGGGAGAAGGGTTGGGGATGAGGGTGGGGCTGAGAATTACTTTTCAAACAATACAATCACATCTCGAGAATCAACCCTCGAGACAAAACCATAAACTCGAGAAAGAATTTTGAATGACTGAACAAATTTTGGAAACCAAAACAGACAATGAAAACATGTTCTTGAAACTCGAGAACATCACCAAGTCTTTCGGTGGGGTTCAGGCATTGCGTGGCGTGGGGTTTGGCATTGCACCTGGCGAGATTTATCATTTGTTGGGCGAGAACGGTTCGGGCAAATCGACACTGATCAAAATTGTTTCGGGTGCGCAACCGCCCGACTCTGGCACTATGATGGTGCGCGGAAAAACCTATTCCAAACTCTCGGCGCTCGAGTCGCTCGAGGCTGGAATTGAGACGGTCTATCAGGATTTGAGTTTGTTCGGGAATCTCAGTGTGGAGCAAAATGTTGCCATGACGGCGCAACTGGTTACCAACAAGGGACGACTCTCGAGAATTTTGGATTGGAAGTTGTTGCGTGACACGGCGAGTGCGGCACTCGAGCGGGTGGGTTTAAGTTCAAACCTCGAGTTTTTGGAAACCAAAGTTGAAAACTTGCCCATTGCCGTGCGACAACTCGTTGCCATTGCGCGTGGACTCGCCACCAAAGCCAGTCTGGTCATCATGGACGAACCCACGGCGGCGCTTACCCAAAAAGAGGTCGAGAATTTACTCTCGATCATCTCGAGTTTGCAAACCGATGGCGTTTCGGTGTTGTTCGTCAGTCACAAGCTCGATGAGGTGTTTAGAATCGGCGGAAACGTGATCGTGATTCGTGATGGTCTCAAAGTTGCCGAAGGGAATTTGAAAGAGTACACCCAAGAAAAAATTTCGTTTCTGATGACCGGCAAATCGCTCGAGAAGCACAGTTACCGCACCAGCAGCCCGCAAAAAGAAGTGTTGCTCGAGCTTTCAAAACTCTCCAAACCTGGGGCATTCAGCGATGTCAGTCTAAGCTTGCACAAAGGAGAAGTGCTCGGCATTACAGGATTGCTCGATTCAGGACGCAACGAACTGGCGCTGGCGTTGTTTGGCATCGAACCTGCCGCCACTGGGGACATCCTGCTCGAGCAACAAAAAGCGGTGATTAAGAATCCTCGAGATGCGATTGCCGCTGGCATCGGGTACGTGCCCGAAGACCGTTTGACCGAAGGTTTGTTCTTGCAAAAACCGATCCGTGAAAACATTATGGTGTCCATCTTGGATCGCTTGTTAAAAGGCAATCAAATTGATTTTGAAAAAAGCACCAGCAGCGCCGCAGATTTCGTCAAGGACCTCGAGATTTCCACGCCCAACACCATGCTGCCCGCCCAAAGTTTGTCTGGCGGCAACCAGCAACGCGTGATGGTGGCGCGTTGGCTGGCGATCAAACCCAAAATTTTGATTCTTCACGGTCCAACCATGGGCGTCGATGTCGGCTCCAAAGACGCGCTCTACAAAATCGTGCAGGACTTGGCACAAAAAGGCTTGGGCGTGATGATTGTCAGCGACGACCTGCCAGAATTATTGATGAATTGTGATTCGATTCTCGTCATGAAAAAAGGACGCATCGCCAAAGTTTTCCAAGCCGCGAATCTCGAGGAATCTGTGTTGTCACAGGAGCTTTTAAGTGAAGCGATCACATGAATTTTAAGATTCAAAATTTATTTTCTCGAGGTGAAACTTGTCCGCATTGACCCAAACTCGAGTTGCCGCGCCCGTCACGTTCTGGAAAGCTTTTGTCCGTCGTCCAGAATTTATCACGCTCAGTTTGATCGTGATTTTTTGTGTGGTCGTTGGCATCATCAGCCCAAGTTTCTTGTCGATCAAAACCGTGACCGATACGCTTCGGGCATCACTGACCACTGGTATTTTTGCGCTCGGCGTGTTGCTGGTCTTGGCGGCGGGCGGCATCGACGTGTCGTTCACCGCCATCGCCATTTTTTCACTGTATGCGACCACGCGCCTGACTTTGGCAGTCTATCCAGATGCACCGTACCTGTTGATGGTCGTGGTTGGGCTTGGCATGGGTTTGTTGATGGGACTCTTGAACGGCTATCTGGTCTACCGCTTCAAAGTGCCGTCACTGATTGTCACCATCGGCACGCAGTACCTGTTCTCCGGTTTTCTCAAAGCCTTTATCGGCAGCCGTCACATCATGGACATTCCAAAAGGTTTGGATTTGGCTGGCACCACCGCACTGATTCAAGCCACCACGTCTGGGGGTGCTCGAGTCTCTGTCTCGATTCAGGTTTTGGTACTGATTCTGGCAATTGTGGTGACCTGGTTTATTCTCAACCGCACCCTGATGGGACGCGCCGTTTACGCCGTGGGTGGCAGCATTCCGATTGCCGAGCGTTTGGGGTTTAACGTTTCCACCGTGATTCTGTTTGTCTTTGGTTACGCGGGTTTGCTGGCGGGTTTGGGCGGCATGTTGCACGGGGCGCTCAACCGTCAAGCCAACCCGTCGGATTTGGTCGGTTCGGAGCTGAATGTGATTGCCGCCGTGGTGCTCGGTGGGGCGCGAATCACGGGCGGCACGGGAACGGTGCTTGGCACGATGCTTGGCGTGATCCTAATTGAACTGCTTACCAACAATTTAATTTTAATGGGCGTGCCTTCAACCTGGCAAAAAGTCGTGATCGGCGCGATTATTCTGCTCGCCAGTGCCGCCTTCGCCCGTCGCGGCAAGACTTAGTTAAACTCGAGCAAAGCAGAATAAGGGGAACGCCGTGGATTACTTTATTCTTAATTCCCAAACCGTGATCGATTACGTGCGTTCAAAACCTGAAGCCAAGAATTTGGTTGACATCAGCGCCAAACTCGAGGCTGAAGAGTTGAGCGACGGCAACCTCAATTTCGTCTTTCGGGTGTTTGAATCTGGCAACAGGGCAAAAAGTATTTTGGTCAAACAAGCCGTGCCGTACCTGCGGGTGGCTGGCGAATCGTGGCGACTCTCCCCTGCTCGGGCAGGTTTTGAAGCTCGAGCCTTAAAACTCGAGCATCAGTTCGCACCTGAGGTTGTGCCCGTGCCGTACTGGTTTGACGAGACAATGTTTGTCAATGTGATGGAGGATTTACGGGTTCATGAGGTCATGCGCAAGCCGATGGTCAACCGCGTAAGGTTCAATAACCTGGGCGCAACGATAGGCGATTTTCTGGCGAAAACCTTGTTTGGCACGTCCGATTTTGGCATGGAAGCAAGCACCAAAAAAGTCTTGATGACCCAATTTGCCAACACCGAACTGTGCGAGATCACCGAGGATTTAATTTTCACCGAACCGTTCGAGGCTGTGCTTTTGCTGGGAAAAATAAACCGCAATCAATTTGATCCTGGCATCAAACCCGCGCTCGAGAAACTGCAAGCCGATCTCGAGTTGAAGGCAGTGGTTGCCGAACTCAAATACCGTTTCATGACCAGTTCACAGGCGTTGTTGCACGGCGATTTGCATACAGGTTCGATCATGGCAACGCAACCCGACGGGCATCACAATGCCGACATTCGCGTGATCGACCCCGAGTTTGCCTTCTTTGGACCAATCGGTTTTGATGTCGGCTTGTTTGTTGCCAATTTATTTTTGAACGCCAGCGCCCAGCACGGTCACGCACCCGATCAAAACTCGAGGGACGCTTATAGAAGTTATTTGTTCCAGCAATACCGTTTTTGCTGGGAGATATTCGAGCTTGGTTTTAGAAAGCAACTCGAGCGAGCAAACAGCAACTCATGGCGTTCAAAAACGTTTCAGGATATGTTGATGCAGGGGATTTTGCGTGATACGGCTGGTTTTGCTGGTTGCGAGATGATTCGTCGCAGCGTTGGGTTCGCGCACGTCTTTGACGTGGACAGCGTTGCGAGTGATCAAAAACGCGTTGAGGTGCTCGAGATGAATTTAGAAATCGGTATGAAGTTAATCAAAAACCATCAGCACATCTCGGGCTTTTCTGAACTCGAGAACATCGTGCGGGAAGTGATTGAAGCGTGACCAAAGCCCAACCCACCGTGGTTTTTGAAAACCAAACTGTATATTTGCTCGATCAAACCCTTTTGCCGCTCGAGCGGGTCATGATCACAATTCCTGACGCACCGACCATGTGGGAGGCGATCAAGGTCTTGCGGGTTCGCGGTGCGCCCGCGATTGGTGTGGCGGCGGCTTTCGGCTTGTGGCTGGGCGTGAAAAACCTGCCCGAAGATACAACTCGATCTGCATTTCTCGAGAAACTGATTGAGACTCGAGATTACCTGGCAACTTCCAGACCCACCGCCGTCAACCTTTTTTGGGCGTTGGACCGTATGATGCAACGCCTTCAAGCCTCGAATTTTTTGAGCGCGAGCGACCTGAAAAATGCGGTGCTGGCACAGGCGCTCGCCATCAAAGCCTCCGAAGAACAAACGTCTAATTTGATTGGCGAACACGGCGTGCCGCTTCTGGCTGGCGTCTCGAGCATCCTGACGCATTGCAACGCAGGTAGCCTTGCCACGACTGGCATCGGCACGGCGCTTGCACCGATTTACGCGGCGGCGGCTCGAGGTCAGATCATTCACGTGTATGCCGACGAAACCCGTCCGTTGTTGCAGGGCGCACGCCTGACCGCCTGGGAATTGCAACAGGCGGGTTTGCCCGTGACCGTGATTACGGACAACATGGCAGCCACTGTGATGCGCGACAAGAACATTGGCGCGGTGATCGTCGGCTGTGATCGTGTCGCCGCGAACGGCGATTTTGCCAACAAGATTGGGACTTACGGCGTGGCGATTCTGGCAAAAGAGCACGAAATAGCGTTTTATGTCGCTGCCCCGTTCAGCACCATCGATTTTGCCACACCTGACGGCTTAAGCATCGAGATTGAGCAGCGCCACGCGGATGAAGTCTCGAGTTTTGGTTTGCGCCGCACCGCACCCGAGGGCGTGAATGTTTTCAATCCCGCGTTTGATGTCACGCCCGCAAAATACGTGACCGCATTCATCACTGACCGTGGCGTGATTCGTGCGCCGTATTTTGAGAATTTGAAAGCAGCCAATGCAAAACCGTTGGAATGAAACCCATGCCGCACAATGCCAAAGCGAACTCGAGCTTCGGGCTTACTCTTCGCGGTTGTTGGGTGAGGACAGCAGTTTGGTGCTGGCGGGCGGTGGCAATACATCCGTCAAGTTGAGCACTGAAAATACTTTTGGTGATACGCTCGAGGTGCTTTGGGTGAAGGGCAGTGGTGAATCGTTAAAAACCATCACGCCAGCAAGTTTTGCGCCCGTCAATCTTCAACATCTAAAAAAACTCTCGAACCTCGAGGCACTTTCCGACACCCAAATGATGCGCGAATTTCGACTGGCATTGCTCGAGCCAGACGCGCCATTCCCCAGCGTCGAAACGATTTTGCACGCGATCCTGCCGCACAAATGGGTTGACCACACGCACGCGGATGCGCTTGTCACGATCATGAATACACCAAACGCTGAAGCTCGAGTGCGAGAAATTTACGGCAATTCGGTGGTCGTCGTAAAGTATGTCATGCCAGGTTTTGGTTTGGCACAAGCCTGCAAACGCGCTTATGAACAGCAATTCTTGAGCGAAATGGTTGGCATGGTTTTACTGAATCATGGTCTGTTCACTTGGGGCGATACTGCCAGAGAAAGTTATGACCGCATGATCGAATTGGTGGATCGAGCGGAGGATTGTCTCGAGCAACACAACGCTTGGGAGATTCCACAACCAAAACTCGAGAATAATGCTTCAACACGGCTTCAAATCGCGCAATTGCGGTATGACATCTCGAGCGTTGCCAAACGAGCCATGATCGTTTCCAGACTCGAGCATGATTACGGTTTTTCACAGCGCAAAAATCTCGAGGATGTTGCGCAGCGCGGCGTGGCGACGGTAGACCATGCCTCTTGGATCAAGCCCAAGCCGATGATTGGGCGCGATGTTCAAGCCTTCGCGGACGCCTACAAAAACTATTTTGAGACCCACTCGAAAGCTGGGGAATCCATGCTTGATGCTGCCCCTCGAGTCGTCATTGATACGAAACTCGGAGTGTTGACGGCTGGCAAAACCGTGAAGGACGCCCAAACTTCTGGCGCAATTTTTGACCACACCATTCAAATAATTGAACGCGCCGAACGTCTCGAGCGCTGGACACCACTACCGGATGAAAAACTGTTTGAATTTGAATACTGGGCGTTGCAACAAGCCAAATTCAAGTCACACTCGAGTCTGCCAGAATTCGCAGGTGAGGTCATGCTGGTGACGGGCGCGGCATCGGGCATTGGCAAAGCCTGCGCCGAAATCTTTATGGCTTTCGGTGCGGCAGTGGTTGGACTCGACTTGAACCCAGCCGTGAAAACTGTTTTTACCAATCCTGAATATCTAGGGATTATTTGTGATGTCACCCTCGAAACTGCGTTGCAAGACGCTCTCGAGCAAACCGTACAGCGTTTTGGTGGCTTGGACATGCTGGTGTTAAACGCTGGCATTTTCCCAGCCAGTCAACAGATCGCAAATCTTGACCTCAGTACTTGGCAACGCACCATGCGCGTGAACCTCGATGCAAACCTGAGCTTGATGCGCGAGGCACACCCGCTTTTGAAACTTGCGCCAAACGGTGGGCGCGTGGTCGTGATCGCCTCCAAGAACGTGCCAGCCCCAGGACCAGGCGCGGCAGCCTACAGTGCCTCCAAAGCCGCGCTGACCCAACTTGCAAGGGTTGCAGCCCTCGAGTGGGGCGCGGACGGCATACGGGTCAACGTGCTGCATCCGAACGCGGTGTTCGACACTGGAATCTGGACGGACGAGATTCTCGAGAGACGCGCCAAAAGTTACGGCTTGAGCGTGAGTGAGTACAAAACCAACAATGTTTTAAAGACCGAAGTCTCGAGCTTTGATGTTGCGAGACTTGCCGCCAGCATGTGTGGGAGTGCGTTTGCCAAAACCACAGGTGCTCAAGTGCCGATAGATGGCGGGAATGATCGGGTGATTTAGGATTTCAAATCGCGCCAGAACCAAAATTTGTCCTTTTGTGTCAACCAGTATGTTTTACAAATATCACCGAATAATAGCCAAGTACAATTGATATAATCAATCCCATTGGTAACGAAATGAAAAATACCAAAATCACTCCATAATCAAAGCCCTCCGCAAATGTTTGCTGGAACAACAAAGGTAAGTTCCAAATCAACATTCCTAGAAGAATGCCCCAAATAAATATTCCTCGAATAGATTTTTTAAACCAGTCTTGAAAATTTCGTGGCGGAAATGGTCCGTCAAAAAACATCCAGAATCCACCGATTAAACCAAAAGGAACGAACCAGCACAGATCAAGAATCAAATCTGCACGGCTAAGATGTAGCAACGAATTCCTACTAAAATTAACAGAAGATGTCCAAATAGCGAAAAATAGAAACGGCATTAAAGCCAGCATTAAACCCAAAATGACTGCTGCAATGTAATGCTTAGCTGGAAGGATTTTCACAAATCTCCAATAAGTTTTGACTTCTTAAACCGCGATTTTCCCCACAGAACATCACCCACAAACCATTCTGGCTCGAGCGTATTGTCACATCCAAAATTCTACACACCGATTCCATTTTAGGTTTTCTTAACCTCGAGTCATCTCTTACGCATGAGGTCAAAATAAACCTTGCTTAATTCTTCAGGCGTGTTCGATGGCATCCAATCAATACTTGACGTTCGTATATCCCTGTGAAGCGCTTTTCAACCGGCTGTGGCCACAGCCGACTTCTGGAGGAACTATGAACATAAATCGCAACATGAACCGTCGTCAGGCTTTACAAAATCTTGGACTGGTTGGCGCTGGGGCAGCACTTGCTTCCTGCGCACTGCCAGTGATGGCTGAAATGCCAGACATTGACGTTGCCGTGCTCAACTTTGCGCTCAACCTCGAGTATCTCGAGGCTGAGTTTTACCTGCAAGCCGCGTTTGGACGCAGTTTAAGCGCTGCCGATTCGGGCGGCGGTCCTGCGCCAATTGGTGGTCGCAAGGTGAATTTTGCCAGCGATGCCGTGCGTCAGTACGCCGAAGAGATTGCGATTGACGAAGAGAACCACGTGAAATTCTTGCGCAAGGCGCTCGGTACGGCTGCGGTTGCCCGTCCGCAACTTGACATTGGACCAGCTTTCGCTGCTGCAGCCAATGCCGCATTTGCCACAACCTTGACGCCTGCATTTGATCCTTACGCCAACGATCTGTTCTTTTTGCATGGCGCTTTCATTTTCGAGGACGTGGGCGTTACCGCCTACAAGGGCGCGGCGCGTTTGATCACGAACAAGGATTTCCTCGAGGCTGCCGCCGGTATTTTGGCAGTCGAGGCGTATCACGCTGGGGAAATTCGCACGCAGTTGTACGCTCAAAAAGATGTTGTGACACCGTATGGTGTCAC
Organism: Deinococcales bacterium; assembly: GCA_025352125.1. Lineage (GTDB taxonomy): Bacteria > Deinococcota > Deinococci > Deinococcales > JAAFIG01 > JANXTZ01. The sequence continues at coordinate 26,318 of JANXTZ010000049.1, read as the reverse complement.
GGTCGAAACGATTGTCAAGAAGATTTCTGACTTGCGTGCCTCGGTTGGTGGCGGCAAAGATCAGGGCATCAATGACGGTGGCAAGAGCAATATTGTTGTGACCGATGCCAATTCGATTGCGTTCAGCCGCAGCACCGATGAGGTTTTGAGAATCGTGACGTTGGGCAGCGCCATGAACAAGGGTGGTTTCTTCCCGAACGGTTTGAACGGCGCAATCAAATAAGTTAGGCACTTCAAATCAAATTGAAATAAGGCTTCCATCCAAATTTCAACAACCAAATTCCAGCGAACCTGTTTCAGCCAGTTTCGCTGGAATCCAGTTGGGCGTCGGATCACACGTTGGCTTCTGGAGAATCCCAATGGAATGAGCGACAGAGCACATTCTAGCGAGTTATTTCTTGAACCGTAAATCCTCCCAGGGCGCACCGTCAATAAACCGTTCTGGCTCGAGGGTTTTGGCGCGTGGGTCTTCGGCTTGATCGAGTTGCAAGACCATCCATTTTGGGTATGGCGTGCCAGGGTCGGACGCGGCGTTCAACTGCGCATAATCATCCGTCGAGAGTTTTAGGTCGATGGCTTTGATGTTGTCCTCAAGTTGTTCATGTGTGCGTGCGGCAATGATCACGCTCGAGATGTTGGGTTGACGCACCGTCCACGCCAGCGCCACCCGAGCCACAGAAACATGGTGACGGCTTGCGACCTCGCGCAAGGCTGCCAGCACGGGTTCGCCACGATCCCAGTCAAAAGGCACAAACTGCCCCGCCTCGGCAAATCGTGTGCCATTACCCGCGTCGCTCGAGCGAGAATACTTTCCGCTCAAGTAACCGCCAGCCAGTGGACTCCAGACCAGAATCCCCATGCCCGAGTGTTTGGCAAACGACATCCAATCGTGCTCGAGGTCGCGCCCGACCAAGGAAAAATAGAGTTGCGCGGTCACGAAAGGTTCGAGGTTGAGGCTTTTTTGGGTTGCCAGTGCGGTGGCGGCTTGCCAGGCGTGATAATTGCTGAGTCCCACGTGCCGCACCATGCCGCGCCGCACCAGATCGTCAAGGGTTCTCAGGGTTTCCTCGAGCGGCGTGTACGAGTCCCAGCCGTGCACTTGGTACAGGTCGAGGTAATCGGTTTGCAGGCGCTTGAGGCTGCTTTCCACGCCGCGCATGATGTTGACCCTGGTTGCCCCAGCGCGGTTGATGTTGTCGCTCATCGGCAGGCGAAATTTGGTGGCGAGCACGATCTCTTCGCGGATGCCTTTGAGCGCCACACCCAGTTGCGTTTCAGATTCGCCCCTCGAGTAGACATCGGCGGTGTCAATAAAATTGATGCCGTGATCGAGCGCGAATTTAACCATGCTGGTCGTGGCGGTCTGGTCAAGTTTGCCCATGTTCATGGCTTGCCCGAACTGCATTGTGCCCAGGGAGAGTGCGCTGACGACCAAACCAGAATTGCCGAGCTTGCGGTATTCCATGCGTTCACCTCGAGGTTGAATTGAACCCTAGGCTAACATGAATTTGCTTGAGGTTTAATTTGACTTGGGGGCTAAAACCCGAGGCGACAAACTGAGCAGCGCCTCGACGATACTGGGGTCAAATTGCGTTCCCGCCCCCACAGACAAACGGTTTCGGGCTTCTCGAGCGTCCAGCGCCAGACGGTAAGGTCGATCTGTGGTCATGGCATCAAAGGCGTCAACCACACCAATAATCCGTCCACCGAGCGGAATGTGCTCGGCTTTCAGATGGTCGGGGTATCCGTTTCCGTCCCAGCGTTCATGGTGTGAACGAACCATCGGCGAGATCAAATCGCCGTGACGCAACGTGCTGACAATGTCTGCACCGTGGCTGGGGTGTTGTTTGATGTATGCCCAATCGCCTGGCGTCAATTCGGTGGTTTTGCGCAGAATCTCCACTGGTACAGCAATTTTACCGATGTCGTGCAACAAACCGGCGGCACGCACCGCAATCAAATCGAGGTTCGAGAGTCCCAAACGGTGCGCCACATGACCGCTTAAGGTCCGAAGCCGTTCGATGTGTCCGCTGGTGTATGGGTCGTGCTTTTCGACGGTTCGAGCAACCGCCCCCAGAACGCCCGTGGCATCCTCGAGGTGGCGGCTGGCTTGATGCTGCTGGGTCAAACGCCTCACCCGAGTCCCAAGCACCACGCTGTCCACCGGCAGGTACATGACGTTATCGACGCCCACGTCGTAAGCTTCCGCCTCGAGGTGTTTGTATTTCTCGTGAAGCAACATGACGATTGGCACTTCCGAATTGGGATCGGATTTGATCGACCTGCACAGCGCGATGCTCTCAAAATTGCGCCCCTCGATAATCAGGGCGTCAATTCGTCCCTCGCCACAAAAACCGACGACGGCAGCGCCAGGGAACATCGGTGCGACCCTCAAGCCCATTTGTTGGAGCATAAACCTGTGCTCGTCAAGTTTGGGATACTCGTTCGAGACGAGCAACACCGTGTACGCCTCGAGTGAAATGTCGTTCATGAACCACCTTATTTGATAATGATTGAAAGGTTAAATCTCGGGTCTCAATATACGATTTTGAACAGTCTCACGTTGTGTTTTTTGACCATTGGAGGGGCAAAATTTAACGTATTGAAGCTCGAGAAATGTAAAGTCTCGATCAAAAATACGTACACTTTAATCTGTGATGTTTGACACCTCCCGAATGTCAAATACAGGTTATTGCAAACTGGCGTCAGTTTAACGTCAATTTCAGTTCTTCACGCAATTGCTTTAAGGTGGGCGGCAGCGCTTCGCCGTAGCCACCAAAAGTTCTTTCAACCTCGGCAACCGTGCGCCGACCCGCCAATGCCCCCTCGAGTTCGGTGGTGGCACGCACCAACAACTCGTTGAGTCCCAAATCGAGCGGTTCGACCTTGCGCAGTCGCTCGGTCATTTTGCGGCACGCATCAAAATCGCCGCGTTCAAATAAATCCTGGACCACTTTCAAACCGGTACGCACCATAAGCCATTCCACGTTAGACCGAACCTCCTCAACCCATTCGGCGCTCGAGTGACGCAGGAATGCTCCGGCGTACAAATCGAGTGCAAGGTTGAGATCATTGTCCACGGGAACACTTAGGTAGCGCATAATCTCACTGTAGTCCCAAGCCAAACCAGCCGCCCCAGGCTCGAGCGAATAGGTGCGGGTCACACGGTCATAAGTGATTTCCAAACCGTAAGAGGACAGCGGCAATTGGTGTTTGATCTGGTGAAAATTATTGCGTGCCGCTTTGGGTTCGGATTCTTCAAACACGTCCGTCAAAATTTTCTCAAGGGTGCTCATCGGGTGAAGCATTAAGTACGAAAGCAGCTCGAGCGTTTTGGCAGTTGAAGTCAGGTGAACAGGTTTGCCATTTGCCAAGAGCATCGGTTGCCCGAATGCCCGAATGCGGTATTCGGTGACTTTTGGGCGATGCTCGAGCGGCAGTGTGACTTCTTGGGCATCGAAATTTGATTCCAGCACAGGTTTTAAGGCGTTTAAACCATAAGGTGTGGCAATGTCAGCCAGCGCTTGAATATCGCTTATTAAGCGCAACTCGAGCATCAAGAAAGCGTTACCGCCAAGGGCATTGGCAATGTCTGAAACAAGCTCGAGCGAGTTTGCGGCGGCGACGGCATCATTGTTTTTAAGATGCCATACTGCAAAGTGGAGATGAGTCCAAGCAAGTTCTCGAGCAAGTTCGTGTTCTTGAAAATATGTTTGTGCGTTTGAGAGACATTCATGTGCCTTCTCGGGTTTACCAAGATTTGTCCAAAGAACACCTGCCGTTAAGTTTTGCGCTGCAATATATTCAGGGCTAACTTTGAGGTTTTCGGCTCGTTTGAGTGCGGCTCGAGCATTGTCAAATTGCCCCATTCCAATAAAAGTCTTGCAGAGTCCAAGCTTAGAAAGACAGTCAGTTTCGATAAAGCCATTTGTTTCGGTAACTACAATACTTTGATTAAATAAAACAAGTGATTCATCCCAATTTTTTTGAATAATTTTTAGAATCCCACTACCATAAAGTGTAAGTGACTGAATTAAAGAACTATTGATATTTTTAAAATCTTGATGAAGAATTTCACTTTCCGCACTAATAATATCGCCACTATAAATATAAACCAATATTCTTGTTACTCGAACATACATTCGAAACATGGGGTTTGTACTTAACATTGCACGATCTAAAAGCTCTTTTGCTTTTCGATCATTTCCTAGTAAGTGATGTGTGTAACCGAGCGATTGGTCAATCATCGGGATCAATACTTTGGCTTCATTACATAATTCTGCCTCAAGTCGAGCGTCCGAATACGCTGCCAGAGCTACCTTTAGATGATTATGAACCATATGCAAATCACCACGTTCACGCAATGCTCTAACCCAATCATCTGGACTTAATGAACCATCAAAAGCCAATTCTAAATATGCTTCACAGTCATCCAAAGAACCCAGCAAACGAGAAATTGAAGCAAGACCAACCAAAGCTCCAGTATCGCCGCGCCGCTTTGCTCGAGTAAACATAGTTCGTGCATCTTCTAATCGTCCCAAATTCCAAAGACAAATGCCAGCCCAGCGATCATCCGAGGCTGATGGCATGGGAAGTTGTTGGTAAAATTCCCAACCTTCCTGATAGCACGCATTTTGGGCAAGCCGTTGGATTGAGCTAATTTCAGCTAATAATGTCATAATTGAGGCTCGTGCATATTATACCCATATATGAAAAAAATCATCAAAGCAGTTGCCATCCTTACAGCCTTCGCCCTTGCAAACATCAGCATCGTTCTTGCCAATCCAGGTACTGGCGGCTTCGGCGGCTAGTCAGCACTATAACACCAATCTCACACTTATCATGTCAAAAACAAACGGAAGCGCTTTGGGGCACTTCCGTTACTCTATTGTCTCTGGGGCAAAACTTCAATCCCCGACAACCACACCCACTGGCACACCCAAACTCTCGAGCATGACCTTAATGCCAGCCGCATCAATGCCAGCTTGGGCGTGAAGGCTGGCTACTTCGGCGTGATCCATAAAATGATCTGGAATGCCCATCAATCGCACGTCAGGTTTTAAATCTCGGCTCGCCAGATGCTCGAGCACCGCCGCACCAAAACCACCAACGACAGTATTGTCCTCGAGCGTGATGATGGCTCGGGCGCGTTGGGCGATGTCCTCGAGCATGGTGGTGTCCAGAGGCTTGATGAAACGGGCGTTAATCACACCAACGTCTTTTGTACCTTTGACGGCTTCCAGGGCGTACTCGAGGGTTTTACCGACCGCCAGAATCACCACGTCATTGCCTGGCACAAGGCGTTCCCACGAACCCCAAACAATGTCGTCCCAAGTGCCCGCTGGTGCTGGCTTGACACTGCCACGCGGGTAACGGATGGCGACGGGTCCGTGTTGCTCGAGAGATTTTTTCAGCATGGCGCGAAGCTCAAAGGCGTCTTTTGGGGCGCAAATGCTGATGTTGGGGATGTTGCGTAAAAACGAAAGGTCGAACACACCGTGGTGGGTTGGTCCATCCGCGCCGACCACACCAGCGCGGTCGATGGCGAAGACCACGTTCAATTTTTCGATGGCAATGTCATGCAACACTTGGTCGTACCCGCGCTGCAAGAAAGTGCTGTAAATGGCGACGATGGGTTTCATGCCGCGCAATGCCATGCCTGCGGCGGCGGTCACGGCGACCTCTTCGGCAATGCCAGTGTCCAGATAACGGTCTGGGTGCTTCTGGGCAAATTCGACCAGTCCGCTGCCCTCGCGCATGGCTGGGGTGATCACGTAAATGTCGCGGCGTTGATCGACCAATTCGGTGGCGGCATCACCGAAAGCATTTGACCACGAGTAACCCTTTTGCACCTCTTCGGGCTGGCTGGGGTTGAACTTGCTGGGGCTGTGCCAGTAAATCGGGTCGTGCTCGGCGATGTTCATGCCCTTGCCCTTTTTGGTCAGAATGTGCAAAATCGTTGGACCCTCGAGTTCCTTGATCTTCTCGAGCCAGTACACCAGTTGCAAGACGTTGTGACCGTCCACCGGTCCAACGTAACGCAAGCCCATGGCGTTGAACGGGTTCTTGGAGTGCGGGTCAAAGAAGGTGCGGGCGGCGTCTTTGGCGTTGGTGATCATTTGCTCCAAGGGTCTGGAGAAGCGCCGCACCAGGTTTTTGCCGCTGGCTTCAGCATCTTGAAACCATTTTTGAACCTGCAACGTTCGGAAGTAGGTGTTCAACGCACCAACGTTCTCGGAGATGCTCATCTCGTTGTCGTTCAGAATGATCAGCATTTTTGGCTTTTTATAGCCAATGTTGTTGATCGCCGCCAGCGCCATGCCGCCCGTGAGCGCCCCGTCACCGATGATCGGAATGATGTGGTAAAACTCGCCTGTGCCATCGCCAAGCATGGCATCCCTGGCAAGCGCCATACCGAAGGCGTTGGCGAGGCTGGTGCTGGCATGACCGACGGTGATGGCGTCGTGAACGGACTCGGAGACTTTGGTGAAACCCGAGATGCCACCCTCTTTTTTGATGTTGTCCATCTGGTCTTTGCGACCCGTCAGAATTTTGTGCCCATAACTTTGATGCCCGACATCCCAGAGCAAGCGATCTTTGGGACTCGAGAAGACGCGGTGCAACGCCACAGTCAACTCGACAGTACCCAGACTGCTGGCAAGATGCAAACCGCCGCGAGAGCAGATGCGGATGATTTCTGATCGGAGTTCTTCGGACAGCGGCTCGAGTTCCTCCAATGACAATTTTTTCAAGTCTTCGGGGTAATTGACTCGCTCGAGAACGCTGCTGGGTTTCATATGGCTCCTTGGGTTGAGGCTTGGGTGTTATTTAAAATTGCGGGCAACCAAAATGCGTTTGCCGTCGCTCAGGTTGGAACGTTGAATTTCACCAATTTTAGGCACAAACCAGATGAGTGTGCTCTCAGTCAAGTCCTTCTCAGAACCGCCCAGAGCGATGCGCTTGTCCTCGGAAATCCGAAACGCGTCGTAAGAAACCTTGTTGATCTCGAGTTTTTCTTGCGCCAGCACACGGTACTGGTAGGTCAATGTGGCTTCGCGGTTTTTGATTTGCGGAGTGCTAATTTTCATGCGGCTGATGCCGTTCCAGGAATTGCCAACAATGATGCGCCCCTGGTTTGGGTACTCTTGGACGCTTGGAGTGTAAGTGACCTCGTAAAAACTGGGCGTGCCCTCGGCGACCAGAAACACGCCGTCCTTGTTGAAATCGCGGTAATACCAGCGTTCCGCGCCGCGCCCGACGAAATGAAAGGCAGTCACGACTTTGGAATCAATGGCTTGCGGACCCTCAACTTTGAGTTCGTAAGGCGCAATGCTGCCCGGGACTTCACCCTCGAGCAAATACTGCCAGACCAGACCGGTACTGCTGGGGTAATAGGCAACCTCGTTTTGTTGAGTGACGGATTCGATGGGGTCAACTTTGACGGCTGGAGCACAGGCTGCCATCAGCATCAGCATTGGAATCAGTTTCAAAAATTGTTTCATTGCGACCTCCACTTTAAGCGCTTTTTGCGCGACCAATTGTTAAATCGGATTAAATCTCGAGTAAATCTTAAAGCCGCCCGTATTGTGGCATAAAATCACGCGAATGACTGCCAACAATCGTCCTGACTTAAGTTTTGGGTTCTCGGTAAATGCTCACCCCGTGCGGAGCCAGCAAACTCGAGCCGAGCAAAAATTCGGTGTCTTCGGGCAAATCGAGCGGGATACCACCTTTGGACCAGTTCTGGGCGTAGACCAGACCGCCACGACGCGAGTACCGCAAGCCTTTCTCGAGGTTGAGGGTTGGAATGCCGACTCGGGCAAAGACGTGTTCCAGACTTTTCTCGAGAAGACGTTCAGACCAAAAACCCGCGTACATGACCGCGCCAGCGCCAACGTTGCGCTCGGTCAGAGCGATTTGAGAGTAGAGCGGGTCATCAAAATACTTGCCGAGCACCTTCACATCGTCCGCAATCAACTCGAGCGATTCGTTCCAGGTGTGCGTCTCGAACTTTTGGTCAAAGGCTTCGATTCTCGAGGTTAACCCAGGACGAAGCGCATCGAAGTTTTGAACGCGCACGCCAGCCAGCTCTGCCAGCGGTCCTGGCGCTCGAGACTCCCAAACGCCGCCCGTCGGTTTCCTGAAGCCTGTCCGAGCGCCTAAGAGCAAATAAGCGCCATTTTGTACGGCTCGATCAAGGTTGGCGGCGGTAGATTCACCCAGCATGGTCAAAGCTGGCGCGACAATCAATGAATAACCCGAGAGATCAGCGTCTGGATGCCTGATGTCCACGTCCAAACCAAGTTGCCGCAAAACGCCGTAAAACAGCATCATCTGCCCCCAGTAACTCGAGGTGGCGCTGTGCTTTTGAACGTCGTAAGCCCAGAGACTTTCATAATCGTGCAGCATCACGACCTTATTCGAGATTGGCGCGTCACTTAAAAACTCGATTTGGAGCGCAAATTTTTGCACCTCGAGCGAGCCACGGTCTGGCGTGCCGTCATGTCGCAGCAACCCCGAGTGCATCAACTCCTGCGCCCCTCGAGCCGCCTGCCAGCGAAAATACGTGACGGCATCCGCGCCGTGTGCCATTGCCTGCAAGGTCCAGAGTTTGACTGCGCCGTCGGCTGGCAGTGGGTTGTGGCTTGCCCAGTTGACCTGCCCGCATTGTTCCTCCATGACCCAAAAACCCTCGCCATTTTTGAGACCACGGTAGACATCGTGATTCAGCGCAATCATGTCTGGATGTCCGGTTCGGGCGTAGTCGGTTTTTACGGTGTCAATGGCGTTTGAAGTCTCGAGCATTCCTGTCGGGTAATTGTCCCAACTGACAAAATCCAGGTGCTCGGCGGCTTTGAAGTGATCGAAGTCCGAGAAGAAAATCATGAAATTGTGCGTGACAAACCGTCCAGGCGAATGCTCACGCAAAATTTCGGTCTGCATCTTGTCATAGCCAATCAGTTGATCGCTCGAGAAACGGTAAAAATCGAGCACATGCGACGGGTTGGGGTCGGTGACGGTCAAATTGGGCAGTCCAATTTCTTGAAACGAGCCGTATTCTTGCGACCAAAACGCGTTGCCCCAAGCCTCGTTTAAGGTTTCAACCTCGAGATACCTCTTCTCGAGCCACATCTGAAATTTCTCGAGCGCGGCGGGAGAATACGAACGGGTGGTGTCGTGGCAACCGTGCTCGTTGTCGGTCTGCCAACCGACCACGCCAGGATGAGTGCCGTAACGCTTTGCCATGACCTCGACAATTCGCGCCGATTCTTGCCAATACACGTCGCTCGAGTAATCGTAGTGTCGCCTCGAGCCAAAACCACGAACGCGACCTTCCTTGTCCAAGGGCAGAATTTCTGGGTGTGCGCGAATCAGCCAAGCGGGCGGGGTTGCCGTGGGCGTGCAGAGGAGCACCTGCAAGCCTTCCGAATACAGCGCATCGACCACGCGGTCGAGCCATTCAAACGCGTACTTTCCAGGCTGCGGCTCGAGTTTGCTCCAGGCGAACTCAGCGACCCGCACGAACTTTAAGCCCAAAGCTTTCATGCGTTTGGGAAACGTCAGCCATTCTTGTTCAGAGATTTGCTCTGGATAATCACACACACCTAGTTGCAACGCCATGACGCAGTTTAACGCAAAAAAAACCAGGCTCGAGATGAGCCTGGTTTTGAATTCAAAAGTGCCTACTTCATGGCTTTGGGTGGCATCAAAACTGTGTCGATCACGTGAATCACACCGTTTGAAGCCGCAATATCGGTGGTTGTGACCGTTGCGTCGTTGATCATGACGGTTGCCTTGCCGTTCTTGTCCATACCAAGTTTGACTTTGACTTCCGCGCCATTCACGGTTTTTGCCATCTTGCCGTCGAGCTTGACGACATCGGCTGCCATAACCTTGCCCGACACGACGTGATAGGTCAAAATGTCAGAGAGCTGCTTTTTGTTCTCTGGTTTCAAGAGTGTCTCGAGCGTGCCTTTGGGAAGTTTTTCAAAGGCGGCGTTGGTTGGGGCGAAGACCGTGAATGGTCCTTTGCCCGCGAGGGTTTCGGTCAATCCTGCCGCCTTGATGGCGGTGACCAGCGTGGTGAAGTCCTTGTTGGCTGATGCCACATCAACAATCGTGCCTGGGGTAGCCGATTGTGCGAGAACGGTTGAGAGGAATGCTGCGCCGACAAATGCCAAAACTTTTTTCATGTGTGCCTCCTTTGTTAAGTTACGCGGGGCTGATGAGTTAAAATTTAGCTTTACATAATAACAGTAATACGGTGCTTAGAATGAAAAGCTTTTAAGTGCACAATCGGTAACTCGAGACGAGAAAACATTCCTTGACAGACGCCCGTTTTAATTGAGGGTGTCAAACACCACAAACTTGTATCAGCCAGTTCATGAAGACAAATTATTCACTTCAACGGTCAAGCTTTACTCCTGTCACATCCGATACCAGCAAACCAAGCGCGACCCCGTAAACTCTAAAAACCATGTGGCTCGAGACTCGAACAATCCCAAACGACGCGCAAGACGCTTTCACCAGCTTTCTTGAAGATTTAAACGCCAAACTCGAGAACGCAGACACCAACCGCAATGAACTGTGCCGAGAGCTTCTGGCACAGTTCTTGCACGCCTCGAGTTATGCCGACGTGCTGACAAGAGCACCAATTGCGGCACTCAACCTAGACCCCAGAAACATCACACTCGAGGCGGAATATTACACGACTGTTGATCTGGTGAAATTTGCCAAAGTCAAACCGCTTTTGTGGCTCTGGTACAACTTTGACCTCTCCCCTGCCGCCCAAAGCGTCGAATTTGGCGTGCGCTTTAGGCGCATGTTGGCAAAGCACATTTTCAAACGTGTGGGCGAAAACTTCAAAGCCTTCCCGGGTGCTCAATTCAGCGTCGGATATAATCTGGAGGTGGGCAACAACGTCACCTTTCACCGCAACGTTCTGGTCGATGACATCGGCGGCGTGACCCTTCATGACCGCGCCAGCCTGTCCGATTTTGTCAACGTGTACTCACACACCCACAGTCCGCTCGAGACACCCGATGTAACCCTGAAGCATACGACCATTGGCGCTGGGGTTCGCGTGACCTATCATGCCACTGTCCTGGCTGGCACAACCTTGAGCGATGACAGCATGATCGGCACGATGAGCGTTGTGACCAAAGACATTGCGCCCCATACTGTGGCATTTGGAATTCCCGCCAAGCCGCAACGCGAAAAAATTCGTGGTGACGGTTCTATACAGGTGGACTCGAGGGTTTTTGTTCGTCCCAAAGACCGCAAAGCCAACCCCGATTATCCAGAGTTCAAGACTTCTAGCGAACAAACCAGGGCGTTGCGTGAATTGAGTTTAAAGCGTTAAACATCACAAAAAATCTGAACCTCGAGATGGATTTTCGAGGTTTTTTGATTGACCCGAGACACCACGACCTAAAACTTCATGGTATCAATGTTTCATGCCCAACCTCGAGCCATTCCTAAACGTCGCCATCCAAGCCGCACACACGGGTGGGAAACGCACGCTGGCGTACTTTAACGCGGGTGTCGATGTGGAAACCAAAGCCGACAATTCGCCCGTCACGGTTGCAGACCGCGAATCTGAAGCCACGATTCGCGCCATCATTAAACAGCACTATCCGACCCACAGCATTCTGGGTGAGGAAGAGGGCGCAACCGAAGGAGATCCTGATTTTCGCTGGATCATTGACCCGCTTGATGGCACCAAAAGCTTTGTGCGCGGCGTTCCCCTCTACGGAACGTTGGTGGGACTCGAGATTGAAGGGCAAGTCAAAGTTGGGGCGGTCTACATGCCCGCTTTGGGAGAGATGATTTCGGCGGCAACGGGCATGGGCTGTTACTGGAATGGGCGCAAAGCAGAAGTTTCCAACACCAGCAAACTCGAGAATGCCACGCTGCTGACCACCTCGAGCGAGAGTTGCCGCAAGCGCGGTGGGGCTTACGACAAACTTGTAGGCAAGACGCAACTTACCAGGGGTTGGGGGGATTGTTACGGTTACCTTTTGGTCGCCACCGGTCGCGCCGAGGTGATGCTCGACGCGGGCATGAACCCCTGGGATTGTGCGCCGATTGTGCCAATTTTGAACGAAGCGGGCGGAATTTTCAGCGACTGGGGCGGCACAACCACCATTTATGGACGAGACGGCGTTGGGACAAACGGCGTGCTTCACGAACAGGTGCTCGAGATTTTACGGAAAGGTTAACTTCGTATCAACGCAGTCTCGAGCAACCCCATGACCCAATCTGCCCAAAGTGCCAGCAGTGCCACACTGAGCGCCCCCTCGAGCACGAAGGCAAAATTCTGATTCTCGAGTCCGGCAAAAATCGGCAAACCAAGCCCGCCCGCGCCGATGGCTGCACCAATCGCGGCTGTACCAATGTTGATGACCAAACTGGTGCGAATGCCGCCCAGCATTGGGCGTAAAGCCAATGGAAGCTCGACGCGGGTTAAGACCTGAAAACCGGTCATGCCCATGCCTCGAGCCGCCTCGAGTGCGGCGGTGTCCACGCTTCCAATACCAGCAAGTGTTCCGCTCAAAATGGGCAGCAAACCGTACAGGCACAGCGCAATCAAGACTGGGTAAAAACCGAATCCCAAAATCGGGTAACTGAGCGCCAAGACCGCCACGGGCGGAAACGTTTGCGCCAGTGCGGTAAAACCCGAGACGAGCGGTAGAAATTCTCGATTTGAAGCTCGGGTGACGAAAATGCCCAGAGCCACGCCCAAAATGGTGGTGATCAGGCTCGAGACGGCAATCAATTGCAGGTGCGTGAACGCCAGACTGAGCAGTGATGCCGTGCCGTACAACACGTTTTGCTCGAGGGGAAACAAAAATTTTAAAACGATTTCCCAAACCCTGGTTTGGGTGAAAATGAACAAGATCAGGGCAAACGAAAGCACAGCCAACGCCAGCACCCGAGGCAGCGAATTGCGACTCGAGATCACAGATTTCCTTTGGCGCTCATGGCTTGCTCGAGGCTCAATTCGCCCTTCAAAACGCCAGCCCCGTTGACCACGGGCAGCACCTGAAAACCGAGCGAAATCATTCTGGACAAGGCTTCACGAACGTTTGTATTCTCAAAAACGCTGATGTCCTGCCATTGATGCGCACTGAAAGCATCTTGAGCAGCCGAAACTTTGGGGTCGAGCCAGCCACGCAAAACGCCGCCCGAGTCCACCACAAAAACGCTTGAGGTTCGAAGGTTTTGATCCTCGAGCTTGACGCCCGCGCTCGGACGCATGACATCACGCACGAACACCCGAGCGAGGCGTTTCAAACCCCGATCCGCGCCAATAAAATCGCGCACGAACGCATTGGCGGGTTGCTCGAGCATCTGTTCTGGCGTGGCGTACTGCTCGAGTTTGCCGTCTTTCATGATGGCGATGCGGTCGCTCAGTTTGATGGCTTCATCGATGTCGTGGGTGACAAAAACCACGGTTTTCTTGAGGCGTTGTTGCAAGCCTAAAAACTCGTTTTGCAGCCTCTCACGGGTCAAGGGGTCAACCGCGCCAAACGGTTCGTCGAACAACAACACCTTCGGGTCTGCCGCCAGCGCTCGAGCCACGCCAACGCGTTGGGCTTGACCGCCAGAGAGCGCCTTGGGGTAGGCATCGGCGTAACGGTTCGGATCGAGTCCGATCAACTCGAGGAGTTCCATCACTCGAGCCTGAATCTTGGGTTTTTGCCAGCCCAGCAATTTGGGGACAACCGCAATGTTCTCAAAAACCGTGAGGTGTGGAAACAGACCCACGCTTTGAATCGCGTAGCCGATGCCGCGCCGCAATTCAAAGGGTTTCAGGCTGCTCGAGTCGCGCCCGTCAATCAAAATCTGCCCAGAACTGGGTTCAATCAGACGGTTGATCATTTTTAGGGTGGTGGTCTTGCCGCAACCGCTCGGACCGATCAACACGCAAATCTCGCCGGTCTTGACCTCGAGACTGAGATCGTTGACGGCAGTGGTTGTGCCGTATTTCTTGCCGACATTTTTGAGGTCAATCATCTTAAACCTTTGGGAATGCTGGCTTGTTCGAGGGTTCTGAACCCAGCATCGGTCAAAACCGCCAACACCAACACTGGAATCGCACCCAGCAACACCAGATCATTGGCGGCACTGCCCAGACCACCGAAAATAAACACGCCCAGTCCACCCGCGCCAATCAAGCTCGAGAGTGTGCTCAGACCAACCAATTGCACGGCGCTGGTACGGATGCCGTTTAAGATCAAGCCGAGCGCCAATGGAAATTCAACACTCAAAAAAAGTTGAACCGATGTCATGCCCATGCCGCGCCCAGCCTCGAGTGCCGTTTCTGGAACTGCCTTCAAACCATTCAATACCCCTCGAGCGATGGGCAGCAAACCATAAACCGTCAGGGCGGTGATGGCTGGGGCAAAACCGATGCCCCGAATGCCAAAAGACTCGAGGATTGGAAAGGCTCGAACCAGCGCCGAGAACGGCGTGATCAGCAGCGCCAGCAGCGCCAGGCTGGGAATGGTTTGCAACAAACCCGAGAAACCCAGAATGAACCCTTCAAAACGCTTTGACCTGGCAGCCCAGAAACCCAGTGGCAAACCGAATAAACTTGAGGTGAAGAGCGCCCAAATTGCCAGTCCCAAATGCCGTCCAACCTCGAGCCAGAAGGTGTCCAACCGAGTCTGGTATTCACGAATCACACTCAAACTCGAGAGTCCGCCCGTCAACAAGATCACCAGGAAAACCAGAATCCCAACACTCGAGGTCAGTCGTTTCAGCCAGATGTTTTTGAGGTCATTCAGCGCCGCAAAAATCAGGAAGCTGCTGGACACCAACATCAGCCACGCCGCAGGTGCGAGCGAAACCCGAGCCAGAGTACTTGAGCCGAGCAGTTTGCTGGCGTCAAGACCAATCAGAACAATGCCAACGATGAAAACCAGATTGCCCAGAATTGCCAGCGCGGGAGCGCGAAAACGAGGGATCAAAAAAGCGCTCGAGCCTGCCAACAACAGCAAGCCGACCAACCACCAGCCCGCCGCACCCAGCTCGAGCAAACGACGCCCTGACCCTGCAACCAAACGGTTGGCTTTCAACTCGAGAAACGGCAGCCAGACCAAACTCGAGACTGCCAGCAGACAACCAAGCAACGCAATACGGTTTGGGTTTGTCAAATTGATGATTCACCTCGAGTCTAAAATGGGACGGGAGTTAACGCACCCGTCCCATCATGAATTGCGGCTCGAGATTTACTTTAAAAAACCCTTGCTCGCCAAATACGTGCGAGCCACATCGAGCGGCGCTTTGCCCTCGAGATCAATTTGACGGTTCAGGTTTTGCAAGACGGGCAAGGTCAAACCCTTAAAAATGGGGTTGAGCAACCCAGCAATTTCTGGGTACTTCTTCAAAACCTCACCGCGAACAGTCGGCGCGGGTTGATAGACGGGTTGCGCCCCTTTGGGATCGGTCATGACGACCAAACCGAGCGCGGCAATCGCACCGTCGGTACCATAAGCCATGGCGGCATTCGCGCCGTCGGTGTTGCTGGCGGCAGCCTGTTCGGTCTGGGTGGTGGTCGCGCCAGCAATCACCACTTTTTGATCGGCTTTCAATTTGAAACCGTAAGCCTTCTCAAAACTTGGGAAGGCGTCGCTCCGTTCAAAAAATTCTTGAGAACCGACGACTTTCAGCACGCCACCTTTGTTGACATACGCCGCCAAATTCACCAAGGACTTCAAACCCTCTCGGGTTGCCAGGGTTATGGGAATCGCCACGGCAAAGGTGTTGTTGGCGGGCGCACGCTCGAGCCAAGCAACGTTGTTGAGTTTAAGGTCCAGGGTTTTGACTATCGCAAATGACTGTGCCGCTCTAGACGGGGCACCATCAGGTATTTTTTGTCCCTTAAAAAAATTATTGATCGCCGACCCAGTGTATTCAGGGTAAATATCAATCTGCCCCTCGATCAACGCTTTGCGGGTCACGAAAGTGTTGCCGGTCGGAATTTGGGCTTTAACGGTAAAACCAGCGTGCTCGAGTGTGAGGCGCATCATTTGCCCCAAAAGTTGCCCTTCAGAATCGAGTTTGCTGCCAATCGCCACCGTCCCTTTTTGTTGTGCCAATGCCAGGCTGGTGAGGGTCACGGCGAGAATCAGTCCGAGTGATTGCATTCGTTTTCGGTTCATGGGTTCCTCCTGGAAGACTTACCAGTGTAATGGGTTTGACTGTCCTCAATTGTTAGCTACGATGCTTGATTGCCAACGGTTCAAACTTTGGCAGCATCTCGAGCGTTTCGCCAAATCGCTTACATTTTGACTTGCAGGGGTGACAAGACCATGATAATATTTTGAAGCGTTTACGGGGTTGTGGCGCAGTTGGGAGCGTGCTTGAATCGCACTCAAGAGGTCAAGGGTTCGAATCCCTTCAACTCCACCAAGCCAGTAGGGGCGAGACGCGTCTCGCCCCTACATTTAACAGCGTGTCTTATTTGGAATCTCGAGCTTTTAAATTCAGGTCAATCAGCAGTTGTTCCTTTAAAACCTCAATCTCTTCATGCACCAAAACGCGCACGACCTCGATTAATTCTGGGTTCTGTGCCATAAATTGCTCGAGTTTGCCAGCGCTTTGAAGCTTGGGTGGTGTCAATCCCGAAATGCTGGCTTGGGCTTGCTGTAAAGGTTGTTCGATGATGGTCAGTTGCTCGAGTTCGGGTTTTGGTTTTTCAAATGCGTGATGGATCAAGAATTCAATCTCTTCTGGATTGGCTTTGACCGGCGTCACCAGTCGCCCGACGATCAATTGCACATCGTCGAGCACAAACACATCGTTCGGGTTGGCAATCAGGACTTGCAGCGCGTCGTGATGCCAGCGGTACGGAAAGACCTGAAACTGGCGCATTTTGGGTTCTGGAATCAGATGCTGCACACTTTTGTCTAGACGGTCATGACTGAGGTCAAAGACTGGCACGGCTTTTTGCGAGTTTTCAAAAGCGTCGCGCAGTTTGGAGCGGCGTTCCTGAAACGGTCTGACCTGCACGTTTTTGGCTGGGAAGAAACGCTCGAGCGCCACCTCAAATTCGGTTGGGGTGCACAGCACCAACTTGACAGGGCGTTCAAAGAAATCCTGGAGTTGAATTTGCTTTTTGGGTTCGGTGGTCAAAATTCGGTAATCGTCGTCGGTAAAGCCCAGCGGCAGCGCCCTGAACCGTTTGACATCGCCGCGCGTGACCGTCTCGAGCACACTCGGGGAAATCTTGAGTTCCTGGCTCGATTCCAGAAACTCGAAATTGGATTGTTCTGCCAGAATTCGGTAAAGTTCGGTTTCATTTAAAATGTTGGCTGCCAGCAAAATCTCGCCCAGGCGTTCGTGGGTGTTGCTCTGGGTTAACAGTGCCGCCTGAAGTTCGTCTTTGGTGACGCGTTTGAGCGCCCGAAGGCGTTGCCCCAGCAACTCTTGTTTGCTGTCTTTGGGAAAGGCTGGAATGGGCAGGCGCAATTCTGGGTAATAAAGCGCCAGCGCCCAGCGAAAATGCTCGCGCAAGACCTGATGAACGACCACCTTGCAGCCTGTGGTGTTCTCGACGGCTTCGATCAGTTTAGAATCGAGCGGGTAAATAAAACCCACGTGCAGGGTGTTGTCGCCGCTTCGTTTGAGCGGCAGCGCATTCCATTGCTGGGCATTGTGCCCGCTGAAAAGATGTTTCATTTCCGAGGTTGGCGCTGGGCATTTGCGCAGATCGGCGATTGGCAACTCGAGTTCTTCTTGCAAGCGGTACAAAATGGCTTGTTCGGTGATGTAACCCAGTTCAATCAACGAATCGGCGAGCGGCTCGCTGCTGCTGGCACTTTTGGAGATGGCTTGCTCAAACTGGGTTTCGTTTAACTCGAGCGATGACAACAGAATCGCTCCCAAGCGCCGATCTCCGATGGGTAAGATGGGCATGTTTTACAATTCCTCCGAAAAATTAAGCTGTGATGGGCAGAGTCTAGCATCAAACCCATGGGTTTCGCAGCGTCATCAGGGGGTAAACAGGGGCGTAGACTGGAATATGGCAAAATTTGATGTCTTGATTCAGAACGCTCAAATGATCGATGGTTCAGGTAACCCGTGGTTTTATGGCGATTTGGGCGTGACAGGCGATAAAATCAGTGCCATAGCCGCCAAAATATCAAAAACTGAGGCTCGAGAAACCATTGATGCCACGGGTCTGGTGCTCTGTCCTGGTTTCATTGACATTCAAAGTCACAGCATCGTGCCCTTAATGCGCGACGGGCGTTGTCTGGGCAAGATCACCCAGGGCGTGACGCTCGAGGTGATGGGTGAGGGTTGGACGCCAGCGCCGTTTGGTGGCGCAATAACGCAACCGTTCTCGAGCAGCAGTGTGCTGCCCGATGAATGGCATGATCGCGCTCAAAGCTGGAAGAATTTCAAAGACTGGCTTGAGTTTATGCAAGGACGTGTCAGTCCCAATGTTGCCTCGTTTCTGGCGGGTGGCACGCTGCGCGAGTACGCCTGCGGGATGCGGATGGGCGCTGCCGATGCCAGCGAACTCGAGGTCATGCGCCGTGTGATGGCAGATGCCATGCGTGATGGTGCGATGGGCGTGGCTTACGCACTGATTTACCCGCCAGACGAATTTGTCGGCACGAAGGAGATTATTGAAATCTGCAAGGTTGCCGCCAGTTTTGGTGGCGTGTACATCACCCACATGCGCTCCGAGGGTGATGGCTTGCTCGAGGGCGTGAAAGAGACTTTGGATATTGCTCGAGCCGCGAAGATTCCCGCAGAAATTTATCACCTCAAAGCCAGCGGCGAACGCAACTGGCGCAAAATGCCTGACGTGCTGGCGATGATTGGTCAGGCTCGAGCATCGGGTGTGGACGTGACCGCCGACATGTACCCGTATCCAGCCAGTGGCACGGGCTTGGACGCCATTTTGCCAACTTGGGTCAGCGCCCAGGGCAAATTCTGGGACAACCTCGAGAACCCAGAAATGACTGCCAAGATCAAAGCCGATATCCTCGAAGGTCAGGGCGACATGAACACCTCACGACCCGAAATCATCATGCCCATAGGTTTCAGAAAACCTGAAAATCAAAAGTATGTCGGCATGAAACTGTCCCAGATTGCCGCCGCCAGGGGGACCGATTGGGTCGATAGTGTGTTTGATCTGTTGCGGTCAGAGCGTCAACGCATCGGCACAGTGTATTTCACCATGGGCGAGGAGAACCTGAGACTTCAAATCCTCGAGCCTTGGGTGAAAATTTCTTCGGACGCGGGCGGTCACGACCCCAGCACCGCCACCGAAGCCGTGCATCCTCGGGGTTACGGCACATTCCCCAGGGTGTTGCGCAAGTACGTGCGTGAAGAAAAAATTCTCAGTCTCGAGGAGGCGGTGCGCAAAATGACTTCAAGTGTGGCGCAGAGGCTTTCGATTCCTGACCGTGGACGGCTCGAGGTGGGATGTTACGCGGATTTGGTGCTGTTCAATCCCGACACCGTGGGTGATCTGGCAACTTTTGAAAAGCCGCATCAACTTTCAGTTGGTATCGAACACGTTTGGGTCAATGGCGTGCGGGTGCTCGCGCACGGGGAGCACACTGGGGCGTTGCCAGGACGGTTTGTTCGCGGACCTGGGTTTAAGTCTTTGTAAGCCACCCTCAATTCTCGAGCCTCAAAACCCGTTAACCTACCAATCGGTAGATTAAATGCCTCGACCTCCAAAACACCAGACCGAAAACACTCGAGCGCGGGCTTTGAACGCGGCAGACACTTTGCTGCACGAGCACGGTTATCTCGGCGTTTCAATGGACTCGATAGCGGATCAAATCGGGATTCGCAAAGCCAGTCTGTACCACCACTTCCCACAGGGCAAAGACCAGATCATGCTCGAGATTGCCAACAAGCACATTGAACTGAACAAGGCTGGTTTTCAAAACGCGTTTGACGCTGGCGACACTGTACGCCAAAGACTCGAGGCGATAGCGGGATTCGTGTTTCAGAACACGCGTCAAACCCACCGCGTGTTGCAAGACACCATGCACTTTTTGCCGCTCGAGCATCAGCAAACCTTGGGCACAGATTTTTACAATCATATTTTTGGCAAAACGCATCAAATCTTTGAGATTGGAATTAAAACGGGCGAATTGCGTCCTCACGACACGAAATTTAGTACCTTTGCATTCCTCAGTTTACTTTCAGAAATGAACGTCGCAGCGCATCAGAAAACCTGGATAAACTTGGCATCTCGAGTCAGCAGCATTCTACTGGACGGTTTAAAC
The DNA here is from genome assembly GCA_025352125.1 of Deinococcales bacterium. Taxonomy (GTDB): domain Bacteria; phylum Deinococcota; class Deinococci; order Deinococcales; family JAAFIG01; genus JANXTZ01. The sequence continues at coordinate 6,054 of JANXTZ010000049.1, read as the reverse complement.
GCCGACACGCCGAAGGAGACAGCATGAATTATTTCAGATCAGATTCGCCCAGATCAGATTCACCCAAATCAGACCCGCTCAGAACCGCCCCGCAACTTCGGATTTCAAAGGGCAGCCCCGTCTATCTGGAGGGCGACCCCAGTGAGAGTCTGTTCCGTTTGACGGCTGGCATGGCGAGGGTCACCAAACTCAGTCCGAACGGTCGCACCGTGGTCGTGCGTCACGTGCTGCCAGGCGATTATTTTGGCGAGGAATCTTTAAACGCACAGCATCATACCGTTGAAGCCCACGCGCTGACCGATTTGACGCTCGAGATGCTCTCCCCTGCCGTGACCGACCCGAGCATGTTGATTCAAGTCACCAAAAACCTGTCCGAACAACTGGCAAGAATCATGAAATTTGAAACGCACTTGCAAGTGGGAGAATTACCCGAGCGCATTGCGCGGTACCTGCTCGAGTTGATTCGCACGCCACTGTGCGAAACCGATGCGCTCGGTCGCCAGAGCCTGAGAATATCGCAGGAAGTCATCGCACAGGGTGTCAACGGCACGCGGGAAAGCACGGCAAAAATCTTGAAGCAACTGCGCCAAGCCGGACTGATCGAGATCGAGTACCGTCGCACCATTTTGATTGACCTGGCAGGACTCGAGCGATTTGCGGTGGGGCACACCGAATAACGCGTTTCAGATTTTAGAATCTCCAACATCAGATTGATTTCAGGTTTGGGTGGGTAAACTAAACCCATGAAACCATTTTTAAAACTATGGCTTGTATTGCTGTTGCTCCTTGGCATCAGCGCGGTGTTTGCGCTCAAAGACGCCAATCCCTTGTACGTTTACTCGAGGGGCATTTTTTTACCATCTGAGAATCCAGAATTTAACATTTACAGTTATTCAAACATCACCAAAATCGATTTCACCATCAACCGCGTGCTCGACCCCTTGGCACTCTTGCGCCTGAAACCAAACGAGGGGTACAGCACCCTAAAGATTCCTGAAAATGTCAAAACCGTGGTCGTGCGGCGCGATTCGGTGGTCATGGATCAGCGTTACGACCAGGTTAAAATCGGCAAGCTCGAGCCTGGATTGTACCTGATCGGCTTTTCAAATGGGCAGTCCAAGGGCGTCGGTATTGCGCTGGTCACAGAATTGGGCATGGTGGTCAAGCGCAGTGACAGTAAAGTGAATGTTTTGACCGTCAACCGCAGCAACGGGCAGCGCAAAGCCACCAATGTTTTTGCGATTGAAGGCAGCAAGCAAACGCAAATCAAAACCGACGGCGACGGACTTGGAGAGCTAGTGCTAACCAGCGACAAGGGCGGGCTGATTGTTGCCAACGCTGGCAACAACTGGGCGCTCTCGAGGTCATGGTGGCAGAGTTACGGCGTGGAAAAGTACAAATTGACGGGACAGACCGACCGTCCGTTGTACAAACCCGCCGATGCCGTCAGTTTCCGTGGCACGCTGCGCGAGGCGAACACGTTAAAGCCCGTCAAGCTCGAGAATATCAGTACCGTGGCGTGTTACGACAGCACCGAACTGTGGCGCGGCAAACCGAGCGTCAACAAGTTCGGAACTTTTTCGGGCACATTCACGCTCTCAAAACGCGCCAAAACCAGCGACTACGACCAATACCGAATTCTGGTCAACCCGAGTGGCGACGCCCGTTGCGATCAAGATTTGACGGTGGCGGCATTCAAAGTCGAAGAGTACGTGAAGCCCGATTTCACCGTCAGCCTCGAGAATCCAGAGATAGGGCTGCAAGGCAACAATGTGAAAATCACCTCGAGCGCCGAGTATTTGTTTGGCGGTGGTTTATCAAATGGCAAAGTGACCGTGACCGTTTCCAGGGCAGAACGGTATCGCCGCGACGACCCACGTTATGACGATTTTGGTTATTACTGGGGCGAATGGGATTACTGGACGCCGCGCCAAGCCATCGTGCTCGAGAAGACCACCACATTGGACGCCAACGGCAAACTCGAGGTCAGTGTGCCACTCGAGCGTGACCCCGACAACGCCGCCGTGCGTTACGAGATCACGACCACGATAGAAGACGAAAATCGCCGTCCTCAAACTCAGACCTCGAGTTTGATTGCCTACCCAAGCACCGTGCGCGTGGCGGTGCGGTCAAACCGTTATGTGGTCAAGGCGGGCGAGAATCTCGAGGTGGATGTTCGAACCAGAGATTTGATTGGGCAAGAAGTCAACGCGCCGGTCGAGTTGACCTTGGTGCGCCGCGATTACTGGTATAACTCTGACCGTTGGACGCAGCGCGAGGAGAAGCTCGAGACGCAAACCGTGACCACCAAAAACGGCAATGCCATCGTGAAATTTAAGACCAAACAGGGCGGCGGTTACAGCGTCATGGCTCGAGCCAAAGACCCACAAAACCGTGTCTCCCTGGGCGAGGCTTTTGTTTGGGTGACCGAAGACAATCCAAGTTGGTACTGGTGGTACGACAACGGCGGAATGCAGATCAAACTTGACAAACGCGAGTACGCCGTAGGTGATACCGCTGTCGCGTTCGTCTCGGGCATCAAAAATGGTGCGGATGTCTGGTTGACGCTCGAGGGCAAGGAGATTCAGGCGCAACGACTGACCAGGGCAGCCGGTGGCAACGCGCAATGGACCTTCAAGATCACCAAGGACATGCAGCCGAACACCGAACTCAAAGCCGTGTTCTTGCAAAATGGCTCGAGGAACGAGGCTGAGACGACCATCAGCGTGCCAAAAGTTGAGGATCGTTTGAGCATCGAGATTCTGCCAGCCAAACAAAAATACGCGGCGGGAGAGCAAGGGCTGGTCAGCTTCAAAGTACGCGATGCGAACGGCAAACCAGTGCAAACCGAATTGGGTGTCAGCGTGGTCGATCAGGGCGTTTACCTGCTGAAAGAAGACAGCACCCCAAACCCGTTCGACGTGCTTCACGGCTACCGACAAAATCTGGTCGGCACCGTCTCGAGCGAGGACGAACCGCTTTACACGGACGCACCTCGAAACGTGGCTGACGGTCTGGCAAGCCCAGCGCCCGCAGCCACAATGGCACGAGCCGAAAAAGCCGCAGACTCGAGCACACCCGCCGTGAAGGTTCGCAAAGATTTTCGTGACACCGCCGACTGGCGTGCCAGCTTGGTCACCGACGAAAACGGCATGGCAACAATTACTGTGCCATTTCCAGAAAACCTGACCACCTGGCGCATCACGGCGCGGGGGCAAACCTTTGAAGCCAAAGCCGGTGAGGCTCGAGCCAAGGTGATGGTCACGCAAGATATCATCACTCGGCTTTCGCAACCCGCCTTCTTGGTGCGCGGCGACAGCTTTCAAATGCGCGGGATTGTCAACAACAACCGCACGACAGCCACCACGGGCGCGTTCACGTTCGGCTTGAACGGACTGAACGCACTCGCGCCGCTCGAGACAAACCTGACCGTGCAACCAGGGCAACGCGGATTCTTTGATACCACCGTGACCGCCAATACGTTCGGCAATGCCAAAATCACCGCCAGTTTTGTTGGAAAAGACGGTGGCGACGCGCTCGAGTTGCCGCTTGAAATCAAACCCCGAGGCTTCAAAGACGGCTTTGGGTGGGCAGCGGACGGGAAACGCGGCGCAAAGAAATTTAATGTCGCTAGTGACGCCAACCTCGAGAGTGCAACCTTGAAAATCGCCCTGACCCCAAGCCTGCTGAGTGCCGTTCGACCCGCACTCGAGCAACTGATTGGTTATCCTTACGGCTGCACCGAACAGACCCTCTCGAGGTTCTTGCCGACGCTCTTGGCACAACAAGCCTTCCCGCGCGATGACCTGCCCGAAATTCTGGATGCCGGAATCGCCAGACTCGAGACGCTGCGTCACGAGGACGGCGGCTGGGGCTTCTGGACCGAAGATCAGAGCACCCTCGAGATGACCAGCCAGGTCGTGCTGGCACTGGCTCGAGCCAGAACCGCAGGTGTGAAATTTGATGCCTACCTGCTCGACGGCGCGGTGCAATGGCTGCGTCAACATTTGAACGACGCTGACGGGCAACGTGGCGCTCGAGCCGTGGGATTCCGAGCGCTGGCTGAGGCTGGAAAACCAATGGTTGAGCTGATGGACGCCTTCGCGGCACTGCGCGACCTCGAGCCTTACCATTACGCGCAACTGGCGCTGGCGTACAACAAACTTGGGCAACTCGAGAATGCCCGCAAGATAATGATTCGCCTCAAGGCATCACGCATCGAAACCGACAGCAACGTGCGTTGGGAACGTCCAAACCGTGAATACCGTTGGTACTATTACTGGGAAGACAACCCAGTGCTGGTGACTGCCGTGGCGCTCGAGGCACTGGCGAAAATTGAACCGAGCAGCAAATTGATTCCCAAGACCATCAATTACCTGTTGCAAAACCGTCGTGGATACTGGTGGGTTTCAACTCAAGACACCGCCGCCACCGTGATCGCCGCGCTGGCATTGCCAAAACCAAAAACCTCGAGCCAGACCGTGCGCATCATGTTGAATGGAAAAGAGATTACCCAGAAAACCATCGACGAAAAAGGCTCGACGCTCGAGCTTGACCCGAAGCTCAACAAGGGCGACAACACCCTGGAAGTCAAAGGCGATCTGAACTACGCCGCCAGCCTCGAGTACGTGCGCGAACCCGAACGCCTGACCGCCGAAAACACGGGCATAACAGTTGTGCCAACCTATTACAAACTCGAGAAACGCTGGAACGAAGACGCCAAAAACTGGGATTTTATTCCCGAGCCATTGATTAAAGACGGTGTGGCGCAAAGCGTGAACGTTGGCGACATGATCGCGGTGAACATTCATGTCAAACCCGAATCGGGCAGTATGCGCCACCTGCAAGTGATTCAACCCGTGCCAGCCGGATTTAGTGCGGTCAAAGAAAACGGTTGGGACATCGAGTCAGGTCGTGCCGTTCAAATGCGCCCCTACTGGCGCTGGTGGTACTGGTACTCGGGACGCGAGCTGTACCAGGACCGTGTGGAACTGTACGCCGACACGTTTGGCGGCGAACAAGAATTTAACGTGATCCTGCGGGCGCAAACCCCGGGCACATTCACCGCACTGCCAACCACCGCCGAACTGATGTACGACCCCAGCATTCGCGGACGCTCGAGTGCGGCGACATTGACGATCAAAGAATAAAATTGAAGCGCGAGCTTGATTGAGCGCTAAACTTTCAATATGACAAGTATAGACTTCTACAATCATTATGGTAGAATATTAGGGTGGCTTTTGATCGCGGTAAAAACCATCAAATTCATTGCCCGAAACCAAACAAAAACCTTGAGCAGATCAAAGTGTCCAACTAAAACCAGCCTTTACACCACCGACCCCTGAGCAACTAAAACGTGCTCGAGAACGATTTGATCGAGACACGGCAAAAATTCAAGAGCAGTCCGATTTACTAAAAGCTAAAAAGCAGTCAGACGCCACAGAGCTTGAAGACATTCCAAATGAACAAAACCTTGAAACCAATCCTGAAACTGAAACGCTCGAGAATGCAACAAATCTCGAGCCTGAACCGATACTCGAGCAAGCATCGCCTGAAGCGGTGATCAAAGCGTTAGAAGCAATACGAGCATTGTTGATTGCCGAGAAGTGGGAAGCTGCCGCTAAAATGCTGAAAGAACTTCCTGCGAATGTGTTTCGAGCGGTGGCAGAAAAAATTTTGAAGAACCAACCTAAAACTTCGATCATCAAGGTGACGGTTGAACAATTGATGGATATTCTGAAAGGAACGGCTGGAAAGATTTCTAAAGAGGTACTCGAGAAACTGAATCAGTTAAAAGGTTTTGAAAAAGGTACTTGGAATAAACCAGGGAATCTAAGATCGGATGCCTACATTGGAACTGATATTCACCAAAAAATTGCAAAAGCTTATGAAGACGCAAATTTTGGAGATATTGTTACCCTGATTGCCAGTTGATCGCCCATGAATAACTCTTCAGAATGTGTCTACCCAACGCACTCAAAGGAGATCACTCATGGACGACCATTTTATCGTAACAGCTTTCGTCATTATCGACGACCTCATGACCAAATTCGA